>CAIKAF010000010.1 GCA_903825395.1 uncultured Flavobacteriales bacterium
ACCAAAATTCAAAAACAGACTTCACATCAAAAACAAACCCGAAGTGTTCTTCGCCACCCCAATACGTGACGAAGCAAAAAAGAACGTTTCACCAGTGAACTACGAAGATACCGAACTTATTTCGCCTTGTCAAGGGCAAATGCGTTTTTTCTTTGTAATTTCAATTCCTGCCTTTCCGTACCTTTGAGGTTGGGCCATGACACAGAAAGAACGATTTAATACGGTTTTGAACTGGTTTCGCACACAGATGCCTTTTGCAGAAACCGAATTGCAGTATAAGAGCGATTTTGAATTGCTTGTTGCGGTGGTGTTATCGGCGCAGTGTACAGATAAGCGGGTTAATCAGATTACCCCCGCGCTTTTTGAGGCTTTCCCCAACGCAATGGCAATGGCATCGGCACAGCAAGATGAAATTTTTCAACTGATTCGGTCGGTTAGCTATCCGAATAATAAAAGTGCTCATTTGCTAGGGCTTTCCAAGATGATTTGCGATGAGTATTCAGGGCAGATACCGTCCACAGTTGAAGAACTTGTGCGCTTACCCGGAGTGGGAAGAAAAACAGCCAACGTGCTTGTGAGTGTATTGCACAATCAGCCTGCCATGGCAGTTGATACCCATGTTTATAGGGTCTCACGACGAATAGGGCTGGTTCCGGCATCGTCAAATACACCGTTGAAGGTGGAGATGGCGCTGATGAAACACATACCCAAGCAAGAGGTTCACATTGCTCATCACTGGCTTATTTTACATGGGCGTTACATTTGTAAGGCAAGGAAGCCAGAATGTGCCCGATGCGGTCTTTTTGCTAGTTGCCGCCATTTTTCTAAGAATCCACTTCAACAAATTGTAGACTGAACCGCATGGAAAAACATATCTTTTGCCTAGTTAGCTTGTTCTTTTTCGGGCCAGCAGTTCTGTGCGCCCAACAACGTCCGTCCGATGTTTTTGAAACCGAAACAGAGGGATGGGGATATGCTCCCCCTAATTTTTTCCGAGTGGAGCTCTGGATTAGTGGAGAAGGGGCTACAGCAAAAGATGCTGAAAAGGAAATTAAAAGGAAAGGAGAAGCAATTGCAAAAAAGATGGGGGAAGGGTCCACGACATCCTTTTCTAGTACATATGGCCCGCCCATGTTTGGGAACAGTCGGGGGATTCAGTCTCAGCCCGGTGAAATTCGGCTATATCGTTCCTTTGGCTTTCCCGTTGCCCCAGCGGAATTAGACCCTGTTTTAACCATGATTTCAGGATTGAACGGGGTGTATGTATTGCGCCTTGTTCCATTGTCAGATCGCTCGGCCGCAGAGATACAAGCGCAACAAACAGCACTTCAAAAATCTCAAACCTGGGTAGAGGCCATGAAAGGACGGGGAGCAATAGCGGCCAATTTGATAATTAAAAACATACAGGTGCTAGGTTGTTCTACTTTTGCTCATTTTCCGGGCTGGGCCGACTTCCCTGCAATACCTGTTGAAGGACAGCCTCTGAATGAAACGGGGAATGAAGAACTTCCTCTTGAGGTCCTTCCGGAAATGATGTCGGTGCGATGTACTCTTAAGGTTATTTGGGAGAAGCCCTAACATTTCCTCTTTTTGATTGTTATTTAAGAAATTAAAAATAACAGATATGTCACATTTAAAAGCCGGAGATAAGGCTCCTACGTTTACTTCCATAGATCAAAAAGGAGCAACCTTTTCTCTCGAATCGCTTAAAGGGAAGAAAGTTATAATGTACTTCTATCCCAAAGACAACACGCCGGGTTGTACGGCCGAGTCTTGTGATTTGCGGGACAATTATTTGGACTGGAAGGCCAAGGGATTCGAAGTTGTAGGGGTTAGTTCGGATTCTGCTTCATCTCACCAAAAATTCATTGAAAAATACAATCTCCCTTTTACGTTGGTAGCCGATACGGACAAGCAAGTACACGAACTATATGGTACTTGGGTGGAAAAAAGTATGTATGGAAGGAAATACATGGGAACGGCAAGAGAAACGTTTGTAATTGATGAGAATGGAATCATTGTCGAGGTATTCGAAAAAGTGAATACGAAGGCCCATTCTGCTCAAATTGCCGAGGCATTGGGACTCTGATAAACCGTTAATCAGTTCTCGTGTTCTGCCGGCATACATGCCTTGATCTCAAAGTTTGGAGCCTAAAGTTTGACGGATGTTCGTGCCCGCTTCTAGGCATCGCCCAGGTGTATGGAAAAAGGTGTATAATGCGCCTTTTAGGAAACAACATTGGAAACAGATTGCCGGCAAAAGAGGAGAAATCTAATGTTCGAGCATAACCCCATCATGAATACCGCCCAGCCGCTTGTCATGTTTTTTGACAATTTTATTGTTCTGAAAATCAACACATAAGGCGAATTGTTGATAACTTTTCTTGCGGCTTGGAAGTTCTAGGCGTATCTTTGTTGCCTAAATTGACAAAAAAAATGGCACAAGCTGAAAATAAAGAAAAGTTGCAGGCGTTAAAAATGACGCTAGATCGCATTGAAAAGACCTATGGCAAGGGCACGATAATGCGTTTGGGAGATTCTGTTGTAGACGCGGCAGAGGTAATATCTACGGGGTCGCTGACCTTAGATTTGGCTTTGGGGGTAGGCGGATATCCCAAAGGAAGAATCATCGAAATTTATGGCCCTGAGTCTTCGGGCAAAACCACCTTGACCTTGCACGCTATTGCTGAGGCTCAGCGCGCAGGAGGAATAGCAGCATTCATTGACGCAGAGCATGCATTTGATCGGTTTTATGCCGAAAAGCTAGGGGTTGATACAGAGAATCTCTTGATTTCTCAACCTGACAATGGAGAGCAAGCGCTTGAAATTGCAGACAATCTGATTCGTTCCGGAGCAATTGATATTATTGTGATTGACTCTGTGGCCGCCTTGGTGCCCAAAGGAGAATTGGAGGGAGAAATGGGCGATTCCAAGGTTGGTTTGCAAGCACGCCTAATGAGTCAAGCCCTAAGAAAATTAACTGCAACTATTTCTAAAACAGGCTGCTGCTGTATTTTTATTAATCAGTTGAGGGAAAAAATCGGGGTAATGTATGGCTCTCCCGAAACAACAACAGGGGGTAATGCCCTGAAGTTTTACTGTAGTGTTCGATTGGACATTCGAAGAACTGGCCAATTAAAAGATGGAGACGTTATGGTTGGAAACCGAAGCAGAGTGAAAGTGGTAAAGAATAAAATGGCTCCGCCCTTTAAATTAGCAGAGTTCGACATTATTTTTGGAGAAGGAATCTCCAAATTGGGCGAGTTAATTGATATAGGAGTTGAAACTGATGTGTTGAAAAAGTCGGGCTCTTGGTTTAAATACAACGAGACTCAACTTGGGCAAGGCCGGGAAGCCGTGAAAGCTCTATTGAAAGACAATCCAGAGTTGTGCGAAGAGATTGAAACGAAGATTAAAGAGGCAATTTCAAAGAACTAGAAGCGATTGCGGGCATAGGGCGTTTATGGGTCATGCGCAAACACCCCTACTGGGGGGAAGCAACTCGAGTGGCGTTTTCTACAATTCCAAGATATCGCAAGACACCAACAGAAGAGTCTCGGATCAAGAGTTTGATTTAGCAGCGACACCGTAGTAATTTACATTGTGGTTTCTAAGTCGGTTTCTTGTTCCCTAATGTCCGCTCTCTCTATTGCTGGTTTCCGACCTTCATCACGCAAAGGGCAATGCCCTGAAGAGGATTGGATCAAGAGTTTGATTTAGCAGCGACACCCTAGTAATTTACATTGAGGTATCTAAGCCGTTATCTTTTTCTCTAGTGGCCGCTTTATCTGTTTCTAGTTTGTGACCTTAAGCAGGCCGAGGATGATACAATTATGAACTCATTCTGTTGGAATAAAGGAATGATATTTATCCCCATTCAATCGCAATACATTGCGATCAAATTGGCGGGCATTTAAAGACAACTACCTTTCTAAAAAAGGTGCCAAGGGAAGTGAAGAGAATTGTACGGGAAATTTGAGATTCAAGCCGTATTGGGATTTTTGACATCTTTTCTTCCGTTGTTCTGTAATAACTCTATCTACGTTCTGAAGTAGATATTTAAATGGCTTGGAATTTAATGCCGAATGTAAGAGCGCCAACCGAAGAGCAGCAGTTTCGAATGCAACGCCACCGCATCGATTTAATTTCAGATTAAGATTGTCCCCAACAGTCCTTTCAATTTCGTTAATTTGCAGATATGACGGCAGCAAAAACCTGGATTGAAGTTCCCGCCCCTTCCAATGATCAAATTGAGGCCTTGGCCAACTCAATTCGAAGCAGCCCAACCGTTGCCAGATTATTGCTTCAAAGGGGCATAGCTAGTTTTGATTCTGCGAAGCACTTTTTTAATCCAGGAAAGGAGGGCCTACACCCACCCCTCTTGATGAAAAACATGGATAAGGCCGTTGAAAAGGTTTTAGAAACGATGAAATCTGGAGGCCTAATTCGCTTTTATGGCGATTATGATGTAGACGGTACCACCTCGGCATCTATGATGTATTGGCATTTCAAAAACCACTTGAATTATGATAATGTAGATTATTATACTCCCGATAGATACAAAGAAGGATATGGGGTTTCTGAAATTGGAGTTCAGGATGCTTTAGACAATGGTGTTGAGCTGTTAATAACCCTCGATTGTGGAATAAAGGATAAGGCTGCCCTTACCCTCGCGGCACTGAAGGGCTTACCCGTAATTGTGTGTGACCACCATAGACCAGGGACGGTTTTGCCCCCAAGTTTGGCTATATTGAATCCAAAGCAAACAGATTGTCCCTATCCTTATAAAGAGCTGAGCGGTTGTGGAGTCGGGTTTAAATTGCTTTGTGGAATAAATGATGCCCTAGGATTGGGAGAGGCCGGGTGGAATGATGCCTTGCAGTTCGCAGCCGTTTCTACCTGCTGTGACATTGTTGAGATGCAAGGAGAAAACCGGTGCATTACTGCTCTTGGGTTGGAGCAAATCAATACTCAACCCCTTCCGGGATTCAAAATAATGAAAGAGCGGTCGGGAAAGGATAAGCCATTTAAGGTGGAGGATGTTGTCTTTATTTTGGGCCCTAGGATCAATGCGGCCGGCCGGATTTCACATGCCCATGGAGCCATTGAACTGCTTACGGCGAAGGAAGGGGAAGAACGATTAGAGACTTGGTGGCAGGCCATTCAGGAGCACAATGCTGCCCGGCGCGTCTTGGACCAACAGATTACACGCGAAGCCTTAGAGGTTTTGGCCGATCCCGAACGGCAAAAACGTAATTCAACAGTGGTATTTAGTCCTTCATGGCACAAGGGGGTAGTTGGAATTGTTGCCTCAAGATTGGTGGAAAGGTATTATCGCCCAACGGTTGTTTTGACAGAGAGTATGGGAGTGTTAACTGGTTCAGCTCGTACATCCGGGAACTTTGATGTGTATGAGGCCTTATTGGCATGTTCAGACCTGTTGACCAAGTTCGGAGGCCATACCCATGCGGCCGGATTAAGTTTGCTGCCGGAACAGCTACCGGCATTTGAAGAGGCATTTGAACAGGTTGTTTCTAGCACCATTCGGCAAGAAGACCAGCAGCCGGCCATTCTGATTGACGCGCCATTGCCACCGCAGGTCATAAACCGACGCCTTTTTCAGGTGTTAGAACGAATGGAACCTTGCGGCCCCTCCAACTTGTCTCCGGTATTCAGGACGGGCGTCGTTCGTGCTCAACCTCAATCGATACGTGTACTTAAGGACGAACACCTAAAGTTTGTTTTAGACGCCCCCAACGCTGACGGGGAATTCATGGCCGCAATTGGCTTCGGAATGGCAGGCCTATTGCCGTTGATAGAAAACGGAAAGCCATTTGAAATGACCTATTCATTGTCAGAAAACAGTTGGAATGGAGTGAGTTCTTTACAATGTATGATTCGCGACATAAAAAAAAGCTGATTTCAAATTTGGAATTATAATTGAAAAGCAAAAGAGAGAATCCCATAGTAATCTTCTTTGACCTTTTGATTTATAGAATTTCTGAATACGGCGTCTTTGTTAAAGCCATATCGACCTTCCAAACGAAAAATAATTTGGGGTATTGGTGAAAATTCAAGAGTGGCAGTAAAACTATGTGACTGCCATCCATTAGGGCTATTTGTTTTTAACTCTGGAACAATATCATTTGGATTATATAAATACTCATATCTGCCGGCGAAACCATAATTTTTCCCAATTCTGTACCTAACAGACGCAGCAGGAGAAACCACAAAATCAAACCCAGAATGATTAAAGCCATTTTCTTGAAGAACAAAGTCAAGTACTGGGAAAAAAATCAACCGCTTTCCTACGAAAATTTTGGCGTAGGAATTGCTATAAAAGCGATATTTTGTTTTTTTAATAGTTGAATTTAGAGGACTTTCATCTCCAAAATAAAGATGCCAATCAAAATTTATTTTTTTGGGATTACTGAAATTTAATCCAAGGCCTATAGCTTTTTTACCATTTAAATCTTTGATTTCCTGCCACCCATTTAACAGAAAGCCTCTGAAGGTCAGTTTTTCTGTTGCTTTAAAGTGCAAACGAATGCCGGCCTCATAATCGGGGGTAAAGTCAGCTATATACGCACGAGTTGCATGAAGGTTTTCTTTACTTAGAACAATCTCTGCCCCATAATACGAGGGGAAAATGCCGATTTCAGCGAATATTTTTTTGTGAAAATAATAGGTTAATGACATTTCACGAATCCATTTCATAGATTGCATCTCTTCTGTATATAATGCATCTACAATATGGCCTGCATGGAAGGCGATACGTAATTTTAATTTATTTTCAATTTCGAATTGGGTTTGAAGATACCCATACGCCATTGAAAAAGAATTTGCATACAGCGGGTAACTTGTAAAATCTCGCCTACCAAAATCATAGATTGAATCTTTAGAAATGAAATCATAATAAGTGTGATCTTTTTGTGGACCAATCACATAGCCAAAATCTCCATAAATTCCTAAAGAGACTATTCCTCCAGCTAATTTTTTTTCCAGTAATGATTCATTCTGACAAAAAATCAGGCTATCAAAACAAAGGAATAAAATGCAAAGTGAAATTAAAAACTTTTCTTTCATATGATAATTTTTATTTAAGGGGGAATTTAATTGTATTGATATTTAATAAGTTTTAAAATGCACCCCCTCCTAATGCACGATAAAAGTTTATCTTATTTTTGAGTTGCTCGGCCTTTAAACTATTTAATTCCATCTCAGCATTTAAAACGGCTTGCTGGGCTGAAATAAGTTCTAAATAATTTGACTTTCCATTAATCAATAAGTCCTTTGAAATAGTTGAAGCACTTTTAAGTATTTCAACTTCTTGTTTTTTTAAAACGATTATTTCCGAAATGGATTTTTCATAGTTTATAAGATTTGATAATTCTAAGAATCCTTCTAGAATTAACTTTTGATATTCAAACCAAGATATTCTTCGTTCGGCATTTTTAATAAGAAAATTGTTTTTAAGGACTTTCCTATTTATAATCGGGTTTGTAATTCCACCAAAAACACCTCCTGCAATAGACGCAGGCAGATTCAGTAGAGATTGGATATTAAAAGAATTTAAACCGAAGTTGAGATTTAAAGCAATGGAAGGGAAAAAATCAGCTCTTGCTGACTTTAGTAGATATCCAGACGCCTTTAAATTGTTCTCTGCGGCTACGATATCAGGCCTGTTTTTTAAAAGATTAATTGGGATTGTATCAAATGAATTAATTCGGACAGGTTCTTCAATACGACCTTCCCGCCTAATTTCTCCGCTGGGTTTTCCTAATAATAGGTTAAGTTGATTCTCCAATTGCTTTATTTTATTGGAAATGATTGGTTCTTGAGCCAAAAAATTGTTTTGTTGTCCAAGGAGTCGATCAACTGCCAATTGGTTTGCCAATCCAATTTCTTTTTGATATTTAATTGTTTCGAGGGCTTGTTCTTGTAGAAGAATATTTTGACGAAGAATAAGGAGTTGATTGTCTGCAGATATTAAGTCATAATATAATAATGCAATTTTTGCTATTAAATTAGAGCTTACAACTTGTTTAATCAGTTCAGAGTTAATAACCTTTAGTTTCCCTGCCATTTTATAATTAGAGTATTTGCCCCAAAAATCTATCTCCCAACTTGCTTGAAAATTTAAAAGATAATCTGGAACAAAGGGTTGCGAAACACGTTGATTTTGACTTATATTTGGTGAAAGATTGGTGTCAAAATTTCCTACTCCAGTCATTGTATAGTCCCCAAATTTTTGGATTCCTGTCCCAATATTTAATCCAGCGGTAGGCAACTGATGGCTTTTAAATATTTTTAAATTTGATTCAGCAATTTTCCCCTGTTCTATAGCTATAAGAACATCATTATTGGCTTTTAAGCCTTGTTTAAAAAGGTCCATTAAAAGCGAATCTTTAAAGACATCTATTGGCTTACCTATAAATGTTGAATCAGAACCCTCTGTCTTATTATAAATTATAGAAGACAATTCTGTTGCTTTTGGCAAATCTTCAATAATTAGACTTTTACAAGCAGTTGATAGAATTGAAGTAAGTATTAATGAGAATAGGATGTAAAAAGATTTTGGCATAATTATTTATTTTACGCTTTTTTTGTTAACTTTTCAGAAATACTTGCGAAAAGAAAGTATAAGCCAGGAATTATAAAAATGCCAAGCAGAGTACCAGTCAACATACCCCCAGCGGCAGCCGTTCCAATAGCTCTATTTCCTACTGCTCCTGCCCCGGAGGCTAACACCAAGGGGATTAGACCTCCTATGAACGCAAGAGAAGTCATAATAATTGGCCTTAATCTTGAAAGAGCTCCTTCCCTTGCAGCCTCTTGCAAGGAATGGCCCGCTTTTCTTTTTTGAATAGCAAACTCGACAATTAGGATGGCATTTTTGCCAAGTAGTCCAATTAACATAACAGAAGCGACCTGGGCATATATATTGTTTTCTATAGCTGCTAATTTCAGGGAGAGGAGGGTGCCTAATATGCCCGCAGGAAGGCTGAAAATGATTGTTAAGGGCAAGAAAAAGTTCTCAAATTGAGCACTTAAAATAAGGTAAACGAATACTATTGATATTAACAAAATAATTCCCGTTTGCCCGCCTGTTAAAATTTCTTCTCGGGTAATCCCGCTCCATTCATAATCAAAACCAGATGGAAGGCTATTTTTAGCCAAACCTTGAATCGAATGAATTAATTCTCCACTGCTATAATTTTCGGCAGCATCTCCTGTAATCAGCGAAGAGTTATACATATTATACCGAGTGATTTGCTCTGGACCAAAAATCTTTTTTAGTTTAACAAAGGATGAAATCGGGATTTGTAAACCATCTTTATTTTTGATTGTTAATTTTAAAATGTCATGAGGTTCAGCCCTTGCTTTAGGTGCAGCTTGAATCATAACTCGATACATTTGATTGAAGCGAACAAAATTCGTTGCATAATAGCTACCAACGAGCATTTGAAGGGAAGACATCAAATTTTCGATTGTAGCCCCCTTTTTGGCCGCTTGGTCTAAATCAATTTGAATTAAATACTGAGGGAATGAGACTTCGAAAGTGGTAAATGCAGAAGAAGCCTCTTTAGATTGTTCAATTTTTTTGATTAAATCATTCGTGACGGAGGATAATTTATTTAAATCCCCACTGCCTGTCTTATCAAGTATTCTAAGTTCAAATCCAGAGGCATTTCCAAAACCCGGTACCGTCGGAGGAGGGAAAAAATCAATTTTAGCATCTTTAATGTGATTGGTTTTTTCCTTTAAAATATCAATAATTTCTTCTGCGCTCTGATTTCTCTTGTCCCATGGTTTTAAGCCGATTAATGCCATGCCATAAGAGGCGCCAACGGTTTCAGATAGGAGATTATATCCCGAAAGCGTTGAGATATTTTCTATGGACTCCGTTTTTTCTATGGATTTAACCATGTCTTGAACTGCATTTTCGGTTCGTTCAACTGTTGATCCAGGAGGGGTAGTAATATGGGCATAAATCATTCCTTGGTCTTCCATTGGAATAAATCCGGAGGGAACTAGATTGGTCAAAGCGACAGAAGCTAAGATGGTAATCAGAGTTATAGCAAGGGTAAAACGTCTTTTCGGAGTTGCTTTTTCAACTCGACTAATATATTTCAAGGAAAACCGTTGATAAATAGAATTAAAGGTCTTGAAAAACCACCCAAAATTTCCTTCTTCAGGATGGGAATGTTTTAGCAATAGTGCACAAAGTGCGGGGGTCAGGGTTAGGGCTGTAATTCCTGAAATGAAAATCGAAACAGCCAAAGTTAAAGAGAACTGCCTGTAAAAGACCCCTGCGGGCCCCCCCAAAAAAGAAACCGGAATAAAAACGGCGGACATTACCAACGTAATTGCTATAATTGCACCTCCAATTTCTCGCATACTTTCGATGGTCGCAGCTTTTGCGTCAAGCTCTTTTTCTTGCATTTTGGCGTGAACAGCTTCAACTACTACAATGGCATTATCTACCACAATACCAATCGCCAACACAAGAGCAAAAAGGGTTAATAAATTCATGGAAAACCCAAAAGTTTTCATAAATGCAAATGTGCCAATGATTGAAACTGGAACAGAAATAGCGGTAATAATCGTTGCCCTTATGTCTTGCAAGAAAATGAAAACGACAATAAAAACAAGAATTAATGCCTCAATTAGCGTTTTAATTACCTCTTTAATTGAGGCATCTAAAAACCTTGAAACGTCATAAGCAGAATTGTATGTAATGGAAGGTGGAAAACTTGAAACTTTAAGCTCCTCCATTTTATTCTGAATTTTTTTTATAATTTCTCTAGCATTAGAACCAGGCCTTTGTTTAATTAATATAGTAGCGGAAGGCTTTCCATCAGTATTTGATATAAGACCATAGGACATAGTGCCCAGCTCAATTTCTGCTACATCTTTTAACCTAAGAATAGCTCCGGTGGCATCGCTTTTAATGGGAATTAAATCGTATTTGTCTTTTGAGATAAATTTTCCAGAGTATTTTAAAACATATTGTAAGGGCATTTCACCCTGTCCTGAATTATCTCCGATTTTGCCAGGAGCGGCCTCAACATTGTGACTTCGAAGTGCATCGACCACTTCTTGTGCCGAAATATTATAGGCCAGCAGTTTTTCTGGGTTCAGCCAAACCCTCATAGAATATTCCTTTTGTCCAAGAATTTCCGCTCGCCCAACGCCATCAATTCTCTTTAATTCTTGCAATATATTAATGTCTGCAAAATTGTAAATAAAGGATTCATCTAGGGAAGGATCTTCACTTAAAATATTGAGATACATCAGAATGCTGTTCACCTCTTTTTCTGTACTAACACCGGCCCGAATAACCTCTTCCGGCAATTCGTCCAGAACGGTGCTTACTCTATTTTGTACACTTACCGCAGCCAAGTCCGGATCCGTCCCCACTTCGAAATAAACGGTAACCAAGGTGACGCCATCGTTTCCGCTAACGGTGCTCATGTAAGTCATTCCCGGAGTGCCATTGATTGCCCTTTCGATGGGCATGGCGACAGACTTGATACAGGTTTCAGAGTTCGCTCCTGTGTACTTTGCAATAACGGTTACGGCTGGAGGGACAATATCAGGGAATTGAGTAATTGGGAGCTGCACAAGGGAAATTAATCCTACGAGCAGAATAATAATGGAGATAACTATAGAAAGCACTGGTCTCCGAATAAATTGCTCTACCATTGCTTTATAATTTAATAGATTCTAGGGCGGAAATCTGATTTACTCTTATACTATCTCCTTCCTTAACATTTTGTATTCCTTCAAAAAGTACCAAGTCATTTGGTTTTAGACCAGATTTAATTATTGCGAGGCGACCTAATTGGAGTTCAATGACAATAGATTTTCGCCTAACCTTTTGGTTTGAATCTACGACGTAAACAAATGTCCGATCTTGTTCTTCAATAATACATTTTAAAGGGATAATAAGGGCATTCGGCTGGTTCAGTTTAATGTTGATTTTACAAGAAAGACCATGCCTTAAAATATCGTCTTGATTTTGAAAAAACGCTTTTAATGCTAAATTCCCAGTTTGGTCATTTATTTCAGAACCTGCAGCTTCTATCTTACCTGAAAAGGTGTATTCTTGGCCATCGGGGAAAAGTAGCCACGCTTCTTTTCCATTAAGATTTCCTTTATTTAAGTAATTCAAATACTCTTGTTCCGAAACATGAAAGTAAGCATAGACATTTTTTATATCGGTAACGGACGTGAGCAAATCTCCTTCATTAATTAAGCTGCCGTTTTTGGGAATAACACGATCAATTCTGCCGGCGAAAGGACTTTTAATTTTAGCCAAGGATAGTTGTATCTGTGCAAAATTGACATTTGAAGCAGCTTCTGCAACATCGGCTTCTGCTGCTCGCAATTTAGTTGAAGCCAATTCTAGTTCAGAGGAGGAAATAATCTTACGATCTAAGAGCTTTTGGGTTCGTAAAAGTTCGATTTCTGCTGCACTTTGGTTGGCTTTTGCCTTGAGCAATTGTGCTTTTGACTGCTCTAATAGAGATCGAAATTCCATGTCCTCGATGGAAAATAAGAGTTCACCTTCGGTTACATTTTCGCCCTCTTTCACATGAATAATGTTAAGGAACCCCTTTATCTTACTTCGAATTTCCACTCTTCGTTGTGCCTCTATTCGAGCCACGTATTCTTTGGAAATAACGGTATCTCTTAACAGGGGATGAAATACGGGGTATGTACTTTCTTTGGTTAGCAGGTCTTCATTAGGCCCATTGCTACAACCGAATATAAAAAGAAGTGCAAAACTTGCACAAACAGAATAGAATTTCATTGGTTAAAAAATTACTCTTTTGAAAAAGTCCCGAGGGTAAGAAATAGAACTAAAAGAGTAACTTTAAAATGGGTGAAATAGATGAAGGTGATTTAGAACTTTATGAAGGGGGGAAAATTGGGCCCACTTTAGCCTAAAATAGTTTCTACAGGATAATTTTCTGAAGAAGGCATGAGGGAAATCTGATATTTTTTTTCCAAAAGGTTTTGAACTTGAAATTCTTTTAGAACTGCTATTTTTAGAAAGTATTTTATTAGAAAAACAGATTTCGATTTCCGCAATGTGCAAAAGTTGATTCGAAAACTGATCTTGGGAGTGATGTGCTACCTCAACCAAAGTTTCTGGGCGAGAAAAATGGCTCGGAGTTGCATTAATGCCAAAACTCCCCCCAAAAAGGATAGACCAGATGACACCAACAAAAAAGAACCAATTTTTAATCACACATTAAAATCTCGGCAAATCTATCATGTTCTAAAATGAATACCAAATTTATATTTGAACCATCAATTCCTCGCTTTTTCATGTTCAAATTTTTCAATTGGGAAGGCCTTTAAGCGGAAAT
Organism: uncultured Flavobacteriales bacterium; assembly: GCA_903825395.1. Lineage (GTDB taxonomy): Bacteria > Bacteroidota > Bacteroidia > CAIKAF01 > CAIKAF01 > CAIKAF01. Next base: position 13,383 of record CAIKAF010000010.1, read on the forward strand.
TATTTTTGTTGGATTCGTTGTAAACCTTTCTTTGCCAAAACCATGTCGGGGCTTAAGGCCAAGGTCGATTGATAGGCAAGCTTGGCTTCGGCGAATTTCCCCAAAAGCTCTAAAGAATACGCTTTATGGTATTGGGCTTGAACAAATTCTGGATCTAGGTTCAAGGCTTTTTCAAACCAAACCAAGGCCTCATCGGGCTGGTTTTTTTCGAACAGCAACAGAAACCCTAGGTTATGCATGGAAGGGACATGCTTGGGGTCAATTTCCAACAGCTGCAAGTAGGTGGTCATGGCCTCTTGCACGCGCCCTGTTTGTTGGTAAAAATAGGCCAAGGCATAATAACTTTCCTGTTTGGAAGGATTGACCTCCATGGCATTTTTAAAATAAAGGATGGCCAAATCTGACCGCTTAGCGGCATGAAGCTGACCAAGCTGTATCCACGCATGAAAGTAGGAAGGGTCTTGTTCGGTGGCAGTTTGAAAGGAAGAAATGGCCAGCCCGGTATCGCCCATTTCTTTAAATGCCATGCCCTTGGTAAAATAGGCTCTAGGCTGATATGGATTTTTTCGGATAACCACATCCAAGTAGCTGAACGTTTCCGGGTATTTGCCCAAATAATATTGCAATTCGCCCATACGCAAATTAGCGGCCTCGCCTTCAGGATCAATTTTCAATGCACGTTCAATTTGCATGCTCGCCTCTTCCACTTTTTTTGTAGTGAAAGATAAATCCGCCAAGTGCAGCCAAATGTCGGCTCGGCCAGAGTCGATGGATAAGGCTTTTTGTGCATCTTGGCTCGCTTTGTCGAAAAGCTGATTGCGGGAAAAATATCTGGATCGAGCAAACCAGGCGTCCGGGTTTTGTGGTTGACGTTCAATTTGCGCGCTGAGCCGATTTAACTCTTCTGAGGTGTCGGATTCCAAGTTGCCGTTTTCCGATTTTGGCCGACAGGCTGGATTGCCTATGCCCACCATGAATAGCACCAGAATCGCAACACCAATCAGTACAGGGCGAAGAAATCGAACTTGCAGCCAAATTTTTTTCAAGGGCGTATTTTTTGGGGTAAAGATAATGCACCAATTAAGGTTTTTTGTGCAAATACATAAAGGCTGGCCGTTGGTTTATCTAGATCCAAGTTCGGTATATCCAATCAAACGGTGAGCGATATCTCCATTGGAACGGGCATAGACATAGATTTGATATTCGTTTTCCGTTTGAGCAACATCACCTTCGGTAAAGGTGAGTTCGGCCTGTTTTTTGGAACGGGGAACCCAGGCATATAAGTAATTGTACAATCCTTGTTTTAGTGGGACGGAAAGCAAATAGGCTTGACTTCCAGAATCGTACGTCATTTTAAATCGAGAGTCAAGGTGGCCGTTGGTCATGCCACCGATCAGGTACATGTCTCCGGAGCCAAGGGGCGCGGGCGGCGCAAAAATAAACTGGGTTTCGATGTAATCTTCATCCATCGACCGGGTGTAATTTTGGCCTCGGAAGTAAAAGCATTTTCCGTTTAGGTCTGGAACATCTCGGTAGGGCGCATTTGCTCGAGGGACTTCCGGCCTTAAAAGCGCTTTCCATTTCCCTTTTTGTTCTTCGAAGGCCATAACCGGGTCGCGAATTCCGATCAAGGATTTCAAGTCGAGCATGCGGTATTGGTTGCCACCACCAAAGGCATTTTCTCCGTTTACATGATCAAAATACAGCGTTCTGGCATCAATAAATCGAGGTTTAATGTTCAATTTGGCATTATCCCATCGTCGGTTTTGGGTAATATGAACAATTAAATCTTCGTCCAAGAGCGGTAGGTTTAGGTTCCCAATGTTGATGTTGAAAACCACTTCTTGATGGCTAAGGCGGGTTCGTGCTGAGCTGGCATTTCGGACAGAGGCCGAAAATTTTAGGCTGGGCTGAAGCACGAAGCAGCGCTGCTGAAAAAGAAGTTGCTCGGGGTTGTCGGTAGGGAATACTTGGATTAAATAATTGCCGGGCAAGATGGGGCGCATGGATTCATTGGGGAAAAGAAACCAGTACCGGGTATAGGGAGTGGTGGTGTTGTTGGAAAAGGCGTAATCTAGAATGGGCTGGCTTTCAAACCCCTGCATGTACTGCATGAACAGAAGGTCTGATTTTTCCCACTGCGCTGTGCAATGGATTACCCGGTAACTGAGGTCGCGGGTGTCGTGATTCAGGTCGTCAAATGAAATTTCAAGCTGTTGTTCGCTGTTCCACTCTACTATGGGCGGAAGCAGAGGTTCGTTGGGGGGGTGGACTTCGGGACTGAGAATATTGGCTTCAAAAATTTGGTTTTCAGTTTGGGCCTTCCCGAGAATGGGGAAAAAAGAAAAAAAAGCAAGGACGAATCGGAGGAACCAATTCTTGAAAATTGAAGGCGTCATTTGGTAAAGGTAGGAAGTTTGGTCTGGATGTCGCCCGGCCCCCGGATTGCAGCGGCAGTGGGCAGACGGTAGGGGCTGGGCAGGGCCGCCGGGCGGAGGCGACTTTAGGAGCCCACGCACCGGCCAGCCCTGCCGCCCATACCGCCTGCCCACTACAGCGGAAAGCCGGAAAGGGCCCCCAATTAACAAATTATTTATACCAAGGTTGGCAGGGCTAAAGCGCATTGCCTACCTTTGCCACAAATTAAGTGCCATGAAAAAACTTGTCTTTTTCTTTCTTGCTATAATTGCAGCTCAGGTCGGCGGGGCTCAAATGTGTTCCAATCTTTTTATTTCGGAATATGTGGAGGGCTCCGGAAACAATAAAGCGTTGGAAATTTACAATCCCACGAACAATCCTATTGATTTAGGCGGTTATCGATTGATTCGGTATGACAACGGGAAGAATTTTGGTGAAGAGATTATTTTCCCAGACATGATTTTAAGTTTTCCTGCCGGAGTCGTTGTTGCCCCGAAAGACGTGTACGTTTTGGCCTTAAATCTTACAGACCCTTCTGGAACGGGTCAATCAGCCCCCATTGATACTGCGCTGCAAAGTCGTGCAGATGGGCTGTATTGCGACGGATGTGCTCCGGGCAATAATTCCTGCCGCACCATGTGCTTTAATGGCGACGATGCCTTGGTATTGCAGCAAATCAGTGAGGATGGAGTTTCCTATATCAATGTGGATATTTTTGCTTGTGTTGGGGAGCGCCCCTCAAACAATGCAGGCGGATTTTCTCCCACCGCAGGATGGACCAACTTGCCTCCATTTTCTTCAATGCCAACCAATTACGACAGCAACACCCAAGGCCCTTACTTTTTACAATACTGGACTCAAAACCACACCTTGATTCGTAAGCCAACGGTGACGCAAGGCGTTGGATTGAACCCCAATCCTCAATCCTTTGACCCTTCATTGGAGTGGGATTCTATTCCTGAGGATGCATTTGACAGCTTGGGATTTCATGCCTGCGACTGCAATTTCATGAGCTTAGAGAATGCGCCAGAGGCCTTTACCAAGATTTCTCCAAATCCAACCGACAAAGTATTGAATGTGCGTTCTGAGTTGACCATGCAAACGATTTTGGTGAAAAACCTGGCGGGACAAGTGGTGCTGCAACCGCAGACAGTAAACGGGCTGCAAAGTCAAATTCAATTGGGCAATCTGCCTCCGGCGATGTACCTGCTTGAAATATACTATCAAGGTGGCTTGGTGCGGAGTCAGCGGTTTTCCAAACGGTAATCGAAGATGCGGCAATTTGCCCTCTGTTTGGTCCTGATTCTTGCGGGAGCCCCGCCGGCTTCGCTTAAGGCCCAACAGCATGTGCTGAGTGGTCTGATTACAGATTCCATTTCGGGAGAGCCCCTGTTGGGTGCGGCGGTGATGTATGCGCCAGGAAAAGGCGTTACAGCCGATTTGGAAGGCCGATTTTGGTTGAGTTTGCCGGCAGGAACCCATACCTTGGAAATTCGATTTTTGGGCTATGATTCCAAAGAAATAAAGGTGCAAGTTCCAAGAGCCGCCGAATTGCACCTGCGCATGTCGGAATCAAAAGGCCATTCCTTACAGGAGTTTCAACTGGTTTCTGATTTGGCGAAGCCGCGGGAAACGCCGGTGGCATACAGCAATGTATCTGCTCAACAGATTACAGAAAAATTAGGAGGACAGGACCTGCCCATGCTGTTAAACGCCACGCCCGGTGTCTATGCTACCCAACAGGGCGGAGGCGATGGAGATGCTCGAATCAGCATCCGTGGATTCAGCGCCCAGAATGTACTGGTGATGGTGGACGGAGTGCCCATGAACGACATGTTCAATGGGCGAGTGTATTGGACCAATTGGTTTGGCTTGGATCAAATGACCCAAACCGTGCAGGTGCAACGTGGATTGGGGGCATCAAAACTCGCTATCCCGGCCATTGGTGGCACCATGAATATCATGACCAGGGGCATTCAGATGAATAAAAGCCTAAGCATCAAGCAAGAACTGGGCAACGATCAGAATTTACGCACGGTTGTTTCCGGCTCTACAGGAAGGCTGAACGGCGATTGGAGCCTTCAGGCTGCCCTTTCTTACAAAAACAACCGGGGATGGGTTGAAGGCCTGTCTTCGCAGATGTTTTTCTATTTCCTGAAAATCAACAAGGAAGTGAAAAACCATGCTTTTTCCTTTTCTGCTTTTGGGGCTCCACAGGAAAGTGGGCAACGGAGTTTTTTGTATGCACAACAAATTCAAGATTTAGATGCCAATCTGGCCCATTCCTTGGGCATTGACACCAGCAATTCAATAGCAAGGGGGAATCGGTTTTATTCCGGTTGGAATGAGTTTGTGCGGACCCGTTCCGGCAACCGCCAACAGGATTCACTTTACGCAAGCGGAGCCATTACGCTGGAGCAGCACATGGCTCAAAACAACCTGCAGCGGGAACGCATGACCACCACGGTGAATGGATTTCATAAGCCGGTCATGACCTTTCAACACAGCTGGAAAGCCAGCAAAAACTGGTACCTAAAGAACATCGCCTATGCCAGCTTTGGATCGGGAGGAGGAAGCAGCATGGTGAACGATGGGGGGAGTACGATATCCGTAAACGACAGTACCGGCAAGATTAAATTACAGGAGCTGTATGACTTTAACATTTCTGGCCTGAAGACCGGTCAAGAAACCTTAGTCAGCAGGTATATTCTACGTAAAGACCATAACGACCATTCTTGGTATGGATTTTTAAGCACCGTAGAGGGGAAATTGCCCTTGGGGTTAACATTTTCAGGTGGTATTGACGGCCGATACTACAATGGTCGAGTGTACAGCACCGTTTTAGATTTAATGGGCGGAGACGTTTTCAAAGTGCAAGGCCAACCCAATCAAAACCGGGCGGCAGAACCCTTGATTCGCGTGGGCGACACATTGCGTCAGCACATTGAACGCGATATTTTGTGGGGAGGAGCATTTGGTATGCTCGAATTTAAAGGAGAAAAACTAACGGCATTTGTAAACCTGAGCGGATCGGTAAGCGGATACAAACAATACAATCATTTTTTAAAACGTCAGCTGACGGTTGGCGACACGGTTTTAAATATTGGATTTTCCGACACCTTGCAGTTCCAGGGAAACATCTACACCCGAAGCAGCCCCGGTTTGCGCTCCAATTCTTCCGACCAAGTTTGGGCCTTTGGATATACCGTAAAGGGAGGAGCCAACTACAATCTGACCAAACGGCACAACGTGTATGCCAATGTAGGGTATTTTAGTCGGGTTCCCTATTTCACCTTTTTAATCACCACCGCCAACCGTTTGGTCAAAGAAACACTGAACGAGGAATTGTACAGTGCCGAACTGGGATATGGATATAGAAGCAAGAAATTTGCCCTGCAAGCGAATGCCTACTACACTCTTTGGAACAACAAGCCAACCGCTGTTTCATTTACCATAGACGGAGAAGCCGTTCGGGCCTTGGCCGGCGATATGGGAGCACGGCACATGGGGCTGGAACTTGATTTCACTTGGAAGCCCTGGAAGTTTTTAAGCGTTGAAGGGATGGCTTCGTTGGGCGACTGGATTTGGAACAAGCAAGCTCGTGCTCAAATTATAGACGAAAGCGACGCCATCGTTGACGAAGTTGTATTTGATCCCAGAGGAGTAAAGGTCGGAGATGCCGCCCAGCATACCTACTCTCTGAGTACCCGCTGGATGCCCATAAAGCGCCTGTACATCATGCCTGAATTCCAGTATTTTAGTCAAAACTACGCCAACTTCGACCCATCGGTGTATCAGGTTACAGACATCCCCTCTGGTTTTGGGCCCAACTTGGGGCGACAAGCCTGGCGGATGCCCGATTATTATTTGTTGAATCTGTATGCGGGCTATCATTTTTATATAAAAGACCGCAGAATTGATCTTCGGGGCAGCCTGTACAACATCACCGATTTGTCCTACATCAGCGATGCGAGCGACAACAATGCGGGCTCTGTTGACACCTTCAATGCCGCCTCGGCAACCGTATATGCCGGACTTGGATTTCGCTGGATGTTTTCTGTAACTGCTACATTTTAATGTATGAGAATTTTCTTCGTTGTTGGCCTTCTGTTCTCCTTGTTTTCGGGGTGTGCCGAGGAAGTCGCCATGGAAAAATTACAAGGCCGCTGGGGGGCTCAATCGGTGGTACATCCCGATTCAAGCTGGACATTGAAGCTGGATACCTGTGGATTGGAAATCATGTTTTTTCCTTGCAGTCAGCCCTATACCGCCACGTGTTTCCTTGAAATGCGGGAGCAAGGTATGGGGGGGCATGTTTGGGTTGACACCCTTGGGTACACCATTAAAGGGGATGAATTGGCCTTTGTAGATGGGTCGGTGAAATCAAAATCTGTTTTTTCAAATACGCTTTTTAGGCTGCGGCGTTTTCGCTGGAGCATCCACGAGGAAATGCATTTGGATTTAAAGCGCATAGACACGTCGATTATCGAATTTCGCTTTTCAAAATTGGAATAGTGTTTGTGCGGCAGGAATCTTCGGTAGCGTTCCAAGATTGGTTCCGGATTCTTCTTGCCGCTCTTGAGCAGGATCAATACAACCCATAAATTGCAGGTACTTTAATAGGCATATGTTGGCGAAGATGTTTTTGGACGTATTTAGGCTGTTTTTCTGCGGAGCTTGGCGAAGGGGGTTTGCCAAATCTGTTTTTGCTTTCAGTTTACTGATGGTGGCGGGGCTGCCTCCGTTGAGGGCTCAGCCAATGAACGAGTCCTTTTTGCGGCAGGCCAAAGCCTATCCGGCAGAGGGAGGCTATGTTTGGTCAAGCACAGGATGTCCAGAGGCCCTGGTTCGGGGAACCGATACCTTGCTGCGCAAAAGCAAGGCGGGCACCTATTGCTCGGGGTTTACCTTTGCGGTTTTTTTCAAGGTCATGAACGACCGCGGCTCCTTCGATTCATTGAACATGGCCGATTTAAAAAGCATACAACAAGATTGGTATGGGAATACGGCTCCTTCTGCCGAGCGGCAATGTGTATATGTTATGGAAAAATGGAATCTGGGATCGCAAATAGAAATGGAACATGCGCGCCCGGGAGATTTCATTCAATTTTGGAGGAACAACAATACCGGACATTCTGCCTTGTTTTTGGGCTGGATCAGGGATGAATCCGGCACAATTACCGGGTTAAAATATCGAAGTTCACAACGGCCTACCAATGGCATTGGGGAACGAACAGAACCGATAGGTTCCGCAAGCCGATCCCTAAACCCCAAACGAATTTATTTGGGTCGAATCGGGGCAGGGTTCCCGGCCCCGTAGAGCCAAGGCACGCCGTGGTTCTGCAAAAACGACGAATGGGGGAGGGGGCCCGTAGAGCCAAGGCACGCCTTGGCTCCCCCAAAAAACAACGAATGTGGCGGATCAGCAGAGCCAAGGCACGCCGTGGTTCTACAAAAACGACGAATGGGGGAGGGGGCCCGTAGAGCCAAGGCACGCCGTGGTTCCACAATGGCGGATTTTGTATTTCCGGTGAGCCAAGGCGCGCCGTGGTTCCACAATGGCGGATTTTGTATTTCCGGTGAGCCAAGGCATGCCTTGGCTCTACAAACGTTTCAATTTGTACCTTCAATGCCTCAATTCATCCAAATGCTACGATGCATCCCTTTTGTTTTATTCAGCCTAATTACGGGGACGAGTGTTGCTCAAGGAAGCCTTCAGTTCAACCAGGTTTTGTGGCTCGATAACAGCAATAGCCCATATACCGTACCCGCGGGTAAGGTGTGGAAGATTACCCAAAACAGCTATGGTACGCGTCATTTTTTGTCATCAACAAGCACGTTTTCTGTAACCTGGTCAAACACCAACCCCAACCCCTGCACAGGGGCCACTTCTGGAAGCTCTACGGCAATCGCAGTCAATTACAGCTCCTGCGGCGGAGTTAATTGGCCAACGGCGAATGGACACCAACTGGGGCAAGGTTCCGGACTTGTAACTTGGCTGCCCGCAGGAACCACAGTGGAGGTGCCCGCCACCCCTTGTTTTCATTCTGCTTCGGCAAACATTGGCTCAAATGTGGTGTACAGAGACAACCGCACCTCCTCATATATTTGCCAACCCCTTCAAATCAGCTCGGGTTCGTCGGTGCTGAATTCCAATGTGTTGTCTATTGTCGAATTTAACATTATCCCCTAATGCGCATCCTTTTCATTTGTGTTCTCACCGTTTTAAATTTGTCCGTATTTGCACAAGGCGTACGGATTGGGCCCAACCCTGCGCCAGCGGATTCCAGTGCCGGCCTTGATGTGGATTTTCCGGATCGGGGATTTTTACCCCCGCGCCTTAGCACCCAACAGCGCAATGCCATTGTGAACCCGGCGGCGGGATTGTTGGTATACAATACCAGTACGCAGTGCTTGGAATTGCATCTTCCACAGGGAGGTTGGCAGGCGGTATTGTGCGATTGCCAAAATCCTCCAAATCCAACCATTTCTGTCAACAGCACCTCGGCGGGCACCAACTCTTCCGTTGCATTTGCTGCGGCTCAGCCCGGAACCATCGCCTCGTATTCTTGGTCGTTCCAAAGCGGCAATCCCTCTACTTCCAGTTCGGCCAATCCCAGTGTGTCTTGGTCGCAAGCCGGAACCTATTGGGTGTACCTTACCGCCTACAACAGCATTGGCTGCAGCGAAAAGGATTCCCTCCAAATGACCATCAGTGCCGGAATTACCGTGAATACCTTCAATTATTTTCAGCCCGGACAAGAGTACCTAATACGCACCAGTCAGTACGGTTGGCCCATGACCGACCAGCAAACCGCCGATTGTTTTTGTCAGGCGATTGGCTACGCTTCGGCTCAGAGTTTTCAGATTGCCTATCCATCAACCACCAATTGTTTTGGATACGAACCCAATTGCAATTACCATTCTACCTGGTGTAGCGGCACAACAAATCGCCACGTCATAACCACGGTAACCTGTCAATAAAATTCAGATATTCCAAGGTATGCACATTCATTTTATAGCCATCGGTGGAGCCGCTATGCACACCTTGGCTCTGGCACTCAAAAAAGAAGGCCATGAAATTTCCGGGTCGGACGATGAAATTTTTGAGCCCTCTCGCTCTCGATTGGCGGCCGCCAACCTGCTTCCCGAGCAAGAAGGGTGGTTCCCGGAACGGATACATGCCGGCATTGATGTTGTGGTGTTGGGGATGCATGCCAAGGCCGACAATCCGGAGTTGATTCGGGCGGAAGCCTTAGGTTTGACCATTCAATCGTATCCGGCCTTTTTTAAAGAATATACCAAACATAAAACCAGAGTGGTAGTGGGCGGTAGCCATGGAAAAACCACCACCACATCCATGATCATACATGGTCTGCAGGCGCAAGGGGTTCCGTTTGACTGTCTGGTTGGAGCAAGCATTCCCGGTATTGAGTCTCCGGTGATGTTCGACCCCAACGCCACCTTGGCCATCATTGAAGGAGATGAATATTTGGCTTCTGCTCGTCAGCCCATTCCGAAGTTTCATGTCTATCAAGGTCATATTGGTGTCATTACCGGAATCGCCTGGGATCATGTAAATGTGTTTAAAACCATGGCCGATTACCAACGGCAGTTCGAATTGTTCATTGATACCTTGGTGCCCAACGGCCATCTTATTTATTGCCTGGAAGATTCGATTTTAAAAGAAATGGTGGAACAGCATCCCCGAACCGACATACAGCGGCACGGATATTCTACCTTGGCCTACACCTACCAACAGCATACGGCCATCGTTCAGCATCAGGGCAGAGAATATCCGGTTGGAATTCAAGGTCGCCACAACATGCAAAATCTAGCGGCAGCATGCGTGGTGAATCGATTGCTGGGGGGCTCGGAAGAGAAATTTTTGCAATCCATGGTGAATTTTCGTGGCGCCTCAAAGCGAATGGAAGTTTGGGGGCAAAAGCCACAGCACAACTTCTTGGCCATCAAGGATTTTGCCCATAGTCCTTCCAAGGTGAAAGCAACAGTGCAGGCGGTGCGCGAGGCCTACCCGAACCACCGTTTGCTCGCCATGCTCGAATTGCACACCTACAGCAGTCTGAGTCGGGATTTTTTGCCGGAATATCAGGGGGTGTTTCAGGGGGCCGACGACTTGGCTGTATTGTATGATCCACATGCCTTGGTCATCAAGCGACTGCCCGTCTTAAATGCGCAGGAAGTGGCAGATTCTATGGGGATTTCGAGCGGGAAGGTGTTTTCCGATCCCACCGTTTGGGCCAAATTTGTGCAGAGCCAGCCACGGGAAGACTCGGTTTTTCTGTGCATGAGCAGTGGAAATTGGGGCGCGGTTGATATGGCGGGGTGTATGGATATTGATGGTTGAGGGGTTGCAGCCCTTTGCGGTAAAAAACAGGTTCAGGCATTACTGCCAACTTTTACCACAGAGGCCGCCAAGGGAGCCGCAAAGTTTCACAAAGGTTTGGGGCGGAATGAGGGCGCACGCGTTTTGACTACATCCCCTCTGCGCCCTTTGCGCCGACATTGCGCCCTTTGCGGTAAAAATCCCTGGTTCAGGAATTTCTGCCAATTTTTACCACAGAGGCCGCCACGGCAGCCGCAAAGTTTCACAAAGGTTTGGGGTGGAACGAGAGCGCCCTCGTTTTGCCCACATCCCCTCTGCGCACTTTGCGCCGACATTGCGCCCTTTGCGGTAAAAAACGAAAGACCCCCAATTTTTGGTCTCAAGAGGATTTTTACTCTAGGAACTTCAGATTACCAAAATAAAGGGATATTGTATTTCCCAATTATTTCATCTTTCGACACCAGAGTTAAACCATCGCTCTTACTCTGTGCAATTAGCAACCGGTCAAAGGGGTCCCGATGAATGAAATCTAAATTTGACACAATCATGGCATGTTCAAATCGGATAGGAAGAACCTCAAATCCATTGCCCTCAATAAGTTGAATGAACGTATTAAAACCCGAAACAAATTTTATCCTTTCCAAGCTTACTTTAATAGCGATTTCCCAAATTGAGGCGATACTAACAAGTTTAATGTTTGTGTCTGACTCAATGGCCCTTCTTGCCGGAGTTGAAAGTTGCTCATCTCCATTTAAAAACCAGATAAGCGCGTGGGTATCAAGAAGTAGATTCACCCAATATGCTCTTTGAAATCATCGAGGGGAGCATCAAAATCGGGTGACATATAAATCTGGCCTTTTGCACAACCAAATTTTGGGGACTTCTGCTTTTTCCCTTTCTCGCCCCGTTTAAGCAAAGAGTCGATGAAATCTACAACTTCCAATTTTAATTCTTCTGGAAGAATGCTAACTTTTCTATACCACTGAGCATAATTCATGGCATTGTTTTAAACAAAGATACGAAACCTTTATGGGCTTTTCCAGGAGGGTTTTAATAGGATTCGGCATCCTATTCAGGGTGAAACTAAATCAAGGCATTCAGGTTTGTTTTACCACAAAGCCCACCAAGGGAGCCGCAAAGTTTCACAAAGGTTTGGGGTGGAATGAGGGCGCACGCGTTTTGACTACATCCCCTCTGCGCCCTTTGCGCCGACATTGCGCCCGTTGCGGTAAAAAAACCTGGTTCAGGAATTTCTGCCAATTTTTACCACAGAGGCAGCCAAGGCAGCCGCAAAGTTTCACAAAGAGAGAATTGAAATCCCCCTCAATCCCCCACCTGATACCTCTGCTTCATTTTCATTATCCGATCTTCCAACTGTTCCGTACTGAACTTTTCCCGAATCCGCTCCACCATAATCGGAAAAGCAAAAGGCGATGGCCGGCGGGTCTTACAAATCTGCCATTCCAAGCCCGAAAGCCGCTGCAAAGCCTCATGCAACCGCTGATGCTCCAACTGAAAATCCAACACCTCCTGCCGAGCCTGCCTCAACAAAATATGATTGGGTTCCGATTCCCGAAACACATCAAAAAACAGCCGAGAACTGGCCTGCAAATGCCGATCCTTCTTGAATTTCCCGGGGTATCCCTGAAACACCAAGCCCGCAATCCGTGCAATATCCCGAAACCGCCGACTGGCCAATTCTGTGGTGTTTAACCCGGCTTCAATATCTCCCAACAGCCCCGCCACCGACAACAAGCCCTGCTCCCGAATCCATTCCGCCGAAATGTAGGTGTCGCTCAACAGCTCAAACCCGTAATCGTTCATCGAAATCGAAAACGACACCGGAAAATGCCGCGAAATTCGGTGGGCCAGCACCTGCGACATGCCCTCGTGCACAAAGCGGCCTTCAAAAGGAAAGAAGAACAAATGATGCCCCTCACGCGAGGCAAACTCCTCCACCAAAAACCGATGAGCCACCGGCAGGGCGCTGATGTTGGCCTGCACCTCCAGCAAAGGCTGAAGCTTTTCCCGTTCTGCCGAAGGCGTTTCCGAAGCGGGCAGAGACAACTCCCGCCGCAATCCCGCGCCCAATTCCGACGACAAAGGCATGCGGCCCCCTTGCCAGGAAGGCACGGCCCCCTTGCTGCCCTTTGCTGCCCGCACCTGCACCGCCATATCGCGGATGCGCAGCAGCTCCAGCAAGCGCCCCGCCAGCCAAAACGCATCGCCGGGCACCAGTTTCGCCACAAACCATTCCTCCACATGCCCAATCAAGCCTCCGCCCTGATACGAAACCGGCAGCATGGCCTCGCTTTGAATCGTGCCAATGTTCATGCGGTGGCGCTGGGCAATTCCTTTCCGCAGAATCCTCAACTTCCCATCTTCCCACTCGGCCTTTTGAAACTCCTCGTAATGCTGAAGGCTGGGGCCGCCGCTTAAAATAAACTGAATGCACTCCGCAAAGGCCTCCTCTTCCATGTGTTCAAAACAGGCGGTTTGCCGAATTTCCTGCCAAATGTGCTGCGGCACAAAGCCTTCCGACACCGCCAGGCTGCACAAGTATTGAATCAGCACATCGTAGCACAGGCGGTAGGGCTCAATGGGTTCCAGCGCACCTTGGTTCATGGCTTCGCGCAAGGCCGCCCCTTCCAGAATTTCAAGGGCATGGGTGGGCACAAAGAAAATGCGCGAGGCCTTTCCGGGTTGGTGTCCGGAGCGGCCGGCGCGCTGCACAAAGCGGGCAATCCCTTTCGGACCGCCCACCTGAATCACCACATCTACCGGCCTAAAATCCACGCCCAGATCCAGGCTGCTGGTGCACACCACCACCTTTAATTTCCCTTCGTGCAGGGCATCTTCCACCCAGAATCGGAGTTCTTTTGAAATTGAGCCGTGGTGCATGGCCATTTGGCCCGCCAAATCGGGTTGGCGCAGCAGCAATTCCCGGTACCAGATTTCGGCTTGAGCCCGGGTATTGGTAAACAGCAGGCAGCTGTTGGCCTGATGAATCACGGGCAGAACCAGGTCCAGAAGCCGAATGCCTAAGTGTCCGGCCCAGGGGAAGGAATCAATCTGTTCCGGCAGAATGCTGATCACTTCCCAGGATTTTTTCAGGTCGGCATGGATGAGTCGGGCGCTGGGAAACAGTTCAGGGCCCAGCAGAAAATAGGCCGCATCGCTGGGGGCGCTCAGCGTTGCCGAAATGCCCCAGACCTGCAGGTTTGGCAGCAGCGCCCGCAGGCGGCTGTGCGCCAGTTCCCAGAGCACGGCGCGCTTGGTACCCAGCAGGGCATGCCATTCGTCCACCACCACCGTTTGCAGGGCCGCGAAAAAGTCCGGATAGCCGGGGGTGGCCAGGAGCAGGTGCAGGCTTTCGGGGGTAGTAATCAGCACATCGGGTGGCGATTTCCAGAGTTTCCGGCGTTCGGCGGGACTGCTATCGCCGGTGCGCAGGCCCACGCTCAGCTGGGGAGCCAAATCCGGCAGCAGCGCCAGCACGGCGGCTTCCATTTCGCGGGCCAGGGCCCGTACGGGGCTAATCCAAATCACCTTAAGGCCAGATTTGGGCGATTGTGCGGCTTGAAGCAGGGCGGGAATAAACAGCGCATACGTCTTGCCGCTTCCGGTGGGGGCGGTCAGCAGGCCGTTGCAGCCCTCGTACACCGCTTGCCAGGCATCAAGTTGAAAGGCTTGGGGCTGCCAGCCGCGTTGGGCCATCCATGCCCGGCCCAGGTCCAGGGCCGAGGCAGAGCTGCTGAGTACATGGCCGCGGTCGCGCATGCAAACTAAACGAGGAAACAGGGGATTTGGTTTTAACCTCCCAGAGAATGGTCATCGCGGAAAGGAGAAGACGTTGGATAATTTGGGCGGCTGCGGGCTTTCACCGGTAGTCCGCGGTGGCCGGGCGGGCTGTTGCCGGGCTGCGGTGGCTCCCAAGGTCGCCTCCTCGCCGCGGCACAGCTGCCGCCGGCCCCCTTGCGGGCAACCGGGTTCAATCCCTGCCGCGGGCGGCGTGGATAGAAAAGGTAAGGGAAAGGGCCTTTGGAGCCCCATTTTTAATTCCAACAAAATCAAGTATTTATACTTTAAACTGAAAATCATTTTCAGTATAATAGCCTGTATATCAAAATGTTGTTAAAAAAATCTTGCTTTTGAATCGAAAATTTGGATATCTTTAAATGCCGCATTGAGTTGGTTGATGCTTAAAGTACAACTACATATATCTAAACCCTTGCGATACAGGCCTTGAACTCTTTGAAGGAGTTCAGGCCTATATCGAGTACTACCACAGTAAAAAGCATCAGGGTACCAGGAGCACTCCTAATGAGGCATATTCTAAATTCAAAAAACTCTCAGCCGCTTGATAAAAATCTTAACTTAGCAATGCCAACTTTTGGTCCAACAATTAGGGAGTATTACAGTTTTATTTGTATTGGTTTATACCTTGCAAAACAAGATGATTGGAGAACTTGGAGAAAAAGGCAGGGAACTAGACCGAATTAAGGAAATTGAAAAAACAGTTAACAATATTGATACTGCTTATTTTAAGTATGATGCAGAGAACAAAAAGCATATTCTAAATATGCATTTCTTGTTTCCAAAAGGCAGCTATGATATCTCTAAAATCGTGCCTGACAAACGGGCTGACTTGCTTAAAGCGGGTAACGTAATTAAACAACTCATTTTAAAATATCCGGAGGAAGAAAACATTAAATATCTAATAGTAGTAGAAGGACAAGCATCAAAAGACAATTGGGTGGGTAATGACGACCTGAGTTACCACAGAGCGCAATCGCTAATTAAGTTATGGGAGCAAAACAATATTGGACTTGACAAATTAAAGAACTGTGAAATAATTGTTGCAGGAAGTGGCGAGAAAGGTATTCCAAGGACACAACCAGACATTGGTAACGCTAACCAAAGATTTTTAATAACTATCGTTCCTAAAATCGGCCAAATGAAAAATAAATAGCCAACACATTTGGTGGCACTTTTTCAAAATAGGACAAGCCCAACTCTAAAGCCCAGTTTTGAAAAAGTGCCACCTAGCCAACGCACCAATACAGAGCAACATGTGCCCCCCCTAAGGACTCACCAAACTAAACACCACCGACACAAACCACGTGTGCTGAAGGCTGTTCTCCAACAAATACCCCTGATCCCCGAAAAAGCCCCGGAAAAATTCACGGTTGTCCGCGCCGAAGGTGTCCAGCTCAAAGGCATAGTTGTAGCGCAAGCCGGCCTGTATGCCAATCCAATAAAAGCCGGAGAGGGAACGCTGATACTCCAAGCGCAAACGGAGCTCGCTGCGGCGCAGTTCTAGGTTGGTTTGAGACACCAAAATGTCGCTGTCTACATTCTCCAGCCGGTAACTCTGCCCTTCCAATTCAAAGCCCAAGGTGGCCAGGCTTCGAGGACTAAAGGTGCGGCGCAAACTGCCCCGGGCCGGCAATAGACACTCTACTCCCCATTTGCCACTCGCCGAAGTCCAGTTCAACAAAACCACCGGAACGTAGTTCAATTCACCCACCCGATAGGTGCGGCTAATCCCCGCCCCCCACATAAACCGGTCGCTGACCTTGCGGCCATACAACAAGGCCGCAGAATAACGCAGGTTGCCCAAGGAGGGCAGCCGCTTCCAACCATAATCTCCACTGGCATCGGCCGAGGCCTGCAGCAATACAAAGTTCTTTTCATCAAAGGGCTTGAATACGGTAAATCCTACGCCCGCACTGCGAAGACCATTGCGCGAAAGCCATCGGTGCAACGGATGAGTCAGGGCCGTGGCATCTTCAAACACATAATTCTGATCCTGATAGTTCAGGTTCATTTGCCAGATGATGTTGTTGCGCGAAATCAAGGGGATGTTGGCCTGAAGACGCAAGCCATGCGATAATCCAATGCGGGAAGCAGAGGTGTCGGCAGGCGTGTTGGAATTGGTCATGGCGGGCGAACTTAGCCCCGCTCCGCCCACAACCTCATACCCAACACCAATGAGCCGCGCCGGACTCAAATTCAACACCTTAGAGCTGGCAAACCGCTTGGCGCCCTTGTCGGCAAAATCCAAATTGCCATACATGTCCCAGTCTTCATCGGTTGAACTGCTGTCGGTCTGTGCCGAAGCAATCAGTGGGCACAGGAACAACAAGCCCAAGGCATAGTGCTTCAGCCGCAACATTATTTCGCCGGGATTTGAAGCCGCTTCCATACATCGGTGCGGCCAAAGGTAGAGATGCCAATGTAACCCCGAATGTCAAGGGTATTGGGGTCCTTCATGGAAATGGTGCAACTGTAGGTGCTGCCGTTCTCCGGATCGTAGATGGTGCCTTCACTCCAACTGTTGTTGCCGGCATAGCTAAAATCCTTGAGCAGGCGGTAGCCTTTTAAGGGCACCGTGCGCAGGGATTCGTCGGGGTTGTTTTTATCGGTTTTCGGCTGCTTGGTTTTGGGATCTACCGGCTCTTTAAGCCACACGATTTTTCCATAGTATTTGGGTCCGATTTTCTCGATTTTTACCCGGGCTTTGCCGTTGCTGGGCTCCCAAACGCCAAGCAGACGGTCGGCATCGGCCTGGGCAGAAAGCAAGAGGGTTGAGGCCCAGAAAAGCAGGGCCGAAGAGGTCTTTAGAACTAGGTTCATGGCTGCAGGATTAATAGGTTATTTCAAAAACTAAGTCGCCCAAAAAGCGAATGTTTTCTTCTACATCGGTTTTAAAATCGGTGTCGAGAACCAGGTAAAAGGTTCCTTCTTTAAAGAATGCGGAGGCATCGGTTTCGGCCGATACACCCAAGGCCGCCGTTGCGCTGTTTTCGGGCAGGGGATTGAGGACCGCCGCCGAAATCGACTCGCTGGTATTGCCCATAAAGGCCAGGGCAAAACTGCGGTAGCCTTGCAGAGACTGACCTTCGGCAGGCTTGATGTTCACGGATTTAAGCCGTACGGAACGGATTTTTTCCAAGGAGAATCCCAGGGAATCGGACAGCAGGGCGGGGTCAACCGTATGGCTGAAGGTGAAGGTGTTGGCGCCTTCGAAATAGGGCCCTGCCGATTCAAACGTAGCGTTTTGAATGGTGTAACTGCTGGTTTTTGTGCCTGAACCGCAGGCCCAGAGCAACAGCATGGCTGAAAAGTAGATGAACAATCGTTTCATAGCTGAAAGATAAACAATCCAATAGAATCAAGACAAAATCAAATTGAAAATGACTGAAAAAAGAAAGGAGAAAGGGCTATAAATTGTTTAAACTTCAAACGCCAAGGTTGGAACATCCGTTGATGCGCCTTGTGCGGTAAGAGGGAAAAACCGAGCAGAGCAACCGGATAAATGGCCATGAGGCGCTGCGGCCCGGATTGCGGCGGCAGACGCGCCGGGGCAGGGCCTGGGCGGCCGGCTGCGGAGGCGACCAGGGGGAGCCCCACGCAAGCGGCTGCCGCCCAAGCCCTGCCACCAGCGGCTACAGCCAAAAGCCGGATAAGCCGCCCTAAAAAACATAAAAACGAAGAGGGAAAAGAGGCGGTTTTAGCGCATTAGCTCGCCCAGCAGGGCCCGGAATTCGGCCTGTTTTTGATGCAGCTTGCGGCGAACGTCCGTTTCTTTGATTTTGTATTCTATGAACTTCTGCTGCCGCTGATTGAGTAGGAAAACGGAAGATTCGCCCAGTTCAAAGCGGCGCTGCTCGGCCCGGAATAAGGCATCCAACTGCCCGGTCATGCGCTGCAATAAGTCCAGCTGCTGCCCCAAGTTCCGCCAATCGTTGTACAGGGTAAGCAATTGGTTGCGAACGCCCAACCGCTGAAACTGATAGTCCATCTGGGCCTTGGTCAACTTGGCCTCGACTTCCTGACGCTTACCACGCTCTTTGCGCAGCAGCAAGGGCATATAAAAGTCGAGCCCGATTTTGTAGTTGTTTCTGAACCAAGACGGCTGAGATTCCTGATACAGGGCATTCCAGCGGGCATTCAGGACGGGAAGCTGATTCCAAACGGCCAGCTTGCGTTCCACTTCAAGTTCGGCCAGCTGGAATTGCTGCCGCAGCAACAGCGGCGAGCTTTGATCGGCCTGAGGCAAAATGCTCGACAAGGAATCGACCGAAGGCAAGGCGGGACTGACATCAAACCGGATTTCATCGGGAATGACCGAAGCCGGAACTTCCATAGGGGTTTGACGGTCGCGCCACAAAAAGGTGCTGAGCAGCAGCCGCGAGCGCAGCAATTCCTGCCCGGCCACCAGCTGCCCGGTTTGCCGTTCCTGATACAAAACAAAGGCATCTAGAGTATCAATGCCGGGGATTTCGCCCAGCTCGAAGGCGGCTTTAATGGAATTGTACTGCCGCTCGGCCACCTGAACCGAGGTGGCAAACACCTGCACGTTCCGGTAGGCCGCCGACCAATCCCAATAGGCTTTTATGGCTTTGAGCATCAGTTCGTTCCAGGCTTCAATGCGCTCTTGCTCGGCGGCAAGCAGACCCTGCTGTGCCTGGCGCAACATGGCCCTTCGTTCATCAAAAATGAGTCCGCGCAGCAAGCTGGCTTCTATTCCCACAGCGGGAAGCCCCATTTCGGGAATGGTGCGCGAGGGATCGATGAAGGAGCCGCGCATCCAATCAAAGGAGGCGTAACCGGACAGGCCAAACCAGGTCGGCACCTTCAGCTTGGTTTCCCACCATTGCCAGTAGTTTTTTTGGTCGAAGTCTTTTTGTTCAAAGTTGCTTTGCAACAGGGGGTCGAATCCGCCGCGGGCCGAAAGCAATTGGCCTTTGGCTTGTTCTGATATTTGATCGATGGCCGCTCCGTACGGATGGTGCTTGGCCACATACTCCAGGTAGGTGTTGAATTGAAGCACCGCCGTCGTGTCTTGAGCAGAGCAGAACAGGGCCCATGCCCAGCCAATCCATACCAAGCTCTTCAGCCTCATTTTTTCGGTTTAGGGGTAGTGGTGCTTGCTTTTTCGGGCAGAGCAGAATAGAAATTGGGCGGGAATCCGTTGATTTGCCGCCACAGTTCATACCAAATGGGGACGTCTTGAAGCAGGGCAAAGCCTTGGGCTCCGGCACCCACTCGAATTTGCTGAGGCCATCCTCCTTCTTCGATATCGGGAGCTACCAGCATTCGATACATCCCATTTTCAGAAATGTCGGAATCGATGGAAGAGATTTTTCCGCCGAAGGTGCCGAAGGAAACTCCGGGCCAGCCGGAAAAGACGATGGTGGGCCATCCGTCGAACATGATGCGAACGGTTTCGCCGCGTTGCATCAAAGGGAGGTCAACGGGCTTGACGTACATTTCAATGGCCAGTCGGGGCTTCAGCGCCGTGATGGTAAGAACGGGTTCTCCGACCGATACGTTTTCGCCCAAACCTGACTTTAAGATTTTAACCACTTGCCCGTCTTTTGGGGCGGTGATGTGCCAGAACCGACTGCGGATGCTGTAGTTGGCGTAGGTGTTGTTCAGCTTGGCAATGTCTTCGTCGGTCTTAAACAGTTCGGTATTGGCGGTTTGAATTTCCGACTCGATTTTAAAGATTTTCGAGAGGTATTCGGTTTCGATGCCGTTTAGGTCGATGGTGGCGTTGATGAGTTCTCGGTTGGCATTGTCCAGTTTGTTTTCGGCGGCAACGAGTTTCCCGGCGGTTTCCTGCATTTTATTCCGGCGGTTTTCCAATTCGCGCAAGGACAAGATGCCTTCTTGCTTGTACATGATTTCGGCGCGTTTAACCTGATCTTCGGCAATTTTATAGGCCGTTTTAGCCACTTCCACCTCGGCACTGTCAATGCCGACCTTGCGGCGGGCAATGCTGATTTTGTTGCGGGCCTGTTGCAAGCTGATGCGCAGGTTGTTGCGCTCGGCAGCAATCTGCCGTTCCAGCTGCATGATTTTGTCTTGATAGGCGCCCCCCGATTTCTCGCGGGCGGTGAGTTGTTCCTGGGTGCGGCGCAACAGGTTGGGATCAAAGTATTGGTCTTTGATTTCGCTGATGAAAACGATGGTATCGCCGGCACGAACGGTATCGCCTTCTTGAACGTACCAGCGTTCAATGCGGCCGTCGATGCGGCTTTGAAGGGTTTGTGGCCGGTCTTCGGGAGTCAGCGTGGTCACTTTTCCATACCCGCGAATGTTCTGAGTCCAAGGCAGAAACAACAATAAAAAGCCCAAAAAGGCAAAGCCGACCAGCCAGTAGGCCAACATGCGGGGAGTCCGCGGATTGGTCATCGCCCGAAAGGCTCCAAATTGGTCTTGCTCCATTTCCAGCGGAGCCTGGTATTTTGACATATCAAGCATAGCCTATTCCAAAACCTGGTTGAAGGGAGAGCCGGCTGGCAATTCAGATGGTTTTCCATCGTACACCAAGCTGCCTTGGTCTAAAATAACCAAGCGCTTGCAGGCCATAGCCATATCCCTGTTTTTACTAACAATCAATAAGGTGGTTTCACTCATGTCGTCAATGAGCAGCCGCCGTAAGTCGGCCCGTTGTTCCGGTCCCAAGCCCAGTCCCAAATCTTCCAACAGCAAAATCCTGGGCTTTTCAATCAAGGCCCGGGCCAATGAAATTTTCCGAAGGGTTGAGGTTGAAATGCCTTTTTTATCGGGAATCAACACCGTATCGTATCCTTTTTTCAAGGCTTGAATTTCTTGGGTTAAGCCGACCGCTTTCACCACCTCATTCACTTCTGAAAAGCCAATACCGGGTCGCCCCATGCTAATGTTTTCAAATACAGTGCCCCAAAAAATGGTGTCTTGCGATACGGTTTCGCCAATCAGGGTATGTACGTCTTGGGCGTCCAGGTTCCGCAAGGGAACGTCATCCAGCAGCACCAATCCGGCCGAGGGCTGGTACAGGCCGCTCAACAAACTCAACAGGGTAGATTTTCCAGCCCCTTCTCCTCCGGTTAAGCATACTTTTTCGCCCGATACAATGCGCAGCTGCACCTGCTTCAATACGCTTTTTCCGGAATGCGGAGAAACATAGCTCAATCCCCTTGCCTCAATTCCAATGCCCCCTTGCTGCAATTGGGTAGAAAGGCGCCGCCCAGAATGCTGTTCCAGGGGAATGTCGGTTACTTTGCCCAGTTTTTCGGCCGCGGTCAGCACATCGTACACCGTTTCCAAACCTTGAATGAATTTTTCAACCGAGTTGATGATTAGGATGATGACAATTTCTCCGGCCACAAATTGCCCGATGTTGATTTG
Organism: uncultured Flavobacteriales bacterium; assembly: GCA_903825395.1. GTDB lineage: Bacteria > Bacteroidota > Bacteroidia > CAIKAF01 > CAIKAF01 > CAIKAF01. Next base: position 35,332 of record CAIKAF010000010.1, read on the forward strand.
CTGGTTCACCACCAAAGCCCCGCCCAACACCAGCAAACCTGCCGTCAAAATGACTTTGAAGGCCACCATGAACCAGTTTTGCGACACAATGATTCGGAAGCGTTCTCGGCGGTGTCGAATGTAGCCTGCCACCAGTTTGTCGGTGGTTTCTAAGGGCAGGCTGCTGTTCCCGGTCAGCTTAAACAGCTCAATGTGCCGCCCAAGTTCCTGCAGCCAATTGGCGGTTTTGTATTTGTAGTCTGATTCCAGTAAGCTGGCATCCATAGCCTTGGGACTGGTGAGTCGAAACATGACATACACCACACCAATAACGACCAGGCCAAACACCAAAAACGTAAAATGGTAGAAGGAGAGCAGAATAATTCCAAACAAAATTTGGAGCACCGAGCTGCTGAGGTCAATCAACAACTTTGGAAGTCCTTTTTGAATGGTAAGAATATCAAAAAAGCGGTTGGCGAGCTCAGGAGGAGATTTTTCTGAGAGGGCATCCATGCGCATTCGGGGGAAGCGATAGGCAAATTCCAGCGAAGCTCGCGCAAACAGGCGCTGTTGCATGGCTTCTACCACCCAAATTTGCATGATGTGCAGGGCGCCGGTTAAGAAGGCCCCCAGCAGTACCAGCACAATGAGCAGCACCAATGAGGTGGAAACCTGAGCTCCCATTAAAAACCCGATAATGGCCTGAATTCCCAGGGGCAGCGACAGCGCCATTACCCCGGTAAACAGGGCATATACATACAGCAGGATGACTTCCTTCCGTTCCTGGTGCATCAATCGGAAAAATCGACTCAAAGGGCCTTTCAGGCGCTTGTACTCGTCAGATTCAACCCCAAAAATCCAGTCTAAGGGTTCGAAGAGCAGCACCCGAAATCCGCCCTCGCCCGATTCAAACGCAGTCCAAGGCAATTCTCCTTTGATGCTTTTCTGCTGTACATTTCCGTCTTGAATGTGCCTTAAGTCAAAGGATTTGCCGGGATTGGTGCTGATGTAGGCTCCCGATTGGTTTTTGCCAAAAAAGACCAAGGGGAGGGCTTGTTTGGCGCAATGGGTCATCACTTTCTCGGCCGAGATGTTTCGTTCTTGAACCATGAGTTTCAAGAAGGGCGCAGCACTGCGTAAAATTTCGATGCAGTCTTCGGAGCCGTAATTCCGGTTCGATTCGATGTGCCCCAAATATTCCTGCAGCTCGGTATTGTTCCGTGTCTCTCGACGGAAAACGACCCCAAGTTCTTCAATTAACTTTTTTATATCAATTCCCAGCATGGAGAAGGTAGTACTTTAATTTAAATCAGAAACACAAAAGGTGGCAATAAGGTTGAGTGAGGTCTGAAAATCAGAGGTTAACGCCGCTCTTGCCATTGCTTTTTTACCTCTTTTGTTAGGGCGTCTTTATGCATTAGAAAATTAATGGTATGAAGACGAACAAAGGCTTCAGAAGCGTAAAAATATCCTCCGCAATCGTTGCTTTTATCTCCCCAGGAGTTCTTCACTTTGTAGTACACGGTTCCGGCTGGATCGCGGAACATGCCGGTAATCAACATGCCGTGGTCGTCGGTCACTTCATACCGGTCAAAGGCTTCTTGCCGGGCTTCTTGGCCGATGGTTTGTTGAGGTTGCGGCGACAAAAACAGGGCTTCTTTTTCTTCGCGTGAGCGGCCGGAAAATCCGCCTTCCGGCTTAATGGCCAAGCCCATTTTATGATTAAAGCCGGGGTCGGAAACATCGGCACCCCAAGCCACAGAATATCCGTTTTTCAAGGCATTGTTCAGGCAGGCCATCAAATCGTCAAGGGGCAGATTGTAGGCTGGCTCCCAGCTCCAGTTGTCGGGAATTTCGATGGGGAAAGACTGGTAAAAGGGATGGTGATTGAACGAGGTCAAATCGGCATAATCGTTGGCATTTAGGCCAAGGCTACTGGCGTAGCTTTTCGGAGTGTAGGATTTTCCTTGCAGTTCGAAGGATCCGGGCAAAGGCCCCAAATAGGCATCCAAAACGCCGCTAAAGGCTGTTTTCCAGGCCGTAGAAAGCCGTTGGTTTGGGTTTTTAACGACGGCATCTACAAGGCTCCGCGTTACAGCATCCAGTTCATTGTGCTTCACCGTTTCCTCTCCGTACGCATTTCCGGGGTAGGCCGATTCGGGCATTAAACCAAAGGTGCGAAGCACAAACAGCGGGTCATGAAAGGCTCCCCCGGGACCAAAATTGGCATTGCCATGCAGGCGCACGAATTTTTCCGCCTTGGCTTGGTACACGTGCCGCACCACAAACATTTCAGACAAATTAACATTCGGCCGCTTCATGCGCAGCAGTTCCGACTCAAAAAAGGCCAACGAAGAAAAGCTCCAGCAGGTGCTGCTTTGGTGTTGGTTTTGCACCGGACTGGCTTCCAAATCAACCTCGGCACTGAGCGAAAAAGTGGCTTTTTCCGAGGGCTTAACCGCTTGAGCAAAGCCAGCCGTGCTGGTCAATAACAGAGATATAAATGTAAAATACCGCATTTCAATTTTCTTCTTTGTCGTGAAGATACAAAATGAATTTGACTGGGGCCATTTCCGGCTTTCCGTTGTAGGTGAGCGGCGGCGGCGGCAAACGGGCTGGGCGGTGCGTGGGCTTCCTTTGGTCGCCTCCGCCCGCCGGCCCGTTTAAGCCGCCCCCATCCGCTCCCCTGCCACTGCAATCCGGGGCCCGGCCCCCTCAAACGAACAGGCCGTTTTAAACAAGAACCGCAACTCAATCCGCAGGAAGACGGCTTCCTTTTCCGAACACGCTGTGTACCTTTACCCCGAACTTTTTCCTGCAACTGAACTTTTATTGACATGACAGAAGAATTGAAAGGCAAGCATGCCTTAGTATGTGGAGGCTCTGAAGGCATAGGAAAGGCGGCCGCAATGGCCTTGGCGGCCATGGGGGCTCAGGTGACATTGTTGGCCAGAGACCCCGAAAAATTAATGGAAGTCCGAGATGCATTACCGGCTTTTTCCGGCCAAAAGCACCGCACAATCGCCGCCGATATGTCCGACGCCAATGCCCTTCGGGAAGCGGTGGGTCAGTCCGTAGCCGCCTCAGGCGAGGTGCATATTTTAATCAACAATTCCGGGGGACCGGCATCCGGGCCGCTCATCCACGAGCCCATTGAAAAATTCGAACAGGTGTTCCGGCAGCATGTGCTCTCGGCCCAAACGTTAACCCAATTGCTGTTGGACGGAATGATTGGTGCCGGATATGGACGCATAATCAATGTGATTTCCACCAGCGTTAAGGCCCCTTTACCCGGACTTGGCGTTTCCAATACCGTTCGCGGAGCTATGGGCAGCTGGGCCAAAACCCTATCGGCCGAAGTTGCCCCTTGGGGAATTACCGTGAACAATGTGTTGCCCGGAGCCACAGATACAGCCCGGTTGAGAAATTTAATTTCCGCCAAAGCGCTAAAAACAAACCGTACAGAAGAGGATGTTGCTCAGGAAATGATGGATGAAATTCCACTTGGTCGCTTTGCCCAGCCCGAAGAAATTGCGCATGCCATCGCCTTTCTGGCCTCGCCTCGGGCCGGGTACATTTCAGGCATCAACCTTCCGGTGGACGGTGGCCGCCTAAAAAATCTATAAATGTGACCGCTGGGAATCGGTTTGGCGCACATTATTGCTAAAAAGCACCTTACTTTGCACCATAATCCAACACCAACTTTTCTACCAAACCAAACCTTTATGAAGCGTTTCTTTCTCCTGTTTTCTCTTTTACTGTCAATAAATGTACTCGGGCAGCTGGCTCCGGTTCCTACCTCATGGGATGCCAGCCCCCCCATGCCCAATGGTTTCACTACCAATATGGCCTCAGGTTCTGAATATTACATCAGCTCTACTTGCAGTTCCATCATTCAAAACCCATCGTCCTTTAAATTGGATTTCGGTGGCCGGTTCCTTCAAATGCAATTTGCCTCTCAACCGGGCAAGATTAGGTACGAGATCGGAGGTCAAACCGGTTCGGCGCCATATTGGAATGGAACATTCATCGTGCAATCTTCAGTGGATGGACTAAGCTGGACCGACCTGAAAACCTACACCGGAGCGCAGGCTATCCCTTCTCAAAACGATGCCACAAACTGCCTGTTGGACTCGGTCACGCCTACCGACCCGTTAACACGGTATGTACGTTTCTTCTTTCAAACCAAAATGAGCGGCAACGACCCCAATGGGGGAGGCAACATCAAAGTAGACAACATTTCTGTTTTTACACCGCCGTACACGGTTCAAAAGCTGAAGGTGTACCAATCCAATGCAGAGCTATTTAATCCGGGCTTAACCCAGCCCGTTCAATCTGCTGTAAATGCGACCACGGCACTGCCTTTGGATTTAAGGCACGTGGGCCTTTCCGGAAATCTGACCATTTATTCCATGACCTTGAGCGGGCCGGCTGCCGGCAGCTATGCGGTAACCTCGCCCAATTTTCCACTCACTCTAACAGCCGGCAACAGCCAAATAGCCAACATTGATTTTACGCCCAATCAGCCGGGAACCCACCAAGCCCTACTGACCATCAAAAGCAACGATCCTACAGTAGATAGTGTGTACAGCATTCAGCTGTATGGAATTGGAGGCAATTTGGCCAGCGCTCCCGCCTTCGCGCCCAGCAATGTTTCCATTTCGAATGTTAAAACTTTCCGGTACACGGTTGGAATGACTCTTCCCATAAACGGCCCGGACGCCTATGGCGGGTATTTGGTGTTGCGCAGCGAAGGCAGTCCAATCAATGCCGTACCTCAAAACGGACAAAACTACCAGCGGGGCATGAGCATTGGCAATGCCAAAGTGGTGTACGTAGGCAAACCCGCTCCCGGACCTTTTGCCTTTATTCCCAATTGGATTTTGGCCGGTAGAACCGATGAAATATCCGTTTACGGATTCAATGGAACCGGCAGTTACACCAACTATGCGGCGACTCCGGTTAATGCATCCATTACTACGCCGTCCACCATGGAAGCGCCCAACGAGTACAGCGGAATAGACCCCTCCCTGAACACCTTCCCTGCCGATTTGCAGGCTTTGATTAATCCGCATACAGCCATTTTTTACAGCGATTACATTGAAACAATGATTCAAGGGTTTCAAGCTAGAGACACCTTTATTGTCAGCGGACCCAACATCAAAGATCGGGTGCTGGATTGCCCATATTCCGGCGCCCCCATCTTATATCAAGAGCCGTTTCAGTTCGGAGCCACCGGAACCAGCCGTGAGCACAGCTGGCCACACACCTGGATGCCAACCCACCCTGCAGATTCGCCAGAAAAACCAGAGTACAACGACCAACACAATTTATTCCCGACCTTTCAAAATGCCAACGGCGTCCGCTGCAACTACCCCTTGGGAGAAGTAGTGAATCCTTTGGTTTCAACCGGAGTAGGAGTACTTGGATTGGATGCGGTTGGAAACCGGGTGTACGAGCCCGCCGATTACCACAAGGGGCGCGCCGCGCGTGCTTTGATGTACATGGCCGCATGCTACAACAGTGTGAGTGGAAATGGCTGGAATTTCAATGCCCCCATGGGCGAGAATTGCAACGGAACTCCCCTCAATGCAATTCAAAACCAAGAGGTAATAAAAAACTGGCACTTCAATTATCCCCCAACCTCCTTTGACATTGCCCGCAACGACTTCTTGGATAGCCTGCAAGGCAATCGGAATCCGTTTGTAGATCGGCCGGATTATGCCTGCTACATTGATTTCTTAACCATGACGTACATTCCAAATCCCAGCATCCCCTGTTTTGTGACGGGCTTGGACAACATGGCGGCATTGCCATCCAAGGTATGGCCAAATCCGGCGCATGAAGTTGTTCATGTTGCCCTGGCCGGAGCTAAAGCATTTCAGTTCCGCATCAGCGATCTGATGGGGCGCCGAGTGTTGTCGGGAGCTTCTTCGTCAGAGGTAGAACAAATCAACATTCAAGGCCTGAGTTCAGGGACCTACATGGTTGAAATTGAACATCAGGGAAGCCGGGCACTGCACCGCCTAGTGATTCCCTAAGTCCAAACTGCTAGAACATGGGCAATGGAAGAGGCCCATTTTCATGCCGCCTTTCTTACCTTTGAATCAATGCAAAGCCAGAATAACGGTGTGTTGAATATTGATGCGGTGTTTGTTGTGCATGTAAAGCACGACCTTGAGCGTGAAACCTGGATGCAGCAGCAATTGAATCGGTTGGGTATTGCCTTTCGTTGGATGTTGGAAGCAGACCTTCAAGAGCTAAGCCCCGAAATCATAGAGCAGTACTTTTCCGGAGATGAGATGGCCGGAGCCCCTAGGCCTGCCCATTCCTGTGCCTTAAAGCACCTGTTCATTTATCGAACTATGGTGCAAGAAAACATAGGGTCGGCCCTTATTTTAGAAGACGATGCCATTTTATCGAACAACTTTGTGCCGCTGTTCAATCAAATGGTAGAGGAATGGAAATCGTTGCCCGAGGCGGAACGCGATATGGCCTTGATTAATCTTGAAAACAGCCTTCAGGTCTGGGTGCCGCGGAAGCAAAGAAAAAAAAATCAATTGCTCTATGCCATGCCCAAAGGCCGGGCAACCGGGGGGTATATGTTGAGCAAGCCCTTGGCCAAACGCATTTGGAATCATGCTCAGGAAAAGGGTTGCCATCGTCCAATAGACTGGTACCACAACGACTTAAGCGGCATGATTGGGTTGAAGCATTACTGGGCGCATCCAACCTGCGTAGAGCAAGGCAGCCACAACGGCAGGTGGAAATCGTTGGTGGACCATAAGCCGGCGGGCTGGTTTCGGCAAATCACCTGGCAAGTTCAATTGAGAATAAAATCCCTTTTTGCTCCGTAACTTGCATCCGGTGAATCGATTGTTGCGCATATTTCATTTAACCCGAGGGCTCCGTAAAAACCTTTGGTTTTATCTTGTTTTTGGTTGGATAAGCACTTTTTTTGGCTTGTTTTCCTTGGTGTTGATTGCTCCCCTCCTGGAACTTATTTTTTATCCCTCGGCGCAGGTCAACAATGTAGCACCAAGCTGGGAATGGAGCAAACAAGGCATGTTGGACTCGGCCGAATATGCCCTTCACCACATTGGAGTCATACATGGACCTCAATTCGCCTTGCTGATGGTCTGCCTGTTTGTAGTAGCCGCCATTGGACTGAAAAACGGGTTTCATTATTGGGCAACCCGGCATTCCTCGCTGGTGGTAAATAAAAGCACAGAAACCCTTCGCAACCAGCTGTTTCGTCGGGTGTTAAATTTGCCTCAAGCCTACCTGACCGATAGCCGCAAGGGAGAATTGGTGTCGCGCTTAACCAACGATGTGCAGGACATCGAGTTTTCAATATTGTCGGTGGTTACGGCCTTTTTTCGGCACCCACTTCACATTGTTACCTACGTAGTTGCCTTGCTTCTGCTGAGTCCTCAGCTCACCTTATTTTTGCTTTTGTTTTTGCCCATCACCGGCGGCGTTATAGGCCTGGTTAGTCGCGCGCTGCGTAAAAACACCAGAATGGCACAACAGCATTTTGGTCGCCTGGTGGCCCACCTGGAAGAAAGCCTTAGCGTGTTGAAAATGATTCGCTCCTTTGGTGCCGCCCCTTTTTTTACCGCCCGCTTTGAATCAGAAAATCGGGAATATACCCAGCGAAGAATTCGGATGTTTCGTCAGGCCGACCTTGCTGTTCCTTTGGGAGAGGTGCTTGGGGTTGCTGCTGTTGCCGCAGTGCTTTGGTGGGGCGGGTCACTGGTGTTTTCTGCTCAACTTTCGGCAGCTGCATTTATTACTTACATCGTTGTTTTTGCTCAGCTTATCGAGCCATTTAAAGGGCTATCCAGATCCATTTACGATGCGCAAAAAGGAGTGGCGGCATTGGATGGAATCGAAGAAATGATTCGGCAGGCCAAGCCTCATGCCCTTAGCGAAGGCCAAGCGACCATGACTTCTTTTCAACACCACATTGAAATCCAAAACCTAGGATTTCAGTTCGGCGAAGAGTGGATTTTGCGTGGAATGAACTTCAGCATTCCCAAAGGAAAAACAGTAGCCGTGGTGGGGCCATCCGGTTCTGGAAAAACAACCCTAATCAATCTGTTGGCTCGGTTTTATGACCCCCTTGAAGGGCAAATCAGGGTTGATGGCGTCAATTTAAAGGAAATACGCCCCGAGGATTGGAGGAAGGTGTTGGCCTTGGTGAGCCAGGAAGCCCTGTTGTTCAACGACAGCATTGAAAGCAACATTCGGCTTGGGGAGCAGGATAGAACCGAAGACCACTTAATTCAGGCGGCTCAACAGGCCAATGCCTTGGAATTTATTCTGCAACAACCTCAGGGCTTTCAAACTCAGGTGGGCGACGGAGGCAATCGATTGTCTGGAGGTCAAAAGCAACGGATTGGATTGGCTCGGGCCTTGTACCATGGAGCAGAAATTTTGCTTTTGGATGAAGCGACGTCTGCCTTAGACTCGGAATCTGAGCGCGCGGTGCAGGCGGCATTGGCTCAATTGTCGGGGTGCCACACCTTGGTGGTTGTGGCCCATCGACTAAGTACGGTGCGGTCTGCCGACCTTATTTTGGTGTTGAAGGGCGGGAGGATACAAGAGGCAGGAACGCATCAGGAATTGATGGAACAGGGAGGCATGTACAAGTCAATGGTTGAGCTTCAGGCGTTTAGGTAGTCCGTTTGGGATTTGAAATTGGGGGCGGTTTACTATTACGGTAAAGAACGATTTTAGTGACTTGAAGTTTTTTTTGCCGCGAAGGACACCATGTCGGCACAAAGTGCACAGAGGGAGTGGTGTTATACCGAGAGTGTGCAGGAGTTCCGAGGCTCCTTTGCGAACATTGCGGCTTCCTTTGCGGCCATTGCGGTAAAAAATGGCGGTTAGGCCTTGATGGGTTTTTCACGGAAAAGAACACTTAAGCGACAACATTCAAAAATCCAAACCAGAGAAAGGCCTGTTTCCCCTCATATTTTATATTTGGGCGTAAATTTTACAATAGCATTGTAAAATTTACGCCATTTTATGTGATACAACAAAAATCAGCCTTCTTGCTGGGGGAAATATCTTCATGATTGTATTGATCATTGATTGCTATTCCGTAGCTCAAAACACCAGGACCCCGTGGGGGTGATATTATTGTAGGTGGCATTATTGTGGGATACATGATAATATTTGGAATAGAAAATTTGCCTCACTCCCCCTCAGCGCCTTTTTCGGCTCCTTCATGGTAAAAATCCCATTAAAATAGCGAGAGTATTTTTTACCATTTCAATTCGGCGCAACGGGCACGGAGGGTGTGTTGTGTCGCTAGAGGGCTCGTGGCTCCTTTGCGAACATTGCGGCTTCCTTTGCGGCCTTTGTGTTAAAAATTGGCGGTTAGGCCTATTAATTGCTTTTGATGGAGTCGAGCTGTTAAAACCCGAAAAGCGCTATAAATGGATGTAAACACTCCTACCTCCCCGATTCCCCCCGCCGGGTAAGATTTCATAGATTTTTGGAAGACCCTAAAAAACACTGATTTACAGATACTTAACCGATTCGCTCCGGCAAAGCCCGTTGCGTTTCAGTTCTTTTGTAATAACTTGTCCTTTTAAAACCTTAAACCGCGGCGAAACCCCGCCAAATTTGTACAAAACTATGACGATTGCTGAATTGACTTTGCCCCAAGCTCGACACCTGATTGCAGGCAAAACGCTGGAATTGAACGGGCCTGCGCTGGAAGTGATTAGCCCCATTGACGGACAGTTGCTGTCGATGGTGCCCATGGGCGGAATGAATGAAGTAGATATGGCTGTGGAAGCCGCCAAAACGGCCTACACCGCTTGGTCGGCCAAAACCCTGAAAGAACGCGTTCAGATTTTCTTCCGCTACCGGCAGTTGCTGGAAACCCATATGGAAGAGCTGACCCGCCTGGTGCACATTGAAAACGGCAAAACCATGGATGAAGCACGGGCCGAAATTGAAAAAAGCATGGAACTCTGCGAATTCGCCGTTTCTATGCCTCAAATTATTGTGAATGAAGTGCAAGAGGTGAGCCGCGGCGTGGAAGCACGCATTGAGAAAAAACCGCTGGGCGTGGTGGCCTGCATCAGCCCCTTTAATTTTCCGAATATGGTTCCGCATTGGACGGTGCCCAACGCGATCGTTTTGGGGAACTGCGTGATTTTAAAGCCATCGGAAGTGGTGCCATTAAGCGCCATGCGCATGGCGGAACTGCTAACAGAAGCAGGCTTGCCCGATGGCGTGTTCCAAGTGGTGCACGGTGGCAAAGACGTGGTGGAAGCCCTCTGCGATCACCCCGGAATTCAAGCCGTTTCTTTTGTTGGCAGTACGGCTGTAGCCAAACTGGTATATATTCGGGCAACCTCAAACCTGAAGCGCTGCGTGGCCTTGGGTGGCGCCAAAAACCACCTTCTGGTCTTGCCCGACGCACACCTGGAAATGACGGCCAGCAATGTAGTGGCATCTATGAGCGGATGCGCCGGACAGCGCTGCATGGCGGCTTCTGTAATGGTGGCCGTAGATCAGGTGCAGCACATCATTGACCGAATGGTTGATGAAGCCAAGGCCATCGTGCCCGGAAAAAACCTAGGATCGGTCATTAGTGCAGCCGCCAAAGAACGCATTGAACGATACATTACCGAAGCCGAGCAAGCCGGAGCAAAAATCTTGGTGGATGGTCGCGGGGCTACCGTTCCCGGAAAAGAAGGCGGTTTTTATGTAGGCCCCACCATTATTGACTATGTAACGCCCGATATGGCCGTGGCCAAAGAAGAAATTTTTGGTCCGGTGATTTCCATTGTCCGTACCAAAACCCTGGACGAAGCCCTAGAGGTGGAAAACAGCTCGAACTATGGAAATGCCGCCGCCGTATTCACTCAAAGCGGTTCGATGGCGAAAGTGGTCATGGAGCGCGCCAGCGCCGGGATGATTGGGGTGAACATTGGGGTACCTGTTCCTCGCGAGCCGTTCTCCTTCGGGGGCTGGAACGACTCAAAATTCGGAATGGGGGATATTACCGGAAAATCGTCCATTGAATTTTGGACTCAAAACAAAAAAACCTCCACCAAATGGAATCCGGAGGCCCGCACCAATTGGATGAGCTAATTACAAAGAACGAAGAGAGTATGATGTCAACGAGTGTAAAAGACAGTTTAGACTACACCTTATTTTCTTGGTCAAAGCAATCGGGGTTGAATCCGATTGAAATTGATCGTGCAGAAGGGGTGTATTTGTGGGATGCCCAAGGCAAGCGCATTATTGATTTTTCGTCGCAGCTGATGAATGTGAACATAGGGCACGGGAACCAGCGCGTTACTCAGGCAGTGGCCCGGCAAATGGAAAAAGTCAGTTATGTGTATCCCGGTATGATTACCGAGGTGCGTGCCCAACTGGGAAAGAAGATGGCCGAAATTACGCCGGGCGATTTAAGCAAGGCTTTTTTCACTTTAGGCGGCGCTGAGGCCATAGAAAACGCGATTAAAATTGCCCGGATGTACACCGGCAAGCATAAAATTATTGCGCAATACCGCTCCTACCATGGGGCGACCTACGGGGCCGGTTCGGTAAGTGGAGATCCGCGCAGGCATCCTATGGACAGTCAGGCCATGCCCAGTGTTACCCACGTAGAAAATCCGTACTTCTATCGCTGCCCCTGGGGAACTCGGACGGCCGAAGAATGTGGAGAAATGGCAGCACGCAACCTGGAACAGGTGATTTTGTACGAAAACCCCGGTAACATTGCCGCCATATTAATGGAGGGAGAAAGCGGTTCTTCAGGCTGCATAAAATACCCGGCAGGGTACTGGAAAAAAGTGCGGGCCATTGCCGACAAATACAATATTCTGCTCATTTGCGATGAAGTTATGAGCGGATTTGGTCGCACCGGAAAATGGTTTGGCATCGACCACCATGAAGTGGTTCCTGACATCATGTGCATGGCCAAAGGCATCACTTCCGGATATGTGCCCTTAGGTTGCACCATGGTGAATGCTGCTATTGCCGCCTATTTTGAAGACCGCCCGCTGGCGGCAGGACTCACCTATTCTGCTCATCCCGTGGCGTGTGCCGCGGCCATTGAGAACCTGAAGGTGATGGAGGAAGGAAATATGATTCAAAATGCGGCCGAAATGGGTAGGTATATGGAGCAGCGGGTGGCCGAACTGGCTCAGCAGCACCCCAGCATTGGAGATTTTAGAAATACCGGATTGCTGGGTTGCATTGAATTGGTGAAAAACCGAGAAACCAAAGAGCCGACTGTGCCCTGGAATGCGGCCCCGGCACATATGGAGCCAACCAACCGCATGGCTGCCAAGCTAAAGGAACTGGGTATGTTCACCTTTGTGCGTTGGAACTGGATTTTTGTAGCTCCTCCGCTCTGCATCACCAAAGACCAAATTGATGAAGGTCTAGATATTGTTCGCGAAGCCTTGCACATTGCCGACGAGTACTGCCATTAAGATTCATGGAACAGACCAACAGCACCGAATCCTACAAGCACTCTTCGTTGTATAGCGAAGAGCTGGCTCCTGTGCCGGTTTCAGGACGCACTTGGAACCATTGGCATTTGGCCGCTTTGTGGGTAGGTATGGCGGTCTGCATTCCAACTTGGTTGTTGGCATCCTACATGCTGAAAGCCGGTTTAAATTGGATCGAGGCCTTACTTATTATTGGTTTAGCCAATGTGGTGATTACGGTCCCCATGGTGCTAAATGGCTATGCCGGCGTAAAGTACGGCTTGTCTTTTCCGGTGATTGGCAGGTCGGCTTTTGGAGTGCATGGCATTCATATAGCATCGATGATGCGGGCATTGGTGGCTTGCGGGTGGTTTGGAGTTCAAACTTGGGTGGGAGGCCTAGCCATTGGAGCTATTCTTAGTTTGCTGCTGGGAGAACCCTATCAAGAGGGAACTACCATGTTGAATTTTGTCGGGTTTGGACTGTTCTGGCTGATTTCCATGTTTTTTGTGGTGAAAGGGTTTGAGGGAATTAAGTGGCTGGAAGAGTATTCGGCGCCGGTCCTCATTGCCGTTGGGATAGGCTTAATTGCTTGGGGCGTTTTGGTCGGCGGTGGGTTTGGCCAAGTGCTGAAACAAAGCGAACAGCTTCAAACCGGATCGGCACATCGGGAACTGCAGAACGGACAGGATATGGTATTTTTTCATCCGCTGACCAATTCGGCCGGGGAATGGAAAGCCGATGTGGTGAAGGTACGTGCCCTAGCCTCAGGAAACGACTCGGAAGTGTTTGAGCTGCCTAGGTCCTACGGTGAACGGCCCTTTTTCACTTCGGCCTTGGGTGCCGACCATTCTAAAGACACCTTGGCGGTTTGGTTTGAAACCCGCGATGCTCAGGGCAAGTTGCTTAGTGCATCCACGCCTCAACGTTTGAATCCGTCTCAGGCAGGGGCATCTGCCGGAATTGGCTGGTGGGATTATTTGTTGTGGTTTACCGCTATGGTGGGATTTTGGGCCACAATGGCCATCAGTATTTCAGACATTACCCGCTACGCCAAAAACCAACGGGCTCAGGTGTCAGGACAGTTTATTGGCTTGCCGGCCACCATGATGTTGTTTTCGTTTGTCGGCCTGTTTGTTACGAGCGCGGCCGCCATAGCCTTTGCAGATGTATTGACTCAGGAAGGCGCCCCTTGGGATCCCGCCAGTTTGCTATCGCATTTCAACCAACCTCTGGTGGTAATTGGAACCCAATTGGTGTTGTTGGTAGCCACGCTAAGCACCAATTTAGCGGCCAACGTCATTGCGCCGGCAACGGCCTTCTCGAACATGTGGCCCCAACGAATTTCGTTCCGAACCGGTGGCTTACTGACCGGCGTTATTGGAATTGCAATTTGTCCATGGTGGCTGTTGAACGAAATTTCCTCCATTTTACTTTTGGTTAGCGCCTTCCTAGGTCCGGTATTGGGCATTTTATTGGCCGATTATTTCTGGGTTCGGAAGCAGAAACTAGATGTAAATAGCTTGTTTTCTTTGTCGGGCATCTATCAATACAATTCGTTTGGTATAAATCCGAAAGCCATTCTGGCCCTGTTGCTGGGAATTGGAATGGCCTTGATCGGAGTTTGGGTAGAAGCCCTAGCCTTTTTATATCAAATTGCCTGGTTCACCGGATTCATTGTTGCCTTTTTGGTGTATGGATTAGGAATGAAACAGAACTTAACATCAACCCCATCTGAGCCATGAAAACCTTGATTCAAAATGGAACGCTGGTAACCGCAGAAGCGACATTTGCCGCCGATTTATTGGTAGAAAACGACAAAATTGCAGGGATTGGGCATGCCTTACCTACCCAGGGCGTAGATCGGGTGATTGATGCCTCTGGCAAATTGGTGATTCCCGGCGGAATTGACCCCCATGTGCATTTGGATATGCCATTTATGGGAACCTATTCCAGCGACGATTATACCACCGGAACTCGTGCAGCCCTGTTTGGCGGTACCACCATGGTGATTGATTTTATTCTTCAAACCCAGGGCGATACCTTATACAATGCGCTTCGCACCTGGCAGAAAAAATCGGAAGGAAAAGCAGTGGGCGATTACTCCTACCACATGGCCGTTACCGATTTCAATCCCGACGTCGCCAAAGAGGTGGTAGCCATGATTGAAAAAGAAGGCATTAGCTCCTTCAAAACGTTTATGGCCTATAAAGGCGCCCTGATGATTGACGACGGGCAGATGATGAACCTGATGCGTGTGGTGCGTGACCACGGGGGCTTGGTTACCGTGCATGCCACCAATGGCGACATGATTGATGCCCTGATTGCCCGGCATAAGCGGGAAGGGAAGTTAAGCCCCTTATATCACTATTTGTCTCAGCCGGAAATTACGGAAGCCGAAGCTTCTGGTCGTTTTGCCGACCTGCTTTATTACACCGGCTGCCCAGGATATATTGTCCACATGACCTGCGAAGGTGCTTTAAATGCCGTTCGGCGAGCCACTTTACGCAACCAGCGGGTGTTGGTTGAAACCTGCACCCAATATTTGGTCTTGGACGCCTCCCTGTACGAAAAAGGGTTCGAAGCCGCCAAGTGGGTCATGAGCCCGCCCTTGCGCCAACCCAAAGACCAAGAAGCCTTATGGGCCGGATTAAATCAAGGCTTGGTTCAGGTGGTTGGTACCGACCACTGTCCCTTTATGTGGGAGCAAAAGAAAATGGGAGAAACCGATTTTAGCAAAATCCCGAACGGGCATCCGGCCATAGAACACCGGGTAGAGCTTTTGTTTTCAGAGGGAGTAGCTAAAAACCGCATTACCCTGAACAAATTTGTAGAAGCCAGTTCAACCCGAGCGGCCCAAATTTTTGGGATGCACCCCAGAAAAGGAACCTTGTCGGTGGGTGCCGATGCCGATATCGTCATTTTTAATCCCGAAATCAAGCATAAAATTTCGGCGGCCACCCACCACATGCGCTGCGACTATTCCGCCTACGAAGGCATGGAATTGACCGGCAAAACCGAAACCGTTTTATTGCGCGGAGAATTGGCTATTCACAACAACGAATGCCTGATTCAGCCCGGTTACGGCCAATTTATTCACCGAGGAAAAACACAACATTTAGGATAAACGACAAACAAACACCACTATGCCAAGAAACGTAAAAAGCGGACTTATTCAGTTGTCCCTGCCCATGACCGAAGGCGAAGGCAGCATTCAAGACATTTGCGAAGCCATGTACCAAAAACATGTGCCCTATATTGAAGAAGCAGGCAGAAAAGGAGTACAGATTCTGTGCTTCCAAGAGATTTTTAACACGCCCTACTTTTGTCCGGGCCAAGACAAACAATGGTACAACTCGGCCGAGCCTGTACCTGGCCCTACCGTAGCCCGCTTGCAAGAGTACGCCAAGAAATACCAAATGGTGATTATTGCTCCTTTGTATGAGATGGAGATGCCCGGCGTATATTACAACACCGCGGCGGTAATTGATGCCGACGGCACCTACTTGGGCAAATACCGTAAAAACCACATTCCACACACTTCCGGCTTTTGGGAAAAATTCTTTTTTAAGCCAGGGAACCTAGGATATCCGGTGTTTCAAACCAAGTATGCCAAAGTGGGCGTGTACATTTGCTACGATCGGCACTTCCCTGACGGAGCACGGATTTTAGGACTGAACGGCGCCGAAATTGTGTACAACCCCAGCGCTACAGTTGCCGGTCTTTCTCAGTACCTATGGAAATTGGAACAACCTGCACATGCGGCTGCCAATGGATATTTCATGGGCTGCATCAACCGAGTAGGAACCGAAAAACCCTGGAATCTGGGCAAGTTTTACGGTAGCTCGTACTTTGTAGATCCCCGCGGACAAATTTTTGCCCAAGCCTCGGAAGACAACGATGAATTGCTGGTGGCTGATTTTGACTTAGATATGATTGATGAGGTGCGCTCTACCTGGCAGTTCTTCCGCGATCGTCGCCCCGAAACCTATGGCAAACTAACTGAACTTTAAGGCAGATGGCTGAATACAAACGACCCGAAACGCCCCAGGAGTATCAGCGGAATTTTCCGCCGAAAAAACCCCTGATGAACACCTCCGAGGCTTATTATGAGAGTGCCCGATGCCTATATTGCTACGATGCTCCATGCATGACCGCTTGCCCCACCCACATTGATATTCCTCTGTTTATTAAGCAAATAAATACCGGAAACGTCAAAGGGGCGGCGGCTACCATTTACGATTCAAATTGGTTGGGGAATGCCTGTGGAAAGGTATGTCCGACAGAACAATTGTGCGAAGGCAGCTGTGTGTACACAGAACAAGACATGAAGCCGTTGCAGATTGGTCGGCTTCAGAATTTCGCCACCGAAGCGGTGATGCAAGCAAAAACGCCGTTGTTCAAGCCCGGTCCGGACAATGGACGCCGGGTGGCCATCGTGGGCGCCGGCCCCGCCGGAATTGCCTGCGCTTGCGAATTGAGGGTATTGGGCTACAGCGTCGAGATTTTCGAAGCTAAAGCCCTGCCAACCGGCCTTACCGTGTATGGAACTGCTCCCTACAAAATTACCAATGAAGAGGCCCTCAGGGAAAACGAATACCTACAACAACAGCTGGGCTATACCGTACATTACAATCAGCCCATTCAAAATGCCGCTCAATTTGCCGAATTGGAAAAACAGTTTGATGCCGTTTTTCTGGGACTAGGCCTAGGAGCTACAGCTCAACTCAACATTCCCGGCGAAGAACTGCCCGGTGTGGTTGGTGCCGTTGAATTTGTTGAAGAACTGCGCATGAAACAGCATGCATTTCAGGTTCCGGAACGGGTTGTGGTGATTGGCGGTGGAAATACCGCTGTGGATGCCGCCAGTGAATCTGCCCGCATGGGAGCCCAGTCGGTGCATTTGGTGTACCGCCGAACCAAGGCCGATATGGGAGCCTATGATTTTGAATATGCTACGGCCTTAGCTGCCGGCGTGCAAGGCGTGTTCGAGGCTAGTCCCCTGCGCATTGAAGGCGAAAATAAAGCCTCAGGCGTAACGTTTTCCCGCCCCGACGGATCGGAATTTCATTTGCCTGCCGACCTCGTGATTAAGGGAACCGGACAGGCCAAGCAAGGCGCCCTTTTGGCGCATTTACCCAACATAAGTACCGACGCAAAGGGCCGCGTTGTGGTTGACGCTGCATATCAAACTTCTCGTCCCGGATATTTCGCTGCCGGCGACATGGTGAACGGCGGAGCTGAAGTGGTGAATGCCGCTTACGAAGGTAAGCTGGCCGCCCAGGGTATACATCAGTGGATTCAAAATAAAAACGCATGAGCAACATCGATCTTTCCATAAATTTTGCCGGAATTAAAGCCCCAAATCCTTTTTGGTTGGCCTCGGCGCCGCCCACCAATACCGGATATCAAATCATGAAAGCCTTTGAGGCCGGATGGGGTGGTGCCGTTTGGAAAACCTTGGGCGTTCCTGTTCAAAACGTGTCTAGCCGTTACGGCTCCATCAATTACCGCGATACGCGCATGGCCGGGCTCAATAACATCGAGCTAATTACCGACCGACCCCTGGCCGACAACCTGCGCGAAATTGAGGAAGTCAAAAAATACTTCCCCAATCATGCTGTGATTGCTTCGTTAATGGTTGAATCCAAAAAAGAGTGGTTTCAAATTGTAAAGGATGTTGAGAATGCCGGGGCCGATGGTATAGAATTGAATTTCGGCTGCCCACATGGCATGTGCGAACGCGGCATGGGATCGGCCGTAGGCCAAGAACCCGAAGTCTTGAACACCATTGTTCAATGGGTAATGGAAGCGGCAACGGTTCCGGTCATCACAAAATTGACTCCCAATATTTCCGACATCACTGACCCGGCTTTGGCGGCGGTACGCGGCGGCACCAGCGCCCTGTCGCTCATCAATACAATCAAAAGCATCGTTGGAATTGATTTAGACACCTATGCGCCCTATCCTGTAGTGGACGGCAAAGGCACCAATGGCGGATATTGTGGTCCGGCGGTAAAGCCAATCGCCTTGCACATGCTCAAAGAACTGGCCGGACATCCTGAAATCAGAAATACGCCCATCAGCGGCATTGGGGGCATTGAAACCTGGCGCGATGTGGTGGAATTTATCTTGCTCGGCGCTACTTCGGTGCAAGTATGCACCGCGGTGATGCACTATGGGTTTGGTATTGTGCGCGAAATGGAAGCTGGTTTGCGCCAGTTTATGAGCGACAAAGGCTACAGCACCATCTACGATTTTGCCGGGAAGGCTGTGCCAAACGTGGTGGAATGGAAAAACCTAAACTTGCATTACAAGGTGGTGGCCAGCATCAATGCCGACAAATGCATTGGCTGTCAGCTCTGTCACATTGCATGCGATGACGGTGCTCACCAGGCCATTGCTCTGCCCACCAATGGCAGTCGTGTGCCTGAAATCATCGACGAAAACTGCGTCGGCTGCAATTTGTGTTCACTGGTTTGCCCTGTCGAAGAGTGCATTACCATGGAACGCCGCGACGACGGCAGCCAAACAGAAAGCTGGGCCGAGCGCACCATGGCCGGCAAAGTTCCGGAGCATTTCAATGACCCTAGGGGTGGCGGAGTGGGCCATTTTGTTCCAGAGCCTTCGGCAGCGCTGCAATACAAGCGTAAAGATCGTTCTGGTCGGAAGTGATTTTTGAGTGTGGTTAAGGCTTGACTGCCTTTTTTTACCACCAAGGCCGCCAAGGGAGCCGCAATGTTCCCAAAGGAGCCTCCAAACTCTTGCACACCCTCGCTGTAACTACATTCCCTCTGTGCCCTTTGCGCCGACATTGAGTCCTTTGTGGTAAAAAACAGGTTCCGGCTTCAATGCCACTGTTTATTTCGCTTCTTGTGCCAAGCGCAAGCCACCCAAAATGATTTCCGACATGGTTTTTCCGGCGGTTTCGGCCGCATTTAAAACGTCTTGCAATACTACCTTGCGTATTCGGCCCGGCACTCCCAAATCGGTGATGGCAGAAAAACCGGAACACCCTATTCCCATGTGCCGAGCAGCCAACACTTCGGGTACTGTAGACATGCCCACGGCGTCTGCGCCAATGGTTCGTATCCATCGGTATTCTGCCGGTGTTTCCAGAGCTGGGCCCTTCAGGGCAGCATACACTCCCTCATGCATTTTTGTGTTTAAGTGTTGGGCCGCCTGTCTGAAATATCCGGCCCAAGTAGCATCATAGGAATCGTGCATGTCTGGAAACCTGGGGCCCAATTGCTCAATATTGGGTCCCGACAAGGGGGAGTCTCCCAGCAAATTCAAATGGTCGGTAATCATCATCACTTCGCCCACTTCCATATCTGGATTCACTCCGCCTGCGGCGTTGGTCACCACCAAATGGGTTATCCCCAACATTCCCATCACCCGAATTGGGAATACCACCTGAGCCAACGAATAGCCTTCATAGTAATGAAAGCGCCCTTTCATTCCCAACACCTTAAACCCTTGGATTGTTCCCGCATGCAATTCGCCGGCATGGCTTTGAACTGTACTTGTTGGAAAATGGGGTATTGCAGAATAGGGAATTCGTTGGGCGTCTTTCATTTCTTTCATCAGTTGGCCCAAACCGGTTCCTAGAACCAAGCCAATTTCGGGCTGAAATCCTTGCAATTCCTTCTTAAGAAAGTTTGCGGCTTCGTTCAATTCTGTCCACATGCTGCATGATTTTTTGAGTTAATTCTGATGCTGAAGGCCGAAGGATCGACAGGCGCAAAGGTACAAGGGCCAAGCGTGATAGGGTAGCTGCTGCAGGCCCCAATCGAGCCAAATCCTTACCTGTAGTTAGAATATATCGCCCGGCGGCCCGACGCTCCAGTGCCTCTATTTCCTTCGTGTTCATATGGCCATGATCGGGGAGGGCATAGGGTTCCCAACCGGGGAATGCTAGGCGCAAACTTTGGTTGTCTGCCAGGCCGGTCAGCAAAATTCCCGGAACTTCCGGATTGATTTGATTTCCAGTTCGCAGATCGACTGCCGGACCCATTTCTTCCAAAAAGCAGGCATCCCAATCGCTGGGGCAATCCATATTGGGCGGACATTTGGTTAAAAAAAGAACATCAAATTGGGTTCGGGTTCGGAAGGGTTGCCTCCAACGGCCTGCGGGAAGCAGGTCCTTATTCCTCTGATTAAAAGCGGAATGGCTGACCAAACAAATGGAAATGTCGGGTTGCAGGAGGTGGTGTTGTAAGCCATCGTCCAACAGCACCCATTGTACCTGTGGGTGGTGTTTTTGAATCCATTCCACGCCTTTTCTTCTGTTTTCTGAAACAACAACGGGCAGATGTGGAAGCGCGCGTTTGAGTTCCAAGGCCTCGTCGCCGGTTTCTGTTGCCAGGCTATTGACAAGGACCTCTACGATACCCTTACTTGTCCTTCCATATCCCCTAGAAAGGATTCCGATGTTTCGGTGTTGACAAAGCTGTTCTGACAGCCAGCGCACCATGGGCGTTTTTCCGCTGCCTCCAACGGTTAAGTTCCCCACCACCAGGGTGGGCAAAACGGCCTTTTTCCTCAGGCCCAAACGGAAAATAAGAAAGCGGTGCAGTAAAAACCCAAGCCAATACACGGGCACCAATATCCGAAACCAAGGGCTTGGGCTCATGCTTCAAAGGTAGGGGTTGTAGGGGAGGTTTGAAAGGGGAGCACGTATTGGATTTGGAATTTTAGGTTGTCCCCTCGTTTCCAATACATTCTATTACGAATCCCCCCCAAGTCTCAACGCCGCCCGCGGCAGGGATTGAAGAGGGTAGGACGCCAGTGTGCCGGAGCCTGGCCCGCGAGGCGCGGAGGCGACCTTGGGAGCCCCCGCAAGCCCGCTGGGCCAGCCTTCCGGCACCGGCGGACTAGCCCTGAAAGCCCGCCCGCCGCCCCCCCCCAAAAAAAAATCAAATACCCCCACAATCTCCGCAATAAAATCGGGGCAGCAGACCCAATCTGCTCAAGCCGTTTGCCTCACGCAGATAAAACCACTTAAAATTTAATTTTCTCGGTGTATCTTTAACCTAATGTTATCAGGAAACCAACCCTATGAAAAATACTCTTGCTTTTTTATGCATGCTGCTGCTGGGCGGCCTTGCCCACCTTGATGTTGCGGCTCAAGCCTGCCCCGGATGTGCCGTGAATCCAAGCTGTTATGTGCCCGGCGGCGGACTGTGTCCAGATTCTCTGCCCGCAGCTACGGTTGCCCAAGCCTACTCACAAGATGTTACATTTTACCTGCCAAGGCAAATCGATGCCGGACCTTTTTCTGGCGGATTGCTGGGCATTGTAGATTTGCTGCAACTCCGCATTGATGCCATTTCCGGACTGCCTTTCGGATTGAACTGGTCTTGCAATATGAACAGCAACAACTGCACCTATTTTCCCTCTTCCAACGATACGCTGGGTTGTGTGCGCATTTGCGGAACTCCCGTCGGAAACCCCGGCGTGTATGCCGTTACCATTTTTGTTACCGCCACTGTCGATGCCGGCATTTTAGGACCTCAACAAGCCCAAACCTCGTTCCCTAACGTATTGGTATTGCTTCCAGATACCACCTCGAACTTGGGCTTCTCTATGGCCCCCGGAATTGGCTGTGCCCCACTCACCGTGAATTTCATCAACAACTTTCCCAGCAACGGCTATGTTCCGATTCCCGGACAAACCCAAGGATTTTTATACAATTGGGATTTTGGGAACGGACTGCAATCCAACATTGAAAATCCCCCGGCCGTCACCTTTTATGCCCCCGGCCAATATCCGGTGAATTATACCGCAACCGTCGACACCTTTGGATTCCAGCTGACCAATGTTACAGTTACGGCCGTCAATTGCAGCGATTTTGGCAGCAGTGCCGATGTGTACATCAAAATCTTTGATGGCTCAAACACCGAAATTTTCAACAACGAAAGCAACCAAACAACAACCTTGCCGTTTAACGTTTCTTTAAGCATTGATGCCACCAATCCGCCCTACCGACTTGAAGTCTGGGACGACGATTCCGGGTTTTTAGGCACTGCCGACGACAATTGCTTTGACGACACCGAAAACCCCCACCCCCCTGTGGTCATGAATCTGCCACCGGTGAACGTCTTAGGAACTACGACCCAGTATTTCACGAGCGGAAATACTCCCTTGGCCTTTAATTATACCTACACCAAAAACACCTTCCAGGTTCAGGTGAGCGATACGGTTACGGTATTCCCCGTGCCGCCTGTCCAAAGCTTGGTGTTGAGTCCGGGGAATAAAGTCTGCAGTCCCGATTCCATTGAAATGCGGGTAAGCCCGGGGTTTGGCTATGAATGGTTTATGAACGATACGATGCTGCTGGCCGGGGCCATTACAGAACAGGCTTTTGCCAAACAAACCGGCTCGTACAAAGTACGGGTGTATGACCTCAATACCGGCTGCTATTCTTTTAGCCACGATACGTTGATTACCGTTGCTCCCGGAATCCCCGGCAATTTTGCCATTCTTCAAAATCCCCCAGGAACGCTGAATTCCTCCATTTCCGGATTCTACTCTTTCCAATGGATTTTCCAGTCTGGCACGGCCTGGCTGCCCATCCCCGCCCCTCAAGGTCAACAATCCACCTACATTCATCCCATTGGTGGGTTTTATGGGCTTATTGCCACCAACCCCGAAGGCTGCACCGATACCGCATTCTTTAATTACAACGGAACCTCGTTCGAGGTGTTCGAATCTTCCGTGCAACTCTACCCAAATCCAGCTAAAAACCAGATTAATATTCATGTGGAGGGATCGGAGATTCTTAAGCTGAGCATACTTGATTTTGCCGGACGCCTCATCTCAGAACAAAGCTGGACAGAAGGACAGTCGAACATTGAGCTATCGCTGATTGGCTGGCAAAGTGGGTATTATTTTGCTTTGGTAGAAGGCCCATTAGGCCGCCGGGCCTTGCCCTTTATTAAAATAGAATAAACGGAACCTTGGGTCAGCCCAACAAAATAAGAGCGGCCTTTCGATCCGCCCTTTTTCTGGTCTGGACAGTCTGGATTCCCTTGTGTCTGCAAGGACAAAACCCTACGTTTGTCTTTTCAGGCAAGGTGGTGGATTCTGAAAGCGGAGAAGGCCTGCCGGCAGCGACGCTTCAGGAAAACGGCAAGGTGCTTTCTGTCTGCAATGCCAAAGGCGAATTCAGCTTTTCCTTCAACTCAGAATCCCTCACTGTTTCGGTTCGATACATGGGCTATCAGGCCTTTGAAACCAAACTAAATGCGTCAACGGCCTTTCACACCATACCACTGCAGGCATCTTCTACAGCTCTGGCAGCCGTAGTCGTTACAGGAAGCCGATATGGCAAACGCGCCGCCGAAGAAACCGTCAGCATCGAAGTGATTGGCAAAGAACTGATTAAAAACACGGCTGCGGTTGAAACCGCCGAAATGCTGAATCGAGTACCCGGAATTCAGGTTTCTGACGGACAAGCCAACATCCGCGGAGGCTCCGGATATGCCTATGGCGTTGGAAGCCGCGTTTCGGTATTGCTCGATGGACTCCCCATTCTTGCCGCCGACCAAATGAACGCGGAATGGCAATACTTACCCCTAGAAATTACCGATCAAATTGAAGTCATAAAAGGGGCCAGCTCGGTGCTGTACGGTTCTGGCTCAATGAATGGAATTGTACATGTGCTTACCACCTGGCCCGGCCAAGAACCTGAAACTCGGCTTGCCGTATATTCTGAGGTGTTCGACCAGCCACGAACTCCCGAGCAACGCTGGTACAGCAGCGGCGAAACACCCAACGCCCATGGCATGTTTTTCAGCCATACGCAAAAAATTGGAGACGATGTTGACTTGGTCATCGGAGGCAATTCGCACTTGGAACGCAGCTTCCGACAATTTAACGATGAGCAACGCCTGCGGCTCAACATTAAAACCCGCTATCGAATTCCCTCTAAACCCGGCATGACTTTGGGCATCAACGCCACGGGCATGTATGAAAACAGCAGCCGTTTTTTGCTTTGGTCGGGCTCAGATGCCAATGCCTATCGAGCCTTTGCCTACAGCGACGACCGCTATTATTTTTTTAATGTGGATCCTTTTTGGACCTGGAACCGCAGCAAGGCCTCCCACCAGTTAAAAACCCGATACTTCCGCAAATTAAGATTTGGAACGGGCACCGACATCGATGCCATTGCCAACATTGCTCTGGCCGATTATCAATTCCAACAACGGCTTTGGAAACAAAAATTGGTGATGACCGTGGGCGGTACCGGCAGCTATGGCTGGACTCAAAGCAATTTGTTTTTACCTGAACTGCAATTGGACTCCTTGGGAAACCCGGCCCGCTTCTTTGAATTGTTCTCGGCCGCCGTATTCGGGCAGCTTGAGGGAACCTTTAACCGGTTGAATGTGCTGTTGGGACTGCGCTATGAAGTGAATGGAGCCGATTTGCTTGTCGAAGGCTCAATCCCTGTACTGCGCTTGGGCGCAAATTACCGCATTTCAGAACAAACCTTTGCCCGCGTTTCCTTCGGTCAGTCGTATCGGATGCCCAGTTTGGCCGAACGGTTTTTGCAGAGCAATGTTGGCGGATTGAATATTTTTCCCAATTTCGATTTGTTGCCTGAAACGGGAATCAACAGCGAACTGGGCATTAAATCTGGATTCAGAATTGGAAAACACTGGACTGGAAGCCTTGACGCAGCGTTGTTTTGGATGGAATACGATCGCATGACAGAATATACTCTGGGCTTTTATCCTCCGGCCGGTACCGACACCGCTCTGTCTTGGCTTGGATGGAAATCGCTGAATACCGGCCGAGCCCGAATGGCAGGGTTTGAATGGTCAATACAAGGTTCGGGGAATTTCGGCCGCCTAAAAATTCAGCCTATGCTGGGATACACCTACAGCTTTGGGACAAACTTAGACGACAACCCCGACATGATTGCGCCCGGCATATTTCTGGAGCGCATGTTCACTACCCTATTTCAAAATTTAATCAATCAACCCGAAGCGAATTGGCTGCTTCCTATGCGCAGCCGCCATTTGATTCGGATGGATTTGCAGGCCGATTGGAAACGCTGGGGCTTAGGCATCAACCTTCGCTACCAATCCTTCATCGAACGCTATGATCCCAATTTTGGAGTCATTTCGCTCGCCATCCCCGATTTCAACGACAGTTATCTGGCAAATCGAACACATCGGAACGGCGACTGCATCATTGATCTTCGGCTTCAGTACCGCATTCCAAAATGGAATTGCCGCCTTTCCTTCTTGGTCAAAAATATAGGTAGCTTGGAATTCGCCGACCGTCCCGGCATTATGAACGCGCCCCGCAGCTTCAATCTGCGCTGGGACTTTTCTTGGTAAGAGGGGTATTCGGGCGGCAGCCGGGCTTTCAGGGGTAGTCTGCCCTTGCCGAAAGGCGGGCCCAGCGGGCTTGCGGGGGCTCCTAAAGTCGCCTCCGCGCCGCGCGGGCCCGGCTTCGGCAACGGGCAGAGCTACCCTCTTCAATCCCTGCCGCGGGCCACCTCATTCCATGACGCCGCTCGCCGTGCTTGATAGGTGTTCCATGCCGCCGTATTTTCCCGCGCATCGGTTTGCAGTTCAATGACTCCCGTGCGAATTCCATCCCAAATTTTTAGGCAATCTGCCAACTCCTGAACGCATCCACAACAGGCATACCGAAGCCCAAACCGCTGGGCAAACCAGGCAAAGGTGTCGGTTCGGGCAGCCACAAAATGCCGTTCTACATCAGCAGATGCCGCGGGAGGCCCCGGCAGATTTCTAAATATTTGACCCCCAAAATTATTGAGGATCACTACCAATACATTGGTTGGGAAAGGCTGGCTCAGCAGGGCATTGTTGTCGTAGTTCATGGCCAAATCGCCAATCAAAACCACATGTTGGCGCAGGGGGTCGGCCAAAGCCTGTCCCACTGCAGTAGATAAGGTGCCGTCAATTCCACTCAAACCTCTGTTGCACCACAGTTCAATTCCCTCAGGCAGCATAGTTTGAAGCGCATCTACATAGCGTACACTCATGCTGTTTGCCACATGCATTACCGAGTCGGCCTGCAGTTGCTTCAATATGAAGGCAACCGCGGAAACATCCGACCACGTTTCATCCCATTCTTCAATGTCGGCCATTGGCAAAACCATGGGCTCAAGGGGTTGGGGTAAGGAGTTGAAAAACGCCGCCACCGAACCCATCCAAAACGGTTGCTGTGGTAAAAATCGATATCCCGGCTGTTCAAACAAATCCACATGCAAGGTCTTCTGACCGGGGAACCGAGAAAAGAAGGACTCCCATCGCCGTGGAACCATAGAACCTCCCACTGAAACAAGCACGTGGGGAAGACCTTCCTCAGTTGGACGGCTCCACAACCAAAATGGGAAATCGCTGCGCGACGAAAACGACCACAAGTGCGAGGACACATCCCCCCAAAACGCCCCACCTTTGGCAATAAATTCTCGGATAAAAGGCTGCAGTTCCAGCGCAGATTTTCGATCCATATGGCCGGCCAAAATGGCTATTCTGGGTCGAGCCGGCACATTCAACTCGGCCAAAGAACGAATGCCTTGGCCAAGATCAATCGCTGGCCCCTCTTGAGTTAAGACCAAAGGTTCAGAGCCCGGATGCACCGTACTTCCATCGTCTGCCTCATACAAGGGCTCTTCAAACCGAATGTTCAGGTGTACCGGCCCGGGTTTCCCTTGGCACAACACATCCCAGGTTTGATCCGGATGGCCGGGATCTAGATTTGAAACCAGAGTCCGACCTTTAATAAATCCC
The DNA here is from genome assembly GCA_903825395.1 of uncultured Flavobacteriales bacterium. GTDB lineage: Bacteria > Bacteroidota > Bacteroidia > CAIKAF01 > CAIKAF01 > CAIKAF01. The sequence goes on from CAIKAF010000010.1 coordinate 62,552, forward strand.
TGAAAAAAAGATTCCTGCCATAGGGTTTGCCCCTCATGTGCAGGCACGTACCGCGAAGGCCTGTCGGCAGTAATGACCACCAATCCAACTCCCTGATGATAGGCCTCGGCTATTGCTGGGCCATAATTAATTCCAGCCGAACCGCTGCTGCAAATTAAGCCTACCGGGCGCTGCCATTGCCGGGCAAGCCCAAGGGCAATAAACCCCGCTGAACGCTCATCGGGATGAACAACCATCCGAACACCGGGCAAGGATTCTAAGGCCAGAATTAAAGGCGCAGAACGAGAACCTGGCGAAACCACAAAATCGCGCAACCCCTTTTCAAAAAGAGCCTGAATCCAAAACCGGGCCAGTGCTGCTGCGTTCATGCAACAAAGTAACGAAAAAGAGGGCTAGATGTTCCCAAGTATAGCCCCAAGGCCCCGGAATGAAGGGACACAACTATCGCGCAATTTCCAGTCTCAAGACCTATCTTTGCATCTATGTCTGAAACGTTGTCTCCTCTTTCTCCCTTACTTCGGCTTTCGGGCCTTGAAGCCTTGGTGGCGACCTCCACCACCAATTTTATCAACATTGGTGAACGGTGCAATGTAACAGGCTCCCGAAAGTTCCTTCGATTGATTCAAGAAAACCAGTACGACGAAGCCGTAGGAATTGCCTTAGAACAAGTTCGCGGTGGAGCTCAAATTCTGGACGTTAACATGGACGAAGGCATGCTGGACGGGAAACGAGCCATGGTGCGCTTCTTAAATCTAATTGCTGCCGAACCTGAAATTGCCCGTATTCCCATTATGATTGACAGTTCCCGCTGGGAAATCATTCATGCCGGATTAAAATGCCTGCAAGGAAAAGGCATGGTAAATTCCATTTCGCTGAAATCGGGAGAAGAAGAATTCCTATACCAAGCAGCGGAAATCCGTAAGTTTGGCGCCGCAGTGGTGGTAATGGCCTTTGATGAACAGGGACAGGCCGATACCCTTCAACGCCGAATTGATATTTGCCAACGGGCCTACAACCTGCTGGTGAAAAAGGTCGGTTTCTCTCCCAGTGATATTGTTTTTGATCCCAATATTTTCCCCGTTGCCACTGGGATTGAGGAACACAACAATTACGCCCTCGATTTCTTTGAAGCCACCCGGTGGATTAAAGCCAATCTGCCCTACGCCAAGGTTTCGGGTGGAGTTTCCAATGTCTCATTTTCTTTTCGCGGCAACGACCGCGTTCGCGAAGCCATGCACTCTGCTTTCTTATACCACGGCATACAAGCCGGCATGGATATGGGCATTGTGAACCCATCGCAATTGGAAGTGTATGACGACATTCCCGCCACCTTGCTTGAACACGTAGAAGACGTGCTGCTCAACCGCCGTCCCGATGCCACAGAACGCTTGCTCAACTTGGCCGAAGAGTTTAAAACATCCAGGCAAAAAGAGGTAACTACCGAAGCTTGGCGGGAAGGCCCAGTTCAAGAACGACTCAGCTATGCCTTGGTAAAGGGGATTGTAGATTTTATTGATGCCGACGTTGAAGAAGCACGGCAATACTACGACCGACCCATTCAGGTCATTGAAGGACCGCTAATGGACGGCATGAATCACGTTGGAGATTTGTTTGGTGCCGGAAAAATGTTCCTCCCTCAGGTGGTTAAATCCGCCCGAGTTATGAAAAAGGCCGTGGCTCAGCTGATTCCGTACATCGAAGCAGAAGCCCAGGGAGAAGTTCAGAAAAAAGGCCGAATCTTAATGGCTACGGTAAAAGGAGATGTTCACGATATTGGCAAAAACATTGTGGGTGTTGTGCTGGGTTGCAACAATTACGACATCATTGACCTTGGAGTAATGGTGCCTGCCGAGAAAATTCTGGCCGAAGCCAAAGCCCAGGAGGTGGATATTATTGGCCTTAGTGGCTTAATTACTCCTAGCCTAGAAGAAATGGTATTCCTCGCCTCTGAAATGCAGCGGCAAGGGTTTACAATTCCTCTTCTAATTGGCGGAGCTACTACATCAAAAGCACACACCGCAGTGAAAATAGCTCCGGCATATACCGCAGGTCCTGTTGTACACGTTTTAGATGCCAGCCGCTCTGTTCCCGTTGCCGAGGCACTGCTTGGCGATAAAAAAGAAGGATTCCTTCAGCAATGGGAAGAAGAGTATGCCGAGGTGCGTAGCCGATTTGAGCGGCAGCAGGAAGAGAAAAATTTAATCTCCCTGCGCAGCGCCCGCGCCAATGCCGCTCGGTCTACCGCACTTCTGCCGCCAGCCCCAGCTCCGGCTCAATTGGGCCTGCAACACCTTAAAAATTACCCCCTGGAAAAACTAATTCCATACATCGATTGGACACCTTTTTTCCAAACCTGGGAACTGGCGGGTCGTTTTCCGGCCATTCTGGAAGATACCGTTGTGGGAGAACAAGCCCGAGAGCTATTTGCCGATGCCCAATTTATGCTGAACCAATTGGTGCAAGAGGGTTGGTTAACAGCCAATGCCAGTTTTGGACTTTTCCCCGCCCGGCGCGAGGGCGATAGCGTGGTTGTGTATTCCGACGAAACTCGAAAGCAGGAAATCAGCCGATTCCATTTTTTACGGCAGCAAAACCTAAAACAAGCCGGGCAACCAAATTACTGCCTAGCCGATTTCATCTCAGAAGATGCCCCCGATTACATCGGCGCCTTCGCCGTCACCACTGGAATCGGCATTGAAAGCCATTTGCAGCGCTTTGAAGCCGACCACGACGACTACCGTTCCATTCTTTTAAAGGCCCTGGCCGACCGATTGGCAGAGGCGTTTGCTGAACACCTGCATGCCCGTATTCGAAGAGAAATCTGGGGCTATGCCCCAAATGAAAATTTAGACAACGAAGCGCTAATTAAAGAAAAATACCAAGGCATACGCCCGGCACCCGGATACCCCGCTTGCCCCGACCATACTGAAAAACCCAGGCTGTTTGAGTTGCTGAATGCCAGCGCAGAATCCGGAATGCACCTGACCGAATCTATGGCCATGATGCCCGCCAGCAGTGTCTGCGGCTGGTATTTTGCTCATCCCGATTCAAGGTATTTTGGTTTAGGCAAAATAACGGAAGAACAGGGCCGAGACCTTGCCGAGCGAAAGGGAATTCCCTGGGAAGACCTGCGGCGCTGGCTTAGCCCAAACCTGGCCTAAATTACCCATGTATTACCCTTTTGGTTCAGCTCCAACCCAACTTGGAGCAATGTTGTACCTTTAATGGAATCAACCTGATCTTTGTATGACACGTCTTTTGCTTTCTCTTGGCCTGATTTTATTCTCCAAGGCCTTTTCCCAGAACATACATTTGGGCAGCAATACGCCCGCAGACCCTTCCTCTGTTGTAGAAATTTCCTCTACAACCGGAGGCTTTTTAGTGCCTCGAATGACCACCGTCCAGCGCAATGCCATTCAAAATCCCGCCACGGCACTTCAAATTTTCAATACCGATACCGATTGCCTGGAAATGTATTATTCCGGTGGAGGCTGGCGTAGCATTCATTGCGATTGCCAAGCCTTTCCCAACGCCGTTTTTGCCGTTCCCAACGGCTACATAAATCAGGCCGCATCATTTAGCGCCCCTCCCAATATGACCTACAGCTGGAGTTTTCAAAACGGCACGCCTTCCAGCTCTGTATTGCAAAACCCACAACCCAGCTGGTCAAGCCCCGGAACCTACGCTGTTTCACTGTCCTTGACCGACAGCGCCGGCTGCTCCTCTTCGCATACCGATTCCATTACGGTTATCAACTGTGCCCCAGCCACCGGCGGAACCATTACCACCTCTGGCCCCTGGACCATTCATACTTTTACCGGCAATGGAACGTTTAACCCCGGCTGCAGCCGCACCATAGAATACTTGATTGTGGCTGGTGGCGGTGGCGGCGGAGATGGGAATGCCGGTGGCGGTGGGGGCGGAGCCGGTGGTTTTGTCGAAGGCTCTGTTCAGCTTTCTCCAGGAAATTACTCCATCGTAGTAGGAAGCGGAGGCGCCGGAAGCACGGTTCAAGATGGTGTTGGTCAATCTGGTAACAATTCCAGCTTTAACAACATTATAGCCTTTGGCGGCGGCCGCGGTGGTGGATATGTAAGCCCCAACGGCGCCAATGGAGGAAGTGGCGGTGGGGGCAGTGGCCCATCTGGAAGCGGACAAGGCGGGTCTTCAACCCAAACCTCTCCACAAGGCGGAAATGGGTATGGATTTTCGGGTGCGCCCTATGCCGGCGGCGACGGCGGTGGCGGCGGTGGAGCCGGTGGGGCAGCCAATAGCAGAAATGGAGGGCCCGGCCGCAACAGTTCTATATCTGGCAACACGGTAACCTATGCCGGAGGTGGCGGCGGAGCCCGCTACCTAGGTCAAGCGGGCTTAGGTGGTTCCGGAGGTGGCGGAAATGGAGGATATTACCCCGGAAATGGAAACGGACAAAATGGCCAAGCCAACACCGGGGGCGGAGGCGGAGGTTCCGGCGATGGCCCCATCGGGGGCAATGGCGGCTCTGGTATTGTTATTCTTCGGTACCAATAAATTCCCAAGCTCTAAAACCAACCAAACCTCTCTCCCATGAAACAATTGCTCGGCCTTATCTTGCTGATTTTCTCGGCCAATCTTAGCGCCCAAGGGGTAAAAATCAACCATGGAACACCAAGTCCGGCAGACAGTTCGGCCATTTTGGAATTGGAATCGACCCAAAAAGGATTTCTGCTGCCTAGGCTCACTACAGCACAGCGAAATGCCATCGCTTCTCCTGCAGTAGGATTGCAAATTTACAACACTTCAACCCGCTGCGTAGAAACCTTTTTTCCTGTAGGTTGGAGGCCAACAGGATGTCAATGTACCGCGTTCCCCAATGCTGGATTCACCCTTCAACCCGCTTTCCCATCGGCGGGCTTCCCAATCCAGTTTATGGCCAACGATTCCTCCAATGCCCTTTCCTGGACTTTCCAAAACGGAAGCCCCGCTAACGATACCGTCGGAGCCCCCATTGTAATATTTTCCAACCCAGATACCGTTTCGGTAGTGCTTCGTGCTACCGATTCTCAAGGCTGCCAAGATTCAACAACTCAAACCATTGTTATTCAAAATTGCCCCCTGAATACCCCAAACCCGGCCTTTACCGCTTCACCCGCAAGTCCGGGAACAAATCAAGCGGTAACGTTTAACCCAAGTAGCCTAGTGGGGGTGTCTCACAGTTGGTCTTTTGCCAGTGGTAACCCAGGGAGTTCTTCGGCTACAAATCCAACCTCCACCTGGTCAAGCGCAGGAACTTATTCTGTCATTCATCAAGTTACCGATTCTAGCACCGGCTGCGTTCAAGCCGATACCTTGGCTCTGGTTGTAAGCTCCTGCATTACAGGAGGCAATGCCAATTTTATTTTCACGGGTAACCTTCAGCTTTGGACAGCTCCGGCTGGGGTATGTACGATTCAAGTAGAAGGCTGGGGCGCCCGCGGAGGAGATGGCGGTGGCTATGGGGCCTACGTGGTAGGAACCTTTTCCGTTACCCCTGGGCAGCAATATAAAATTTTAGTTGGCCGGAAAGGAAACAATGGCAACGGCGGTGGCGGCGGTGGCGGGACATGGTTTACCGATGCCAACAACAATCCATTGTTGGTAGCTGGGGGCGGAGGCGGTAAAGGCTATGGCAATTCCAACCTGCCTTCCTCAGTAAATGGCGGCGCTTGCGGAGGCTCAGGCTGCTCGGGAACCCAAGGCTCATGCGGAAGCCCTGGCACCGGCGGAAGCAACGGCGCCGGGGGACTTGGGGCCACCTGCACTCAAAATGGAACCGGAGGCGGTGGCGGCGCCGGAACACTAACCGGCGGGGGAACAGCAAACGGCTGTTCCTATTCCCAAAGCACAGGCGGAGCCGCATTTGTGAATGGGGGTGCCGGGGGCTTAGGGGGCTGTGGAGTGGCAGGAGGATTCGGCGGCGGTGGTGGTGGCGGTTGCAACGGCGGTGGAGGTGGCGGCGGAGGAGGATATTCTGGCGGCGGCGGCGGAAATCCCTGGTGCAACAACGGAGGAATTGGAGGCCATGGCGGCGGCGGTGGCTGCTACAACACCGGAACCAACACATCTTTAACGGTGGGCGGCAACCTCAACGACGACGGCAGGTTGTACATCACCTGGTAATCAATGCCCCAAAACCCTTCCAAAACCTTTCGCCCCATGCCCTGTTTTCTTATGTAGATTCCAAGGCCGATGAAATTGTATGATGTTTCCTTGTTTCCTCCTGCTCTGCTTCGAGAAATCAATCAACACTATGGAGCACCCGTCTCGTTAAAAGAACGCCTATTCGGTCCCCCAACCGGCAGCCCAGGCATGGATTGGATCTCCGGCCCTCCCGAGATTTCTGACATCATCACCCCTTTAGGCCCACGCATCCGATTGAACGCAGAACGCCGCCCAAAAGGCTGGTTGCTGCACATCAACGGCAGCCTGAGGCGATTTTATCTGGTAGGCTTTGAACCGGGAGAACTCCAACATTGGACGTTTGAACCTATGCCCGGAGAACGATTTATGCACGTATCCATTTGCACCTCTGGGGTAGATTGGACCTTCCGCCTACGCGATTCCGCGCAAAAAAATGCATTGAATCGGTTTTTTCAGGCCTTGGACTCTCCCAACCACTCATAACCAATATCTCTGCGGTAAAATCCGGCCGACCAAGGATTCTCTGATAAATATCCATACGCCACCTCTAAGGCCTCTTCCAAATCCGCTCCCAGTCCGGTAACCGCCAATACACGGCCCCCTTGGCTCAATAAATGTTCTCCCGACCGCCGCGTTCCGGCCTGAAATACCAAGGCCCGATTTGATTCCGATAACCGCAACGGCATTCCCGTTTCATAGGTTCCCGGATATCCATTGGCACACAATACCACCGTAGCCGCCACACCCTCCTCAGATTCCAACATGTCCTCCGGCCAATTTCCACCGGCACTTCCCTCCAACCAAGGCAGCAAATCGCTTTTAATTAAAGGCATAACCGCTTGAGTTTCCGGATCACCCATCCTGCAATTGTACTCGATCACATAGGGTTTGCCCTCTACTACCATTAATCCCACATACAAAAATCCGGTGTAGGGCTGCCCTTCTTCGGCCATACCCAGCAAGGTGGGCCTTACAATATCACGTTCTACCTCGGCTAAAAATTCCGGACTGCTGTGCGGCCAGGGCGCCACTACGCCCATGCCTCCTGTATTCGGGCCCTGATCACCCTCACCCACACGCTTATAGTCTTTGGCCGTAGGCAAAAAAACAAAGTCCTTCCCATTGCTCAACACAAAGACCGAACATTCCTTCCCCGGCAAAAATTCCTCAATCACAACCTTTGGGGAAGCCTCACTGTGCTTCTCGGTTTTCAGCATCAAACTCAATTCGCGCTTAGCAGTATCGGCATCCGGTAAAATCAAAACGCCCTTGCCCCCCGCCAAGCCATCGGCCTTTAACACATAAGGAGGCCGAAGCGAATCAATAAACCGATAGCCTTCTACCAGCTCCTGTTTGGTAAAGGTTTTATGCTTGGCTGTTGGAATGCCATGCCGCACCATAAACGACTTGGCAAAGTCCTTGCTCGACTCCAACATGGCCGCAGCGCGGCGGGGACCAACTACCTTTAGCGGCCCCAAATCTCTGCGTTCCCGCAAAAAATCCACAAGACCTTCTGCCAAAGGCTGCTCTGGCCCCACTACCACCAAACCAATCGCATGTGTTTTTATGGCCTTGGCTAGGGCTTCAAAATCCAGCGGATCTATGGGCAAGGTGTTCGGGCTTCCTCCGTTCCCCGGAGCTATAAATAAAGCATCACAGTGGGGACTTTGAGCCAGTTTCCAAGCCAAGGCATTTTCTCTGCCTCCGGAACCGACAACCAGGATATTCATTATAAGGGTATATTTCCGTGTTTCTTTCTGGGAAGCCATTCTACCTTATTCGACAGCATCGAATAGGCCTTCATCAATTTCTCACGCGTTTGTTCGGGCAATATTACTTCATCAATGTAGCCGCGCGCCGCTGCTTCATACGGATTAGCAAAGCGCTCGGCATACTCCTGTTCCTTTTCTTTCCATTTGGCTTGCGGATCTTCGGCCGAGGCGATTTCGGCACGAAAGATGATTTCGGCGGCGCCTTTTGCTCCCATCACTGCAATTTCAGCTGTGGGCCAAGCATAATTCATATCTGCCCCAATGTGCTTGGAGTTCATCACATCGTAAGCCCCTCCATATGCTTTTCGCGTAATAACTGTAATTCTTGGTACGGTGGCTTCGCTAAAGGCATAGAGCAACTTAGCCCCATGCGTAATGATTCCGTTCCATTCTTGATCGGTTCCTGGTAAAAAACCCGGAACGTCTTCCAATACCAATAAGGGAATGTTGAAAGCATCACAAAACCGAACAAAACGTGCAGCCTTGGTGCTGGATTTTATATCCAAAACTCCAGCCAAAAACGCAGGCTGATTCGCCACCACACCCAAGCATCTACCTCCTAAGCGCCCAAATCCCACCACCATGTTTTCGGCAAATTCTTTGTGCACTTCCATAAACGAATCGGCATCCAGAATCTCCCGAATCACTTCCTTCATATCGTAGGGCTGGTTTGGATTCTCTGGCAATAAGGAATTTAAGGCCGGGCGGCTTTCATCTCCCGATTCATAGGGCAAATGCGGGGGTTTTTCTTCGCAGTTTTGAGGCAAATACGACAATAATCTGCGGATATGCCGAACGGCATCCGTTTCTGTAGTGCAGGTAAAATGCGTTACTCCGCTTTTGCTGGCATGGGTAGAAGCGCCCCCAAGCTCTTCGCTGCTTACCTCTTCATGCGTTACTGTTTTCACCACGTTCGGACCAGTAACAAACATGTAAGAGGTATCTTCCACCATTAAAATAAAGTCGGTAATGGCCGGCGAATAAACAGCGCCTCCGGCACAAGGCCCCATAATGGCTGATATTTGAGGAATAACCCCCGAGGCCTTGGTGTTCCGGTAAAAAATATCGGCATAGCCTCCCAGCGAAACCACCCCTTCTTGGATGCGGGCTCCCCCCGAATCGTTTAATCCAATCACCGGCGCTCCGTTTTTAAGAGCCATGTCCATCAAACGGCAAATTTTTTCAGCATGGGCTTCGGCCAAAGAGCCCCCCAAAACGGTAAAGTCTTGAGAAAACACATACACCCGTCGGCCATGAATGCTGCCATAGCCGGTCACTACACCATCTCCTAAAAACTGCTGTTTATCCAATCCAAAATGCCGGGAGCGGTGCATCACCAACATTCCGATTTCTTCAAATGACCCTGGGTCTAAGAGCAAATCAATGCGTTCTCGAGCCGTTAATTTTCCCTTTTTATGTTGTGCCTCCTGACGAGTTAGGCCTCCACCCAAAAGGGCTTCTGCCTGTTTGGCCTGTAGTTCGGCCACCTTTTTCGCATGTTTCATACCCAATCTGGCTTGGTTGCGCTTCAAAAGTAACCAAACCCAACGGAATTAGCCGAAGAAAGAAGCTATTGCTTCATCCATTTTTTTACCCAAGTTTTTCCTTGCGCATCTTGAATCCGTACTTGGTAGATTCCGGCCGGCAATTCCTGCACATTCAGTACAAAGCCCGCACTTGAGCCAACCTTTCTAATCACCTGCCCTTGCGCATTGGTAACCGTCAATTCTGCCGTCAATCCTTGGGGCAATTCGACCTTCAGCCAATCGCTGCTTGGGTTTGGGTACACCTTCCAACTGAACGAAGCCGAGGCTTGTGTAGATAAAGGCAAACCAATAAAATCAATGTTGCCGTTGGCATCAAAGGGGTTCGACCATTGCTCGGCCGTATATACTGCCGTCCCGCTGAGGGTCCGTAAAAAGGCTATTAGGGCAGTTTTATCGGCATTGCTAAGGTTCAGGTTTTGGCCCTGGTTTTGTGGACCGGCCAGTCGTGGATCTAAATTGGTATTCCCCGGCACAGGAACAATCAGGTTGTAATGGTCAATCACCTGCATCAGCGAGGTTTTGCTGCCATCGTGCATCAATGGCCCATTCAGCTGCCCCGCAGGGTTCACCAAATCGCGCAACGAAGGCGAACGGGTGTTGCCCAAATCCAATTGTCCCGGCTGTCCACCCGCTACGGCCACAATGTTGTTGTTGCGGCTGTTGGGGTCTATGTCAAACTCTGGGCCACGGTGGCAACCTTGGCAACCGGCACCGGCCGGCGGGGGAGTCAAAAACAGGTTTTTCCCGTTGTTCTCTTGGGCGCTGAAATTCGGAAAGGGAGCACCCAGGTTCGGCGCCTGCGCCAGGCCCACATCAAATTTCGAATCAAACGATGCAATGCTCCTTAAAAAAGTCGATAAGGCACGCTGAATGTACATTTCTGAAATGTCAGGACTTCCAAAGGCCAACTGAAACAAGGCCGGATACTCCGGTATGGACTCCAACTTACGGATTAGAGAATCGATGCCCGGCTGTCCTCCTTGCCCCGAAAAGCCCATCTCAACCGCATCTTGAATGGGTTGACTGGTTTGGTCGTCCAAAGAGCTGGCGCGTTCATTCCAAAAAAACCGGGTTTCTGTGGCAAATCGAGCATTGATAAGGCGCATGGAGTGCCGCCCGGTAAGTCCTCCTGTATGCCCTACCGACCGTACGGCGGTATCGCCAAAGGCAAACTCCTGCTTGTGGCAAGAAGCACAAGAAATGGCATTGTTTACCGATAAGCGGGCATCATAAAACAGCACCCGACCCAGCGTTGCCCGCATATTGTCTGCGGCATTGGGCGCCGGCGCATTGTCTTTCGTAATGTAAGCCGGAACGGCAAGTCCGTAATAATTGAACAGATTGCCCAGGTCAATGCTGCCCGCTGTAAGCAGCAGCAAAAAAGCAAATCCCAAAAAAACTGAAGTCGTTTTACGCATCATAGGGTTGGCAGGTTAGTGAGGTCGATTTCCATCTAGGTCGCAAAATATTGATTTTTCCTTTCTTATCCCCCTCCATTTTTTAGGGTGAATCATTGATTTGGATAGGTTCTTTTCTGTTTTTTCTTGGGCGGCTGCGGGCTTTCGTGGGTAGTCCGCGGTGGGCGGAAGTCTGGCCCAGCGGGCTTGCGGGGGCTCCCAAGGTCGCCTCCGCGCCACGCGGGCCAGGCTCCGCCCACCTTGCGGGCAACCCTACTCAATCCCTGCCGCAGGGCCCCCTCCTACCTAGGCTCTCCATATTGATTTTTCATCCACAACAGCGAATTTCAGCTTAGCCTACTCAGCCAACCCGCCTATGGCCTATCTTTGGGTGTGATTTTCATTGGCAACCTTCCTTATGCCTTCACTGAACAGGAGCTTAAAGACCTGTTTAGTCCGTTTGGCGAGGCCCAATCGGTTCAGTTGATTCGGGACCGAATTTCGGGCCGAAGCCGCGGATTTGGGTTTGTAGACCTGAGCAATTCACAGCAAGAAATTGCTGCCATCGAGGCCCTGCAGGGCCTCGAATTGGAAGGAAGAACCATTCGAATAAGCAAGAAGCACCATGAATAGAGAACAACGCATTGAGGCCCTGCGCCTAGCCATGAAAACCCGGGTGGTCGTTTTAGACGGTGCCATGGGAACCATGATTCAACGGCATAATCTGCAAGAAGAAGATTACCGCGGACAGCGCTTTGCCGATTGGCCCCACCCCGTAAAAGGCAACAATGAATTGCTTAGCCTTACTCGGCCAGATGTTATTCAGGGTATCCACCAAGCGTATTTTGAGGCCGGCGCTGATATTGCTGAAACCAATACGTTCGGAGCCAACCGAATTTCTCAGGCCGACTACCACATGGAAGCCCTGGCCGAAGAAATGAATCTGGCTTCGGTAGCCTGTGCTCGAGCCGCTGCCGATGCCTGCATGGAAAAAGAACCCGGACGGTTGTGCTGGGTAGCCGGAGCGATTGGACCCACCAATAAAACCGCGTCCTTGTCACCCGACGTCAACGATCCCGGATTCCGAGCCATTGACTTCGACGAACTGGTAGAGGCATACCTAGAACAGGCTCGAGCCCTTTGGTCTGCCGGAGCCGACGCCCTTCTGGTTGAAACCATTTTCGACACCTTAAACGCCAAGGCCGCTCTGTACGCCATTCAACAGCTGCGCGAGGAAACCGGAGCCGCCATTCCCATTATGGTGAGTGGAACCATCACCGACGCCTCGGGAAGAACCCTTAGCGGACAAACCGTAGAGGCCTTTATGATTTCATTGCTGCATGCCGACCTTCTGAGCATCGGCCTGAACTGCGCCCTAGGCGCCAAAGACATGGCCCCCTACATTCAGGAATTGGCAAAAAAATCTCCGGTCATGGTAACGGCCTACCCCAATGCCGGCCTTCCCAATGCTTTTGGAGCCTACGATCAAACTCCCGATGAAATGGCCGATTTGGTGGCTGAATTTATGAACAACCGCTGGATTAATTTGATTGGTGGCTGCTGTGGCAGTACCCCCGACCACATTGCCGCTATTGCCCGTGTGGCAAAACAAGCTCAGCCTAGACCTCTACCCGAGTTAAATAAAGAGTCGTAACCCCCAATCTGCAGTTTTTCCCTACTCAGTATTAGGCATGATGTGGCCCGCGGCAGGGATTGAACCGGGTAGCACGCCAACGGGGCGGAGCCTGGCCCGCGTGGTGCGGAGGCGACTTTAGGAGCCACCGCAAGCCCGCTGGGCCAGCCTTCCGCCCTGTGCGGACTACCGGTGAAAGCCCGCAGCCGCCCCCATAAAAAACCAAATCCATTTAGCCCTGAACCCGCCCCGTTTCTCCCTGGGCGAATTTCAAAAATGCCTGATTTACAAAGGCGTAGCCCCCCGGCGTAGGGTAATTTCCGCTGAAGTACCAATCGCCCGTATGCTCAGGACAGGCCGAGTGCAGCCCCTGCAACGACTGAAACACCAGCTGCACTTGAGCCTGTATGCCCGCCGGACTAAGCTGTTCTGCCATTTTATCGGCCAACTGCGCATCGCTGAACCGGGCATACAATTCTGCCACCCAGTTTTTTTCTCCGTCTGTTCTCTGCTCTCTAGCGCGTAAGATATTGGCCTCGGTTTGCTTTAATTCCGAGTTCAAACCGGCTTCGGCGAGCAAGGCCAGCAGCGCCCGAAAGGCCGCCAAGTCTTCCAGCCGAGCCATATCAATGCCATAGCAATCGGGGTACTTGATGATGGGTGCCGAGCTGACTACCACGATGCGCCGCGGTTGCAAGCGATCCAGCATTTTCAGGATGCTTTCGCGCAGGGTGGTGCCCCGCACAATGCTGTCGTCCACCACCACCAGGGTGTCTTGGCCAGGCCGCACAGAGCCGTAGGTGATGTCGTACACGTGCTGCACCAGGTCGTCCCGGTGCCGGTCGTCGGTAATGAAGGTGCGCAATTTAGCGTCCTTCACCGCCACCTTTTCTACCCGCACCTTGCGGCGCAGCAAGGCTAAAATCTCTTCTTCCGTGGCCGGACAATGTTCCATGATCTGCCGGGCGGTTCGCGCCTCTTGCTCGGCCTCCAAGCCCTTTACCAATCCATAAAACGCCAGTTCTGCCGTGTTGGGAATAAAAGAAAATACAGCCTCTTCAAGCTGTCCATTCAGGGCCTGCAACACCGGCTCGGCCAGCTGCTCGCCCAAGGCTTTGCGTTCGGTATATACTGAGGCGTCGGTGCCCCGAGAAAAATAAATGCGCTCAAACGAACAGGCTAGGGTGGGCTGAGCCTCGAGCACCTGCACCGTTTCCGCCTGCCCCTGAGCGGAAATCAACAGCGCACTACCGGGCTTTAGCTCTTGAATGTCTTGCACATCGGCATGAAACACAGTTTGCAGGACCGGCCGCTCAGAAGCCACCGCAATCAGTTCTTCGTTTTCGTACCAAAAGCAAGGGCGAATGCCCCGCGGGTCTCGAATGGCAAAGGCATGTCCATCGCCTGTAAAACCGCCAATGGCATAGCCTCCGTCTAGTTTTTGAAAGGTGTTGCGGAGCACCTGCCCCAAATCGGGCGGCCCCACCGGACGGCCTTGATTTTCATGTTGCCCAAGGGCGCGGTCTAAAAAATGCCCCATGCGCTCCATCACCGTTACGGTATCGGCCGTTTGCGTAGGGTGTTGACCTAGTTCTACCAACTGCTGAAACAACTCGGCCGTATTGGTCAAATTGAAATTCCCGGCAAGGCAGAGCATTTTTTCTTTCCATGGACTGTCCCGTAAAAATGGGTGGCATGAATCAATGCCGTTCGCTCCATACGTGCCATAACGCACATGGCCCAAATAAATATCGCCTTCAAATCGGTTGGCCTGAGGTTCGCGCTGCCGCTGCTCCTCAATTTGCCGAATGACATGCAAAATGGGCTGCGCCTGCACCGAGCGCTCCCGAAGAATGGGGGGCTTGCCGGGCAAGGTATCAACCGACAGGCAGGCCAAACCGGCACCGTCTTGCCCGCGGTTGTGCATTTTTTCCAGCAACAGGTACATGTGGCGCAAGGCCTGTCCATAGGGCAAAGAAGAGGGCTTTCCGGCTTGCCGCTTCAACCGGATTAAGGCCAATCCACATTCGTGTTTTAATGGGTCGCTCATGCATGGGGTTTCCAGGCACAAAGGTAAAAACCCATGTAAGATTTAAGGCGGTTTTGGGAAATAAATTGTTGGGGCAGACCTACGTGTCTGCCCCAAACGAGTCGAGGCCGCCAGGCCAGACCTACGTGTCTGCCCCAAACGAGTCGGGGCCGTCAGGGCACACCTAGGTGTCTGCCCCAAACGAGTCGAGGCCGCCAGGCCAGACCTACGTGTCTGCCCCAAACATGTCGAGGCCGCCGGGGCACACCTACGTGTCTGCCCCAAACCAAACGGGTGCCGTAGGCATACACGGATTGGAGGGGCATATAAGGCAGGGGGCATATACGGTGGACGGGGCACACACGAAGGTGTGCCCCTAGCCGGAAACCAAATCGGCCTCGGGGGCCACTTTGCGGATTAATCCCTGCAACACATTCCCCGGTCCGGCTTCGACAAAACGATGAATGCCATCGTTCCACATGGCCTGCACCGATTGGGTCCAGCGCACCGGACCGGTGAGTTGTGCAATCAAATTGCTGCGAATTTCCTCCGGATCCGTTACGGCACAGGCCACCACATTCTGATAAACAGGACATCGGGGTGCCGAGAGTTCAGTACGGCGAATGGCTGCTTCCAGGCGCTGCCGCGCGGGTTCCATCAATGGCGAATGGAAGGCTCCGCCCACTTTTAGGGGCAAGGCCCTTTTGGCTCCGGCCTCTTTCAAGCGAATGCAGGCCTCTTCAATGCCTGCATGGCTGCCCGATATCACCAGCTGACCCGGACAATTGTAGTTGGCCGGCACCACCACCAGGGTCGAAATCCCTGCACAGACGGATTCTACCGATGCGTCATCCAGGCCGAGCACGGCGGCCATGGTTCCTGGCTCCGACTCGCACGCTTCCTGCATGGCCAAAGCACGTTCCTGAACCAAGGCCAGTCCGGCCTCAAAGGGAAATACTCCTGCCACTACCAGGGCCGAGAACTCGCCTAGAGAATGGCCCGCCACCGCATCGGGACTAAATGATTGCTGCATTGCCACCGCCACCGAATGCACAAAAATGGCCGGTTGGGCATAGCGGGTTTCGGTTAAATCTTCGGCCGAGCCATCAAACATAATGTCAGTAAGGCGAAAACCCAATATATCATTGGCCTGTTCAAACACGGCTTTTACTCGGGCGTCGCGCTCGTACAAATCTTTCCCCATTCCGGGAGTTTGGGCCCCTTGACCGGGAAATACCAAGGCTGTTTTCATGGTAAATTTTACATTAAGATTAGCGAAGATAACCCATTTGCTGCATCACACCCAAATGGACCAATGTGGGGTTCTATGTAAAAAGGTTGTAGTTTCGTACAACACCGAAGCCCATGGCAAGAACAGAACCGGCTAAGCATGCGTCCGATACCAAAGCTCCCTTGGCGCACTTTCTCATTTTGGGCGAGCCCAAGGCCTTGCGATCGGGCATGTTGGCCTTGGTGGAGGCGCTTAATCGTCAGGGCAAGCGGGTGGTATTGGCCAATCCAAATGTGGTTGAATTTCACGCCGCCATCAACGGAGGAGGAATGCTCCTCGGCGCCTCAGAACCGTATTCCCTACGCCCAAAAAAAACCTGCATTATTCCTTGTTTGGAAAGCCTGGATGAGCAAGGATGGCAGCTGTGGATGCGCATGGAACAAGCCAAGCTGGCCTCGCTCAACGCCTCGGCTGCAGTTCGCCTTTGTTTGGATCGACCTAGCTTAAGTGCCGTTTTGCAGCAGCAGGGAATTGGTCATTCTGAGGCTCCGCTCAGCGGAGGAATTGCTCGGTTTTGGTTGTTTGCCCAGCGTCAAGGCTTGGTGCGCCGCGACCTTCTGACCTTGCATTCCCGGTGGCCCGAGGACTGGACCGACAATCAGGTCCAAGAGGCTCAGCGTCTGGCTGTTGAGGCCGCCAAGCGGTCGGGGTGCCTGTGGGCCGAAGTGCTTGTATCGCATGATCATAGCCGCTTTGCGGTATTGCATATTCAGCCTCAGCCCGGCATTTTTCCGGCCGAAGCGCCGGGGTTGGCCGGCAATCTGGCCGAGCTGTTGACGCAGCGTTTGCATGCGCCTTTGCCCAAAACCTGCATTGGCTTTCGCGAGCGCATTTTCATTGCGGGGGTAGGCGAAGTCGTAGCCAAATTTGATACGGGAAATGGCGCCACGGCTTGTTCCTTGCATGCCGACCACATCGAAGAAGTAGATGGATACTTGGAGTGGAGTTTGGGTTCGCAGCAGCATCGGCACCCGGTGGTGGGGCATTCCTTTGCCGAGGTGGGGCATTCGGTGCAGCGTCGACCGGTAATTTTACTTACCGTGCAGTTCAATGGAATGGAGTACCGCAAGGTGCGTTTTGCTTTGGTAAACCGCACCAAGAAAAGCACTCCGGTGCTGGCGAACCGGCAGTTTATGCGCAGGGCGGGGCTGTTGGTCGATCCCGCCGAAGAATTTATGGTTTCATGGCGGCCGGAGGGCTACTGTCCTAAAGATGCCAAGGGCCAGGCGCGTGCGGGCATTTTGCCGGTGCAGGCCATAGATTTGGGCGAGGGCCGCGGGCGTTAAGTTGAGGAATCTGGTTTTTTTAATGGGGGCGGCTACGGGCTTTCACCGGTAGTCCGCGGTGGCCGGAAGGCTGGCCCAGCGGGCTTGCGTGGGCTCCCAAGGTCGCCTCCGCGCCGCGCGGGCCAGGCTCCGGCCCCTGGCGGGCTACCCGGTTCAATCCCTGCCGCTGGCCAAGAAAATATTAAAGCAATACTAGAGCAGATGGCTCAACAACGTTTCCACCTCAAATATAATTTCAAAGGCTGAAATTCCAAACTTTAGGTTGATTTTTTTGTTTCCTGGCCTTTAAAATGGATTCGGGTCGCCCGCGGCAGGGATTGAGCCGGGTTGCCCGCAAGGGGGGCCTGGCGCTGCCCGCGTGGCGCGGAGGCGACCTTGGGAGCCACCGCAAGCCCGCTGGGCAGCCCAGTGCCCACCGCGGACAACCGGTGAAAGCCCGCAGCCGCCCAATTCCTCACCCTATTTATTCTGTTTTTTGCTGCGGCCTACTCGCTTCAGCGCGCCGCGGCCGAGGGCAGCGCCAGGGCCGGAAGCCGCAACTGCTCAAGCTCGCGTAAGATTCGAGGCAGTAAGCGGAGGTTGCGCCGCCCCGCTTCGCCCCAATCGTGCAAGGCCAATATTGCGCCCGGACGCAAGGCCGATAGCGCGCGCCGTTCCAATTCGTTGTCGCTGATCTTCAGGTTGAAATCGCCGGGCATGTGCGACCAAAATACGACCTGCTGCTGCGCTTGGATGGCCCGGCACTGCGCCGGCCACAACCTGCCGTAGGGCGGGCGGTACAAGCCGCTGCGCACGGCCTGCGGCGGCCGCGCGTTTTCAACGTATTCTTTCCGGCCCCGGCGCCAACCGTTCCAATGCCGATGCCCATGAAAACCAATCTGATGCCCCAGCTCGCCCACGCGTTGAATCAACTGCGGGTGCTGAAGAATTTTTTCGCCCAGCCAAAAGAAACTGAGGGCCGCGTTCTGCTCGGCCGCAATCCGCGCCAAGGCCAAACTGTACTGAGGGTCGGGGCCGTCGTCATAGCTCAGGTACACGCCCGGCTCGGGCCCCTGAAACCAGGCCCCGGGATACAGCAGGTTGCCGAGCATAGGTTGCCACATTAGGAACTGCGTTCGGTGGTGTAGGCGACCAGGTCGCCAAGGGCGGTTTTGGCCTCTGAATCGGGCAGTTGCTGCAGCACATCTAAGGCTTTTTGCCGGTACTCCAGCATTTTTTGCCGGGCATATTCCATGCCTCCGCTGCCCTTGACAAAGGCCACCACTTCGGCCACCGATTTGGTGTTGTTGTGCCGGTATTTGATTTTGCGGATGATGCTCCGTTTTTCCATGGCCGAGGCCTGAGCCAAGGCATAAATAAGGGGCAAGGTCATTTTTTGCTCTTTGATGTCGATGCCCGTGGGCTTGCCGATCTGTCCGGCCTCTTCAAAATCGAACAGGTCGTCTTTGATTTGAAAGGCCATGCCGACGTAATGACCAAATTGGCGCATGAGGTCGGTGGTGGTGGCGGGGGCGCCAGAGCTGGCCGCACCGGCAGCGCAGCAAGCGGCCAACAGCGAGGCTGTTTTGCCCTCGATGATTTCATAATATACCTCTTCGCGGATGTCGAGCCGGCGGGCTTTTTCGATTTGCAGCAGCTCGCCCTCGCTCATTTGCCGAACGGCTTTGCTGATGATGCCTAGGGTTTCGAAATCGCCGTTTTCGGTGGCCAGCAGCAGGGATCGCGACAGCAGGTAGTCGCCGACCAACACCGCGATTTTGTTTTTCCAAAGGGCGTTGAGGCTAAAAAAGCCGCGGCGTTCGTTGGAGTCGTCCACCACGTCGTCGTGCACCAGTGTGGCTGTGTGCATTAGTTCCACGATGGTGGCGGCGCGGTAGGTGTGTTCGGTTATGTGTCCGCAGGCTTTGGCGGAGAGGAACACAAACAGGGGGCGCATTTGCTTGCCCTTGCGTTTTACAATGTAGTGGGTAATGGCGTCAAGAAGGGCCACGTTGCTTTTCATGGATTGACGGAAGCGTTGTTCAAATTCGTGCATTTCGGGCCGCACAACGTTTTGTATGTGGTCAATCCTAGACATGGAAGTCAAAGGTACTGAATATTGGGTATGGGGGGAGTTTGGGTTTGAGGGGCTTTTTTTACCCCCAAATTTTTTTGTTCATTCCCATTTGGAATTATCTAATTTTTTTTTACCTTTGAATTAAATCAGCTATAAGCTAGATTCGAAGGTTCTGCGGCTTCTTGCTGCAGAACCTTTTTTTCTTGGTGTTTTTGGGGTGAAAAACATCCAAAATTTGGTTAGAGCAATTCGTTGGCGACATTGGCCAGTTCGCTGCGCTCGCCTTTTTCAAGCGTAATGTGTGCGTGGATTGGGTGGCCCTGCATGCGGTCGATGACATAGCTGAGGCCGTTGCTTTGCGTGTCCAAATATGGAGTGTCGATTTGGTATATATCGCCGGCAAAAACGACCTTGGCTCGGTCGCCCATGCGGGTAACAATGGTTTTTATTTCGTGGGGAGTCAGGTTTTGAGCCTCGTCCACGATGAAGAAGATTTGCGATAAACTGCGGCCACGAATGTAGGCCAGGGGCGTGATGACCAGCTTTTCTTGTTCCAGCATTTCCGGAATTTTTAAGCCCTCTTTGTCGCGTTCATCGAAGGAGTTCTGTATGAACTTCAGGTTGTCGTACAGCGGTTCCATGTACGGATTCAGTTTGCTTTTAATGTCGCCCGGCAAAAAACCAATGTCTTTGTTGCTGAGTGGGACTACCGGCCGAGCCAGGTAAATTTGCTTGAATTCGCGGCGTTGTTCGAGTGCGGCGGCCAGAGCCAGCAAGGTTTTCCCGGTGCCTGCCACCCCTTGAATGGTAACCAGTTTTACCTCTGGATTCAACAGGGCATGCAGAGCAAAAACCTGTTCAGCATTTCGGGGTTTGATGTTGTAGCAGCTGCGTTTTTCAACGCGTTCAATGCAGCGGGTTAGGGGGTTGAACACGCAGAGTACAGAGGTTTTATTGTTCTTTAAAATGTAGTAATGATTGGGCAGGGGATCTTTTGAAAACAAGGCTTTTCGGGGCACAAAGCCTTCGTTGTACAGGTCGTCAATAATGGCTTGTGAAACATCCTCAATTTGAGATTTGCCTCGGTACAGCTCGTCCACATTTTTCACCTTGCCTGTTTCAAAATCTTCAGAAGCCAGGTTTAATGCTCGGGCCTTGATGCGCAGATTGACGTCTTTGCTGACCAGAATAACCTTACGGTTTGGGTACTGCGCCTGCATGCTAAGAGCAACATTGACAATGCGGTGGTCGGCTTTATCTGAGCCAAACACCTTTCGCGCATCGGGTTCGGCGGTTTCTTCCATCACCACGCGGATGTTCCCAAGGCCTTTCCCATTTAATGGAATCCAGGTATTGAGGGAGGAGCCTTTGGAGTATTGATCCATGATTCGGATGAATTCCCGGGCTTCGAAATTTTTGGTTTCGTTGCCCTTTTTAAACATGTCAAGCTCTTCCAGCACCGAAATGGGAATCACGACGTCGTGTTCTGCAAACGATTCGATGGAGGCATGGTTGAATAAAATCACGGACGTGTCAAGCACAAAAATCTTGGTAGGCGCTTTTCTGGGCATGAGATTGGAATTGAAAACAATGTCGAAATGTACGGAAATCTGTTGGGGCATAAAAGGGGGGAGCAGATGTTAATGTTCAGGTAATAAAGCGCGGGAACGCAGCATATTTTAAACTGAAAGTGTCATCCGTAAAAATCCAAAGTAATATGAAAAAACACCTCTTCTTTTTGGGACTGCTCCTAATTGGTGCTTCCCAAGCCGTTGGACAATCTTTTGTTAAAGAAAGTTCCTTGCCTGTTTTGCATAAAGCATATAAAATGGTGGCCATGCCCGATGGTGGAATGCTGTCGGCGTGGATTCATACCTCCGGCATTGAAATACTGCGGGTTGATTCTGCCGGGTCCGTGTTGTATCAACAAGCAATTCCCAATGATCCGAATTGGGCTTTTAAGCACATATCAGACATAACGATTCATGCTCCAGTAGACCCTCAAGGTCAATCTATGCCCCTTCGGGTTTTTGTTTCTGCGGCACAAATGTATCAAGGTTTTCTCTTTGCATTTGAAGAACTACCTGGCATAGGACTTCAACCGCTGTGGCAAAAAAATGTGAGTGGTGCTGCTACGCCGACCTTTCAATTGCGGGTACTGCCCGACCAAACCTACCTGGTGAATTTAAGGGAACCGGGTGTTGCGTTGTTTCGATTGTTTCAATTGAACATGTCTGGAGTTGAAATAAAATCATACACCTTCACGCCATATTTAACCAATGGCGGCTACACATCGGGGGCATATATTTATGATTATCAGTCCATTGGAAACGACTCTATTGTCTTTGTCGGCGCGGTAAAGCTTCCTAATTTTGAGCATGAGCCCTTTATTTGCCATTTGAATTTGCTTTCGGGCGGGTACGGAAGTGGCTTTTCATTTATGATTTACAGCAACTTTGCTTTCAATGGAGCCTTTGATAGAGTGCTTCCAATTACCACAGCTTCGGGTAGGCCAGGGTACTTGGTTGTGGGCCATGAGAACAATGTTGATGTTCCGGGCAGCAACAACATTAGCATTTGGCAATTCCATAAAAATTTCAATGATTTATCGTTTCTTCCTCCCGCCAAGGTATGGTCTATGTCGAGCTCGTTTTTGGCCTCAAACGACAGAGTCAATAGCTTAGCTGTGGCTGGGGGCAACATCTATTTGGGGCTACACAGCAGTTATGGCGGGGTGTTGAGTCAAATTGACCTTATGCAAAACGGCTTGATTAATCCCATTTCGCCGGTATTTCCTGTTTCAGATGTTTCTCCTTTTTCCATTGATTTTGGGGTTTCGCCTTCTGGAAGTGTTTGGTTTGGTGGAGAAGCTGCAGTTGGTTCAAGCCGGCATTACCGTTGGGGGAAAATGAGCGGCTGGAATCCATCGGATGTTTGTTTTACGCCTGTGGCCACTACGTTTACGACCGGACCTACAATGATGTATCCGATGCTTTTAGCGGCCGAGCCGCCCACCACCACGTTAAATTCCGGCAGTGGAAGCATTCAAGTGTCTTCAACGGGCTCGGCTTTAACCTGCGGTTCATTGGCTATTAGCACGTATTCTAACTCTGCCGCCGAGTTCTGGTATCCCAATCCTGCGCAAGGAGAACGGGCTTATTTTCAACCTGCTGAATCATTGACACAGGAGAGTATACAGCTTGAGGTAATCAATGTGCAGGGAAAATGCGTGTACCGGCAGCAGGCAACTGCTTTGGAATTTATGGAGCAAGGTATTCCAAGGCCTAGCGCTTCCGGGCTTTATATTATTCGAATGTGGTCGGCGGCAGGAGAGCAGCATCACCAATGGCTGGTTCCCTAAACGGAGGGTTGGAATTTTTGGACACACTCGTTGCAACTGCATTTTCTCTGTGTGCTTTGTGCCGACATGGTGTACTTTGCGTTAAAAAACCTTTAAGGCCTAACTGCCGATTTTTAACGCAAAGTGCGCCAAAGTAGGCGCAAAGGGAGCAAAGGAAGATTGGAATTTTTGTGCACACTCGCTACACCTGCATTTTCTCTGTGAACGTTGTGCCGACTTGGAGATCTTTACGGAAAAAACCAACGGGAAAATAGGGCTTAACGGCCGGGGAAAAGACAACCAATTTGAATTCTATTCCGAAAAGGTTGAATTTAATTTGGATTGAATTCCGAAAAGGTTGTGTTTTTGATGCGAATTGGGGTTTTGTTACATCGGATTATAAAGAATCAAATTCAGGATCTGCTCAGGAATACGTTTACCTGATGAAACTGCCGTCAAGCGGCAGAAGCCGAAGGGGGCAAGTCCATAGCCGGAGCCCAAACAGGGCTATATTTGCACAAAATCCCTGAAATTGCTTCTATCGATTCTAATCCCTTCCGCGTTGTAGGCCTCTATAAAAGACTTTGGAAATTTCGTGTTTTTAGCTTGCCACTTAAATTCAATTCCCGTTATTTTCCCGTTCACGTCTTCCACGAAGTCAACCTCTTGCTGATCTTTCGAGCGCCAAAAATGCATTTTTGCAAAGGTATCTTTGTACAGATTCTGTTTTCGGCGTTCTGAGACCAGAAAGTTTTCCCACAAGGCCCCTTTGTCAACCCTCAAATCCAGTTGAGAAAAATTAGCAACGAGCATGTTTCGAACGCCATTGTCGTAAAAGTATATTTTCTTGTTGCGTTTAATTTCATTTCGAACGTTTCGACTAAAGCTATTCAGCCTAAAAACAACATAACCCTTTTCTAAAACATCTATGTATTTTTGAACGGTAACCTTATTAATTCCAATCAGTTTTGAAAGTTCATTGTAATTTACTTCGCTGCCCACCTGCAAGGCCAAGGCTTGAAGCAGCTGTTCAAGGACGTCTGGTTTTCTGATCTCTGAAAACGCCAAAACATCTCTATACAAATAACTGTTTACAAGGTTTTTCAGGGTTTCACGTTCTTTCCCGGGACGGTTAATCACCTCGGGATAAAAACCATAGAGCAATCGGTTCTCAAGGTTTTGCTCCGCCTTAATAAGACCTATTTGGGTTTCGTACTCTTCCCAAGAAAGAGGGAACAATTCGTATTCCCATTTTCGGCCGGTCAATGGTTCATTCAGCGCATTGCCCAAATCAAATGAAGACGATCCACTTACAAACAGCTGAACATGCTTAAACTGATCGGCAATAATTTTTAGCGTCAGGCCAATTTCAGGAATGCGTTGTGCCTCATCAAGAAAAACAAACTCATGGCGGCCAATTAAGGAGCGAAGTTGTTCGGTGGTAGGGTTTTGCAAATAGTTGCGTGTTGCGGGGTCGTCCGCATCCAGAAATAAAAAATCCTTGTCTTTTAAAATCTCGTTTAACAGGGTTGTTTTACCTACCTGCCTTGCTCCCACCACTACAATGGCTTTTCCCCCTTTAATCTTTTCTCGGATGGATTTTTCTATGGTTCGGCTAAACATTTCTTTCGTTGAATGGTAAAATCAAACATTATCCTGACCAAAGGTGGCGATTTTAAGCCATCGTAATGACCTAAGGTTGGTTTTTTAGGAGATATTAAGTCAAACCGTTTCGGTTTTTTAACTGGTCTTGGGGGCAGTTTCCGCTTGGAGTTCTGCGTATGAAAACAAGGTTGGCCACGGATTTCTTGTACACACTCGCTGCAACTGCAATTTCTCTGAGAACGTTGTGCCGACATGGTGTACTTTGCATTAAAAAAACCTTCAGGGTCTAACTGCCGATTTTTAACGCAAAGTGCGCCAAGGTAGGCGCAAAGGGAGCAAAGGATCTTCCGGATTTCCTGCCCGCACTCGCCTGACTAAAACCACGGTGAACGTTGTGCCGACTTGGAGTTCTTTGTGGCAAAAAACAACAACCCCGACATAACCGGTAAAATAGGGCATAACGGCCGGGAAAAAGACAACCAATTTGGATTCTATTCCGAAAAGGTTGCTATAATTTTGGATTCTATTCCAAAAAAGTTGTATTTTTGATGAAAATAAGGGTTTTGGTACAACGGATTATAGAGGATCAAATGCGGGCTCGCCTTTTTAAAGGAAAGGCCATTCTTCTTTTTGGGGCTCGGCAGACGGGAAAAACCACCTTATTGAAAAAAATCGTTCATTCATACGGAAGCGATGCACTTTGGCTGAATGCCGATGAATATGATATCAAAGAGCGATTTAACAATCCAACGTCCACCTCGATTAAAGCATTAATTGGAACCAAGAAGCTGGTTATTCTAGATGAGGCGCACCAAATTCCAGATATAGGCATAGCTTTGAAGCTGTTGGTGGATACCTACCCTGAAATCCAAGTTGTTGCAAGCGGTTCGTCCGCATTTGAATTGCAAAACAAAACCAACGAGCCCCTTACCGGTCGTAAATTTGAATTCCAGTTGTTTCCGCTTTCGTATCGGGAATTGGCGGATCACAACCAAGTGCTCATCGAGCAAAGGCTATTGGAACACCGGCTTGTCTTTGGTTCTTATCCGGAAGTAGTGAACAACCAAGGAAATGAGGTAGAAGTGCTTAAGTTGTTGTCGGACAGTTTTTTGTATCGGGATTTGCTTATGCTGGAAAACATTAAGAAACCGGAAAAGCTGGTAAAGTTGTTGCAAGCCCTTGCCTATCAAATTGGTCAGGAGGTATCGTACAACGAGGTTGGTACCTTAATTGGTTTAGACAGCAAAACCGTAGAGGCCTATGTACAGTTGTTAGAAAAATCGTTTGTGGTGTTTCGTTTGCCTTCTTTTAGCCGCAATTTAAGGAACGAGCTGAAGGCCTCGAAAAAGATATATTTTTACGACAATGGAATCCGCAACGCGTTGATCTCCTCTTTTCAATTGTTGGAAGGGCGGCAAGACATCGGCGCCTTATGGGAAAACTATTTGGTTTCTGAGCGCAGAAAGTCAAATTACTATGGTATGTTTTATGGGAATGCCTATTTCTGGAGAACCAAAGAACAGCAAGAAATCGACTACATAGAGGAAGTGGATGGAGGATTGCGTGCTTACGAATTTAAATGGAAGGAAAAGGCCAATCAACGGATTACCAAAACCTTTAGCAGGGCCTATCCGAATTGCGAAACGGCTTTTGTTCATAGGGGGAATTACGATGGGTTTTTGTAGGGGATTTAGCGGGTTTTAAATGGTTAATTTAGAGACGAAAAAATCAGGTCATTTTGCCGCTAGCTTAAACAGTTTCAAAACATCCTTCTACCAATAAATTTCGGTTAAGAGAAAGTCCAACGTTAGGGTTATAAATTTTAAAATTAAACGGTTGAAAAATCCAAAAAAAGGGGCTCAGAGCCCCTTTTTTACTTTTCTCTAAAAACGAAGTCAAATGGATTTTTATTTCTTAGGTCCACCAATAGGTAAAGAGGGTATTGCGAACCCTCCTTTTCCTGCATCTTCATCTCCTATTCTCTGTGTGCTTTGTGCCGACTTGGAGTTCTTTGCTATAAAATAAGGCATCGAAAAAATCAGCCGAGTTTTCCCTATTTGTATGGCGCACTAGGTAACTACCACGCCCCGCGGCAGGGATTGAGCAGGGTTGCCCGCAAGGGGGGCGGAGCCTGGCCCGCGTGGCGCGGAGGCGACCTTGGGAGCCACCGCAAGCCCGCTGGGCCAGCCTTCCGCCCACCGCGGACTACCCGCGAAAGCCCGTCTGCCGCCCAAATCTATTCGGCATAAAAACGGCCCTCATTTCGGGCTAAGCGCCTATCTTTGCCCAAATTCATCGGCATGCTGAAAATCGACCACTTTACGTTTAATCCGTTTTCTGAGAATACGTATGTGCTGAGTCACCCGAATGGTGCTTGCCTGCTGGTGGATCCCGGTTGCTTTAATGCGCAGGAGCAACAGCAATTGCTGGATTTTTTTAGCGAACGCAACCTTAAACCCGATGCGGTGCTGCTGACGCATGCGCACCTGGACCATATTTTTGGGGTGCAGTTTCTGGTTTCTACCTTTCAAATTCCGCTGTGGGCGCACCCGATGTCGAAGGGCATGATTGAGCGCCTGCCTCAAATTTGTGTGATGTATGGACTGCCCCCCGCCCATTGCCCGCTGCCCACGCATTATGTAAATCCGGAAACCGGGTTCGATTGGCAAGGGGAACATTTTGATGTGCCACACTTGCCGGGGCATTCGCCCGACCATATCGCACTGATTCAACCCGACCAAGGCTTTGCCATTGCCGGAGATTTATTGTTTTACGATAGCATTGGCCGCAGCGATTTGCCGGGAGGGAATCAGGAGGTGCTGATGCAATCGCTGCAGTACCTGTTGAAAACCTATCCCGATGCGATGCAGGTGTATCCGGGACATGGGCCCGGTACGACGCTGGGGCGGGAACGGAAGTTGAATCCGTATTTGGGAGGCGGGGAGGCTTGAGCAGGGTTTTGTGGCATATACAGGCCTGTTATGACTTGATTGGGGTTTTTACCACAAAGGGCTCTATGTCGGCGCAGGTATGTTGCATTAAACGCTTAAAATTCGTATATTCGAAACTATAAATATCAAAGGATGATTTCCTTGATTCAAGACAATAAAATTGAACTTAAACAGCTCTGCGAGGAGTATGATATAAAAACAATGTATGTTTTTGGTTCTGCGGCAACCTTGGCATTCAATGAGGAAAGCGATATTGATATGCTTATTTCGTTCAAAGAAATTCCATTTGAAAAATACACCGATAATTTCTTCGAGTTGCACGGGAAATTGGAAGCCTTATTCAATAGAAAAGTGGATTTATTAACCGAACGATCGTTGACGAATCCTCATTTGATTGAAAGCATAGAAAAAACAAGGCAACTGCTTTATGCAGCATAGTGTAAAAACCCATTTGCTTGATATTTTGAATGCCATAGATTCGATTTACGATTATCTGGGCGAGGAACGGAGTCTGACAACTTATGAATCAAATAAACTTTTACGCAGGGCTGTTGAACGAGAACTAGAAATCATCGGCGAAGCTGTGGGTCGAATTTTAAAGCGGGACCCTGAAATCAATATTTCAAGTTCACGTAGAATTGTTAACCTTAGAAATTGGGTTATTCATGCGTATGACAATGTAGATAACGTTATTATCTGGGGAATTATTAATAAGGATTTGCCGATGTTAAGGGAACAGGTCTTGGATTTGTTGGAAAAGAAAAACAGCTGAATTCTTCTTGGATTTTTTTCTTGACGTTTTTTTTGCCACAAAGGGCTCTATGTCGGCACAAAGGGCACAGAGGGGATGTCGTCGAACTTTGTGGTAAAAAAAGGGGCAGTTGTGCCTGGATTGTTGCCTGCTGCAATTCCCCGTAACTTTCTACCTTTGAAATCAATTTTTTTGCATGAACGCCCGCGACGTACGCCAAACTTTTCTGGATTTTTTCCGCCAAAAAGGTCATGAAATTGTGCCTTCAGCACCTATGGTGCTGAAAGACGACCCTACTTTGATGTTCACCAATGCCGGGATGAATCCCTTTAAAGATTGGTTTATTGGCAACGAACCGGCCCGTTTTTCGAGGGTGGCCGACACCCAAAAGTGCCTGCGGGTAAGCGGCAAGCACAACGACTTGGAAGAGGTGGGCCGCGACACCTACCACCATACCATGTTCGAAATGCTGGGCAACTGGTCTTTCGGCGATTATTTTAAAAAAGAAGCCATTTCCTGGGCCTGGGAATTGCTGACGGAAGTGTATAAAATCCCCGCCAATCAACTGTACGTTACTTATTTTGAAGGCGATGCCACGGAAAATCTAGCGCCTGATTTAGAAACCCGAGCCCTGTGGCGCAGGTTTCTGCCCGAAGACCGGATTCTTACCGGCAATAAAAAAGACAATTTCTGGGAAATGGGCGATACCGGTCCCTGCGGGCCCTGCACCGAAATTCACGTGGATATCCGCCCCGAGGCTGAGCGCCTTAACGGGAAACCGGGCAGCGAATGGGTAAACCGGGATCACCCTCAGGTTATTGAAGTGTGGAACTTGGTGTTTATGCAGTTTAACCGCACAGCCGATGGCTCGCTGAAACCCCTACCCAACACCCATGTGGACACCGGAATGGGCTTTGAGCGCTTGTGCATGGTGCTGCAAGGAACCACCTCAAACTACGACACCGACGTATTTACTCCCTACATTCAGTGGCTATCAAAAACCTCCGGCATTCCTTACGGTCAGGCTGAAGCAACCGACATTGCCATGCGGGTGATGGCCGACCACATTCGGGCGGTGGCCCTGGCCATCACCGATGGACAATTGCCCTCCAACACCGGAGCCGGCTATGTGATTCGCCGCATTTTACGCCGGGCCGTGCGCTACGGATTCAGCTTCTTGAATTTTAAAGAACCTACCTTTTACCGACTTCTACCCTTGTTGGTGGAGTCTCTTGGTCAGGCCTTCCCCGAACTGAAACAACAACAAGCCTTTGTATCAAAGGTGATGGAAGAAGAAGAAATGGCCTTTTTGCGCACGCTGGAAAATGGACTGAGTCGGTTGGAAACCTTAATACATCCCGGTAAAACCTTAGATGGGCAAACGGCCTTTGAACTGTACGATACTTATGGGTTCCCCTTCGACTTAACGGCCCTGATTGCTCGTGAAAAAGGCGCTGAGGTGGACGAAGCCGGCTTTCAATCTGCGCTGGAACAGCAAAAAGAACGTTCGCGTTCGGCGGGAAAAATTACCGCGGACGATTGGCAACAAGTTCAGGCCGATGTACCTGTGCAGTTTGTGGGATACGATCAACTGAACAGCAGTGGTCGGCCCATCAAATTCCGCAAGGTTGAATACAAGGGGCAAACCCGATTCCAACTGGTTACTGATATCACTCCGTTTTATCCGGAAGGAGGTGGACAAGTGGGCGATAAGGGCGTTTGGATTGGTCAAGACGGGGAACGACTGCAGGTGCTGAACACCTTGCGCGAGAACCAACTGATTGTGCATGTACTGGATAAACTGCCCGAAAACCCAAATCAACGTTTTGAAGGGCAGGTAGATGAATCTCTACGGCTTGACACAGCACGAAACCACAGCGCTACGCATTTGCTGCATGCAGCTTTGCGGCAGATCTTGGGCAAGCATGTTGAGCAACGTGGCTCGCTGGTGCATCCCGATTACCTGCGGTTCGACTTCTCGCATCCTGGAAAAATAAGTGAGGAAGAATTGCAGCAGATAGAACAAGAAGTAAACCGCCGCATTTGGGCGAATCAGTCTTTGCAAGAACGCCGAGACGTCCCTTTTCAGGAGGCGTTGGCCTCAGGGGCCATGGCTTTATTTGGAGAAAAATATGGAGAGCGGGTGCGGATGATTGTGTTTGATCCTGCCTTTTCGGTTGAATTGTGTGGAGGTACGCATGTTCAGGCTACCGGCGCCATTGGAATGTTCAGCATTGTGTCGGAAGGCTCTGTGGCGGCGGGGATTCGTCGCATTGAAGCCTTGACAGGGCGGGCGGCCTACGAACTGGTTCGAAATACGGCTAAGGATTGGAAACTGGCGGGGGCGTTGTTGAAAGCTCCGGCCAAGCCTTTGGCAGCGCTGGAGGAAACCCTTCAGGAAATGGCGCAATTAAAATCCAGGTTGGAGCAGCTGGAACAGCAAGCAGGGCAGCAGAACTGGAACGAGTTGCTCAAATCGGCTGAAACGGTGGGCGGGCATCGGGTATTGATTGCTCAAACTGAATTAAAAGCCGATTTTGTGCGGAATGCCTTATTTGCGTTGCGTTCGGCTCCGGAATCTTGGTTGGTGGTTTTGGGTGGTTGCGAGGGAGAGAAGGTCGGGTTGACTGTATTTGCTTCTGATGCCTTGGTGGCAGCGGGTGTAGATGCCAGACAGTGGATAAAGGAATTGTCGGGACACATTCAAGGTGGTGGTGGCGGACAGCCTTTTTTAGCCAATGCCGGGGGGAAAAATCCGGGTGGTTTGGGGGCGGCATTGACTCAGGCGAGAAGCATGGCTATGGGTGTTTTGGGTTAGTTTTTTGTGGGGGAAAAGCGGGATCAGGCTTGACTGTCTGTTTTTTACCACAAAGCACACAATGGGAGCCGCAACGTTCACCAAGATTTGGGGTTGAATGAGGGAGTGGTTGTGTTTGCTACATCTGCTTTGCGTCCTTTGCGGGTAACAACAATTTGAGGCGAGGCTGTCTGTTTTTTACCACAAAGCACACAATGGGAGCCGCAACGTTCACCAAGATTTGGGGTTGAATGAGGGTGTGGTTGGGGTTGTTTTATTTGCTTTGCGTCCTTTGCGGGAAAAAACAAGTCAAGGCACAATATGTGATGCGCATTGACGTTTGCCTTTTTATTTATTTTCTATGTTTCGATTAAAGTTTCCAACCCTTAACGTGCAGAATTTTTACGGGGCGCGTTTTTTAGGCCTGATTTGCCTTGTTTTTCTGTTCTTTTGTTGTGCGGGGATTTCGGACGGGGACGCGGCAGATTACGAAGACGAAATGGTACACCAACAATCGAAAACCAAAGAAAAAGTTCAGGAAGCGGTTGCCTATTGTAAAGAGAAGGGATTTAATACAAACCTGTGTATTTTAATTGACATGGGGGTTCATTCTGGGAAAAACCGATTGATGCTGTGGGATTTAAGGTCGGACAGTCTGTTGTATTCCTGTCTGGTTTCGCATGGATGTGGTTGGTACCCTTGGTCTGCCGATGCCAGTAAAGAGAGTCCAACCTTTAGCAACGAGAATGGCAGTCATCTTTCGTCGCTGGGGAAGTATAAAATAGGTGAACGGGGTTACAGCATGTGGGGCGTTCATGTAAAATACCTGTTGCATGGTTTAGAAGCGAGCAACAGCAGGGCATTGGCGCGCACCATTGTGTTTCATTCTTGGGATGACATTCCAGAGGAAGAGCCTTATCCGGCGGGGACTCCAGAGGGTTGGGGTTGTCCTGCCGTTTCGAATGCCTCATTTCGGCGGATTGATCCGTATTTGAGGCAGAGTGGCAAGCCGGTCTTAATGTGGATTTACAATTAGTTCAAAAATCAGTCGGGCAAAACCACCCGAAAACCGATGGTATTGCTTTTGTTGGTGGGTTTTTCAGAATAGCGAGCGGCTGCACGGCAATTTCTTGCTCTGAAAAACCAACTGCCACCACGCAATACTTTTTCAAAGCCTTCTTCCGGGCCTTTGGGGTTGTTGTTTTCCAACAGGCTGTAGTAGGAGGGTGAGAACCAATCTTCGCACCATTCCAGCACATTTCCATGGGGGTCGTGTAGGCCCCAGCGGTTCGGTGGGAATTGGCCTACGGGCTTACTTTTGGCCGATGTTTTTCCTTTGGGGCAAGTGAAATAGGGGTACATGCCGTCGTAATTCGCTTTTTTGGTATCGAGGCAGGAGTCGTGTCCAAATGGGCCGGAGCCTCCAGCCCGGCAGGCGTATTCCCATTCGGCTTCGGTGGGCAGTCGTCCGCCCAACCACTTGGCAAAGGCCTTGGCGTCGTCCCAGCTTACATTGATGACGGGCATATTGCCCCGCCCCCAGCCCGCATCGCCGGGCTTTTCACGCTCCGTTTCTTCGCAAAACCGGTCGTATTGATCGAACGTAATTTCATATTTGCTCATGGTAAAGGCGGCAACTTCAACTTCCCGTTGTGGGCCTTCGTTGGGCATGCGTTGCATTTCGGTGGCAGGACTTCCCATCAAAAAGCGACCGCCGGGAATGCGTACCCATTCAATTTGAACTCCGGCAGCGGAAGGTTGGCCTGCCGGACCTTTGCTTTCCTGGGGCAAGAGCCGGAATTGAGTAACCACGGAAATGCGCCAACCATGCTCCTGTTTTTCCTGAAACAACCATACTTTATCGAGTTCGCGGTACAGGGCTTTTCCTTTTTCGACAGATTGGCGGAATTGGTCGGTGTAATCTCCTTGAACCACTTCATTTACCTGTTGATAGGCCAAGGTTTTTCCATAGCTCTCGGCCAGCTGTTCAACCACCTGTTTGGATTGAGTGCCGATTTCTTCGGGCATGCTTCGTTCTCCGGAAATTTCGATATCAAACCGCGCCAGCAGCTCCTTGGATTTGATGCTTAAATAGGTTTGGTAGAGGTTTTCGTGAAGTAGCATTAACTGGTGTTGGATGCGGTGTACATCTTCGGAGGGGTTGCCCGATGAAGGGAGGTTTAGCTTTTGTTGCAATTGAGCTTGCCGGTTCAATTTGCCCTTTCTTCTTTCGTTCAAGCTTTGCCATTCTGCAGATAATGTAGAACTGCCGTTCAGGGCATTTTCAATCATGGATTTGCGCAGCTGTGCGGCTCGGTCTAGGGCGCTTGAAAAATCGGATGATTTTCCAGACAGAAGGCTTCGAATTTCATGGGGCCATTCTGCCTCGTAGGCGGCGATGCTGTTCAGCATGTCTTCGTCTAGCTTAAATCCATTCACAACCAGGGCCTTTTGTTTGGATTTAGGGCTGTTGTTGAGGCTTTTGGTGGCGGGCGAGTTTGAATTGAGATGTGTGATTTCCAGCTGTGCGATCAGTATAAACGCAGTTTTTTCTTTTGAGCGTTTGGCTAGGAGAATATCTGAAACCTTGATTTCGCCCGACACTTGGTCTTTAATTTGACTTAAAAAAGACTGTCCGGATTCGGTGGTGCTGATTTTTTTAATCGATTCAATCAGGTGGCCGTTGAATTCTTCGATGGCTTTTGGGGCCAGGGCCTCTTTGGCCAAATTTTGAAGGTCGGTGGCGGAAAAGGCATAGGTATCGAGGCCATACAGCAAGCAGAGGTATAGTCCTTTGTTGGGGATGGATTTTAGGTCTTGACGCAACTTTTCTTTTAGGGATTCCAGCTTTTGCTGTATCAAATCCATTTCCTTTTCGATGCTGCCGGCATCGCTGATTTCCAGCCAGGTATTCCACATGGCGTCCCAATCCAGTTTTTGATTTCTCCATTGGGCCAATTCGGCTTCAACCGTGGCATTGTGTTCGTTCATGCAGGATTTTAGTTCTGCGATTTCGGAGGAAGAGAATGTGCGTTGGTGTCGGCGGATGAGGTCGGCAAGGCGATATTCAGCCAGATTGGTGGCGGAAAGCACTTGGGGATTTTCTTTTAAGCAAGAGGGTTGGGCCATGGCCATTTGGCCAAGCCCCAAGGCGAGCAAGAAAATGGACAGGTGTAGAATGCTGAAAAAACGGCCCATTTGAGGTAATAAATAAAAAGCAGTTTTTTGGGTGTAGGCAAAAATAGTATAAAATAGTTGGGGTTATGGAATGGCTGTAATGGCGGGAAGAACAATGGCGGGAGAAATATTTTGATACGGATTGGTTTAGAGTGCCCCCTGCGGCAGGGATTGAAGCAAGTAGCCCGTACCGATTCAGTGGCTGTGCTGCGCGCGGCGCGGAGGCGACCTTGGGAGCCCCCGCAAGCCCGCTGCAGCAGGCCACTGAACGGGCGGACTACTGCTGAAAGCCCGTCTGCCGCCCCAATAAATCACAGTTCCCTTGGCACGAGACTTGTAATAGTGGTTTTATAAAAAAAACCACGGATATTTGAATGTAATCGCGACAACTTGACGCGGGCGCGAATAAACTTGATGACGAAACGGACATTATGACATATCATTTGATTGGCGAGGATACGGATTTTATACCCTTAATGACAACGGAAGAGGAGGGGCATTTGGAAGTGTCTGAGATTCCGGAGGAATTGCCCATACTTCCACTGAGGAATACGGTGTTGTTTCCGGGTGTGGTTATACCCATTACCGTGGGCCGAGACAAAAGCATTAAATTAATTCGTGATGCCTATAAAGGCAAGCGAATTATAGGCGTAGTGGCTCAGCGCGATGCGGAGGTAGAAGAGCCCGGAATGATGGATTTGTTTGAAATTGGAACTGTGGCCAGCATTTTGAAAATGCTGCGCATGCCCGATGGCAGTACCACAGCCATTATTCAAGGCAAGCGCCGCTGTCAAATTGAGGAAATGTTGAAGGAAGAGCCCTATTTGATGGCCAAAGCCAGCATTTTTGAAGAGGGGAAGCCGGAGGATACCGACTCGGAATTTAATGCCATGGTTTCATCCATCAAAGATTTGGCGCTTGAAATTATACAGGCGAGTCCCAATTTGCCGAGCGAGGCCGCTTTTGCCATTCGCAACATCGAAAGTCCATCGTTTTTAATCCATTTCATTTCTTCCAACCTGAGCAACAGCATGGAGGAAAAGCAAGCCATGCTAGAGGTAAAAGATTTGAAAGAACGGGCGACGGTATTGCTTCAGGCTTTGCACAAAGAATCTCAGCTCTTGGAACTGAAAAATCAGATTCAAAGCAAGGTTCGAGTGGATATGGACAAGCAGCAGCGTGAGTATTTTTTGCATCAGCAAATGCGTCAGATTCAAGAGGAATTGGGGAATGGGGAGACGGTTGATATTAAAGACTTGCGGAAAAAGGCGGCTCGAATGAAGTGGGGGAAATCTGTACAAAAAGCCTTTGATAAAGAAGTAGCCAAGTTGGAGCGGATGAACAGCATGGCTCCGGATTATTCCATTCAGCTGAATTATTTGGAATTTATGACCGATTTGCCCTGGTCAGAGTATTCCAAGGATCAGTTTGATTTAAAGCGTGCGCGTAAAATTTTAGATCGGGATCACTTTGGATTGGAGAAGGTAAAGGAGCGGATAATAGAGCATTTGGCGGTGTTGAAATTGCGGGGCGATATGCGGGCGCCGATTTTGTGTCTTGCGGGCCCTCCGGGAGTTGGGAAAACATCTTTAGGTCGTTCGGTGGCCGAAGCCTTAGGGCGCAAATATACCCGCATGTCGTTGGGCGGTTTGCGCGATGAGAGTGAGATTCGGGGCCATCGAAAAACCTATATTGGTGCCATGCCCGGCCGAATTTTGCAGAGTTTGAAAAAATCGGGCACGTCGAATCCGGTGTTTATTTTGGATGAAATAGACAAGCTGAGTCGGGATGTGCATGGGGATCCGTCCAGTGCCATGCTGGAGGTGTTGGATCCGGAACAAAACAACAGCTTCCATGACAACTTTTTGGATTTGGATTTCGACTTGTCTAAGGTGCTGTTCATTGCCACGGCCAACAACTTATCGTCCATACAGCCGGCCTTGCGCGATCGAATGGAAATCATTCACATAAGTGGGTATTCGGTAGAGGAAAAAGTTGAAATTGCAAAAAAGCATCTGTTGCCAAGACAACTTAAAGAGCATGGATTGGGGAAAGACGCGGTTCAGCTCAGCAAGCCTATTTTGGAATTTTTGATTGAATCGTACACCCGAGAAAGCGGGGTTCGGAATTTGGAGCGAAAAATAGCGGCTGTTGTTCGTAAGGCTGCTGTGGCGGAGGCTTCGTACGAATTCTTTATGTCTAAAATTGGGAAGTCAGATTTGGTTAAAATTCTGGGTCCGGCCTTGCCGAAGGAGCAGTATGAAAACAATGAGCAGGCAGGAGTTGTGGTTGGATTGGCGTATACAGCAGTGGGGGGAGACATTCTGTTTATTGAAACCAGTTTGAGTCGAGGGAAAGGGCGGTTGACGTTGACCGGGAATTTGGGTGGGGTCATGAAGGAGTCTGCGCACATTGCCTTGGAGTATTTGAAGAGCAAGTCGGATCGGCTGGGTTTGTCGCATGAGGTGTTTGATCATTGGAATGTGCATTTGCATGTGCCGGAAGGAGCCACACCCAAAGATGGCCCTTCGGCAGGAATTACCATGTTAACCGCCTTGGCCTCGGCCTTTACCCAGCAAAAAGTACGGCCTAAACTGGCCATGACGGGCGAAATTACGTTGCGTGGGCAGGTGTTGCCGGTGGGCGGGATAAAGGAAAAAGTACTGGCCGCACGAAGGGCAAATATTGAGACCATTGTGATGTGCGAGGACAATCGGCGGGATGTAGAAGAAATAGAGCCGTCTTATTTAAAGGGATTGCATTTTGAGTATGTGCGCAGCATGGATCAGGTTTTGGATTTTGCCTTGTTGAAGACGAAAGTGAAAAATGCCATTTCGGTGGCGGAGGCCGTGCCGACACCGGTGTCCCGCAGCAAGGACTAAATCTTTGTTTTGTAGGTAAACACAAGTCAGGCTGTTGCGGCAGCATGATATCTGCGGGCCGGTCGGCATAGGCCGTATTCAATGCGGAAGGAATTCAGTACTTTTACCCAAAGACCTGGGTTATGAAGCAAATTCTGTTCTGTTTCTGCATGTTTTTGGGTTTAGGCCTACAAGCGCAGAAGGTGTATAGTGTTAATTCGGAATACCAAGCCGATGTGAAAGTGGTGGTGGTGGATGCGGAATATAAGGCTGATTTGCTTGTGTATAAAGTGAAATCGGACTATCAAGCAGGTCAGAACGACGGGAAGTGGTTTTTTACGGCATCGGAATATCAGGCCAAGAAGAAGGTGTTTTTTGTAGATTCAGAATACCGAGCCGATTTAAAAATTTATTTTGTCGATGCTGAGTATCGGGCAGGGTGGAAAAACAGCGGCAAGAAACATCTTTTGTATTGAGTCGGTCGCGGATTCAATTTCTGCTTTGGGGTTGGATATTCCCCGTCATGGCCATTCTTGTTTTGTACTGGCCGCTGCCTTTGCAGCTTAATCGGGTTTTATTTTCGTTTTGGAGCGATGCTGACCGGGCCTTTCGGGTGTACATGGAGTTTGCCTTAGGTCAGGCTTCAGGAGTTTGGCTGGATTCCTGGCTGTTTCCGTACGGAGAACATCTGTTTTATCTGGATGCAAATCCTGTATTGTGTTGGTTTTCCGGGCTCTTCTTTTCGGTTTTCCCTTTCTTACGTCCGTATGCTACAGGGGTATTTAATGCACTGATATTGGCTCAACTTCTATTCACGCATTTGGGGTGGTATCGTTTGGCTCGGTTTCGAGGTGTTCCTGCTGCTTTTGCCGGGATATTGGCCTTGAGCATTGCAGTGCTGTCGCCCCAATGGCTAAAGAACAACGGAAACTTTTCTTTGGCCTATACCTTTTTATTTCCATGGCTATGTTTGGCCTTGTGGAAGGCCAACAGTCAAGAGAAGGGTACGCGTGCTGTTTTTGGGGTGGCCTTTTGGGTTGGTCTTTCCGTATTGATTCATCCGTATTTGGGGTTGGTTCATGGTGCATTTGCAGCGCTTTGGATGGTTTTTGCTCGTCCGTTTCAGTTGAAGGGCTGGTGGAATGCGGGTC
Organism: uncultured Flavobacteriales bacterium; assembly: GCA_903825395.1. Lineage (GTDB taxonomy): Bacteria > Bacteroidota > Bacteroidia > CAIKAF01 > CAIKAF01 > CAIKAF01. The sequence continues at coordinate 100,355 of CAIKAF010000010.1, forward strand.
TGGTGGTGGTTCCTCTTTTGTTGTTTGTGCTTTTTCTAAGCTGGTCAGACCCGTCGTATCCCTTTCGAACCAGAGAACCTTGGGGTGCCACGGACAATCAAATGACGTTTGTGCAATGGGTTATTCCTGCGGTAGGGCATGTGAATGATGTGTTGCAGATAGGTTTTGGAGATTTCGGGGCTTCGGAGGCCTGGGAGTTTGCATTTATTCCCTGGAGCATTTGGTGGGCTATCGTGGTTGTGGTGGTGTTGGGTTGGGGACGGAAGTTGTTTGGTTTGTTGCCTTCAGGGGCCTGGCTTTCGGCGTTGATTTTATTGTTGTTTAGCAGTGGAGTGTTTGGACTGACCCGTTTTTCCTGGCTGTTTGAGGTTGTGCCCTTTTTAAAGCAATTTCGGTTTGTGTTGCGCTTTGCCTGGCCGATGTATGGAGTTTTGGCGTTTTCGGTGGGTTTGGCCTTGTATGGAGCGTTGAAGACTGTTGGTGGTCATCGGCGATATATTTTTTGGGTTTTAGTGGGCATCCCGGTGGTTGTGGAAGCACATGGACAGATTCGTTTTTTACGGGAAATACACATGAGCACGCCCAACGTGTATTCATCGCAGAATCAGTCTGAGCAGATGAAAGGTGGCCTAGCGCTCTTGCGTTCAGAAAGGCCGGCGGCTCTATTTACCGAGCCCTTTTTATTTGAGGGGAGCCTGATGACGGCCGGGGAGAACTCCGGGGAATTGAGGCGCATGGCCTATGTACTTAGTGTACTTGGGGAAACCCCATTGATTGGTGGCATATTAATTCGGCCAAATGAGGAGCATGCCTTGGCCACAGGCGGATTTTCCACCGAACCTTGGTATGCGGTTCATCCTGATTTTCAACGTGCCTTGAAGGGAAAGACGGTGGCAATTCTTTATTCTGAGGATTTGGATTGGAATTTGCCGCGCTGGAAGAACCGAAAGCCCTTTAAAGCAGTAGACTTAGACAGCAATTTCAGGCTGGGGCTTATTCGTGCTGAAGACTGGATGCGGGTTCAGGCCCTTCCTGTGGTTGCGGCACTAGATTCGGTGCATCTGGATCTTATGGATGATCAGAAGTACCGTTCAGCTCCTCCATTTGGCAATGCAGCGCGGTTGGTTTCCAGGAACGAATTCCATGTTGTGTTGGATACAGTGGGACTCAGGTCTGGGGCGTATGAAGCGAGTGTATGGGTGGATGCGCGTCGGGGCAATTCTGTCAATGGGGTATTGTTTGTGGAAGAAGTAAATCAACAGGGGGAAGGGCAATGGGTGGCACAGGCCAATCCGGCGCGGAGCAGATGCTTGGATGGAGGATGGGCCCGTTGTGCCTTGACCTTTGAGGCAAAAGCAGGAATGCGCTACAAAATAGTACTAACGGCCTACGATTTTCAGGCCTATCAATTTGGATTGAACCGCTTCATGCTTAGGCCGGTAGGGATTAATTCGGGCGGCAAATTCGGAGCGTATCAGATGTGGAACAACCATTGGCAAAAAATGCCATGAGGCCATTGCAGGTGGTTTGTGGATTGGTTTGGAGGGAGGGCTTGTTTTTTGCCGCCCGTAAAAAGCCGGGGAAAGCCAATGCGGGGTTTTGGGAATTGCCGGGTGGGAAAATCGGAGAAGGAGAAGAGGCAGAGCAGGCTTTGGTTCGTGAATTTCGCGAAGAGTTGGGAATGGAATTGAGGCCGGGGAAGGTGCTTGGAAGTGTAGAGCAGTTGGGAGAGGTTTCCTTTGTTTTGGTAGCGATTGAAGCGAGTTGTGGGGATGCAGAACCGGCACATTGTTTGGACCATGATGCCGCAGCCTGGGTTTCGCCTGGGCATTGGAAGCGATTGCACTGGTGTGAGAACGACCGGTGTCTTTTGGGGCTCATTTTTCAGGATTTAGAGGGTGGGAATGGATTGTAATTTATCGGCAGGTTGCAAGAATGTGCGGCCTTTGTGGTGAAAAATTGGCCGTTGGGCCGGGATTTTTTTTAACCACAGAGATCACCATGTTGGCGCAAAGGGCACAGAGAGGGATGTGGTTATAGCGTGGGTGTGCAGGAGTTTTGGGCCTCCTTTGCGCACATTGCGGTTTCCTTTGTGGTCTTAGTGGTGAAAAATGGCCGTTGGGCCTTGGTGTTTTTTTACCACAGAGATCACTATGTCGGCGCAAAGGGCACAGAGGGGATGTGGTTGTAGCGTAGGTGTGCAGGAGTTTTGGGGCTCCTTTGCGCACATTGCGGCTCCCTTTGTGGTCTTAGTGGTGAAAAATGGCCGTTGGGCCTTGGTGTTTTTTTACCACAGAGATCACCATGTTGGCGC
>CAIKAF010000011.1 GCA_903825395.1 uncultured Flavobacteriales bacterium
ACTCCGAGGACGATACAGGTGGGGCGTACCCAGGAATTCACTGCCCCAGTTTCAAAGGTACCACCTGCACCCTTCTGAAACAAGCAGGCAATTTGGATGATTTATTCCCATTGAGTGGTTGGCACGTTTGATTGAGTGGTTGGCACGTTTGATTGTGTGGTTGGAATTGTTAATAATTTGTTAAATAGAAATCTGCCTTTTCTAAATGTTTTTGGCTACTCTTATTGCTTTTCGGCATCCGCCCCGTTTTGTTCGTTTGCATACACAACACCCGCTTGCATCCCAATTGATAATCGAGGCAAGCGCCCTGTATGCAGGGTGGTAACAGGTCTCTGAAGTGGTCGGGTTTGCCGGAACAGTTTTGCAACAAAGTTAAGGAAATTGTGAGCTTCCCCCCATTCTTCGATAGCAAAAGTGCCCAAATTTCGCGGCAGCAATGATATTGATATACTCGAAACGGAGTGCCGTCTGGAAACGGCCCTTCTGTCAGGAATCCTGTGTTGGCGGCTTTGTGTATGCCATTTACTTACTATGGAGCCAATCGGGATCAAGGTACGCTTTTTCACTTTACAGGCTGTATTCGACCGGAACTACGCAAAGGTAGGTTATACTTCCTGCCAAACAAAGTAAGCGCAAAAATAATATGTTAAAAAATCCGGAAAAAGCCAACTTTTATACTATATTTAAACATATAAACACGGGCGACAGAAAGATACAGAAGGCTGATGACGTCCAAAATCACCGTACCACAACCAGTCGTTTGACCACTCCAATGTCGCCCTCCCCTTGCCAGCAAATGAAATAGACTCCCGGTTGATAGCCCGAAACATCGAACATCACTGAACCCCCTCCCTGTACAATGATGTCTTGCACCCAACAACTCATCACATCCAAAACCTGTATGGAACCACTGGCGCAGGCCGGTAACTCAAGCAGTACTTCATGACTGGCAGGATTGGGCCACAAATGAAACTCCGTGGCACATGCAGGTGGAGCTGGCAGGGTATCTTCCGGTGGCTGGGGGCCGTTGATGCCGAGCGTGTCGCAGGGTGAGCCGGGCAGGTCGTAAAGGCGGAAATGGGGGAAGTTTGGAGGTGAAAAAGCATGATACCCCATTAGTTGTACAGCCCTCTGCTCGAAATCGCAAGCAAGACCAAGTGAGTCCGGATGATGGATGGCATGAAGATATTTGGATCCATTTGGCGTGGTCATGTATATTTTTCCATCGGGTGCGAGCATCATCTGATAAAAATTGGTTGGCAATGGATTGGAATAACCATCATATTCGCCAACCAGCCTTTGGCTGGAAGCCAAATTTTCAGACTGCATATCATACTGATAAAGGCTATGGCCCGCTGTTACATACAAGAACCGACTTCCGGGCGAAAAAGCTGCCCCGCAAGCATGACTGTGGCCAAAATTGAATTCTCTGGTTTTCAGAACCAATTCAATGTTCCCGGTGCAGCGGTCAAAATTAAACACTTGCAAACCATCGTTATAGGTCATGTTTGCATATTTTTTCCCATTGGGTGAAAAAGTTGCCTGAACA
>CAIKAF010000012.1 GCA_903825395.1 uncultured Flavobacteriales bacterium
TTGCCTTTGCACGATTCAGAAAGCTTTTCTGAGACTCCCCAAGGCGAACCTGGTTCCATTTTTCAACTTCCCCAAATTCCCGTAGTTCACTCCAAAAAGTGCCCTAACTATTCTTCGCCACCCCAAATACGTGACGAAGTTGTTCTTTTAACGTTTCATCGATGAACTACGAATTTACGCGAGGATTTTCAAAGTTTCAAGGGGAAAGGCCTTTTTTGGGGTTTAAAGAGGATTTGGCTTAAAGGGTAAAATCCTCGAAACACTCCTTTTTAAATGGTGTTTAGATGCATCATTTAGTTTAATTTTTTTTGAGGCTGCCTCCGGTGATATGAATATCGGAACGACGCCCTTTCTTAAAACGTACTGCCCTAATTTCAGATTGTATTTCAAACAAAGAACACGTAATGGCCTTCAAAAATGAAATCAGATATTGTGCGTTTGGGGAAACAAATTCTTGGCTTTAAAATTTTGGAATAGGCCTTCCTTGGGGGTGCCGGAAAGCGTAAAACTGATTTTATTTCGCTACATCAGGAAATGTGCGTTGCTTTAACCACCAGGCCAATGCCAGGGTAATAAAAAAGGAGCTCCCCGCGTACACCATCGCAGGAGCCAAAATGGCGGGCTGAGCCCCCAAATGCGATTCCGCCAATAAAATGGCTAAGGCTGTATTCTGCAATCCTACTTCCACGCTGATGGTCATCGCCCCTCGGGCCTGCACGCCCAACGTTTGACTCAACCTGAAACTAATCAGAATGGCCAAAACATTAAACCCAATCATTAGGGGGAGCAGCCAAATAAGTACATTGGCCGACAGTATGCCGTCTGAATTCTGCCTTAATGCAGCCAGACTTAAAATACTCAGGCCCATCAATGCCGGAGCAAGAAATTTTATCCCCTTTTGAATGGAGACTCCCTGAGCCCCCAGCCATGGTTTTGCTGCAATACCAATAGCCACAGGAAGAAGGGTAAGCAGAAAAATCTCCATCATCATTTCCATGCCATTGGGTTCAATTTGAGCGGTAGATTCCATAAAAATCCACAGGGCACCCTGTAAAATTATAGGGATAGTAAATTGAGTTAAAAAGGCATTCGTTGAGGTTAGTCCCACGCACAACGCTAAATTTCCACCAAGCCAAAGGTTTACCAGGTTAGAGGTAGAGCCTCCTGGACAAATTGATAGCAGCACAATTCCAACTTTGTAGGCCGGATCTAGAGGCAAAATCAAAACCAAAAAAAAGGCCAACACGGGAAGCATAAGCATTTGAGCCATGAGCCCGATTAGCAAATTGCCAGGTTTTATAACCAGTTGAGTGAGTTCGCGCCAAGTCAAGCCTAGGCCCATAGCGAACATTACCATAAAAATGGCAGTTCGCAGCAAATAGGTACTCAGCAAATTCGGATTCACACAAAACTTTGGCGGAAGGTACAAAAAAGCCCAGTCTTATCGCTGCCAATTAAGTTGCTTTAAGAAGTTTAAACAGGGTGGGGGGTGCATGTAAGGGGGCGGCCGCGGGCTTTCTCCGGTAGTCGGCAAGGCAGGGTGGCTCAGCCAGCGGGCTTGCGGGGGCTCCCAAGGTCGCCTCCGCGCCACGCGGCTGCGGCACCCTGCCTGTTGCCGCCTACCCGGTTCAATCCCTGCCGCAAGCCAATCAAAACCTATATCCAACTCTATTCAAACAATCCCTCTTTTCCATTGTTAATTTCAAAAAAGTATGCGAACTGCTGTTTTTACCCATGCTTGACTTAAGTCCTGAAGACCAAGACCGCATCATTGAAATGGCCTGGGAAGATCGAACCCCGTTTGAGGCCATCAAGGTCCAGTTCGGCCTACCTGAATCTAAGGTAATTGAACTGATGAGAAGTAAGTTGAAACGGGGCAGCTTTAATCTCTGGAGAAAGCGGGTTAATCAAGGCATTAGCCAAAAGCATTTAAAAAAGAGAAATACAGAAATCAACCGCTTTAAAAGCGCCGCCCAGCGTCAAATCTCAAACAATAAGATTTCAAAACGATAGGTCTTTTTATTTTCTGCTGGCCTGTCGGATGAATTCCACCAGGTTTTTTTCTTGTCCTTGACCTGGAGCAAATCGCAGAAACCGCCCCTGAACGGCCTCGGCCAGCTTTTCTAGAGTAAGTACGCCTCTATCCTGCTCGCTACCAAACCCAATCACCAACAGTTCTATACCTTTTCTTTTCTCTTGCACCAAGCGCGTTTTTAATTCCTGCGACAAGGCGAACTGTCCATCAGTAATCAACACCACCCGATTTTCTCCCCCTGCAATAAAACCTTTTCCCGCCAAGTCAAACGCCTGATGTAAGGCTGTCAAGCCATTTGTTTGCCCCGCCGCATTTAGTGAATCAACACGAGGGTATAACCTGTTTTTTTCATTCCCTGGCACCAATTCCAACCAAAGTCGCGATTGAGTGTTAAAGGTCATTAAGCTAATGGCATCAATATCCCGGAACAATGAAATTAGTCCTCGTACGGCCTCTTTCACTTGGCCCATTCGGTTGTCTTGGCGCATACTTCCACTAACATCAATCAACAATACGATGTTATTGGCCTTGAATGAAGCCCTGTCAAAATCTGATGGATCATCATAAGTAATAGGCGGAGGCAAATCTGAAGGTGCGGGAACCAGACTGTCCTTGGGCTCTTCCCCTAAAGGATTAAGCCAATATACCAAGCTGTCGGTAGAAAAAGCGATGCGGCTGAGCCCATAGTATGGTTCATACCCTTCCGCTTCAACGGCTACGGAATACAATCCAAAGGGTAATTTCAAACTGAATTTTCCACGAGAATTGGTAAACAATCCGGTCTGACTCGGAAAATCAACTTTAGCATTGGGTATGGCCTTTCCCGATGCCCTACTCAACACGACGCCCACAACAGTCCGTTCGGATGGGGGGACAGGCGCAGATTCTCCAAACTTCGGACACTCCAAGGCCGCATCCGGAGCCATTGATTTCACTCGTCCCCGCACGATCAATGTAATGGGTTCGGTCGAGCCAGAGGCATAAAACTGGACCCGCTCCTCAAAAGCACCGGTTTTCCCGGGGTAAACAAAAACTCGAATCAGCCCCGACTCTCCGCTTTCTATCCGACTTCTAGGCATTTGAACAAGAACCTTCGAGCTGTATTTAGGGGCCAGCAAATATTGGGAGGAGACTGAGGTGTTGACAAATGGAAAATCCGCAGGAGGGTTATTCCATTGTTCTACAACCCCAAAATCAACCACCATTTTTGATATTTCGATGGGCTGAGCCAGCACACTGGCAGACATAAAAAGCCAAAACAATAGGCGAAATGAGAAGGCTATCATACTTTCGTGCCAAGGTAATCACCTTTTGGCGGTTTTAAATGAAAACGATTCAGATTGAAGAATATTTTAATGGATTAAAAGAGGCATTGCAGGAAGAATGGCAGGCCGAACAAGAGGCCTTTGCCCGCATATTAAGCCAACGCAGTTTGCAAGACCGTATAGATGAGGGAATTTCTTGGTTTCCCGTACGGGTGCAACATGAAATTTACCATAGGCATGCCTGGCTTTCGGTTTGGATAGAACGCAATAAAAATTTAGATGCGCCTCATCAATTTAGCAAAGGAGGATTAATCAAACTCAATACAGGAACAGGAAAATCCTACAAAGAGATTAAGGGCATCGCCGGTCGGGTAGAGGCCAATGGCCTTGAGTTTTGCTATTTGGGCCGAGAATGGCCCGAAGGCTTGTTTGAAACAGAGTGGATTCTCGATCTACAGCCAGACGAAACCTCGTTTAAGGCCATGATGCAAGGACTTGAAACCGTGAAAAAGGAAAGGAATAGTTCCTTGGCAGATGTGGTTCAAAGTTGGATGAGTGGCACCATGTTTCTGCAACGCGAACCGCAAGGGTCCACCCCCCACCCCGAATTAAATTCAGGGCAGCAATCAGCAATTGAATCGGCGTTGCAGCAGCAAGACTTTTTCTTTTTGCACGGCCCTCCCGGTACAGGTAAAACAACGACCTTGGCTACCTTAGCCTGGGAACTCTTGCGGCACAATCGTACTATTCTGGCCACTGCCTCTTCCAATGCCGCGGCAGATCACCTTGCCGCCCAATTGCAGCAGAAAGGCCTTGACCCCGTTCGAATTGGTCATCCGATTCGCATGAGCGAAGCCATTCGGCCCCTTTCTTTGGATGCTAAAATTCAAGCCCACCATCGGTATGCCGAAGTATTAGAATATCAAAAACGTGCCCGTCAGGCGCGAATGGCGGCCGAAAAATTCAGACGCAATTTCGGGGAACGCGAACGGGAAGAGCGTGCTGCTGCCAAAATGGAAGCGCGCCTGCTGCAAGATGAAGCCGACGCCTTGGAGGATTTTTTGCGCGACTCCATCCTTGAATATTCACGTGTAGTGGTGGCAACCCTCATCAGTGCCCAAACCGCTCTGCCCGGAAAACTCAAATTTGATGTACTTATGGTGGATGAAGCCGCTCAGGCACTAGAACCCGCTATTTGGACCGCCATGACCCGGGCAAAAACTTTAATTCTAGCGGGCGACCCATTCCAGCTGCCGCCCACCTTGCATGCCCAAACTCAACTAAAAACAACCATGCTGGAAAAGGGGCTTGCTAAATTTCCGGAGGCTTCCAGAATGCTGGAAACCCAATACCGAATGCATCCTATCATTATGGAGTTCCCCTCCAGCTATTTTTATGAAAACCGATTGATGGCAGGAAAGGGAGTCCCTACTGACAATCAATTTGGCCCACCAGTACAATTTATAGATACTGCAGGTACCGGCTTTGACGAACGCACAGGAAAATTCGGAAAAAGTTTCCAAAATGACGGAGAACGAGATTTGATTCGCCGCTGGCTGCAATCCAACGAAACTCCAGAAGACCTTGTCTTTTTATCGCCATACAGGGGCCAAGTTGATTTGGCAAATCAGGAAGAGTGGCCTTCAATCCGCCCATGGTCATCCATTGATGCTTTTCAAGGGCAGGAAGCCGACATGGTTGTGGTTTCTTTAGTCCGGTCAAACCCCCTTCAAGAGTACGGATTCTTAGCCGATTCCCGCCGACTGAATGTGGCTTTTACCCGCGCCCGAAAAAAACTGTTGGTTATTGGCGACAGCGCGACTTGGGGAGGAGATGCGTTTTTCTCTGCTTGGTTAAGCTGGGTAGAACAGAGCGGAGGGTACAGTACCGCCTGGGAGTTTATGGATTTTTCATAAATACCCTCCCAAATAGAAACAAAAAGGCCTAAAAACAAACTTATTTCGGACCTAAATTCCGTGTTTTATCGGGAGAATGACTCAACACAAATTTACATTCCTCCGTATAAACATAGCTGTTTTTCTGTCGGTCAAACAGAATGGGGGCACCCATTTCATTTTTCATAAATAAAATGTAATTGTAAATAGATCGCTCTGATAATTTAAGCTGCTCTGCTAGTTGCCTTGGGCTGCCTGTCTTTTTTAGCGCGATTTTCTCATGCAAATATTGAATAATACGAATGTCCATAAATTTTGGAAGGGGAATGGGAATGAATAATGCTTGAAAGGAAGTTTCGATAAAATGAATCCACAGCCGCAATAATATATCTACAAAAAATATTCTTAAACCTGCTTTATCATCCCTGATGCAACAATTAGAACCTGGACTAAAAGCATAAATACAGCCTCAAAGTAAACCAAAATGATGTATTGGAGTATGCATTGTTGAAAAAAAATGGTTGCAATTCAATAATTAGCAATCAGGCTATCAGTCAATTTCAGTATTCTTTTTTTAATGTTTTCATTCAAATTATCCTGATTTAATGAGGCATTAACAGCGCTTTTGACTATTTTCGTAGAACGTCCATAATACCTTCTCTCAAAAATGTTTTTCCTTAATGATTGAGGACCTTCGCCGTACATTTTCCCAATTTGAACCTGAATTAATGCAGGAAATAAGCTCGGTCGCCATCTTGGAAGAACTTCCCGCAAATACACTTCTCATGGATGTAGGCCTGCCCATTCGTAGCATGCCATTGATTCTGTCAGGCAATGTAAAAATATTTAGAGAAGATGAAGACGGCCGAGAATTATTCCTGTACTACATAGAAGGCGGGGAGGCCTGCGCTCTATCTCTTATTTGTTCAGGCCGAGAACGCATTTCCAAAATAAAGGCCATTACCATGGATCAAGTGCGCTTGCTGCGCATTCCAATAGAAAAAATGGACGAATGGATGCAGCGCTATTCATCTTGGTATTTGTTTGTTCTTGAAACCTATCAATTTCGGCTGGAGGGCATGCTTCAAACCATCGATCAAATTGCATTTAAAAATATGGATGAGCGCCTACTAAACCACCTTAGGGTGCTTAGCGAGGCCGCAAATTCTTACGTTATTGAAGCCACTCATCGTAGCATTGCTGCAGAACTGGGAACCAGCCGCGAGGTCATTTCTCGCTTACTCAAACGACTAGAGCACCGCGGAGTAATTTCCCTATCAAGAAACCACATTAAAATCATCGATTTATTCGCCTAAAGGATGGGGAATTGTCTTTATAGGGCGGCAGCCGGGCTTTCCGCGGTAGTCCGCGTAGGCCAGACGTGGCTGCCAGCGGGCTGCGGTGGCTCCTGAAGTCGCCTCCTCGCCACGCGGCAGCCTACGCTGTCCTACTTGCGGGCAACCGTCGTCAATCCCTGCCGCAATGCCAATACGGCAAAGAAAGGCCTTCTACAGGGCTAAATTTTAAAATCAAATTGCCCAAATTTCCCAGCGTTCTGACCCGATACCACAATTTTGTATTGGCCCTGCGGGAAATCAGGTGCAGAAAAGGCCACCGGTAAGGTATATTTACCAGGAACTTGCCCACCAATGCACATAAGGGTTTTTCGCACAACCCCATGCTCATCCATCACAACAATTCGAATGTCTTGTTTTTCCTGCAGTTCATATTCAATGTTGCCTGAAATATGTTCGGCAATGCCACTAAACAAAACATCGCTGTTGGGTGCTGGATCACGATATACAATGCTGTACCAAGGAACCTCGGTTTTAAGTATAGCAGCAATTGTTGTTTTAAGCCTTTGCTTAGAATCTTCATCTAACCCTTCAATCCGTAGGCCGGCTATGGAATGGTTATTTGTGAATGACCAAATAATCCGTTGGGGATCAACATGTTCTTCCCATCGGTTTTCTTGAATGGTGGTTAATAATTTGGCCAATCTTGGGTCTCCTTGCCCGGCAATCCTAAACGTAGTAGACCCAGTCCCCGCTGATTTTAACGGTGAATTGGCACAAAGGGCATTGACAAAAATAGGCCTTTCCTCTCCTGGAGCAAGACGAATTTCCTTTTTTCTCGTTGCCATCAAAGGTTGATATGAAGGATCTGCCGGTTGAAACAACTGACCTGGATCTATATGAAAGACCACGGTGTCTCGGGTTTTGTTTTTTACCTCAAGCTTCAATTTTTGCTTGCTCGTCAAATACTCGACATTCCCTTTATAGGTAATGAGTCGCTTTTGAGCCGCATACTCAATAGAATGGCTGATTTGGCCCTGCAACGAGGCGCCAAGGACTCCGGCAAACCAAATGACCGGAAGAACATGTCTGGTGTTCATAGATAGATTATTTAAGAGTGGATAAAAGGAGTGGAGAAGCCATTGGAAGTAATTGATATGGACCAATTACCAAATCTTTAGGTTCTCGCATAAACCACAGCAATGGTTTTCTGCGAAGATGGCCTGCTTTTGTTTTTAATTGGAATATATTCCCCTGCGCATCGATGAATCGACCCTCAATATTGGCAATGGCCGAAAGACATTCTAAGGGCAGACTCACCCCCTTCGCACCCCTTTCCACAGGAATGCGGGCAGCGGCGCTTAGGTTATCCTGATACCAAAAAATGGTGTCTGCAGAGTAGCCTCGGGGAAAGCGGATTCTGGTTTCTCCCTGAACCTCTAACTCTTGCATTAGAGCATAGACTCCCCGACACTGCATCTGCGTTTTGTAGTAGGTATGTGACCCTATTTTTTTAGGTCGGACAGAAGCCCCCAGTTTTTCCCACCCCTTTTTCCCAGCATCCCATCGATAAACAAATGCCGTTTTCGAGTTTATAGTTCTAGGCACGGGGAAAAGAAATTCCATAGCTTCCCCAAGGCAAAGCAAGGAATCTGGCTTGAATTCTAGGGCAGCAAGAAGAGCCATAGGTCGTCCTGTTTCGCTCTGTGTATGCCGCCCATCAATGAGCTCATCAAAACGAAGTTGCCGAAACTGAACTTGCTGTGCATGTGCAAGAATGCTACACAACATCAGTGAAAAAAGACTTGCCGGAATTCTCATGTCTAGTTGGTTTTAGATAAAAAAGATGGGAAAAATGCCTCACCATGCCGCAACCGCACACGCAGGTCCTGATTATTGGATTTCATGCGCCGCCGTATGTCTAAATTCAAATGTGATTTATTATGTTGCCACTCTGCTCCGTCTGGCCCTACTATTTGCAAGGAACATGCATTCAGGTCGGCGGTTTCAGGGAGTTTGAACGAGATTTCTCTTTGGTCTGGACTGCATACTCCTTCTTGAACCAAGATGGGCTCATTCATCCAAATTCGACCAGATAGAATGGCGGCATCGGCCGGTACTCGAAGGGTTAATGTCCGGACCCCACCCTTTAAAGGCGCCATAAGAGCGATTAGCCCTGTTTCTGGCAAAGAACATCGCATGAAATGTTGTTTTCCTACCCGCTCTTTATACCCGGCTACTTTTGACCAAGCGCCAGAACTCTCCTCCCAAACATAGGGTTCCATTCGCCCCCATTCCCGCTGTCCCCCCACTTCCAGATAAAACTCTATTGCTTTTCCTTCCGGCCTAGATTGAACTTCAAACATTGCCGCCGCAACCAGATTTTTCCCGTCAGAACCCATCAGAATAGGAGGAGCCTCATCGTTCGAGCGTGGACGCACTCGTATGGTCTCCGCCCAATGGCTATCCTTAGCCTTCAGCTTAAGGCGCAATCCCTGAGAGGTTACAACTACAGTATCTCTTTCTACAGCGACCACTTCTTCAACAGGTTTATTGGGAAGGGCAGAGATAATCACCCCGAATTCAGAAGAAACGCCCTTGGTTGAGGCAGATATTTGATTTTCGGTAACGCCTTCCTCTAAGAGCCATTTAATTACCGATTCCACTTGTTTTTCTGCAATCCACATTGCTTTATTCCCCAATCGTTTGTCATATCTTCCTTCCACGGAGACCTTAGGGGATAAGTATAGTTGGTCATTTTGTTTTCCTAAAAGAGCCAAATGTTTTTCACTCAACTGCACTTTTCCAGACTCAAACGCTACATGAACAACCGGAATATAAGATTGAGCGACAAGCTGAGCGGGAATAAAACACAGCAGAAAAAGGAATTGGAACGACCTCATGATGCTTGAAGATTAAAGGTTCAGGAGTGTCGCTGTTGCTCGATAGGCTAGGGGTTTGATTTAATAACGTTAAAGAGAGTTAATTTAGTGTGTGGGGGATTTATCTGGGAAAGGGCCCGGAGAAAGAGGTTAAGTTGAGTTTTGTCCAATACCGAAGCATCCGAACCAATACCTTGGCTGGATGTAAACTTGTATTTATCCACAAAAAACGAGAGTTTTCAACCAAAGGACTACCCCTCCATCCTACTCTCCTTTGTTTTCCTCCCCGTATAAAAA
>CAIKAF010000013.1 GCA_903825395.1 uncultured Flavobacteriales bacterium
AGGGCAACGCTACAGCCTTTACTCAAAACTCGGCCATTGGTCAGGGAGGATTGATTACCGGCTACAACTGGGATTATGGAGATGGCAATACAGGTACTGGATTTTCCTCGAACCATGTATATGCAGCTCCCGGCACCTACACTGCACAGTTGATTGTTCTTAGCTCTGCAGGTTGCTCTGATACCCTAACTCAAACTGTAGTGGTGAATGCCAATCCAGTGCTTGACTCGGTATTGGTAACCAATGCATGTTTCCCCAATCCGACGAACTATCAGGCCTTCGTGTCTGGAGTAACGGTGGGTAGCTATCAGTGGAACTTTGGCAACAATTCTCTTGGAAACGGAGCCAACGTAACCCATACCTATGGCGCTGCAGGTACTTATTATTACCAATTGGTAGTAAACTCTACCCTAGGCTGTTCTACAGTACAAAACGGAACTGTTGTAGTTGAAAATCAACCCAATGCCATGTTCCTAACCAGCAATGGTTGTACGAATACTCCAATGACCTTGGTGAATACCTCAACCGGAAACATCACGGGTTGGAACTGGAACTTTACGACAGGAACTGCAAATACGCAAAATCCTTCGTATTCCTTTACTCAGCCTGGAACCTATCCTGTAAGCCTTACTGTAACTACAGCTGGCGGTTGTACAGATAGCCATTCCTCATTGGTAACCATCAATGCTACACCTGATGCCACCTTTACTGCGGCAAATCAAGGCATTAACCTGGTACAATTTGCTCCAGCCAATCCAATAAATCCTGCTAGCTATCTATGGGACTTTGGAGATGGAACTACTGACAATACCATTAGCCCATTGAAGCAGTATAACCTAACAGGAGTGTATCAAGTGTGCTTGACCATTTTATCAAATGGTTGCGAGAGCACCACATGTCAAAACTTTGAAGTTCGTGACATTACATCATTTGAAGGTCCTGAAGGCACTAAGCATTCTGTAACTGCTTATCCGAATCCGTTCAGTGATGAGTTGACTCTTCAATTGGAATTAAATGCCGCTTCACAGGTTCAAGTGGCCATGTTTGATTTGAGTGGCAAGAAATTGCTGAGCAGCGACAAAGGCCTATTGACATCAGGTAAACACAGTTTTGATATGACCGCTGAAACCATGAATTTGGCTCAAGGTGTATACTTAATGACGGTTTACGTGGACGGAATGGCCTTTACTTCTCGTTTGGTTCGTACCAAATAATAGAAGGGGCTAATACCCAAATCAATTGCAATTCAAAGGGGGTCGATGTTTCGACCCCCTTTTTTTGTGCATACATGATTTACAGCTCTTAGCAATGCAATCTGGCTTTTTAGTTGAATTGGCCCTGCGGCAGGGATGGAATAGGGTAGCCCGCAATGGATTGGCCCCGGCAAATGCTGGGTGAAGGGGGCGACCTTGGGAGCCACCCTGAGCCCTTCATTTTGCGGGGCCAAGACAGCGGACTACCCATGACAGCCCGTTTGCCGCCCCAATTTAAAATCGCATGATCCTGATAATGTGTGCCAAGGATAAAAACTGACATTTGAATTGAAAATGATGAAAAAAAGGCGATGAAATCTTATTTTTGTGATGCAAGAATGTGTTATGAAAAAAGTGCCGCAACTTCATCGTTGTGCTGAGTGCTCCACGCGGTACAAGTCCATTTTTAATCAAATTCCACTGGATGAAGTGGAGCAGGTGGATGTTGGGAAAGTCTGTTATTCATTTAAGCGGGGCGAGGTATTGTTTTATGAAGGACAAATGCCTCAGGGAGTGTACTGCATTGAAAAGGGCAAAGTGAAAATTTTTAATACCGGTTCTGAGGGGCGAGACCAAATAGTACGTCTTTCGGGCAATGGCGATGTGGTTGGCTACAGGGCATTGCTGGGAGGAGACCGGTATGAAAGTACAGCAAGTTGTTTGGAGGAAACGGAAGTTTGTTTTATACCCAAGAAGCAGCTCCTGAATATGGTAACGGGGCAGTCGTGTTTGGCCATGCGGTTTATGCAACATGCCTGCCAGGAATTGGGGCAAGCAAGCAAGATTATCACCAATTTGGCTCAAAAAACAGTGCGAGAACGGATGGCTGAAGTTATTTTGGTGGTTCAGGAAACATTTGGAGACAATGAAGAGGGGCAAATAGATGTTCGGCTTTCACGTGAGGAATGGGCCAGCTTGGTGGGGACAGCTACCGAATCCTGCATTCGCGTTTTATCTGATTTCCAACAGGAAGGATTAATTCTACTGCAGGGGAAATTCATTAAAATTCAAGACCGGAAGGGATTGCTGAAACTAGGAAAAGTGACTGAAAGCTAAATTTCACCTTTTAAATTTTAACCCTGCTGCTGAATCTCGGAATTTCATGCCTCAGCATAAAGCATGATGAATATCATAGAAGGCCCAACAGAGGAAGCATACCTTTGAGGCATGCCTTCAGTGACTCCGGTTGTGAATTCTTTGCCCATTTATGAATCGGCACTCGTACCGGCGCTCACGGATGCAGATCGGGAACATTGCTGGATTAATCGTTGTTTACATCTTGACGGATTTATAGCACCTACTTGGCTGATGCGTCCCAGCGTGGTGGTTCGGGGAAGGTTTGAATTGTGGAACCAAACGGGCGGTATGTGGTGGCTTGGTCCGGGCGATGCCCTAGGCTTTCCACATTGGCCATTTGTTCCGCCTCAATGGCAAGGAAAGGCTCATCAATCCTTGGTTATTGACGTACTTCCGGGGAATGCGTATGAACGCATTGTACGTACTTCACCTGCATTAACCTTGCATTGGTTTGAATTGATAGCGCGTCAAATTTCAAGGATGGAAAATTTGGCGAAACTCAAGTCAGGGGTGATAAATCCACAGCAATTGCTCACTATTTTTCAAGCGATGGAGCAGCAGTATGGAAAAGACCAACACGGTTTTTTGGATCTTAAGGCAAACATTACAGATTGGTCGGTTTATTTGGGTTTGAGCTTGAGTACCTTGCGAAGAAATTTAGACCGATTAGAAAGCCAAGGGCTCTTGCGTAGGGAGCGGAATAGGATTCAACTTACGAATGAATAAATTAAGAAGCTAGGAAAAATCACTTTTTCAGAACGTGTGGTTTTCATCAAACGGCTTTTTTCTGGTTTAATAATGGAGCAGGTATCCAAAAGCTACATATTTTCTCTGCCTTTAGATGGTGGTTTCAAGGCTACGCTCATCTCTGTAAAAAGTGGGTAGTATAATCGACCGAAACAATGCCTGTATGGGGGCTTAAATACTGTCAATCGGTGGAATTCACTACCTTCGTGCTAAGTTTGAATAAAAGCGCATGTGGTGTAAAACTATTTTAGAAACCATTGGAAATACACCAATGGTGCAGCTGAATCGAGTGGTGGCAGAACTGCCAGCCACTGTACTGGCAAAGGTGGAAACCTTTAATCCGGGAAACAGCATTAAGGACAGGATGGCTCTGAAAATGATAGAAGATGCGGAGGCCTCAGGGAAATTAAAACCTGGGGGAACCATCATTGAAGGAACCAGTGGAAATACCGGAATGGGATTGGCCATTGCTGCAATCATTAAAGGGTATAAGTGCATTTTCACCACAACCGATAAGCAATCGCAAGAAAAAATTGATGCCTTGCGCGCCTTGGGCGCAGAGGTTATTGTTTGCCCAACAAATGTTGAGCCAGAGGACCCTCGCTCGTATTATTCGGTTTCTAGTCGGTTGGAAGCAGAGGTTCCTAACTCGTGGAAACCCAATCAATACGATAATTTAAGCAATTCTCAAGCCCATTACGAAAGTACAGGCCCTGAAATTTGGCAGCAAACCGAAGGAAAAATTACGCATCTTGTAGTTGGAGTAGGTACAGGTGGAACCATTTCGGGAACGGCTAGGTATCTGAAAGAAAAAAATCCAAACATTCAGGTTTGGGGCATCGATACCTATGGCTCTGTTTTTAAAAAGTACCATGAAACCGGAGAATTTGATAAGAAGGAAATATATCCGTATATCACCGAAGGTATTGGAGAGGATTTTTTGCCTCAAAATGTAGATTTCACCCTGATTGATCGCTTCGAGAAAGTAACCGATAAAGATGCGGCAATTTATACCCGCGAAATTGCACGAAACGAAGGGATTTTTGCCGGAAATTCAGCCGGTGCAGCCATTGCCGGACTCATGCAATTGAAGCATCTTCTTAAACCTGAAGATGTGGTGGTGGTTATTTTTCATGACCATGGAATTCGGTATTTGGGAAAAATGTTCAACGACAATTGGATGCGGGATCGTGGATTTCTAGATCGAAAACGACTTCAGGTGCGCGATTTATTGGTGTCAGGAGTATTGGCAAAGGCCATTGCTGTCCCCTTACAACAGACAGCCTCGGATGTGGTTCAATTGATGCAAAATGAGGGAATTTCACAGGTTCCGGTGGTAGATGGACAGCGCATCGTGGGATCACTAACGGACAGTCAT
Organism: uncultured Flavobacteriales bacterium; assembly: GCA_903825395.1. Taxonomy (GTDB): domain Bacteria; phylum Bacteroidota; class Bacteroidia; order CAIKAF01; family CAIKAF01; genus CAIKAF01. Next base: position 4,456 of record CAIKAF010000013.1, read on the forward strand.
TTGTTTGGATTGCTGGTTCGGAGTCCTCAGGAAAAGGATTCTCCTGTTTCTCAAATAATGGAAAAGCCCTTTCCCATTATTTCTGCCGATTGTGAAGTAGCCGAAGTAGGGAAGGAATTTTCTAAAGATAGTCATGCCGTGTTGGTCAAAGATGGAATGGGTGAGTTTTATATTATGACTCGGACCGATGTTTTAACTCAATTGATTGGATAAACCCATGCGGGTAATTGATCAACTGGGGTTCACGGTCGAGGTGCCAGATTTGCCGCGGCGCATCATTTCGTTGGTACCCTCCATAACCGAATTGTTGGCAGAATTAGCCTTAGACAGGGAAGTTCTTGGAATTACCAAGTTTTGCGAACACCCTAAACACTGGTTTGAAACCAAGGTGCGGGTGGGAGGTACAAAAAATCCAGACCTCAAAGCCATTGAATTGCTAAACCCAGATTTAATCATTGGGAATAAGGAGGAAAACACCCAAGAAATGCTGCTGAAACTGAAGACACGTTTTTCGGTTTGGATTAGTGATGTGGAACGCTTAGATCAGGCCCTTGAAATGATTCAAGACTTGGGCAACCTGACGCGTAGGTCTATGATGGCCAATGAATTGATTCAACGCATTCAGGCTGAATTTCGAGGATTAAAGCCGCTTCATCCACCCCGTAGGTGTTTGTATTTTATTTGGCGCAACCCCTACATGGTTGCTGGTCAAACTACCTTTATTAACGACATGTTGGAACGCTGTGGATACATTAATGTAGCTGCGGACTTGCCCGGTAGATATCCGGAATTAACCGAGGAGAGCATCAAGGAATTTGCTCCAGAAGTGGTTTTATTGTCATCTGAGCCTTTTCCTTTTAAGGAATCTCATGCTCATGAACTGGCTCCCTTTCTTCCATCAAATTGCGAAGTTAAATTGGTGGATGGCACCTATTTTAGTTGGTATGGCAGTAGGCTTCTTGAGGCTCCGGCCTATTTTTCAAAGGTGTGTGGAACCATTTAGGCTACTGCATTCTTTTTTCAGGTTCTTTCTTCTCTTGAATTCCAAGGTGATTCTGTTACTTTTATGGTATGGAAATCTGGGTGATTAATGGTCCGAATTTAAATCTGCTGGGCAGTCGAGAACCCGAAAAGTATGGAATTGGAACCTTGGCTGATTTGGAATCCGATTTGGTTTCTGCTTTTCCTCAGGTGACTTTTCGCTTTTTTCAGTCCAATCATGAAGGAGATTTAATCGATTGGGTTCAGAAATCTGCATCGGTTTCGGCTCTAATAATAAATCCCGGTGGGTTTGCCCACACTTCGGTGGCCTTGTCGGATGCTTTAGCCGCCAATCCTACCTATAAAATCGAGGTCCATATTACCCATATTTTTTCAAGGGAGGAATATCGACGGCAGAGCCTAACGGCCATAGGGGTAAACGCCAGCATTGCCGGTGCCGGTACTCAGGGCTATCATTTGGCTGTTCGGTTGGCCTTGCAAACCAAGGCAATTTGGCCATCGGTAAATGGCCCCATATCCATTGATTCTTAGTCGATTTTTTTTGTGGGATGCAATTGTGCAAAGGTTTTTTGTCCCATAAGAAAATAGCGTTGAACCAATAAAAACGGAGACAAAAAATCGGCTTTTTTCTGTGCTATGTTTTTCCTTTTTTTAAGGGTTGTGGACAATCTGAAGTAAAAGGCCCAGTGCCCTTCTACCACGGCCAATATGTGGCGAAAGCCTCCTTTTTCTTTTAAAAACCGAAGGCTGCCAATGCCATCCAACACCAAACGAAAGGGGATAATCCATGCCAGGCGTGAAGCCGGCATGTTTTTCGCCAACATCAGCAAATTGTTTCGGACGTTTAAATATGTTTTTTTAGGCGAACCTTGCGAAAGCGTGCCGCCTCCTACATGGTAAACCACCGATTCGGGAATGGCCGCAATCTGATAATTGGAACTTAATAACCTCCAACACAAATCAATTTCTTCCATATGGGCAAAGAAATCGCCGTCCAATCCCCCCACTTGGATGTATGCCTTTCGGCGAATCAATAGACAGCATCCGCTGGCCCAATGAATATCCATTCGGCTGTCGTATTGCCCTTCGTCTTTTTCGGTGGTGTAAAATACGCGCCCACGGCAGTATGGAAATCCTACCGCATCGATAAATCCTCCGCTGGCTCCGGCATATTCAAAATGGCTGGGCTCCAATTGGGCCTTAATTTTGGGTTGGCAGGCGGCATAATCGGGATTGGATTCCATGAATTCCAGCAAGGGCTCAAGCCATGGACTTTTTATTTCAACATCAGAATTGAGTAGGACGATGTACTCGGCCTGAATGTGTGCAATGGCTCGATTGTACCCCTCTGCAAACCCATAGTTTTGGCCTAAATCCAACCAATGCACTTCAGGAAATGCGTTTACCTGTTCTTTTGAGCTGTCGGTAGAACCGTTGTCGGCCACCCAGACGCTGGCCCAGTCGCGGCTATGCTCAACCACTACTGCCAAAAAGGCCTGAAGCCAATGTGCACCATTGTAGTTAAGTATAACTACCGCAGTTTTTGAAGGGCCGGGATTTGTCATCGAGGCGAATTGAATAGGTCGTTGCTCCAATTCCCAAAATGCCGAATGGCCTGGTTTTGATCAATGTTAAAGGAGTTGTTCCGTTGGTAAATGAAGGCCTGCCATTGCCGGTTGTTTATTTCGCCCCTGCAATCGGAATGAATCAGGCTGAAGTCGTTGTTCAGGCTGTTGGGATTATAAAAAACAAACCGAACATTCGATTGAGCCTTGATTTGATAGTACTGCCAGATCTCATACGGATAAGCCGATGGTTCATTGTATTGTTTATTTCTGGAATTGGGCGGTCCATATTTTAACCAAATTCGTCCCCGGTCTGTTTCGTAGCCACGCATAGCAGCTGTTCCAAATTCTTTGTCAATGGCTTTTAATAATGCTACGTATTTGCTCCATTCCTCAGCCGGATGCTTGGGGTGTTTACGGAACCAAAAACTCCAAATGAATTGCTTAATCAAAACAATGTCGTTGCTGGCCGCCGCGTTTTTGGCAAATTGAATTTCTTCACCGGAAGACAATGGCTTCAAAAATCCCAACATGGTTTTAAGGGTGTCGATGTCTTGAATGGGTTCTATAAAACTGCCGCTGTAATCGATTTGACTTACACTCAGCAAATCAATGGGTTGCTCAGGATTGTCTCTAAAAAAATACCCCTTGGATGAACTGTATATTTTTCCTGTGTTGTCCATCAGTTGTGTGGTTAGCCAATAGTGGCCGGAAGGCAATTCTTTTAAGTTTAAACTTTGTATGCCAGGCGATACCCATTTTTTGTTCTCGACTTTTTTACGAACGGCAAATCCGGGGACTATACTTGAATCATTGGCATTTTCAACCCAATAGGTGTGGTAAAACACCAAGTTACTGTCCATGTTATCCAATGGAAAATAGAGTTCTTGGTACACTTTCAGTTCCGGGCTGCCATTCTCAATTAGTGCATTCCCGAGCATGGGCATGATTTCATATTTCCCTCTGGCCAGCATGGTATTTTGAATGGAATTGCTGATTCGAGATATAAAAAATGGTTTTGCACTTCGGGGTTGGTTTAATGGCTTTACCTCGATGGTGTCTAAAAATCGAAGGGTATCAGGACGGTCTTCTCCCAAATCCAGAATCAAATATTCCAAAACCAATTTGCCGGTATCGGCTTCTAGGCGTTCAATGTAAAAAATATCTTGTATTTCAGCTTCAGCCCCTTTTTTCTGTACTTCTTCGCTGATTTCCTGACCTAAATTAAATTTACTGAAATTAACAATGGCCGAGGATCCGTGCATTAAAATGGCACATTGCAACCGAGCTTCCCATGTATCTCCTTCTTTGAGTTTAAATTTCATGGAATTTCCATGCACTAAAATCCATGATTCAATGTAGGGTTTGCCTTGGTTTGAATACAATACCTGATGTTGTATGGATACATTCAATCCGGCTTCAGCCTGAAATGGGACCAATAACAGGCCAATTAGGAACATCAACTGCCTTAGATATGGGAATGTAGAAGGTGTTCTGCGCGCGTCCATGCCTTAAAGGTACGAGTATGGATTCAATTTTTGCTCAGAAGGCCCCGATCTACTTAGCGGTTTCGCTCGGTGGCAGCGATTTTGGGGATGTATTGCAATCCTCCGGTTGAGGGGTTTGGGGCAGGGCTTAGAATAAATTGGTAATTCTCATTCAGCAGGAAGGAATCCAAATAGCCTCCCAATTTAAAAGTAAATGTGGGGTCTTCAGTTGGGATGCCCAACTGCCCCTGAATGCCTTGATTTTTTCTTAAGTTCATCAAATCGGTATAGCTGCAATCCAAACAAACCGCAATCAGATTTATTTTTCGGCGTTCCTGGGCGATGAAGTCGGAAGCGGCCTTTACTTCAGCAATGGCTTCTGGACTTTTAATGGTGAAAAAGAGCAGGTAATTGGGCTGATTGTTTTTTTTGCTGAACGGTTGGAATCGCTTACCCATTTCATCTTTCAGGCTGATTTCTGGTGCAGGCTGACCTGGTTTAAGGCGCTGAAGGTGTTCTATGGCTTGTTGGGTGATGCGTTGCAGTTTCGGGTCTATTTGTTTAGGCCAAGCTTGCTGAAACAATTGAATTAATTTGGCTTCATCCAAGGTTTTTTCCCGCTGCCAATCCAACATGCCAACAATGATGAGCAATTCTGCTGCCTCACGGCCTGGCACAAGTTCAAAGTCCATAATCCGATGAAATGCCGAATCGTAATTGGGCTTCTCGATCAACCATTCATACAATTTCGCTTCGGTGGGTAGTGTAGCCCATTTTTGAAGCTGACCTCGATATAGATTTTTGAAAAAGTCGATGTAATCGGGATGCTCATACAGCACAGGACGGTTGAAGATGGAAGTTCGCACTGCTGTTTTTTCGCTCATTAATCGGGTGGTTAATCGAAGGTCTGCTATGCGGTACCGAATCATTTCAGTTAAAAATGAACCGGAAAATTGAGCGGAGTCTTTGCGTAAGGCCAGCTCAAAGCTATCCACAGCGGCCTTGTGTTGCCTACGTAAGAAAACTTCATAGTTTTCGTTCAGGAATTCACTGTACCGCATCTCAAATTTTGATATTTGGTACCAATTTAAGCTGGTGTCATTTTCTTGAGTCATGCCCACTGCACCGGCATTTCGGGTGGGCAAGACGATGCGGTAGGTGTGCCCCGGCTGAATGTGTAGCGCTGTTTTGTCTCGTCCTATTTTTAAGCGATAACCCACCAAATGGCATTTCTCTGCCGGAATTTGAAGCTCAAATTGCCCCGTTTCGTTGCTGTTGCATGCGGCCACTGGGCTGGGCTCTGAAACGACCCAGTCTTCTAAACCAAGAACTTCAATCCGAGTATTTGGGAAATAGGGCGCCTCTCCCACAATTCGAATGGATTGTGCGGTTGTTGGCGTTGCTAACGTGCCAAGCCCAATCAAGAGTAGAAACCTCAGCATAGTATTCCAAACGTAGGACCCAGCAAATTCGTATCTCTTCAGCATTTAAGAAAAATAATGCCAGATGTTCTCATGAATAAAAGGCCGAATGTTCCCACCGTGCTTATGAATCTCTCGTACAATACTGCTGTTGATGTGGGCGGCACCGGTGGGTGAGGGAACAAAAATGGTTTCAATATCAGGCGATAAGGCCTTATTGGCCTCAGCAATTTGACGTTCATAGGCACTGTCTTTCTCATCGCGAATCCCCCGAATCAAAAAGCGGGCTCCTGCCCGTTCGGCCGCGTCAATGGTCATGCCTTCATAAATTACTACCTGCACTTCAGCCTGATCGCGGAACATGTCCTCCAGCATTTTTTTTCGTACTTCGGCCGACCAGGCATAGGATTTTTGGCTGTTCTGACCTATGCCAATAACCAGCTTAGAAAACAAGGGTAAAATGGCTTGGACAATGGCAAAATGCCCCTTGGTAGGCGGGTCGAAACTTCCTGGAAAAAAAGCAACATGTCCGGTTGAAGTACTCATACTTGTTCTTCTGCACAAAAGTAGGAAAAATGGACATGACCGTATTTTTTGGTGTACATCCAGCCCGGAATTTCAGGGGTTTGCTTAGCCCAGTCTGGGCCATGTTCCAATACCAGCAGGCCATCCGGTTTTAGCAATCCATTGGCTATGCACATCTGCGGCAATGCAAGGGCATCATTCAATGAAAATGGAGGATCCATAAAAATGAAATCATAGGCCGCTGTTCGGCCTTGGGCAAATTCAAAGGCATTGGCTTGAATGACCGAGGCATTTTTGATGTTCCATTGTTCCAATTGACGCTTGATGTGCTGAACGGACTTTGGATTTTTATCTAAAAAATCAACCCGGGCAGCCCCTCTAGATAGCATTTCAAACCCAATGCTTCCTGTGCCGGAAAATAAATCAAGGCACTGAGCCATAGGCCAATCTACATGTGCCTGCAATACGTTAAATAAGGATTCTTTGGCGCGGTCGGTGGTAGGGCGAAGCTCCAACCCTTTGGGCAAGGACCACGTTCTTCCCTTTAGGGTGCCTGCAATGATTCTCAAGATTAATTGCGCCAGCTGCCGTTGGTGTTCGGCTCGGTCATAGAACCCACCTGAATTAGGGAATCCATGCTGAACTTACCGTATTCCAACAACAAATCTTCTAGGAAAATACCATAATTGGTTGAGGCAGCGAAAACCGGAACTTCTAAACCCTCAGGAGTTTCAATGCGGCCTGCCTGAAGTAAAAATTCTTCACCGGTTGGTTTTCGCGTTTCAGGATCCATGGCAAATGGAACATAGCGTAATGAATCAATAGGAAAGGTTTCAATGTATTTTAAGCCTAAAATGGGCACCCAGATGGAATCAATTTTAACTCTACCTTGGGCCACCGCAAGGGTGTCATCAATGTTCCCATCAACTTTAACTACTACCGTCTTCCCATTTTTCAAAAAATCAATTAAATCTTCAAAACTATTGGTGTACTCACCCTTAACCTCTTTGTAGGCCAGCTGGGCTTCACGGATTTTTAAAAGTCTATTTTTTATAATTGTTTCGCGTTCTACTTTAATTTCTTCAAAGCGAATGCTACGGCGAATGCTGTACACAATGCCACCCATAACCAACAGGGCCGGGATGAACAGCACTGCGGCATATTTTCTAACCCATGGCATACTCAGTTTTCCGGCTACCAATAAACCCCAAATAACGGAACCAAGCAGCATGAAAATTCCGGCGGTTAAATACCAAAACGATTGGAATTTGCCGGGATTTAAACCGGTTACCAACATAACAAAGCCAGCCAAAGCAAACAATCCGGGCAGCAATAACTTAGATATCCAATATGAAAGATGTTTCATGGTTCGATTTTTTGCAAGGCAAATCTAATAAAAAGAATGACGCTGCGGGGCGATTCTTTTGTTCAAAAGGCTTTTCGTTGAAGTCGGCCTGCGGCCCGGATAGAGCAGGGGTAGCGCGCAAAGGGGCAGGGTTTGGCCTGCGCCCCCGGGCAGAGCGACTTTAGGAGCTACTGCCCGGCGGCTGCAGGCCCACCCTGCCACTGCGTACTACCCGCGATAGCCGGAATTGCCGCCCAAAAAATCCCTGAATTCATTAAATACAGACAACTTTTTACATGCCCATCTGTTTGAATTAGGTATTACCTTCGTGGCATGAGCATTGGAATTGGACATTTGTATTTTGCGGCTGCATTCAGTGTGGTTTTTTTGCTGGCTACGGCCTGGCTGTACTGGAAAGATTTGAAGCAAATTCGACAGCATTACCGGCAGCTGACCGGCTTGGCTATTTTTCTGGCCGTAGGAATTTTACTGCTTGTGGTGATTAAACATTTTTCTCTTCATTCTTAAGTTTCTATGAATCCACGCTGGATATTGGCCATGGTTTTCATGGCGTTTTGGATGTTTTCAGAGGTTTATTTATTCCGCCTGCTCAGGCAATGGCCGTCACCTCAGTTTCGATCTTTGTTTTCTGTGCTCTGGTTTGGTCTGCCTGCTCTGCTGCTCATTCTGGCCTTCCTGCGCTCTGTTTTGCCCGGGTCGGTTTCGCTGTGGTCGGGCAATCTGCTGTTTATTGTAATGGTGTCGAAAATTGTTGCCTTTCTGTTGGTGGGCGGAATCCATGTTTTTTACCTGTTCAAGCCAATTGAATCTGCGGCCACTGACCTTCAAGAAAGCCGAAGGGAATTTTTACGCCAATCCTTCGCCCTGGCTGCGGCCTTGCCCTTGTTTACCTTTTTATATGGCTTAATACGGACTTCTTCTGATTTTCAAGTTGTTAAGCACAAATTGCAACTGCCTAAATTCCCCAAAAAACTCCAAGGACTTAAGGTGGTTCAAATTTCCGATATCCACACCGGCTCGGTGCTTAGCGCATCAACCATGGAACGGATGGTGGAAGAGGTGATGGCTCAATCTCCAGATTTAATTCTGTTTACCGGCGATTTGGTCAACAATACTACAGCGGAACTCCAGCCCTTTATCCCAATTTTATCCAAACTTTCAGCTCCGCTGGGCGTGCATTCCGTGCTTGGAAATCACGATTACGGCGATTATTACCGGTGGCCGGATGCGGCTGCCCGGCAAGCCAATTTAGAAGCCATGTACGATGGGCATCGGCAATTGGGATGGAACCTGCTGCTGAACAGGCACTTGCCCTTGTTTGAAGCCGAAGGCGAAGCCTTTTATTTGGCCGGGGTAGAAAACTGGGGAGCCCACCTGAATTTCAAACGCTACGGAGATTTATCGCGGACGCTGCAAGGCATTCCCGAATCGGCCTGCATTCTGCTCATGTCTCACGATCCCTCGCATTGGGAAGCTGAAATCATTCCACACCGCCGCGTGGCGCTGACCTTGTCGGGGCATACGCATGGGTTTCAGTTTGGCATTGAAATTCCGGGATTTCGCTGGAGTCCTTCGCAATATGTGTACAAACAATGGGCTGGATTGTACCGTCAGGGCGAGGCTCAATTGTATGTAAACCGCGGCACCGGCTGCATCGGTTACAGCGGTCGAGTGGGTATTCGGCCTGAAATTACGATGCTGGAACTGCATTCGGCCTAGGTTTAGTTTTTCATTTTTTGGGGCGGGTAACCGGGCTTTCACCGCTAGTCCGCGGTGGCCGGACGGGCTGGCAGCGGGCTGCGGTGGCTCCTAAAGTCGCCTCCTCGCCACGCGCCAGCTGCCGCCGGCCCCCTTGCGGGCAAGCCGGTTCAATCCCGCCCGCGGGCGGCACAAAACTAAAATCCCTGGTATTGAACCCTAAAAATTGGTCCTAAGAAAACCACAAAATGGCCAACAAGCCCGAAAGTCCCAACATCAGCGAAATCCAGTCGGTAGAACTGGGCCGTTCCTTAAAGAAGGCCACACCCGCTAAAAAGGTGAGGGCAATCACGCCCATGTTGTTGACCGGAAAAAAGGTGGCACCCGATAAGAATTTCGATTCTAAGGTGCCCAACAGGAAATACAAAGAACCATAGTTTATCAAGCCCAAAATCAATCCCAATCCCAATACCATGGGCTGATTTAAGCTGTTTAATTCCTTTCTGGATTGGAATAGTGCAGTGGCCGCTGCAAAGCCAAAAATAAAGGTGAACAGGGCTTCTTTGAATTCAGGAGCTACCCACTCCGGCCTTCCATGCAAGGCAATTAGGGTGTCTACCAAGCCGGTAGATAAAAATACGGTGAGGGGAAGCAACCAAGATTTGGCCGATTCACGGTTCAAGAAAAAGGGCAATAAGACCGAAGTCAATACCAAAGCTATCCCAATCCATTGCAAGGGGTTCGGCCATTCGCCGAACAACAAGCTGAAGGCTAAAATGGGCCATACCATACTTAATTTCGATGCGGTAGCCGTTGACCCGATGCCGGCTGTATTGGTGGAATGCGCGATAACCTGAAAAACAACCATAAATAACAGGCCCAGCAAGGCTGAACTTAGCATCCACCATTCAAACCCCGGCCAAGTACTGGTGATTACTACGCTAAATGCAAAGGAAACGATGTAGTTTACAAACAACACTGGAGCCATAGGTAACCCCTTTTGGCCGGCAAGACGAAATAAAATGAAAATGGAAGAATAACAGGCAATGCTGCCAAGTAACCAGGTCATAGTTGATGTTTTTGTGGTTGGTAAACAAATACAGTATCGTTTCCTAAAGGAATGGTTTTAATCAGTTTGGCGGTGGAAGGTAGGAGGGGGGCAGGTAGGTTTCCACCGCTCAGGTGAGGATGGTGCACAATCCGATGGATTTCGTCCCAGCGGTTCAAATCTATGAATGCCTGCTGTGTTGTAGGCCCTCCTTCAACCAAAACCGAATTTCCGGCCTGTTGCCGGAGGATTGACCAGACTTCTTCGAAGTCGCTGTGTTGAATTTCCAAGGCGTCGGGATGAGCTCGGAATCGGAAAGGAGCCTCGGGCGCCGGCCGAGTCCACCACACCACAGGCCGCGGTGAAGGTCCTGAACTGAATCTTACATTCAGTTGAGGGTCATCGCAAAGAATGGTATTGCCCCCCACCAAAATTAGCTCATGCTGTGCTCTCAGCATATGCCCGTACACCAGAGCGGTCTGTCCGGAAATCATAAGGCGGGAATTCGGAGATCCATCTGTTCTTCCTACCATTCCCTGGGAGGTTTCAGCCCATTTCAATGTGATAAACGGGCGTTGTTGTTGGCGCTGAGTGAAAAAATGGCGGTTTAAGTATTTGTTTTCGGCATCCAAGCATCCGCATTCTACAGCAATTCCTGCTTCGGCAAGTTTTTTCAATCCACTTCCCGCCACTCGAACATCGGGGTCAACCGAGGCGACGACCACCCGATTTGGGCGGAGTTGAATCAACAAATCCGTACACGGCGGAGTCTTTCCTTGATGGGTGCAGGGTTCCAACGAAACATAAACGGTGCAGCCTTCCAATGTGGTAGGACTACCTGCCTGTTTCCAGGCTTCTACTTCCGCATGGTTGCCTCCAAATTTTCGATGAAATCCTTCGGCCAGAAGCCGGCCATCCGAAACCAGTACGCAGCCCACCATTGGATTGCTTCGTACGCCCTGCTTTGCTTTTTCAGCCAAAGCAAGACAGCGCCGCATCCAAATTAAATCCTCTTCTGCCCAAGCGGCCTTCGTGAATTCCATGTTCAAAAGTAATGTTCTTTCTGCCTTATCGCCCCAAATGAAAGGAGTATATTTGCGCCAATTTTCATTCAAGTATGTCACGACTTCTTTTTTTTATCCTAGGTTTTGGTTTTCTAAATGGCCTTTGGGCCAATTCCACCGATACTACCGCAGCGAAAGATACCCTGCGGGTTAAGTATATGGTTTCCAGTGATTTTTCAATTACGGCGGGTAACCTTTCTTCCATAAATACCCTAAACCAAGGAAAATTGAATTTGGAAAAACGGGTGTTTGCCCTTAAAAATGTGGTTCAGTATCGTTATGGCATCATTGATTCAATTACCAATGCCAATGAATTTTCGGCTACATCTTCGCTGTCGTTGTTTCCGTTAAAACGGGTTTCTGGCTTTGTGAATGGTGGTTTTGAATCTTCTTTATTAAGGGCGTTTCAAGCCCGGGCCTTGAGCGGTGCCGGGGTAAGTTTTCGCATGTTTAATAAACCCAAGAACAAATTGGAACCCTTTGTGAATTTGTCCTATGAATACACCATGTTCAACGATTCTATCGTTGTAAATAATGTAAAGCAATTGGATCTGCAAACGGTGGGTATGGTTGTTGGTTGGACCGGCAACCACAAATTTTTTAAAAATGATGTTACTGTGGTGCATGCCGCCAAATTTCAGCAATCCTTGACAAATACATCCAACTTTAGGTTTGATGGGAATCTCAACATTACAATTCCCCTGTTTTCTATTTTCTCCTTCAGAACAGGCGCTCAGGTTACCTACGAAAATATTGTCATAAGTACGCGAAAGAATCTCGATTTCTTGTGGACCTTCGGAATTTCAATGAGTAATTTTTAATGGAATACCTATGGGATGGAAGGGGAATGAGAGCTTAAGGAACCAATTGTTGGAGGTTGGATATTCCAGCGAAGAAACGAGTACCTTACTGAGTTATTTGGAGGAAGATTTTCCAAACACTGGTCCAGAAGAGGCGAAATCGATTGTCCAGCGCTTGCTGCTGCATGAGCCTTATGCTTACATCGCAGGGTATCAGCCCTTTTTGAATTTGAAAATTGGAGTTTCAGCCTCGGTATTAATACCCAGGCCAGAAACGGAAGAATTGGTGCAGTTGATATTAAAGTCGTTCGTTGGCCCTGCTCCCATGCAGGTGCTGGATTTGGGAACGGGCAGCGGCTGCATAGCTCTGGCCTTAAAGTCTGCCCGCCCTCAATGGAAAGTCCATGCGCTCGATACCCACGAGGCAGCCTTGAATGTGGCTCGAAAAAACGCCAAATCACTTCAGTTACCAGTGGATTTTTATCGATTCAGCATGGAAGATGTAGACCGATGGAGGGGCGAGGAAATGCATTTGATGGTATCGAATCCCCCATATATTCCTGAAGAATTATCGGCTACTCTCGATGTCTGCGTTCGTGAATATGAACCGGCAAGCGCCTTGTTTTCACCTGCTAATAATCCCCTCTATTATTATGAATGGCTGTTGCGTTGGGCCGCCCTTCATTTAAAGTCAAGTGGTTGGATGTGGGTAGAAACCGATGCCAATGCCCATGAAAAAACAAGGCAATTGTTTGTAGAAAGTGCTACCTTTAAAGAGGTTGAATCTATTGTCGATTTCAGAGGAAATCCAAGATTTTTAAAGGCTCAAAAAAAATGAATCTGTTCGATTTTTCAGGAGAAAGGGAGGAAATGGATCGGTTGTGCGAGGAAATAGAAGCCCACAACCGCCGGTATTATCTGGAAGATGCTCCTATTATTTCTGATCGGGAATTCGATGCCTTGCTTCAGCGCCTTCAGGAATTGGAATCGCTGCACCCAGAATGGAAACGCAGCGATTCTCCCACCCAACGCGTAGGCGGAGGATTAACCGAACGGTTTCAAACGGTGGCGCACAGCCGCCCCATGCTGAGTCTTGACAATACCTACGACGCGGAAGAACTCGCTGCTTTTTTTGTTCGACTCGAAAAGGCCCTTGGTTCGATCCCACCTGTGGTTTGCGAACCAAAAATTGACGGAGTCGCCATTGCGCTGCACTATACAAAAGGAATATTAACCCAGGCCATAACCCGGGGAAATGGGACTGAGGGAGATGATGTAACACAGAATGTGAAAACCATTCACCGAATTCCTTTGCGCTTGCATGGCCCTAATATCCCCGATGAATTGGAGGTGAGGGGCGAAATTTTTATGCCCAAGTCCGCTTTTCATCGCTTAAATGATGCCCTTAAAACACAACTCCAAGATAAGGGGCTCGCCGAGGCAGAAATTCAAGACCAGCTCTATAAGAACCCTAGAAATACAGCCTCTGGAAGCTTGAAACTGCAGGATTCCTCGGAGGTGGCGCGCCGAGGCCTGGATGCTTTTATCTACTACTGGGCCTCTGAAATGGGTAGAGGGCAGAGCCACCACCAAAATTTGAAGCAATTGGCGGAATGGAATTTTCCCATTCCACCCATGGTCACGAAATGTGGACAGCTTGAATCGGTGCTGCAGCACGCTTCATTAATTGAGGGCCAACGTCCTGATTTGCCTTTCGACATTGATGGTATGGTACTCAAGGTAGATGATTTGAGCCTGCAACAGGAATTGGGCTTTACAGCCAAATCACCGCGCTGGGCCATCGCATATAAGTTTGAAGCGGAACAGGCCTATACGCGGTTATTGAGCATTGAAATTCAAGTCGGAAGAACGGGAGCATTGACACCGGTAGCAAACTTAAGTCCCGTGCAGCTCGCCGGAACTACGGTGAAGCGCGCCTCCATTCACAACGCTGACTTTATACGTGAATTGGATTTAAGGCCAGGAGATTGGGTTCGGGTAGAAAAAGGGGGAGATATTATTCCTAAAATTACGGACAACGACACAACCCAACGCCCTACTTCGTCCAGGCCTTACCATTTTCCTGACCTATGCCCAGAGTGCCGATCACCTTGGCAACAAAATCCCGGTGAAGCCATCCGGTATTGCAGCAACCACAAGGGTTGTCCACCGCAGTTGCTGGGGAAATTGACTCATTTTGTTGGGCGGAAAGCGATGGATATTCAAGCCTTGGGAGAAAAAACCTTGGCTCTGTTTATGGAACGCCTTGCCGTAGCATCGCCCTCAGATATGTACCGCCTAACGGCCTCTCAAATTTTGTCGTTGGAAGGATTTCAGGAAAAATCAGTCAATAATATTTTAGACGGACTTGAACAGAGTAAACAAGTACCCTTTGAACGGGTGTTGTTCGCCTTGGGCATTCGACATGTGGGAGAAACGGTAGCAAAAACCCTGGCTCGGCATTTTGGCAGTCTAGAAGCTTTAAGCCAGGCAAGCAAGGAAGAGTTGTTGGCAGTAGATGAAATTGGGGAGGTGATTGCCGATTTCATTCAATTGTATTTCGCCGATACCGAAAACCGAGCTGAAATTGAAGCCCTTGAAGGGGTGGGACTTCAATTCCAAATGGATCCAAGCGCCATGATTGTGCAACAAGGACCACTCAGCGGAAAACAAGTGGTTGTGTCGGGGACGTTTACGGAGTGGTCTAGAGACGAAGTTACCCGCCTTGTAGAATCCTTAGGCGGCAAGTGCGTTGGCTCGGTAAGTTCTAAAACAGATTTGGTTCTTGCCGGAGAAGCTATGGGGCCTGCCAAACGGGCCAAAGCCGAATCTCTGGGCATTCAAATCCTTTCAGAAGCTGAATTCAAAAAAAACTACCTGGGTTGATGGGAATTGAAATCAATCCCAAGGCCTCCATTCCAGCCCATCCACGTATATTGATGGTACATTATCTGCATTCGGAAACCAGTTTCTTTGATGAAGAATTTTTGCAGATGGATGGGGTGTCTTCCTTGATTCTATGTCGAACTAAACCCAGGACAAAGCGGCACAGCCCCTCCCATTTTAGTTCAAAGTTGACGACGGTGCAAACCTATTTTCAGTTGTTGCCTTCTAGTCTGAAACCTTGGTTGGAGGCCCAATTGCCTCCTCAGGAAATCGTATTTATAGGAGCACATTTCCCCCGATTTGTTATTCAGGTTTTAAGTCGGCAATTCCCCCATGCGTTTCAATGGCAACTATCTTCACAGGCACTTATTTCTCAGGGAATTGTTTTCCAGTCTGAGGATAGGATTTCAGCGGCTCATGCATGGCAATGGATGCAGGAATGGCGGGCAAGAATCCGGGGCTAGGCTTTCGAATTCTGGGACGGCGCACCTGGGTTGGTTTTTCATGTTTTCCTCCCACAAAACTGTACCGTTGACTCAACCGAAATGCCATGGATTGGATTTTAATCACCCGATTCAATACATCTGTTTTATACATGTCGGGTATATATTGCCGTTGGTCCAATACTTCTTCCAATGCCAGCCACAAATACCAAAGCCCAACCTCAATTTCAATGCCGGATCTGGCCTTCAATAAGTTGCTTTGAATGTTCATTAGTTCTTCCACCAAATGAGGCGGCAGAGATGACTCGACCGATGAAATTTCTATCCCAAGCCATCGAATTTCCGCTCCTAGAGCAATGACAATGTTTCCCATGCTTCAAATGTAGGCCTGGGGTTGAGGATTAGTCGTTTGCTACACGTTTAATAAACGTTTGCATAACGGGTAATCATCGCTTTGCCTGTCAATGAAAGGGGTACAAACCAAACCCGAATCTACCTTGTTTGTGCTATACTTTAAAACTAAATCAACGGAGAAGCTGCTGAAGTTAAAGGGTATATTGTCTAGGATCTAAGCAATAATTCAAAATGTGGAAGGCTTTAAATTCGCCTAAATTCCCTTATACATTAAACCTGAAATGCATAACATCTCCATCGGCTACGATGTACTCTTTGCCTTCCACCCTTAGTTTTCCATGATCGCGGGCAGCAGATTCTGAACCGTAGGTCGAATAATCACCAAAGGCAATGACCTCTGCCCGAATAAATCCCCGCTCAAAATCGGTATGAATTACGCCTGCAGCCTGAGGTGCAGTCATGCCTTTCCGGATGGTCCAAGCTCTTACTTCTTTTTCCCCGGCTGTAAAGTAGGTTTGTAAATTCAATAAACGATAGGCTGCCAAAATCAGTTTTGAAACCCCAGGCTCCTCAAGTCCAAGGTCATTCAAAAACATGGAGCGCTCCTCATAGGTTTCCAAGGTGGCTATTTCCGCTTCAATGGCTACCGCAACGACGAGCACTTCCGCTTTTTCTGCTGCCAGCACTAAGGCTACCTTTTGGCTGAGATCGTTGCCTGTTTTGGCATTGCTTTCTTCAACATTGCACACATACAAAACAGGCTTTTGAGTCAATAAAAACAAGGACTGTACAAATTCCATTTCCTCTTCATTCCAATCCAGCAAACGGGCCGATTTTCCTTCTCCCAAATGGCTTTTCAATCGCTGCAATACCTCATACTTCTTTTTGGCGTCTTTATCTTGCCCCACCTTTGCGATTTTTTCTACCCTGGCCATTTGTTTTTCAACGGTTTCCAGGTCTTTCAGTTGAAGTTCGGTATCGATCACTTCTTTATCGCGGATGGGATCTACTGACCCATCTACATGGGTAATGTTATCATCTTGAAAACACCGCAATACATGAATGATGGCATCGCATTCGCGGATGTTACCTAAAAATTGATTGCCAAGCCCTTCGCCCTGCGATGCTCCTTTTACTAAGCCCGCAATATCTACGATTTCTACGGTGGTAGGCACTATTTGCTTGGGATTGACCAACTCTGCCAGGCGCTGCAACCGCTCGTCAGGAACTGTAATGGTGCCTACGTTTGGCTCAATGGTGCAAAACGGAAAATTGGCTGCTTGAGCCTTCGCATTTGATAAGCAGTTAAACAAGGTGGATTTCCCTACATTGGGCAATCCTACAATTCCACATTTTAAGGCCATACCTGAAAGTTAGGCCGCAAAGATAGCAAGCTTTTCGGGCTTTGTCAGAGAAATATTTGCCGAGCTTTCCGATAGTAGGGCAGGCGTTCCTGATATAAGGCCATGAGCTCTTCTTGGCTTTTTCCATACGCCAGTGGCCGATTTACGTCCTTCGAAATAAATTCAATTAGGCGCTGAACATCGGCCTTAATCCAAGCTGTCCACCCATTGGTATTCATCCATTCCATGGCTCCCTGCTGGCAGGGCGTGCCACCTCCAGTTGCGATTATGGTTCGATCAAACAACGCCGATTGCATGAGTTGCTGCCATTCTAGTTTTCGGAATTCGGCCTCACCTTTTTTGGCAATCAGTTCAGAAATGGGCATTCCTGCCGCTTGTTCCACCAAGTTATCCAAATCCACAAATTGATAGTTCAACAGGGATGCCATTTCTCTGCCCCGTTGGGTTTTTCCGGCACCCATAAATCCAACAACATAAATCCGGGGATGTACTCGCAGGTTCATTATACGGCAACATTATGGGTACGAAGCGCCTCATTTAAACTGGTCTTCCGATCGGTACTTTGGCTGCGCTTTCCTATGATTAATGCACAGGGCACCTGATAGGTTCCTGCCGCAAAGGTTTTAGGAAGGCTTCCAGGAATTACCACCGATGAAGGTGGAATCCAGCCTTTGTATTCTTTGGCTTGCTCTTCTGTAACATCAATGATTCGGGTTGAGGCGGTCAGGACTACATTGGCGCCCAACACCGCTTCTTTTCCTACACGAACTCCTTCTACTACAATGCAGCGGGATCCTATAAACGCCCCATCTTCAATGACAACCGGCGCAGCCTGAACTGGCTCTAAAACCCCTCCAATACCCACTCCGCCACTCAAATGAACATCTTTCCCAATCTGAGCACAGCTGCCTACGGTGGCCCAAGTATCCACCATGCTTCCTGAATCTACGTAGGCGCCAATATTGACGTACGAAGGCATGAGAATCACGCCTGGAGCCAAATAGGCGCCATAGCGGGCAACGGCATGTGGGACTACACGAACACCCAATTTTTCATATCCGCTTTTCAGGGCCATTTTGTCGTAAAATTCCATCGGGCCGGCTTGCCATGTTTCCATGCTACGGGTTGGAAAGTACAGAATAACGGCTTTTTTGACCCAATCGTTTACCTGCCAGTCTCCGTTTTCTAAAGGTTGGGCTACGCGTAGGCGCCCCTTATCCAATTCTTCGATGGTTTCTTCTATGGCCTCTACGGTTGTTTTTTCGTTTAGAAGTGCCCGGTTCTCCCAGGCAGATTCAATGATTTCAGCTGTTTTCATTCGACAAGTGTTAAACGAACAATGTTTTCAACGTGGTGGGTATGGGGAAACATGTCAATGGGCTGGACCACATCAATCCTGTAGCCTGGGCTCAATAAGGCTAAATCTCGAGCTTGGGTTGCAGGATTACAGCTTACATAAATCAATATTTTGGCTTTGATTTCCAACAACCGATGAATGACATCTTCATGCATCCCCGCCCGTGGAGGGTCTACCACCACCACATCGGGCAGTCCATATTTCTGAACGGTTTCTCCGTTCAATAGCATCTTCATGTCGCCGGCTAAAAAATCAACATGCTCTATTCCATTGCGTTTGGCATTTAAAAAGGCATCGTTAACCGCCTCCTGAACATATTCAATCCCTAAAACAAAACTGGCTTGTGAGGCCAAGAACAATGCAATGCTTCCTGTTCCGCAATACAAGTCATATACCCGCTCAGTTCCTGTAAGCCCTGCCAGTTGTTGTACCGTTCTGTACATGATTTCTGCCTGAACGGGATTGGTTTGAAAAAATGATTGTGGCGAAATGCTGTACGATACTTCCCCTAAGGTTTCTGTAATAAAGGCTTCTCCTCGAAAGGTTTGGACCTCAAGATCGTGCAAGGCATCGTTCTTTTTTGAATTGATGGAATACACAATCCGGTGCCTATCCTGAATTTCAGCCGCAATTTCAGTTAAAAATTCCATCAAACTGCTTTCTGCATCAGGCCCTACAATTACCCAAATCAATAAGTCTCCTTTTTTATTCGACCTAAATACTAAGTTACGCAGGTGTCCCACATGTTGGTAAGGGTGATAAAAGTTCCAGCCCCGGGCCCTGGCTTTGGTTTTTACTAGATTCCGGATTTGATTTACTTCCGAGCCCATTAGCCAACAGTGATCAATTTCCAAAACCTTGTCAAATCGACCGGGGACATGAAACCCGCAGGCTCCTTCTTGCGGAAATTGTTCCTGACTTTTAATTTGCTCGGCGGTCAGCCACCTTCCGGTTGAAAATGAAAAGTCCAATTTGTTTCGGTATTCCCAGGGACTGGGGCTGCCTAAAATGGGCTGAGCCTGCGGAAATTCAAGACCGCCTATGCGTTCCAATTGATCTATGACTTGCTGCTGCTTGGCTTGGATTTGGCTTTCATAGGCAACATGTTGCCATTTGCAGCCTCCACAATGCCCAAAATGACCACATTTTGGTTCAACCCGATCTTCTGAACGCTGCACCCATTCCAAAATAATTCCCTCACAAAAGGAAGACTTCACTTTTAACAGTCGGACTCGCACTACATCACCCGGATGTCCAAAAGGCACGAAAATGACCTTGCCCTCCAATTTCCCAAATGCTTTACCCTCGGCAGCTAGTCCTGTAAGCTCCAATTCAACAATGCCTCCTTTTTTCATGGATTCAAAGATGCTAAGAATATTTCGACCCGCTAAGTTTTAATTCCAATTGAATACGCCACAATTGCCGTTGAAATTCGAAAAAAATGACCCGTACCTATTCGGTCATCTCCATTTCTTGGATAAACTGCTTCCAAAAAATGCGGGCCGCATTTCCCCCTCCATACCAGTCTCCGGGAACCGGAACAGGGCCTTGGTTGAAAAACTCCCGCAACCGTTCGATGGAGCCGAATCCACCACCGCTGAGTTCCGAGGCCCCTAAATCAACCAGTTCGTTCCATTCTGTACGGTCTCGAAATACCCAAGTTGGTTTTCCATGCAAGCAAGCTTCTTTTTGAAGTCCACCAGAATCTGTCAAAACAGCAACAGAACCCATAATCAGATGCTGTGTGTCAAGGTAATCCTGAGGCGATAAAAAGTGGATTCCATCCCAATCTTTTTCGGATTTTTGAATCCGCTGAATTTGATTTCTGGTTCTGGGATGTACAGGAAAAACAACCGGAATTCCAGTCTGTTCAGCAAGGCTTTGCATGCCATTTAAAATGCCGAGTAGGGTTTCGGTATGATCTGTATTGGATTGCCGGTGAACGGTTGCCAAATAATAACCTCCAACGGCTAAACCAATTTCCCGCAGTTTTTTCAATTCTGTCTCTTGCTCTCGAACCAACAACAAGGCATCCAACATTACATCTCCACAAATGACAACCCGGGGCTTGGGATTATTTTTCTTTTCTGGAATTCCTTCCTGCTCTAAATTTTTTTTTGCCCCCTCATGCGGTACAAACAACCACTGGCTCAAATGGTCTACCAATACTCGATTGCGTTCCTCCGGCATCTTTGAATCGTAACTTCTTAATCCTGCTTCCAAATGTGCCAGAGGAATTTGCAATTGACTTGCCGCCAGAGCCCCGGCCAAGGTACTGTTGGTATCTCCCAATACAACGACGGCATCGGGTCGGTCCTGCTCAAACTGCCGGGTCAAATGATTTATCATTTCAGGAATGTGTGCCGATGCCCTGTCTGAGGAAAGACTGAACTGGGCATGGGGTTTTGGCAAATGCAGCGGTTCGAAAAATGCCGCCGACATGTCCGCATCAAAATGCTGTCCGGTATGAATAATTCGAGCTTCAACATCGGGTATGTTCAACGCTCTAAACCAATGAAATATGGGAAATAATTTGATGAATTGGGGCCGATTGCCCACAACAAAATCAATTCTTTTTACCAATGCCATGCTTCAAAGGTCTTAAATTTTCACGGTATTACCCGTGGACATTAAAACGGAATTGGTATGGCAGAATGAAGGTCTATTTGATTTAGCCAAGTTTTGGCCGCTGTTTTAGCCTTAAATTCTACATTTGTTTGACCAATTCCTTGCCCATGAATTTCAAATTTGGTTTTTTACTGATTGCTATGACTATGGCTTCAACCAACAACGCTCAACCCCACCGTTTGTACCCCGAATCACCAAAACAAGAATCTGTGGCGAATGGCCAGGCTTGGTACGGTTGGGCCGATGCGTTTCGTGGGCTGGAAGATACGGATGCCCCTACCACTCAAAAATGGGTCGAAGCTCAACGCAAATACACCCGAACCTATTTAGATAAGCTGTTCTTCCGCCCTGCAATCCATGCCTTTTTAGAACCCTTTTACCGAATGGAACGCTTGGGCTTGCCAGTTGAAAAAAAGGGATGGATTTTTCAAAGCCAGCAATCAGAAACCGCTCTACAGCCCGTGTTGCTCGCCACCCCCAAAGGCAGTACAAAGGCCGATACGTTAATTGACCCTTTACGCTGGGATCCCCAAGGCCGGGAAGCTATGTCAGGCTGGGCAACCGATGCGGAACTGAAGCATTTGGCGGTTTTACGTTCAAGCCAAGGTTCCGATTGGAATCAAATTTCTATCCTTAATCTTGAATCCCGAACCTGGCTGAAAGAAACCATCAGTCAGGTTAAGTTTTCAGGAATTTCCTGGTTTAATGATGGGTTCTTCTACAGTAAGTTTCCCCAAAAGGCCGGCGATTTAAATGCAAGCAACACACATCAACAGGTGTATTACCACCGGTTAAATACCGACCCCAAATCCGATTTACTTGTTTTTCAAGACAAAGCAAATCCCCGTCGAGGTGTATATGCCTCGGTAACGGAAGATGAAAAATGGTTGATTCTAAGTCAAAGCGAAGGCACCTCCGGAAACCGCCTGGCCATAGCTGCTTTATCGGTAAATCAAAAAGGATGGAACAACTTGAAATGGCAACAACTCATTGATGATGAAGCTTCCGATGTGGATTTGATTTGGTCAGATCCGACTCATTTTTATCTGTTAACCAATCGAAATGCACCCAACAAAACCCTACTCAAACTACAGCATGGAGACCCATTTTCTAAGGCAAAGTCGCTCATCGCAGAAGACCCAGGTCGCCTACTCATGTCCTGCCACCGCTGGCAAAATGGCTGGGTGCTGCATTACATCGATTCTGTAGCTTCCGTACTTGAATTTCATCCCGATAATGGCCCTTCTCAACGGTTTGACCTTCCTTTTTTGGGCTCCATTTCAGGAATTTCCGTGGAACAGGACAGCCCCTATCTCTATGTGAGCATGCAATCCTATACCAGTCCGGGACTTTCTTTAAAATGGACTTGGGGAGCCCAAAAGCCTGAACTGCTCCATCAACCCAAACGCGAAAAGGTTCCCCAAAATGTGTGCTTACGGCAAGAGACTTTTTTAGCCAGCGATGGAGTACGAGTGCCTGTTTTTATCATGGAAGACACGAGCATCACGGGGCCAAAACCTTGTTTGATCTACGGATATGGTGGATTTAATATTCCCATTCTACCGTTTTACAAACCTTGGTTTCATGCCTTTGCAGAAATGGGAGGAATGGTTATTGTGCCTGCTTTAAGAGGCGGAGCTGAATTCGGAGAACGTTGGCACGAACAAGGCATGCTGTTAAATAAAAAGCGCGTTTTTCTTGATATGGAAGAAGCTGCTGAATATGCAATACATCAAGGGTACACAGAATCGGGTAAGCTGGCCGTTCATGGTCGAAGCAACGGGGGATTGCTCGTCGGCGCCGTGATGACCCGGCGTCCCGATTTGTTCAAGGTCGCCCTTCCTGCCGTAGGTGTCTTAGATATGATGCGCTACCATACCTTCACCATTGGCCGTGCATGGATGGTGGAATATGGTGACCCGGAAAAAGAGCCCTATCAAAGTTACCTGAAATCCTATTCGCCCCTACATTCCATAAAACAGGGCCAATTGTATCCTGCAACCTTGGTTTTGACCGCCGATCACGACGATCGGGTTGTACCCTCACACAGCTATAAGTTTACGGCAGCACTCCAAATGGCGGCCAATCCCGATCACCCCGCTTTAATCCGAATTGATAAAGGAGCGGGACATGGAGCGGGGCGTGCCTTAAATGCTGAAATAAATGAGGCGGTAGATATTTTAAGCTTTTTAAGTTACCACCTTCAAATGGAATTTATGCCCAGCTCCCGTTAACCTACAACGGGCTGGAAATCTTTACTTCTCTACCAAGCAACGTGTTCTTCTGTCGGCTTGACGACACACAATACTGTCCGAGCCCGTGGGAATCCGAATGGTTTCCTCGAACTCTACCTCCTGCTTCAAAATCAAGCGTTGACCTTGTGAATTGAAAACCTCCAGGGGGTTTCCCGGAATTAAGCCTTTGATTTGCAATTCCTCGCTTTTCTTTTTACACCATAGTTCTTGGCCAGTATCCAGGTTTTCTCCTCCTAAATTCGGTATGCTCAAGTAGCTGCCTACATCCAAACTGTAAAGGCGTGGTCCCAGACCCAAGGCCGATACGGCTTCACTTCCCAAACGTAAACTGTGCCCCGACCAAAAGCAAACGGCTTCCAATTGCCCCATTTGAAACACGGAACCCAAGTCAATTCTGCGCACACATCCCTTCCATGGTGCTCCCAAGTCAGACGCAAAACCCAAAATCAAAAATGGGGTATACAAGGGCGGAGCATACCCCACCAAGGCCATACAGCTATCTCCAATGATGTCTGCTCCGGTAATTTGCCCATCTACTACGATGGAATCAAGGGCTTGAATGCCGTATTTGCCGGGCGTGGTCGAAAGCCCATAAATGCGAACCCGATTGCCCACTCTGTTTTTTGAAAACAACCACAGGCTATCCCGATACACCGATAGGCCCTCGCAATCTAAATTGTGTGAATCGGGATGCAAGATCCCAGTGGGAGCATCTGCATACCAAAACTGAATTGTATCGATGGTTTGAAAGCTGCCGGTACAAAGTTGAGTTAAGGGTATTCTATAAATGGAAAGTGTATCGCGTTGACCGCTGTTGTTCCCGACATCTCCTAAAAAAATATGCGATTGACTCACCGCCACATCTTCCCAGTCGGTCAAGGACAAGGGTAGGGCAGTGCTTTGAAGAATGGCTCCCGTGCCCTGATTCAGCCTGAATAGGCGATCTATGTTTCCTCCATCGTTATGCCCCAACAGGGCATTGCAGGCGCTCACCAACCCCGATAATTCCTGAAGGCTGTCGCTTACCGTTGAAATTAGATTTGGATTCGCGCTGCTGGGTCCGTAAACACAGCTGCCATCGTTGAAGGTGGCGGCAGGATTGTAATTAAGGGCAGCTGGATCTATGCAGCCGGCAATTTGGCCCTGCAAACCCGAAGCTGCAACCACAAAAAAGAGGATAGAAAGAAACCGCGCCATACCCCTTTAATCAATGCTTTTGAAGGAAATCCGTATGCACGTGCCCTTGTCTGCTTCCGACGAAAATACTCCAATGCGTCCGTTGTGGTAATTTTCTACGATGCGTTTTGTTAAAGATAAGCCCAAACCCCAGCCCCTTTTCTTGGTGGTGTACCCGGGCTTAAAAATGGTTTTCCAGAGCTTTCGGGGTATCCCCTTTCCGCTGTCGCATACATCCAATTGCAATTGATTTCCGATTTTTTCAAGCACCAACCGTATTTCTCCGGCCTCAGGCATGGCATCCAGGCTGTTTCGAATCAGGTTCTCCAATACCCATTCCAGCAAGGGTAAATTTCCCTCTATTCGCGCTAAATCGCATCGAATCTCTGCACGAATTTGAATGTTCTTACGGCTGCGTGCCTGCATGTAGGAAACCATGTCCCGAACCAAAGGCGTCAAATCCACCGGTTTTAAATCCGGCTGACTACCAATCTTGGAAAAACGCTGGGCCACGGTGTCCAGTCGATTTACGTCCCGTTCCATTTCCCGAACCCCTTCGGGTTCTACTCCTCGTGCTTTAAACAATTCAATCCATCCCATCAAGGAAGACAACGGGGTACCCAATTGATGGGCCGTTTCCTTACTCATTCCTACCCAAACTTGATTTTGCTCTACCCGCCGGGCAGTGCTGAACAACAAATAGGCCACCAATACAAATAAGAATATTACTGTAAACAACACAAAGGGGAAATACGTCAAGCTCGAAACGATTAGGCTATCTTGATAATAAATATGATACGAATCTCCGTCGTCCAGCTCCACCTGCATATGGTTGAACTCCTTCATGCGTTCCATAATTTGCTGGGCGCTCCACTGCTCTTCAATGCCTGCCGGCTGTAGGTTTCCCTGAGCAATCAAGGAATCGCCCGCTACATTGGTAATGATTACCGGCACCGATGCGGCATTGATTACGGTTTCTGAAATGAAATTCGACAGCAAATCATCCATGGTGCCTTTCAGGTCAGAAAATATGATGCTATCATCAAAGTAGGCTATTTGTTTTTTCAATTCTCCGTTCACCTCGTACGAGGCATCTACAAACCGTTTGCGCTGCTTTAAGCGTTCCACCTCAGCCTTTAAATCTGCTCCCTCCGGAAAGTGGTTATGGGTTATGATGTTGCCGTCCTCATCCACTAAAATAACGGGGATGGTGTTGTTGCTCCCCACAATGGTGGCCGCCAATTCATCGCTGCAACCGCTCACCAAGCACTGCAATGCCTTTACCCATAAATCAATGTTCTGCTTGTCTTCCTCTTCAAACCTACGGAACATCTTTTTTGTCTGACGAATCAATTCGGCCCTCTTCTGTATAGCCTTTCCCCACAGTTCAACTTTCTGTTTTTCTTCGTTCGCAACAAATTTTACCAAATAACCGGTGTAGGCCGACACCAACAATACAATGAATGCCGCCGAAAAGCCAAGCCACCATTTCCACCGCTGTTTGGTCCGGTACATTCGAACTTCCATACTTCAAAGATAAGGAAGCGCCTGACTTTTTGTCCATGCAAGGCGGCCTTCTCCCATCAGCCCCCAAAACAATTCCTCAGTTGTGCTGTTTAGGACTCAGATTGCCTGTTTTTTTCTAAGGCATTTCAATGTTCCGGCCAAGCAGCTACCTTTGTTCTATCTTCAACGCATGACCGATCGAAAAAAAGACCACTTGGATTTGGCCTTTCAAGCCCAAACTCAACAGCCCCTGACAGGCTTTAATTATGAGCCCCTGTTCTCAGGCCACCCTACCAACAACGGCATACCCACTCTTTTTAATGGTCAGTGGCTTGGTGCTCCACTTTGGATTTCGTCCATGACGGGAGGTACGAAAGAGGCCGCAAACATCAACCGCAATCTGGCTCAGGCTGCCGCTGAATTTAAATTGGGCATGGGACTCGGCAGCTGCCGACCTTTACTCGAATCCAAACAGGCCTGGACTGATTTTGATTTAAGACCCATCATCGGTGATGGTCTTCCTTTTTTTGCGAATTTAGGCATTGCTCAACTTGAGGATTACATAGATAACAACAGATTTGCAGAGGTTAATGATATGGTGGCCGGCCTAAAAGCCGATGGCCTTATTGTTCATGTGAATCCCCTGCAGGAATATATGCAACCCGGCGGCGATCGGTTTCGCCGACCGCCCCTCGAAACAATTCAGCAGGTTCTTCAATTGGCCAATTGCCCCATTATTGTAAAGGAAGTAGGGCAGGGGATGGGTCCCCTCAGCCTTAAAGCCTTGCTGGAATTGCCTTTGCTGGCCATTGAATTCGGAGCCTTTGGCGGCACCAATTTTGCTCTTCTGGAATTGCTGCGCAGCGATACCCCAACTCAATCCAAAATTGATCCACTTGCCATGGTAGGTCATACAGCCGAACAGATGCTTTCTTTCGTTCAACATTGGGTTCAAGACGCTACAGTGAACATAAAGACGCAGCACCTCATCATCAGCGGAGGCATTAAATCCTACCTGCATGGCTATGAATTGGTGCAAGCATCTCCACTACCTGCCGTATATGCTATGGCTTCGGGTTTTCTGGCTCATGCCCGTGGCGATTATGCCGCTTTACGCACCTTCGTTCAAAGTGAAATGAACGGACTCTCTATGGCCAGGGCCATGCTCCAGCTGCCTTGATTGTCAACATGCCCATGTGAGGAAATTCCGGGCATCCAATAAAACATCCTAGCCTTTTCGGTGTTTCTTTGCTTTAACCTTGCTGAAATACCGGAGATGAACGAACGATTTATTAAGGCCATTGAAGGCTTTTCCAAAGCCTCAAAAGAACAAAAGTTGGATTATGTGGCTTCACTGCTGTCCAACCCAACACAGGCTAAAGCCGACTTCAAGGGCTTCTGGCATTCCGATTCTTCTACACAGCAACGGCTCGACGAATTCAGCGAAAATACCCTGACCAATTTCGCCTTTCCTTTTGGCGTGGTACCCAATCTGCTGCTGAACAATCACTTGTACATGGTGCCCATGGTGATTGAGGAAAGTTCAGTGGTGGCTGCCGCCAGTAAAAGCGCAAAGTTTTGGTCGGATAAGGGCGGCTTTCATGCTGAAATTGTCGATGCGGTTAAAATAGGTCAGGTGCATTTTATCTGGAATGGCCGGGCCGATATCCTCAAACTCCATTTCCCTGAACTTAAGCGCCTTTTATTCGAAAATACAACGCACATTACCTCCAATATGCAGCAACGCGGAGGCGGCATTCTCGATGTGGAATTGGTGGATATGCGCTCGGAAGAACCGGGCTATTTTCAACTGAAAGCCCGATTTAATACCTGCGATTCGATGGGGGCGAATTTTATTAATTCCTGCCTTGAAGAGTTTGCACAAATCCTGAAAGATTGGTTGCAAGATGCCCCACATTTTGAACCCAACGAACGCGAGGCACATGTAATTATGAGCATTCTTTCCAATTACACGCCCGAATGCCTGGTGCGTACTTGGGTGCAATGCCCCATCTCCGATTTGGGTGTGCACGAAGGCATGGATGCCGAAACCTTTGCCTGGAAATTTCAAAAAGCCGTTCGGGTAGCCGAAATCGATGTGCACAGAGCAACCACACACAATAAAGGTATTTTCAATGGCATTGATGCCGTGGTACTGGCCACCGGAAATGATTTCCGCGCCGTAGAAGCCTGCGGACACACCTATGCGGCCCGAAACGGCCGGTACCAAAGCCTAACCAAGCTCGACCTTAGCAATGGCATGTTCACCTACACCCTCGAAGTCCCCATGGCGCTCGGTGTGGTTGGTGGACTCACTACCCTGCACCCCATGGTGGTGTATGCCCTCGAATTGCTCGGAAAACCCTCGGCCGAAGAACTGATGTGCATCGCCGCTTGCACCGGACTGGCCAATAATTTTGGAGCCTTGCGCTCACTCACTACCACCGGAATTCAAAAGGGACACATGAAAATGCACCTGCTGAATATTCTCAATCACTTCCATGCTACCGATGCCGAAAAAGCGGCAGCCGTTGAACACTTTAAACAGCATAAGGTGTCCTTCAATTCGGTGCGTGAATTGCTCGAATCATGGCGACAGGCTCCTACACCCTAAACCCGTTGAACTCCGGAATCCAGCCGCACAGCATGGCCTCGCCGCTTCGAGCAAACGCTAAGTTTTTGCTCAGCGGAGAATACCTCGTCCTTGACGGAGCCTGGGCTCTGGCCATTCCTCTTAAATTTGGTCAAACCCTGCACATCGATTCCTATCCGGGCGATTTCTGCTTGATTGAAAGCCGAGAAGCCACTCTGCAGCCTTGGTTTCAAGCTACCTTTCATCCCGGTACCGGTTTGGTTATGGAAAGTACCAATGAGGATGTCGCACTGCAGCTGGAACGACTCCTACAGGCCATTCCAGCTCCTGTAAAACGCGAATTTTTAAAGGCCAAAAAGTTGATTTTTACTGTTGATTTTCAGCGAAATTGGGGGCTGGGCAGCAGCTCAACCTTGGTTTCTTTGTTGAGCCAGTATCTACACCAAAATCCCTACACGCTGCTTCAGGCCAGTTTTAAAGGCTCGGGCTATGACATCGCTTGTGCTACCGCTCGGCAACCCATCCTATATCGGCTAAATCCGCCAGAGGCCCCTTCTGTACAGCCTTTTGAACTTAAGGCTGAACTTCTACAGCATCTTCATTTTTTCTATTTGGGAAAAAAAGCCTTGTCTTCAGGCGCCGTTCTGCAGTACTCCCAATTGCCTCTGCTCCAACGGCAGCAAGCCGCAGCTGAAATTTCAGAGTTGACCCTGCGCATGCATGCCCAACAAACCGTAGAGGAGTGGAGCCGCTGCATTTCAAAGCACAACAGCATTTTGAGCGCGCTGTTGCAGCAGCCCAATCCGGCCAACCTCTTTCCCGATGCGCCCGGTCCGCTCAAGCCAATGGGGGCCTGGGGGGGAGATTTCATGATGGGCATCGGCGACCGGCAGGAATGGCAACACTTCGCCGCACAACATCAATTGCAGCCCTGCTGGCAAGCTTCCGAAGCTATTTTTCAAGATTAAAAGAGAGGTATTTTGGGCGGTGGCCGGGCTTTCACCGGTAGTCCTCAATTACCGAAAGGCTGGCCCAGCGGGCTTGCGGTGGCTCCCAAGGTCGCCTCCGCGCCGCGCGGGCCAGGCTTCGGTAATTTTGCGGGCTACCCGGTTCAATCCCTACCGCAAAGCCCCCTCATACTCCAGCCAATTCAATTTCTGCTGGCATTGTACAAAGCCAAACATGAATCGCAAAGACAATCCACATACCTCTTGCGCAACTTCGACAAGGTTTCTTTTGATAAACACAGATTCTCGCACCAACATCCCGGCTTTTCATGGCAATGAAATTTCTTGAAACAGCCCGGACACACCTTTGAGGGAACTTTACTTTGCATGGTTACCAAAAAACAGATACTTCAAACTCAGCTACATAACCTCCAATTGAGGGGTTTTGTTTAGCCAAGGTTAAAGAAACGTTTTTCAATTCCGGATATTCCGACTTCAATCGACCTTGCAATCGGGCTACGGCATGCTCCAACAACTGCGATGGAGTTTTCATTTCATCCAATATGCTGTGAACAATCCGGCCATAATCGGTGGTGCCTTCTACCCGATCTTCCAAATAGGCGGCTTCAGCCACCTCCAACTCGGCCGATAGGTTCAAGGTAAACCACTGCCCATTTTTTTTCTCATGCTCATACAGTCCGTGGTGAGCAAAAAAACGAAGCCCCTTTATGGCAATGCCTTGTTTCATTTCTGCATCTGCCGATGAAAGGCTTCAATCCGCTTACGGCTTTCTTCCAATCCCAACAAGGCAATGGTTTCAAAGATGTCGGGACCCGTTAAACCGCCCGTTAAGGCAATTCGAACCAGGGGCATGACGCTGCCAATGCCCCAGTTTTTTTCTGCCAGCCAGCTTTTTATTGCCGTTCCAATGAATTCAGCTCTGCTGTCGGTTTGACCACTTAACCAAGCCCCTAGCGCCTCAATTTTTTCACCAGAATCAACTTTCCATTTTGACTCGACAGCTTCTTTTTGATAGGCGTTGGGAGCCTGCAATAAACCATTAACATCCTGAACTACATCGGCAGGAAATACAGCCCGGTCTCGAACCAGAGCAATGGTTTTTAACAGGCCTTCTTCTGAAGCGTTTAACGATTGAAAATGAGGTTTTAAGTCCCGCAACAGGTCGGCATCCGTTTGCTGCCGTAAATAATGTTGATTGAACCAGCGGGCCTTTTCTACGTCAAATTTAGCTCCGGCTTTGGCCACTTTTTCCAAACTGAAGGCTTCGATCAATTCTTCTAAACTGAATACTTCTTGGTTGTCAGAGGGGTGCCAGCCCAACAAAGCCACCAGATTAACCACGGCTTCTTTGTACCAGCCGCCCTCGCGGTAGCCCGACGAAATTTCTCCGCTGACAGGATCTTTCCACTCCAATGGAAACACCGGAAAGCCCAGGCGGTCTCCATCGCGCTTGCTAAGTTTCCCGTTGCCGTCCGGCTTTAAAATCAGGGGTAGGTGTGCAAATTTAGGCATGGTATCGGTCCAGCCGAACGAGGCATATAAAAGCACATGCAGGGGCGCCGAGGGCAACCATTCTTCGCCCCGAATAACGTGGGTTATACCCATCAAATGATCGTCCACCACATTGGCCAGGTGGTAGGTCGGCATGCCGTCGCTTTTAAACAGCACTTTATCGTCGATGTGTTCGGATTTTACCACCACCACGCCGCGAATCAAATCATTGACTTTTATTTCGGTGTTGCGCGGAACCAACAGGCGAATTACATAGGGCTCACCCGAATCCAACCGGCGCTGTACCTCGTCCGAAGGCAAGGTCAGGGAGTTTTTCATGTTCACCCGGGTAATGGAATTGTATTGCCAGGCATTGTTCCCTGAGGCTTTCATGCGTTCCCGTACTTCGTCCAATTCTTCTGCGGTATCAAAAGCGTAATAGGCCTTCCCCGATTGAATCAGTTGTTCGGCATATTGCCGGTACATGGGCTTGCGCTCCGATTGCCGGTAAGGACCTTTTTGACCTTCGGCTTCCGGACCTTCATCCCACTGCAATCCACACCAGCGCAGCGACTCCATAATGTATTGTTCCGCTCCCGGAACAAATCGGGTTTGGTCGGTATCTTCAATGCGCAGCATAAACTGCCCTCCGTGTTTTTTGGCAAATAAATAATTGTACAGGGCCGTTCGAACCCCTCCCAAGTGCAAAGGGCCTGTAGGACTTGGCGCAAAACGAACGCAAACAGGAGTA
The DNA here is from genome assembly GCA_903825395.1 of uncultured Flavobacteriales bacterium. GTDB lineage: Bacteria > Bacteroidota > Bacteroidia > CAIKAF01 > CAIKAF01 > CAIKAF01. The sequence continues at coordinate 36,204 of CAIKAF010000013.1, forward strand.
TTCATTCAAAAAATTTAGGGCAAAGGTACAACACCCGACGTGTTTTTTACCCATTGCGTTCAGCTTACTGCTTTTTTGGTCCGGGAAACGACAATAATTTAAGGTGGCTTAAGGTGCCCTCCGCTGTACCTTGTTTTTGAAATTTTATTAACTGCGTTTTTTATTTTGAATTTTGATAACTGGTTACAATACCAACTTCGAAATAAAGGAATACCGCACCAACTTTAAGATAGAAATAATTTCTCATTAATTCCAAATTTTAACTTCGAAGCTCAAAAAATAATGGGCTGGAGCTTGACGGCTGTTGTATGCGGTTTTCTGTTTTGTTCAATTCGTCCCTTAGATTTTAATTTTGAGTTCAAGTCGTCCGCCAAAGCCAAGTTCAATGATTTTTTGAAGGGTCGAAATACGAGCTTCTTTTAGATTGTTCTCAATTTTTGAAATGTAGGATTTAGTTGTCCCAACTTTTTCTGCAAGTTGTTCTTGTGTCATTCCCATTTCTATGCGAGTGTCGTGTATCAACGCACCAATTTTAAACGCTTCATAACCCGCTTCAAGTTCGTCACGTTCTTGTGTCCCTCGTTTGCCGTAGTTTTTTTCTTTGAACTCTTCTAGAGTCATTAAGTTTTTATTTTTCGCTTTGCTCATTGTTTTGTTATTTATTTTTTTGAATTCGCGATTTCCAATTCATATTCTGCTTTAATTTTAAGTGCCATTTCTATTTCTTTCTTAGGTGTCTTTTGGGTTTTCTTTTGAAATCCATTCGCTAAGACAACTAAATGTCCTGGGTCAAAAAAAACAGAAAATTCTAAAAATGTCGCTACCATGTTGAACTCGGATTTCATAAAGTCCATCCGTGTTCTCTATGTGTTTCAGATACGTTTCAGGTACTCTTGGTAAGTCTTCAACCAAGTCAAAAGTCCAAACAATTTTTGCTTTTACTTTCTTGTTTTGTTTGGAAAAGAAGTCTTGAAAGTAGTTCTTATAAAACCTTATCTTTCTATATTTCTCATGTTTTGCCACAATGCAAAGGTACAAAAGTTGCCCTAAAGTGAAACAATGTCCTAAAAATTCATTTTGTTTTTCGAGTAGATCAGATTGTTAAAATCGCATCTAACGGCAGTTCGTTTAAAAACTGCTTTTCAAATAAATAATCCTCCCAATATTACCCCATTTTTTGACATTGAAGCATGCCGGAGGAAAGGTGCACAAAAATTCAGGCTCCAAATTTAGAAATCCAGAATGCTTGAAAACGTCCTTAAATGGCCTCTGAAATGGCTAAAATAAAGGCCCAAGCCTTTTAGGTAGGCTTTGAGCAGGTTTATATCTAAAATGTTAAAGGTGCACCGCAGGTTGTAGGCCGTAAATATCATTTCCACATCGGAAGAGGCGTGTTTGATGCTCCTTTTGGTCATGATGTAGTAAAAATCCCAATGCCGTTTTGATTCAATTCTTACCTTAATTTACACGGAAATTAGTATAACCCGAACAACTAAACCTCCAATGTTCCTAAGAACTGGTTTTGTAGTTTGTGGCAAGGATAATCTGCCATTACTTCCAGAACTTTACTGAGCCATTTTTCGGGATTTATGCCGTTAAGTTGGCAGTTTGCGAAGAAAGTATAGAAAATTGCTATTCTATTTACGCCCGTTTGTGATCGAACAAACAGGTAATTTTGCGCCCCAGGTCATTTCATGGCTCTTAAAGCTGTATCTCTTCGATAAGCCATTTGTTCGTTTCCTGGTCTAGTTTCTTCAACGTCAAACTATTGCTTTTCTTTTGCAAAATAATTTCAGTAGGAGTGCGGTCTCCCAAGCTAAAACCGCCCTTGTTTTTCATCAACAATTGGGTGTATGAATGACCGTTGTAAGTAACAGCGGATAGTTCAAATTGAACAAAAACCAAGTTGATATAAACCCCTGAGGAGTTCTCATTTTCCTCTATAAATTTTAAAACATGTGTTTTATTATTTAACATCCCCAACCACTTGTACTTATAATAATCAAAACTGGCATCAAAATCCGACTTTTCCTTTGCAACAACAAATCCGTCTTCGGTTACAGAAATGGGTTCAGAGGAAAAAAAGAGATTGGCATCGGATGAGGCCATTATATCCAATGCCATGTACGACGGTATCGGATCTGAAATCCAAGGAACGAACGTTTTAACCAACATGGGATTAATGGGATTTCCTTTAAACGTGAAATGGGTATTTACTTCGTTTAAATCAAGGCTATCCACCTTCAGTATTTTTGCAGAATATACCGAATCGGTCGATTCATAATCCTCCTTTTCAACGTCTTGTTTCTGAACTTCCATTGTACTGTTAGTGGTAGCGGAAGGTTGAACCACTGCTAGCTTATTTTGACAGGCAATGGTTAATAATCCAAACGAAAGCAAAAGGCTATTTCTAAGGTTGAAATTTGAATACGTTGGTTTCATCCTAACCTTTAATTTAGTACCAAACCCGCTATGTTTCATGCAAGCTGTGGGAGGTTCGTTGTTCTTTTTGTCCATTTATTTCAGTTTCTTCATTGCGTTACTTTCAAGCAAGGATTTCATTTGGGTTATCGCTACTTTGTTTAGTTCGATAAGACGTTCTTTTTGCATTAATCCTTGTCTGATTTGTTTTATTGTTGTTAACGGCAGTTTGTCTAAAAACTGCCTTTAAATAAATAATCCTCTCAAAATTACCCCATTTTTTGACATTTAAGCCTGCCACAGAAAAGGCACCCATAAATTCCGGCTACCAACCCAAAAAACCGGAATGTCCGAAAACGGCCTTAACTTGCCGCTGCCAATAAGCACGTGATTGTGAGTGCCATGGATACAACCTTAAAAAAACTCTTGAAATTCAAGTCTAAAAATGTCCTAGAAGCAATCCAAATACTGCCTCAGTCAGAAAAGGTGGCGGCTTTTTGTAAAATCGTATTTTTAGAACTCAAACAAGCCATTTTAAGGCACTTTTTTTTCCAGAAAAATTTAGTTAATCCCAAAAGTGCCTCTTTTAAAAGGCCTGTATTCAAAGGTTTTTTGACAAAATTCCAACTTTTTAGATTTTAAAAGGGATGTGCAACAGACACTGATGTTATGCGGTGCAGTTTAGCTCTATATTTCATTGCTTAATTCAAGAATTCTTTCGATGAAACTATCGCTCAACCAAACTCCTTTTTCTCTCAATTCAAAAATCAATGGTTTCAGTTCAGAAATTAATGCCTGTTTTTTAGCCTTTATTAAAATTCCAATTGTTCCAGTCACGTTTAACCCAGCATGCTTGGCATGATATCTTCCCAAAGATTCGTCTATCAATATTAAATCTGCTTCGGTTTCAGTTGCAAGAATAATTGCCTCTGCTTCTCCTTTGTCTAAATCAAGGAAGTATGCAATTGATTTTCTGTCTTGAATTTGTTCAATTTTAATCCATTTAAATTCTAACAAATTCAAGTAATAATTTTTATGTTTTCCGGCTTCAATTTCATTGTAGACTTCTTGAGGAATATAAATTTCTTCATACAAATCCTTTAAAATTTCAAGTTTCCCAATTTTCATTAATGAAATAATTGGGGTTGTGTTTGATACAACTTTAGGCATTTTCGATATCCTGAGCTAAATCGTCGGAATGAAGAAAGCTAACATTGTACTTTGACAAAAGTTCCAAAAATTCTATTCTAGAAATATTCAATACTTTCGCTGCAATTCCTGATGAAACTTTTCCTAACTCAAAAAGTTTGACTAGAGCTGAAAGTTTAACTTCTTTGCCAAAGTCCTCTTTATTCAGCCTCATTGAATTTGCCAAATAATCAGGGTACTCTATTGATATTATTTGCGCCATAACTTTGTTGTCGTGTTTGTTCCAAATATAAGAAAAAATCATACGCCATTGTTTAAAAAAATAATTGGCTGCCGGTCGCCTGCTTTCGCATAACGGCAGTTCGTCTACTCCCTTTTTTTAATAAATAATCCTCTTAAAATTAGCCCATTATTTTGACATTTAAGCATGCCACAGAAAAGGCGCCCAAAAATTCCGGCTACCAACCAAGAAATCCCGAATGCCTTAAATTGCCTATAAAATGGCCAAAAAATGGCCGGGCCTTTAGCTTTTCGAGTTGGCGGCTGGAGCGGATGCGGTTCAGGTAGCCGCAAATAAAAAGGCGGAGCAAAGCACCGGGGTGGTATGCCGGCCGGCCATTTTCCTCAAAATCGACAATCAAATCGAGATCACTTTTATCCTTGAACGTTTCTCGTAAACCTGAACCAGACGCAAAGAGCTTAGAAATGTGTGTATTCTGCAAAGTCTGACTATGTCATCCATATTCTGTTTCAGCAGTTTCATTCTTTAAATTTTCGAATAATTGCCAATGAATGTCAGGTAGGTAGCGGTATGCACTGTGGCGAGAAAAATCGCCTGTTTTGAATCATGGCAGAGGCTCAAAACACAGAAGCAGCCCTTCTACATTTCTAAAATCATATAGAAAAACCCATAGAGGAAATACAGCGGTTCGTTTAATGCATTTTTCAAGCTGGACGCTGCACGCCGCACGAAAGGAAAGCTGGTAGCAGTATTGGCTCTATTTGGCGTCCCGCTCATTGTCAAACAGTTCGTGCAGCTTTTGTTGTAAAAGTTTCTTGTCTGGTAGTTGTGTTTTATACTCTGATACCATCGTAGGAGAGAGGCTTCTACTTAAAGCATATTCTACAACTTCACTGTCTTTGTCCTTGCATAACAAAACTCCAATGCTCGGATTCTCATTTGGCTTCTTAACGTCTCTGTCTAATGCTTCCAAGTAAAAATTTAGCTGGCCCAAGTGGTCGGGTTTGAATTTGTCTGCTTTGAGTTCAATTGCCACTAAACATTGTATTCCACGATGGTAAAAAAGCAAGTCAATGTAAAAGTCGCTGTTGCCAACTTGCAACTTATATTCTTCTCCTATGAATAAAAAGTCCTTCCCGAGTTCGAGAATGAAATTTTTCATTTGTCTTACAAGTCCACGCTGTAAATCGCTCTCACTGTGTGGGTCAGGTAGGTTTAAAAATTCAAATACATAGCTGTCTTTGAATGTGTTTGATAGGTCATTGTTGCTTTCTCTCACCGCTGGTGAGAGTTTTGAATTGCCGATCATTGTCCGCTCGAAAAAGCTTGCAGATAGTTGTCGGTCAAGTTCTCGTTTACTGTAGTTTTCTTGTTTTACGAGTTTTAGGTAGAATTCCATTTCTTCAATAGTTTTACACCTTGAAAAAATTAGAAGATTGTTTGTCCAGCTAATTTCTCTCACCAGTGGTGAGAGTTTTGGGAAGTCTTTGTAAATCTCGTAAAACTGCTTCATTCTCCAAATATTTTTGTCGGAGAAGCCTTTTATTTCTGGTTCTTGTGCCTGTATGAAATTAGCTAATTCTGTTACTACAGAGTCACCCCATTCTGATTGCTCAATTTTCTTGCTGATATATTCTCAAATGTTCCAATAGAGGTTTATCAGTTCAGCGTTTACAGCTTTTATGGCATTAGTCCGAGATTGTTTAATGAGTTGAATTATGTCCGTAAAACGATTGTCCATTGCTTATTTCTAAATGCTACAAATTGATGTTTTTTCAGTCGTGTTTCTCTTTTGAAACCGGTTTTCTGCCATTGCTACTAAGGTCAGTTCATCAAAAAACTCCCTTTTAAATAAATAATCCTCTCAAATTTACCCCATTCTTTTGACATTTAAGCATACCACTGAAAAGGTGCACAAAAATTCCGGCTCCAAATTTAGAAATCCAGAATGACTGAAAATGGCCAAAATTAAAGGCCAAAGCCCTTTAGGTATGTTTTGAGCAGGTTTAAATCTAAAATGTTAAAGGTGCGTCGCAGGTTGTAGGCCGTAAATATCATTCCCACATCGGAAGAGGCGTGTTTGATGCTCCTATTGGTCATGTAAAAAAACTTCATTTTTTCACCACCACGCCCGCGGCAGGGATTGAACCGGGTTGCCCGCAAGGGGGCCGGCGGCCGCTGCCGCGTGGCGAGGAGGCGACCTTGGGAGCCACCGCAGCCCGCTGGCAGCCCGCCCGGCCACCGCGGACAACCGGTGAAAGCCCGTCCGCCGCCCCCATTCCTCTCCCCATGTTTTCGCCATACCCATGGGCCTGTGGCCTGCAATTCCTTATTTTGCTACCTTTCTGCCCAATTATGATGGATGCCGGGTACATACCGCTGCCGGAGCGTCTGCGCCCCAGCTCGCTTCAAGAGGTGCAAGGGCAGCTGCCCGCCGTACGGGCGCTGAGAAAATGGCTGGACTCGGGACTGCTGCCCTCTCTGATTTTTTACGGTCCGCCCGGAACCGGAAAAACGACGCTGGCTCAGGTGCTGGCCAAGGAAACCGGCCGCCCCTTTGATGCCATTAATGCCGTTTCAAGCGGGGTGAAGGAAATCCGCGATTTGATTGAAAAGGCCCGCAAATCTTCGCTGTTTGATTACCAGGGCAAGCCCCTGGTGTTTATTGATGAAATTCACCGCTTTAATAAAAGTCAGCAAGACGGACTGCTGGCCGCCGTGGAACAAGGCCTGTTTACGCTGATTGGCGCTACCACCGAAAATCCTTCCTTTGAACTGAATTCGGCCCTGCTGAGCCGTTGCCAGGTGCTGACCTTGCAGCCGCTGAGCCGGGAGGATTTGCTGGAAGTGCTTCAACGCGCCCTGAATACGGATGCCTGGCTGCTCGAACGGCAGGTGGATTTGCTGCAGCCCGATGCCCTGCTGCAGGCCGGCGGCGGCGATGCCCGACGCATGCTGAATGCCCTGGAAATGGCCGTGAATTATGCCTTTGACGGAGAAAAGGCCCGAATTGATGGTGCGGTGCTGTCGGCTGCCCTGCAAGACCCCCGCTGGCGCTACGATAAATCGGGCGAGATGCACTACGATGTGGTTTCGGCGTTTATTAAAAGCCTGCGCGGGTCAGATGTGCAAGCGGGGCTGTACTGGCTGGCCCGCATGCTGCACGGAGGCGAAAAGCCGGAATTCATTGCCCGCCGCATGCTGATTTTGGCCTCGGAAGACATTGGAATGGCTAACCCCAACGCTCTGCTGCTGGCTCAGGCCTGCCTGGATTCGGTGAAAGCCATTGGCATGCCCGAATCGCGCATTATTTTGTCGCAAGTGGCGGTGTACCTGGCGAAGTCGGCCAAATCGAATGCCTCTTACCTGGCCATTGACCGGGCACTGGATTTTGTGCGGCAAACCGGCGACCTGCCGGTCCCCCTGCATTTAAGAAACGCTCCCACCGATTGGATGAAAAAGGAAGGCTATGGCAAAGGTTACCTGTACCCTCACGATTTTCCGGGAGGACAGGTGCCTCAGCAATACGGCCCCGATGAGACGGAGCTGCCGCCGTTTTTTGAGGGCTGAACCGCTGGAATTGTGCGCAGGGACTTAATTGTTAAGACCAAGGCCTTGCCCAAAATTTATGTACCTTTAATCTATGAGAAAATATGTTTTTTTCTTGGGCATGCTGCTGGGGCTGGTCGCCTGCAATCCAGCCGAAACCAACTGGGAGGTGGAGGCCTTAGCTCCGCTGATGCACAGCCGAATGACCATTCAAAATTTGGTGGGCGATTCTTCGGTGGCGGTTGACCCCAACGGTGATTTGATTCTGGAAATTCAGGGCAATGCCCTTCCGCTGAATTTGGATACGCTGTCGGCGTTCCGAACCTTGGCGGTGAACGATACTTTTTATTGGGACTATCCGGCCATTACCATTTATCCGGGCATTGATATGCAGCTGCCGCCCATTTATATGAATTTTTATGTGCCAAATGCAGAAATGGTGGAGGCACTGATGGAAGGTGGAAAAATCGATGTAGCAGTAACTTCATCCATTCCCCGTAAAATGAATTTTAGGTACAGCATTCCCATGGCTAGGTTGAACGGTCAGCCGATTGGGTTTTCGGGAAGTTTGGCGGCTTGGCAGCCCGGACAAAATCCGGTGGCCCTTAGCCGCTCCTTCAATTTGGCAGGCCATAAACTGGATTTGCGCGGATTGGATTTGAAGGGCTCAAACCGCCTGGAAATTCTGGTAGTGCCCTCCATTGCTGCCGGAGAAGAGCCATTGAATGTTCAGCAAGGCCAGGCGCTGTTTACCATTTCTACCCAGTTTACAGATATGGATCCCCTGTGGCTGCGGGGCGCTTTTTTATCGCAAGATTTGGACATTCCCGCTTCCATGACGGCCATTCCTGAACTCAGCAAATTATCGGCCGATGCGGTTCAATTTGATCGGGCCAGTTTGGTGCTGCGGCTTGAAAATACGCTGGGTGCCGAACTCAAGGTCCGACCTCGGAGGTTCTGGGCAGAGCGGAGTCAAACTGGAGCCCAGGTAGATTTGCAGCATGCGATTATCAACAAAAATGTATGGATAGATCGGGCAGTTTGGAATGGAGGGGTTGGAGCACCTGCTCCCAAAACGTATTCTTGGGAAATCAACCATCAAAACTCCAACATCCTTGATTTTTTGTCGGCCCTGCCCGATAAAATTGGGGTAGAGGTGGATGTCAGCGTTAATCCCATGGGGAATACGGCAGGTTTTATGGATTTTGTGTATCCGGATGCGCTCCCTAAATTCAGCATAGATGCCCGATTGCCCTTGAAGTTTGCGGCTCAGAATTTGGCTTTTTCCGATACGGTTGCCTGGACCTTGCAAGAAACGGAATACGAAGCTCTTAAAAGCGCCACTCTTTGGCTGAAGGGGGAAACCATGTTTCCTTTTGAAACTCGGCTGCTGCTTGAAATGCTGGACGGTAGCGGACAGGTTTTAGACACCTTGATCCAGAATATGGTGGTTCCTTCCGGTCAATTGAATCCCAATACAGGTCAGGTGGAACAGGCCATGGCTTTCAATCAGAGCGTAGAGCTTACCGAGGCCCGGCTTCAGGTTCTTAAACAAACCGAATTTTTTAAGCTTAGGGCTTTTTTCAATACGCCCCCCGGAGGCAATGTGGTTTCCATGAAGAGCCACTATTACATGGATTTTAAATTGGTGGCCCGGGCCGGAATCAATATTGGATTTAACTGATGAACCCCATTCCTTTTTTATTTCCCCTGTTTGGTTGGTTTGGTACTCAGGCAAGACCTGATTTTTTTCAAGACCGGTATTCCAGTTTGGGGCAGGTGAGCCTGTATTCTGAGGGCAGTTTTGAGTCGAGCCATTTGAACGGCTGGTTTGTTTCTCAAGCCTTGATTGGGCGCTCGTTTACTCAGGCTGATATGATGTCGGTGCAGGCCGATGGACAGGGTTATGCGTCAGGTCGCTGGGAATCGGGATTTCGATATTGGAGCTTGGATTCGGCCTTTGGAGGTGGCGCCTGGAGGCATTCGCTGGGATTTTCAAATACGTATCAGGGCTATGCCTCCTACGATGCGGATTTGTTTGGATTGATTAGCCGAGGCAATGCGCCCTTCGCCGGCCAAACCCTTCCCTTGAATTCCAGCACGGGTTTTTTGACCAATTATCAAACCATTGATTTTTCATTGGCTCGGCCTTTCCATGGGCCAAACGCCTCTTGGTTTATCGGCTTTGGGCTGGGATTTGTGAACGGGAGTTTTTTTCGCGATGCCCAGATGCAAGGAGGGAGTTTCTACACTCACCCCGAGGGCGACGAACTGCGGCTGGGCATGAACCAGGTGCGGCTTCGGGCCTCTGACCCTTCAGGCTCCGCTTTTTTGTACCCGGCGGGTTTGGGTTTTTCGTTTCGGGGAAGCCTGGAATACCAGCATAAGAAAGGCCATGTTGTTTCTTTTTCCGTTCAGGACGCCGGATTGATGTTTTGGAATCGGCAGGGACAAACGATTGAACTGGATTCGGAACTGGTGTGGTCAGGCTTTGAGGTTCCAAACATTGCCGAGGTGGCTGAGACCTTGTTTCAAGATCAATTGGATAGCATTGCAGGGGATTTGGTGGTTTTAGACCAACGCCGTTCGTTTGAAACCATGATGCCCGTCGGAATGCGGCTGGGGTACGGCCGCCGGCTGTTTCAGAATACCGCTTTGCTTCAGGCTCAAATGTACTATGCTCCCTTTTGCATGCCCATTCCAGAACTGGAATTGGCTTTTTATTATTTGGGCAAAGGGCGCTTGAATGCTGGCATTAGCGCATCGGGTGGGGGAGTATGCCTGTGGAAAATAGGACTTAATGTTGGAGTAGATGCAGGGAAGGGTTGGGCCTTTCAGCTGTTTACCCGCAATGCCGAATCCATTTGGCCCAATGCCGCCGGTCGCGGGTTCTCGGCCGGATTTCAGATTAGTAAACGCATGTTGAAATCGTAACCATGATTCGAACGGTAAATCTTATCATTTTGGGCTTGACATGGAGCTGGTTTTTGATGCCGGCCTGGGGTCAAAGCACTTGGTTTAAAACCTTTAGTTGGGAGCCTTACAGTTCCGGAAAAACCGTGCTGGCCACCCGCGACAGCAGCCTGGTGTTTGCCGGCATTACCCAATCCAACCAAGGCGATGCCTTTTTGGCGGGGGCCGATTCCTTGGGAAATCCCTTGTGGTTTAAAACCTTGGGTGGGGCCGGTCAAGATGCCCTGAACTACTCCGTTTGGAATTCAGATTCCACCGTTTGGGCCTTGTTGGGACAAACCAACAGCTACGGGCAAGGCGGTTACGATGCCTGGTTGGTTTTGGCAAATTCCAGCGGAGATACCCTGAAAACAATGACCTTTGGAGGCAGCGGCTGGGATTTTGGTCGGGGAATATTTCGAGATTCTGACGGCAATTTTTTGGTGCTGCTGCACACCTACAGCAGCGGAGATGGGGGAGGAGATGTGCGTCTGGTTCTACTTACGGATGCAGGCGATGTTTTACGGGATACCACTTGGGAGCAGAATGGGGTTGATGCTCAACCCAATGCCGCCCATCAATCTCCTTCCGGAAATTGGCTGATTGGAGGAAGCTATTTTCCGGGTCAGGTCGGAGAAAGCGATGTGTTTGCCTCGGTGGTTCAGCCCTACAATCTGTCTGCCGATACCACCATCTTTTCTGGCGCTCTCGATGAAGATGAGGTCTATTCCATTTGCCCCTTCATCAGCAATTCTGGCGCATTTTCTTGGCTGTTGAGCGGAAACATGAAGGATGCGCAGGGGCGTTGGAAAAATTATTTGTGGCGCATCAGCGAGCAGGGGGAAGATATTGGTCGCTTGAATTTGGGATTATCGGGCAGCACAGAACGCCGGCAATCCCATACCGGTTATTATGCCGATGGGGGAGTTCAATTTACATTTTCAAGCCGATATGCCGACGACAGTTGGGATGTCTCTTTTGATAAAACCCAATATATGAATTACCTGATGGGCACCTTGTCGGCTCGGTATGGATACCAAAAAATGGCGGGTTATACCCAAATTTGGGATCTGGGTTTTATTGTGGTGGGTGAGAGCAATGAGTATAGTTTAGGTCAGACTTCGGCCTTTTTAACTCGCTTTGGTTTTGATGGCAGTTGTGCCTTATCAACCACGCTGGGGCAGGAGTCGGTTCAGCCCTTAACTGCGCGCCTGTATCCCAATCCAGCTCAGGACAAGGTGCATATTGAGGGAATTCCACCGGGAACACCCTACCGCTGGGTTTCGATGAGCGGTCAAGAGCTAAAACAGGGGATTTTAACCCATTCCTTTCTGGAGAAACCAACTGAAACCGCAGATTTTATTCAACTTATTTTTGATATTAACGGAAACGGCCTTACATTTAAGGTTAAATTTCGTTAAGAGTGCTGCGTATAACTTTCTTATTGTGTGTGTTGGTTTGGTTTGGCTGTGATAGTGCCCGCAACGTTCAATACAAAGAACTTTCTGCTCTCCGTGAAAAAATCATGGAAGACAACATCAATGGCTTGACTGGTCCTGCACAACGCAGCTTGTGGATGGATTTTTCCAGCAAAGCCATGGCATTTTACCGGGCCTATCCCACCGATTCCTCGGCCCCTTCCTTGTTGTTTAACGCCGCTGAATTGTATTTTAAAGCCAACGAAGCCGATTCAGCCCTGATGGCGGTGGGGATTTTAGATTCTTTTCCTCAGTTTTCTAGAAAGCCAGATCTGTTGTACCTGCGGGGTCAGATTCATCAAATGCTGTTTTTGGACTATGATAAGGCCGAGCAGTATTTTTCCCAACTCGTGCGGGAGTATCCAAACCACCCTGCCTCGGCTTCAGCCATCACCTCGTTGGCGGTACTAAAGACCTTGAACGAGGTTGAGGCAGATAGCCTTGAATTTACTGCAGACAGCCTTCCGTATCAGCCTTAGAATTGCCTACCTTTAAGGCATGAAAAAATCGACCCTTTGCGTGCATGCAGGCCATGAGCCTGAACCTGTAACCGGAGCCGTCATGCCACCGGTATTTTTCACTTCAACCTATGTTCAACAAGCTCCGGGTGAGCATCAAGGTTATGATTATTCTAGGGCAGGGAATCCCAGCCGTACCGTTTTAGAAAAGGCCCTGGCTGAATTGGAAGGTGGAACTCATGGCTTTTGTTTTTCCTCTGGAATGGGAGCCGTTGATGCCGTATTGAAGACCCTTTCTACCGGCGACCACGTGGTGGCCATGAATGATTTGTATGGGGGAACATACCGTTTGTTTCGTCAATCTTACGAGAAACTTGGCATTTCATTTTCATTTATTGGTTGTTCTTCTGAGGCCGAAATTGAATCGGCCATTCAGCCCGGAACCAAATTGATGTGGATTGAAACCCCAACCAACCCTACGCTGACGGTGGTAGATATTGCCCTATGCGCCTCCATCTGCAAGCGCCATGGCATCACTTTGGTGGTGGACAATACTTTTGCTTCTCCGATGCTCCAAAGCCCATTGGCCTTGGGAGCCAACATTGTTATGCACTCCATGACAAAATACTTGGGTGGCCATTCCGATTTAATTATGGGGGGATTGGTAACCAGCGATGCCGCCTTGGCTGAAGCGCTTTTTTTTAACCAAAAAAGTACCGGAGCCACTCCCGGCCCAATGGACTGCTATTTGGCGTTGAGGGGAATTAAAACACTGCATCTTAGAATGAAGGCCCACGTGGAGAATGCCCAACAGATTGCCTTATTTCTGCAGGCACATCCTAAGGTTTCAAGGGTATTTTATCCGGGTTTGCCTGAGCATCCCGGACATGGCATTGCATCAAGGCAAATGTCCGGTTTTGGAGGTATGCTTTCCTTTGAATTAAGTACCAACACCGAAGAAAATGCCAGAACGTTTTTATTGGGAACGAAGCTGTTTGTGTTGGCCGAATCGCTGGGCGGTGTCGAAAGTTTGGTCTCTCATCCAGCCAGCATGACCCACGCCAGCATTCCAAGAGAAATCCGGTTAAGAAATGGAGTTTCGGATGGATTAATCCGGTTGTCTGTGGGCATTGAGGATGCCCAAGACTTAATTCAGGATTTGGAAACAGCCTTATCGGCCTGCTGATTTGAAAAATCAGCTTCCGCTTTTAATGGTTGGATATCCGTGCTTTAGGTGCCAATAATTCCAAAGGTAGCCCGTTGAGGCCCCAATGATTAGTCCTAAGGCAAATCCTCCTAGAACATCATAGGGATAATGCACTCCAAGGTAAATTCGGGAATACCCATTTAAAATGGGATAGGAAAACAAGAGCGCATTAAAGAGAAATTGGCGCTGGATGGGCATTTCATGCACCATTACTCCACTTATAGCCACCAATGTAGCGATCGCTGCTGAATTTGCTGCATGGGAGGAAACAAAGCCAAAACGTCCCCCACAGCCATCAATGACCCGAACCAAATGTCCATATTCCAAATTATGGCAAGGCCTGAATCGCTCAAATACTTCCTTGAAACCGTGTACAGAAATAAAATCAGTCAAAAAAAGAGTAGATAAGGCAAAAAGAACAAATACGAAGACCTTTAATCCCAGTTTCCGAAATCCCATTCCGAGAATCAAAACATAAAACCAAATCCAGGCGTATTTATTTGAAAACAGCAGCATGAATACATCCAATACCGGATGGTGAGCTCCGTTGATGATGAAAAAGATATCCCTATCAACCTGCTCAATCATGGTGCAAACTAGACCAAACGCTGTCTTTAAGTTCTTGAATACCCAATCCAGTTATGGAGGAAAAGAAAATGGGATTCAAATCTGAAAGTTGAGCTTTCATTTCGGTCATAAGCTCATTGTCCAATAAATCGGCCTTACTTACGCCTACGATTCGTTTCTTTAAAAGCAATTCCGGATTAAAGGCTTCAAGTTCCTTTAGCAAAATGGAATAGGTCTTTCTGGGGTCAGAGTCATCGGCAGGAATCAGAAACAACAAACTGCTGTTGCGTTCGATGTGCTTTAAGAAGCGTATTCCAAGGCCTTTACCTTCTGAGGCTCCTTCAATAATTCCAGGGATATCTGCCCAGACGAACGATTTGAAATCGCGGTATTCCACAATGCCCAAATTGGGTACCAAGGTGGTGAATGGATAATCTGCAATTTCAGGCTTGGCGGCAGAAACTACCGATAATAAGGTGGATTTGCCGGCATTTGGAAATCCAACCAATCCTACATCGGCCAATACCTTAAGCTCTAGAATTTTCCACACATCTTGACCTTCTTCGCCGGGTTGGGCAAATCGGGGCGTTTGTTGGGTGGCTGATTTAAAGTGGTTGTTGCCCATGCCGCCTCTGCCTCCGGGAACCAGAATGACCATTTGACCATCTTCGGTAATTTCGGCCTCTTGTTCCCCTGTTTCGGCGTCTCGAGCAATGGTGCCCAATGGAACCTCAAGCACTACATCTGCACCATTTTTTCCATGCATCAATGCACCCAAACCCATCCCGCCCGGTTCGGCAATGACGTGCTTGCGGTACTTCAAGTGAAGCAAAGTCCAGTATTGTTTGTTGCCCCGCAAAACGATATGCCCTCCTCGTCCTCCGTCTCCACCGTCAGGTCCACCTTTTGCCGTTAGTTTATCTCGATGGAAATGAACGGAACCGGCACCGCCTTTTCCGGATCGGCAGCAAATTTTCACATAATCAACAAAGTTCGACCCCGCCATGTTATTCTTTTCGTTTTGGTTCCTGAGGCGTTTTTGATCCTCCGGAATATTTTAATTCAGGGAATGCTTTGACAAATTCTTCATGGCATTTTCCAACGGCTACCATAACATCGTATGTGGTGGCCTGAGCCACAAATTCTGTCCCTAGATTGCAAAATTTTACGAATTCTTCTAAGTCTTCAGGGGCAAGCCCTGTAATGCGCTGAAGCATGTCGGGAGTTAATCTTGCCTGAGCTTTGGCCTCCATAACGTCGCCCGACATCAAATCTCTTAGCTTATCCATTTCTTTGGCTTGCCGACTGAATTTTTCATACAGTTTGGTAAACGGACCGGATAAGAGAACTCCCGTTCCAGGCCTTGGACTGTAATAGCCTTGTCGAAGTCGCCCCTCAGCCAGTGAGCGCTCGTTTTCAGCTACCCCCATTTTACGGATTTGTTCAATGACTCGGTCGTAGGTGAATTGGTTGAACTTGTAGGCCTCTAAATCATAGACAATGGGCTTCAGCAAGGCATTGAATGAAAATATGGGGGTTTGGGTTTCTTGAGGTAGAAAAAACCGGGTTACTTCATAGCCAATGGCTTGAAATTCTAGGGTGTCGTTTCTGCGAACCAATAAATTGTAGTATCCTGTGCCATCAGAAATAACGCCTTGACGTGTTCTAGGATTAATAATATGAGCAAAGGGAATGGGGTACAGCGAGTCTGCCCGCAAAACATAACCTGAGATTTGAACCAAATCGCTGGAGGCTTCTTTGTTTTGCCCCCAGACGCTTGAAATTGTCAGCAGTAGCAATAACCAAACATGAAAGAGGAGGTTTCTTGACGGGGCCATGCACAAAGGTAATAAAGCTAAGGTTCTGTATGGTTTTGTTTTTACCTGCCCAATTGGGTTTAGGTCTATTCCCTACTGATTTAGTCTTGTCTTTTTGATTTGATGTTGGGACCAAAGCGTTGAATCTGTCCCGGTTTGCCTAAGTCTTGGCTCGAATTTTTAAGATCCACATTGGGAATCAATACCCATTCTTCGCCATTAAACTCTAGGGCATCATAACTAAGGTCAGGTCCATAAAAGGCAAACTGCGATTTCAATTCGGGCGAGGCCGGTGCCAAATGGTCCATGACAATTCGATTCCCTTCCTTTTCTAATTTTAGCATCATGCTGGCTTGGGCTGAATACCGGAATGTTTTTCGTCCAATTTTAGCTCCTTCCCAAAGGATTAAGCGGCTGCCAAATTGGGGGAGCCCAGACCGGTCAAACGACAAGACTTCAACATGCTTGAAATGAATGTTCTCTTCTCCGGGATTAAAGCCCAGCAGAAGAAAATGGAGCTGCCCTTTTCGCTTAAATGGAATTGCCTCATAGACCAACATGGCAGGCCATTTTCCTCCCGACAGTACTTTTTTTCCCAGATTGAAATCCCATAAGGTTATGGCCTCGCTGCGTTCAAGTGCCAACACCGATTTCTGTTTATGGTCATACATCAGCCCCCAACTGTGAAATCCCGATGAAGATCGAGTCAGCCAGGTGTACAGCGAGGTATGTTTACCCTTTAAACCAACTTGAGAAATGCTGGGGAGACTGTCTGTTGGTAAAGGAAGCCCGAGTTCCAAATTTTCTTGCATGCCCAACCACAACGAATCGGCCTTAGCCAGCCATTGTTGCTCAGTAAGGTTTGGAGCCAAAGAAGCCTGATGCAAGGCCCCTAGGCGCTGCCAGCTCACTTGACCCATTAGTTGGGAGGTTAGAACGATAAGGACAATGCTTGTTTTCCAGCTTTTCATGATTTCAGTAAAACGGAAAACAATCAAAAATCATGCATCAAAGATGCAACTTATCTTTTTTGGCAAACAATTCAGCCTCTGTTTCACGAACCAGTTCATCATCAACACAACAATCTACAGGGCAAACTGCGGCACATTGTGGCTCATCATGAAAACCAACGCATTCGGTACATTTATCGGAAACGATATAATACACATCCATAGAAACCGCATTTTGAGGCGCTTGGGCATCAATGCTATTTCCGGTTCTCAACACAAAATTTCCTGAAACCGAAGTCCCATCGGCAATTTTCCATTCTACACCCCCTTCATAAATTGCATTGTTTGGGCATTCTGGCTCGCAGGCTCCACAATTAATGCAATCATCGGTTATTTTAATGGCCATATCAACAATCGTTTTAAGATATTTGCAAAAGTATGAAAAATATCCCCCTTTTAAGGGATAGGCTGCAGGTTTTGGAATCGATGGGTTTAGCCATGGAAAAGATACTGAGTCCTAGTCCCTCGAAGCCCAATCCAATTCTCCAGGCTGCTCAGCAAGGAAATCCTTGGTTTACTGAAGCTGAACTACTTCGGTCCATCGGCGCCCTACGGCCTTGGTTGAAATCAGAGCGACTGCTTCAATGGCTGAATCACGAGGGTATGCCTGAAGAACCTTTTATTCCCAAAACGATTGGAATTATTATGGCTGGGAATATTCCTCTGGTGAATTTTCTGGATGCATTGGCCGTTTGGCTCTCCGGAAATAAGGCCCTAATAAAATTGAGCAGCTCAGATGCCATTTTGCTTCCCTATTTCGTTCAAGAGTCCGGTATGCCAGAAAGCATGGTGGAGTTTGTGGATCGGAAATTAACCGGCTACGACGCCGTGGTAGCCACCGGAAGCGCCAATTCAAATCGATATTTTGAATATTACTTTCGGCAAGTTCCCCATATTTTACGCAGCAGCCGAAGCAGCGCCGCTCTGCTCAATGGCGATGAAAGCAGCTCTGATTTGATGCAGCTGGGAAAGGATGTGTTTTCGTATTATGGTCTGGGCTGTCGAAATGTTTCACACCTGTTGCTTCCCTCAAATTATGACTTTGAGCCTATGATTCAGTGCTGGAAGGAGTCGTTCAGCCATGTCGGTCTTCACAGCCGGTACATGAATAATTACGACTATCAAAAGGCCGTTTTATTGGTAGCCAATATCCCTTTTATAGACGGAGAATTCTTTCTGCTTACGAAATCCAATGCGCTGGCCTCACCGGTATCGGTTATTCACTACAGTTATTATGATGAATACAACACCATGTTGGATTGGAAAGAAAAAAATGAGCTGCAATGCTGCGTGGGTACAACCCATATCCCCTTTGGCGGAAGCCAGGAACCCGATCTGCTCGATTATCCCGATGAAGTTAATCTGATGCATTTCTTAAAAGGACTGCAACCAAAATCAAAGTGAATAATGTATCTTTAACGTAAAATACACCGATTATGAAAATGTTTTGTGCTCTTCTTTTGTCCTTTTCCTCGCTGTTGGGCATGGCTCAAACCAATCAAAAAGCGTTGGACGATTTTTCAACCCGCTTTGGAGGAGAAGCCTCTTGGGCCAATGAAGGTGGACAAATCGTGGCTTCATTCAAAAAAGGAGCCGGTCCTGCCTATGCCGAATATTCTACCGATGGCCAATTCCTTGGATTAGCCAGCCTTACCGATTTTAATGCTCTTCCTGAAAAGGCCAAAGAAACCTTAAATCGCGGATTTACTGGCTCAGGTGGAATGTATCAGGTGGAATATGTGCGCGAATTCAAAACCGAAGGCAGTCCAAAATTTGCAGCGCTAATGTCTGCCAATGGTCAACATTTGAAATTGTATTTCAATGAGGCCGGCGATATGGTGCAGCGCTCTATCTGGCAATAATTATCCGGTTAATCCGGCTTTGTGGTACGATTCATTCTTTAGAATCGTCATGGCTCTATACACTTGCTCTATCATTACCAAGCGGGCCATTTCGTGCGGCAAGGTGAAGTCCGATAAGGTCCAATGGTTCGGATACCTCAACTTAAATTCGGCCGTAAATCCGTTCGCGCCCCCCAACACCAAGCCTATTTTTCGGTGGTTGCGCTGCTGAAAAGACTCAATTGCACTAGCCAATTGGGTCGAGCTCTGACGCTTTCCATGCTCATCCAATAAAACGACCACATCCAAGGTGCTCAGAATTTTATCCAGCCGTTCGCATTCAATCCGTGCTTTTTCTTGGTCCGAATAGTGGCCTTTTACATCTGCGATTTCAATCAATTTTAGTTTTAAATAATGTTTTAAACGCTCCTCATACAGGCGGCAGCCTTCAATGGCATACTTTTGCTGCAGTTTTCCAACAGCTACAATGCTCAATTCAATCGACATTGGCTTAATTTTTGTGCAATTTTGCATTTATTTTTTGGTATGCGCCGATTCCTTTTCGTTTTTCTTTGTGCCATTCCCCTGTGGATTACCGGACAATCTCCTGTACAGTTGGCCAGAACTGCCCTCCTTCAAAAGGATGCGGCAGCCTTTGTGCAACAAGCCCATCCAACCCTGAACGTACGTATTTTATCCAATGAAGGCGTCTATTCCCAAGCTCAAGCCGCTCAACTCATCCGTTCCTTTTTTAAAGAATACCCCGGATATTCTGTTGCGATAGATCAGGTACACGAGAAAAAAGGACAGCCTCATTTTTTTATTGGGGAATGGAAAACCAACCGAAAAAAATTCAGAATCTATGTCCTATTCAAAGAATTGAATGGGATTGAACGCGTTCACTCCTTTGAAGTGCAAGAAAATGATTGATGCCAATTCTTCCTTTAATTCCTTTTTACATCAAGCATTTAACGAGGATGGTTCTGATTTGGGCGATGTAACCTCATTGGGCATTTTCGGGAAGCATCAACAGGCAAAGGCCCTGTGGTTGGCCAAAGAAGATGGAGTGTTTTCTGGGGCTCAGTACATTGCACCGATTTTTCAATTTGTTGACCCCAATGCGCAATGCAATCTGTTGATTCATGATGGCCAACCTTTTCATTCAGGAGATGTATTGTTGGAAGTTCATGGGCTGGCTCATGCCTTGCTCTCCAGCGAACGCATTGCCTTGAACCTGGTGCAGCGCATGTGCGGCATTGCCACCAAAACCCATACCCTCTGCCAACGCATAGCTCATACCCATTGCCGCTTGTTGGATACGCGCAAAACAACTCCGCTGCTGCGCAGTTTTGAAAAAGAAGCGGTAAGGCATGGGGGAGGTCAAAATCACCGCATCGGACTTTTCGATATGTGCATGATTAAAGACAACCATCGGGATTTTGCCGGTGGCATTACCCCCGCATTTCAACGCCTAACACAGTACTTGAAATCCCAACATTTGGATTTGCCGATTGAAATCGAAACCCGCAACCTCGACGACGTAGCTGAAGTTCTTGCTTTACATGCACCCGTTAAACGCATCATGTTTGATAATTTCAGTCCCGAGCAGGTCCGCCTGGCCGTAAATTTGGTGCAGGGCTCCATCGAAACCGAAGCCAGCGGAGGCATCAATGAGTCCAATTTGGTCAGCTATGCTGAAACAGGAGTAGATTTCATTTCTATGGGAGCCTTAACCCATTCGGTTCGAAGCATCGATATTAGTATGAAAGCGTTTCTGCCATGAAGGGCCGTTGGATTGGGTTCTTGCTTGGCAAACCCGAACTTCAAGGTTGGCTGAAGAAAGTACAATCGTTTTCCCCGCCTGGATTCGGCGGAGTTTCCTTGTGGCGCATCGCCAATTACTTTTTAAACGGTGATCAACGCAACAGCTTGTCGCTGCGCGCTTCATCTGTAGCATTCCAACTGATGCTCGCCTTTTTCCCCTTTTTGATATTTCTGGTGAGCTTGATTCCATTTTTTCCGGGAGGGCAACTGGGGTATGAGTGGTTTCGGTTGAGCGAGGAGCTTCTGCCGCCGGCTCTTTTTGAAGTGGTTGGTCCCATCATTGCCGATGTACTTCTGAAAAAAAGGGAGGGCTTTGTATGGATTACTTTGTTTGTTGGATTATGGCTCTCTTCAGCCGGAATAAAGGGATTGATTCAGGCCTTCAATGCCTCTGCTTTAATTTTAGAAGAACGAAAACCCGGCCAAGTTCGAATTATTTCGCTGTTGGTAATGCTGCTGGGCAGCTTGGCCTTAGGCTTGGCCATCACAATTTTTCAGGCCATAGACTTTTTATCTGGAACGTTCGCCTGGCTTTCAAGTCGCTTGGGCTGGTTGTTTAGCCTCGGCATGACATGGGTGTTTGTGGCGGCCTTATTTCGCATTGCGCCGGCAAAATCCTTGGGACTTCGCTTTTTCTCAGCTGGAAGTTGGATTGCTTCCCTGTTTTTACTCTTATTCTCTTGGGCTTTTGGGCTCTATGTTGAGCAATTTTTCCAATACAACAAGGTGTTTGGAGTGGTGGGCGCCGTTCCAATGGCTATGATTTTTTTATACCTGGCTGCTTTGGCCTTGCTCATTGGATTTGATGTGGATGCCGGAATTGCAAGGGGGAAGGCGGCTTCAAAAGGTTGATTTTAGGTTTGATTTGGGCGGCAGACGGGCTTTCAGGGCTAGTCCGCTTCAAAAGCTGATCGGTACAGCGGCTTTGCGGGGGCTTCCAAGGTCGCCTCCGCAGCTCGCGTACCGTTCAGCTTTTGTGCGCGTACTAGCTCCTTCAATCCCTGCCGCGGGGCGGCGATTAAAATTAAATTTCTAGGAAAATTGAAAACGGCTTTAAGCCCGGTTCTGCCCTTGAAATCTTAGGACATTTTTCCAACCAAAACGCACAAATCTGCCAAGCGGTTTGAATAGCCGGCTTCATTGTCATACCAGCCAAATACCTTTACTAGGTTGTCTTTAACAAAGGTCAGTTCAGCATCAAATATGCAGGAATGTGGATTTCCTACAATGTCTGCCGATACAATCGGATCTTCGGTGTATTCTAAAATTCCTTTTAATTCATTTTCCGCCGCCTTTTTAAACGCCGCGTTTAAGGTTGCCGCATCCACAGGATTGCGAACAATGAGCGACATGTCAGTTAGACTGCCCGTGGGCGTTGGTACCCGAACGGAAGTCCCATCCAATTTGCCACTCAAATGGGGGAAAATTTTTCCGATGGCACGCGCAGCACCAGTAGATGTTGGAACCAACGACAAGGCAGCAGCCCGTGCCCGACGCAAATCGCTATGCGGTGCATCCTGCAAGCGCTGGTCGGCCGTATAGGCATGAATGGTATTCATAAAACCATTTTCAATTCCACATACATCATCTACTATTTTAACCAAAGGACTCACGCAATTCGTGGTGCAAGAAGCATTGGAAATAATCGTGTCGGACGGTGTTAAGCTGCCTTCATTGGCACCCAAAACCACCATTTTAATGTCTGAGGTTTTAGCTGGAGCAGACAAAAGCACTTTTTTAGCTCCCGCCTGCATGTGTCTAGATGCACTTTCTGAATCTAAAAATAATCCTGTGCACTCCAAAACCACATCAATATTCATTTCTTTCCACGGCAGTTCCGCAGGATTTTTAATGGCAGTTATTCGAATTTCATGACCGTTTACCACAAGATTTCCTTCTTGGGTGCTTACCGTGCCCGAAAATCTTCCATGAATGGAATCGTATTTCAATAAGTGGGCTAGGGCAGTGGCCCCTGTCAAATCATTGATGGCAACGACTTCAACATCTTCTTTGGTTTGTAATGCCCGAAAGGTGATGCGGCCAATTCGACCAAATCCATTGATAGCAACCCGAACTTTTTTCATGGTGTATTGAAATTAATTTGGCGCAAACTTAATATTTAACAGCCTAAACTCCCTCTGTTTTTTGGAATATTAACCCCTTTTTTCTGCTTTCAGGCTTAACATTTGCTTTTACCCTTTGCAATTGCGAAATTTGCAGAACATACGATATCGAACATGAAGCACTTTTTAATAAGCACCTTGGGATTGTTGGTCGGAGTTTTGGCCACTGGAACCATGAACCTGAATGCTCAGCATCAACACCATACATGCGGTAGTCATCTCAGCGATTACGCTAAACAACACCCCGATTTTTGGGATGGGTATGTGAAATTTATGGAGGATTTTAAAGAATTTAAATCGTTGAATTTAAATCAATTTGAAACCGCTGAAAATGGAAAGCGCATCATTCCTGTAGTTGTTCATGTTATTCATGAAGGAGGTTCTGAGAATATTTCTAAGGCACAAATTTTGAGCCAGTTGGCTTCCGTAAATTTAGATTTCACGTACACCAATGCCGATAAAGTGGTTATCCCACCTTATTTCGATAGTATTGCTGCCGATGCCAACATTGAATTTCGTTTGGCCACCAAAGCCCCCAATGGAGCGTGTACCGATGGAATCAATCGGGTGTATTCATACAAAACAAACACCGCCCGCGATTATACCGGTTTCAAGGCGCTTAGTTATTGGGACCGCGCCAAATACTTGAATATTTGGGTAGTTAATACCATCGATAACGATGGTAATCCCTTTGGAAATATTTTAGGATACGCTCAGTTCCCTTATTCGTTTGGAGGTCAAAATCCGGTTACAACAACGGACGGTATTGCTATGATTCACAACCGTACCGGTAAAACGGGTACGGCCGCAGGTACAGCCGGTAGAACCATGACGCATGAAGTTGGGCACTGGTTGGGCCTAATCCACATTTGGGGCGATGACGATTGCGGCAACGACCAAGTGGATGATACTCCATTTTCCCGTCAGCCCAACTTCGGTTGCTACAATTTTCCAAAAGAGGCTACCTGCCTAGAATTAACATCAAACAGCACCGCCGCTGATACCATCGCGCGTTTCCAAATTGGTGAAATGTTCAACAATTACATGGATTACACCGACGATGATTGCATGAACATGTTCTCGAAAGGTCAAAAACAGGTAATGGATTTTGTGTTCAATACCATTTCATTCCGTACCAATTTGATTACTGCTCAAAACGCCTTGGTTACCGGAACCGATGACGCTTCTCAGGCTAGCCCATGTGCTCCAGCTCCGATTGCTGATTTTTGGTCTAAACAAGGAACCAATAATTTTGAATCGCTAAAAATGATTTGCGCAGGGTCTTCTCTTAACATGAAGAATGGAACTCACAACGGCAGCACTGCCGGAAATTCCTACACCTGGGATTTGCCCGGAGCTGTTGGAACCACCTCTTCCGATCCTGAGCCCTTGGTTCAATATGATGTTCCAGGCCGTTATGATGTAAAATTAACCGCCACCAATGCCAGCGGAACTGGTTCCAAAACCCGGGAAGGGTATGTCATGGTTTCATCTCAACAAGCCATGGACAACAATTACCGTTACTACGATGCCATGGAAGCCGGTCCTGGTTACAGTTTCTTTGCTGATGACAAATGGGTGATGATCAATGAGGGTGCCAATCAAACGAAAGGCTGGGAAAAGGTGAACTTTGGGGGTTATAAAAGCTACGGCGCTGCGCGTTGCAATGCCACCGGCACGCTTCGGTATGAGCGGTTCTTTATGGTTTCACCATCCTACGATTTAACTACCGTTGACAATCCCTTGTTGGAAGTGAAGTACGCTTACTCTCAAAGTACAAATCAACCTTTTATTGAGCAGAACGACGAGCTTCGGGTCTATGTCTCTACCAACTGCGGAGAATCTTGGCAGCTTAGAGGCATGAAAGTGCGCAATCAAGGAACTTCCATTACTTCCTTAGCAGGTACCAATTTAATCACTGCTGGTCTATATGCTCAGAATTTCATTCCCGGATCACCCGATGAATGGTCTTACTTCACCGTTGATCTGAACAACTTCACCAGCCGCGATAACGTTCGTATCATGTTCCATTACACCAGCGGTGGGCCTTTCGGAAATCCACTGTACATTGATGATTTTACCATTTCTGATGCTACAACTTCCATTGCTGAGCAAGCCCTTGAGCCTGGATTTAAAATGTTCCCCAACCCATCTTCAGGACAAGTTCAAATTCAATTTGACGAATCGACAGTGGTAGGAAATGAAATTGAGGTGTATGATTTGGCAGGTCGCCGGATTCATTTGGCCCATGTAACCTCATCCTCAGAAGCTGGAGTTACATTAAACCGTTCCATTTTCGGAGAAAGCGGTATGTACTTGGTAAAGGCCATCGTGAATGGTCAAGCCCAAGTGCGTCGCTTGATGATTCACTAATCTAATCTACGGCCCAACGGGCTAACGTAAATTTACCAGAATCAATCCTGTTCGCCGCCGGCGGGCGGGATTGATTCCGTGTAGCGCGCAAAGATGCCGTCGGTAGGCGGCGCGCGGCGAGGAGGCGACTTTAGGAGCCACCGCAGCCCGCAGCCGCCCCGAACGGCAGCTGCGTACTACCGGAGAAAGCCCGGTCACCCGCCCAAATCTAAATCCAATTAGTGGGAAAAGGCCCAAAACGTCGGTTCAGGCAATTTCCATTGATTTAACAGTGTTTTTCGGAACAGATTCAGCGCTGCAAACGAGCTGCGTTCAATATTCCCAGAACGGTCAGAAGCCATTTTAAATGCACGGGAATAGGTGCCTTCCGGACCTGAAATTCCGACCCAAATCAAACCCACGGGTTTTTCGGGCGTACCCCCGCCAGGGCCCGCAATTCCTGAAGTACTAATTCCATAAATGGCTCCGGTTAAATTCCGGACTCCTTTTGCCATGGCTTCAACCACCTGGCTGCTCACGGCACCATACTTATTGATGTCGCCAGGATTAACGCCCAACATTCTGATTTTAACAGAGTTGTCATAAGCAACGACGCCACCCATAAAAGCCGCTGAGGCTCCAGACACCCCTGTCAACAAGCTGGCTATGTTGCCCCCCGTACAGCTTTCTGCCGTGGCCAGCGTAGCCCCACTTTCGATTAAATGCTTCAATACCTGTTCCGGCAGTTCCTGATGGTTCAATCCAATGCACTCGGAACCAAGAAGCTGTTGAAGTTTCTCTGCCTCCAATTGGAATTCTTCTTGTCCTATCTTGCTGGGTGAGGTCAAGGACAAACGGAGTCGGACTCGACCTGCTTTTGGAAGATAAGCCAGGGAAATATGTTCGGGCAATTGGTTTTCCCATTCCTGCAAATGAACCATAAGTTGAGATTCCGGAATGCCTTCGGTGTGAAAGGTCATGTGTTGAATGGGGGCCAATTGAAATTTGGATTTTAAGAAATCCAATCCGTAAGACTCCATTAAATATTCCATTTCGCGAGGAACGCCGGGCAAACTGATTAAAATGCCATTTTTGGTATCGAATAACATGCCTGAGGCTGTACCAATTCGGTTTAGCCAGGTGCTGCAAGAACTGGGCAGTTCTGCCTGACCGCGGTTTACCTCATCCAGGCTTCGGCCTCTGGCTTGCATAAATGCCTGTAAGATCTCAAGCACCTGTTCGTCGGTTCGCCAGCTGTCATTAAAAAATTCCCGCAGTGTATTTTTTGTAATGTCATCTTTTGTTGGACCAAGTCCGCCGGTTAAAATTAAGATGTGCCCTTCCTGCATCAGTTCTTTCAATGTGCTTTCAATGCTGGATTTGGAATCGGCGATGCTGCGCTGCTCTACTACCTGCAGTCCGATTTCGTTCAATCGGGCAGCCAACCAAGCGGCATTCGTATTAATAACCTGACCAATCAGCAATTCATCTCCAATGGATACGAGGTAAACAGCAGTGCTTTTTTTCATGGTGTAGTTCTATGTAAATGATTAACAACTTTTAACCGGAAACTCATGATTGAATTCATGCGAAAGGCGAGTCAAAAATTCTATTTTTGTTTTGAGTTCGTGAAAATTGGTTCAAATGTACGCTGAAGGTTCAAGAACTTAATCAAAATAGATATGGATATACAAGCCTTAAATCAGAAAATTGCTGAAGAATCTGCCTTTGTTTCTGCAGTGCGCCTAGAAATGGATAAGGTCATTATTGGGCAGCGTTACATGACCGATCGGTTGTTGATCGGATTGCTTAGCAATGGGCATATTTTATTGGAGGGAGTGCCGGGATTGGCCAAAACATTGGCCATTAAAACCTTAGCTCAAGTTGTGGATGTGAGTTTCAGCCGAATTCAATTTACTCCGGATTTGCTGCCGGCCGATGTGGTTGGAACGGTGATTTACAATCCCCGCAGTGAATCGTTTTCGGTGAAAAAGGGCCCTGTGTTCTCTAATTTTGTTTTGGCCGATGAAATCAACCGGGCGCCCGCTAAGGTTCAAAGCGCCTTGCTCGAAGCCATGCAAGAGCGTCAGGTGACGGTAGGAGATCAGACCTTTTCTCTGCCCGATCCATTTTTGGTGCTGGCAACACAAAACCCGGTCGAACAGGAAGGAACCTATCCCTTACCCGAAGCTCAATCCGACCGCTTTTTGCTAAAAGTGGTTTTGGATTACCCTAAGAAGGCCGAAGAACAGGAGATCATCCGCTTAAACATGCTGCAAGAATTTCCTACTGTGAATGTAGCCGTTCATAAGGATCAAATCATTCAAGCCCGCACTGTGGTGCGCGGAATGTACATGGACGAAAAAATTGAACGGTATATTGTGGACTTGGTGCATGCTTCTCGAGACCCTCAGGGAAATGGAATTCAAGGACTAAAGGAATTGATTTCGTTTGGAGCTTCTCCACGCGCTTCCATAAGTTTGGCTTTGGCATCCAAGGCCTATGCTTTTTTACAGGGCAGAGGCTATGTCATTCCTGAAGACGTGCGGGCCATTGCAAAAGACGTGTTGAGGCATAGAATTGGATTGACCTACGAGGCAGAAGCCGAGGAAATGACCTCCGATGATGTGGTGGATGCCCTTTTGAATAAAGTGTTGGTCCCTTAATTTTCCAGACTAGGAGAATTATGGAATTGGTACAATCCGGTCCTGATGATTTAAAAGACCTTCTAAAAAAGGTTCGACGCATCGAAATTAAGGCGCGTGGCCTTACCGATCAGCTGTTTGCAGGTCAGTACCATGCCGCCTTCAAAGGAAGAGGCATGTCATTCGCTGAGGTCCGAAATTACCAGTATGGCGATGATGTTCGTTTTATCGACTGGAATGTCACCGCTCGATTTAATGAACCTTTTGTAAAGGTGTTTGAGGAAGAACGAGAACTCAGTGTGATGCTGATGATGGATGTTAGTGCCTCTTCAGGTTTTGGCTCTCATCACCGTTCATTGCGCGAATTGGCCGCCGAAATTGCTGCCATTATTGGCTTTTCTGCCGTTCAAAACAACGATAAAATAGGGGCTGTTTTTTATTCATCTCAGGTGGAACAATTTATTCCCCCACGTAAAGGCCGCTCTCATTTTTTAAGAATATTACGCGATTTTCTTGCTTGCACGCCAACGCATGCGGGTACAAGAACAGGAGTTGCCATGGAGTATTTGGGCAAAATTCTTCGAAAAAAATCTACGGTATTTTGCATCAGCGATTTCATAGAGCCCAGCTTTTCTGATGCCTTAAAAATTGCGGGCAGAAAGCATGATTTACTGCTGATGCGAATCAATGACCCCATGCTGTGTCAGCTTCCGGATGTGGGTTTAATTAAACTGAGAGATCCGGAAACCGGTGCCGCATGTTGGCTCGATACCCATCAGAAAAAGGTTCGCACCCATTGGCAGGATCATTGGCAAAGCCATCAGAAAAAACTGAAATTAGCTGCCCAACGGTATGGCATTGATTTGGCTGAATTTAACTCGTCTTCTGATGTAACTCGACCTTTAAATCAGTTGTTTCAATCCAGAGGTGTCCGACGATGAAAAATAAAATTTCAATCTTCCTGCTTTTTTCACTTGCCCTAGTATGCCACGGACAAGGAGGATTTGGATTGGCTTGGAAATCGGAAAAGGATACTGTTTTATTGGGCGAGCCGTTTGATTTAACCTTGGAAATTCCAGCCCAAAAACTTCAACGTGAAATCATTTGGCCCAGTTTTACAGATAGCCTAGGTACGTTTGAAATTCTTCAGGTAAATTGGTTAGACAGTGGCGAATACAGAGCTGGCTTTACACTAAATATAGTTGGTTACGACTCTGGCAGCGTTACTATACCGATTATCGAACTTGGGTTTTTGGATCAGGGCGATACGCTTTGGCTTGAAATCCCAGCCAAATCCATCGAGATTCTATCGCCACTGGTCAATTTAGAAGCTGATTTTCAAGATATTTTGGCAAATCCGGACCCGGGCTACCATTGGCATGAATTTATTCCCCTTTTTGGAATTATCCTGCTTATCTTGGTGTTGGGTGTAGCTCTTTTTTGGTACCTACGCAGAAAAAGACGAAAAATACCATCGGCACCTGTACTTCCAGCCATCAATCCTTTCGATGCAGCCATTCAGGCATTGGATTCATTATCAAATAAGCCTGTACACTTATCGGATGAGGAAATAAAGGCATTTTATACCGAAGCGGTGGATGTACTTCGTACCTTGGTTGATGAAGTGTATCGCTTAGATGTATCTGAAATGAGCAGCTCAGAATGGCTGGCGGTATGGAAACGGAGACCTGAGAACGAGCTTACCGGCAAGGAGTTGGCTTTCGTTTTGTACGTGGCCGATTTGGTTAAATTCGCAAAACAACAACCAGGTCCAGCAGAACGTTCTCAACTGATTGAGGCTGCAAAAGTTTTTATTGAGGCCTGTCGGAAACACCAACAACCCAACTTGAATTGATGCAATGAATGAGCTGGTAAACATACAATTTGACTATCCATTGGTTTTTGTGTTGATTCCAATTATTGGAGTATTTTATTGGTACAACTGGAGACGGAGAAAGGCCGGTCTGACCTCATTTTGGAACCATCCTTTGTTGCCCGGCTCAAAAAATGTGTACCCCAAAAGCCTTCGGTTTCGGTTGCTGTGGTTGCCTGATTTTTTGAGAATTCTGGCCTTTTTATTGTTGATTTTAGCCCTGGCTCGGCCGCGGGGACATATCGGTATGACAGAGGTGAATCGGGAGGTCATCGATATTCAATTGGCTATGGATATATCCATATCGATGAAAGCCAAAGATTTTTCACCCGATCGCTTGGGAGTTTCAAAGAAAATTGCGTCTGAATTTATTGAGGGAAGGCCCAACGATAGAATAGGTTTGGTTATTTTCTCCGGTGAAAGTTTTACCCAATGCCCAGCTACCCTTGACCACGAAGTGCTGCAAATTTTACTTTCAAAAATTGAAACAGGAATGCTGGTGGATGGAACGGCAATTGGCGCCGGCCTTGGAACTGCCGTTGCTCGGCTAAAGGATTCCGAGTCCATCAGTAAGGTGGTTGTTTTGCTCACCGATGGGGTGAATAACAGTGGAAATATTGCTCCCAGTACTGCAGCTGAAATCGCAAAAACCTTTGGAGTACGCGTTTATACCATTGGCGTGGGTAAAAAAGGAAGTGCCCTATCTCCTGTAAGTATGAATCCCAACGGAAGTCTGGTGTTTGGAATGGCCCCAGTCGAAATTGATGAAACGCTGTTGAAAGACATTGCCAATCAAACAGGTGGCAAGTATTTCCGGGCTGAAAATGAACAATCCCTAAAGGCCATTTTTGAAGAAATTGATACCCTGGAAAAGACCTTAATCCAAGATAAGGAGTTTTATGTGCGGCCTGATTTGTTTTGGCCTGTTGTTGCCATAGCAGCTCTGATTCTTTTAGTGGAATGGGTGCTTCGATTGGTTTGGTTTAAAAGTTTGACGGAACAGTGAGTTTTGAATATGCGGCATATCTGACCTGGTTCTGGATTTTACTCCCCCTGGTTGTTCTTTTCGCCTTCGATTTTCGATGGAGGGTAAAACGCTTTTTGCGCTTAGGTACCACAACCACCGTCCATAAAACCCTGGGTTTATTCCCAAGATATATGTTGGTTGCTCGGTACACGCTTCGCTTGCTGCTGGTTTCTGCACTCATTTTAGTTCTTGCCCGTCCCAAAGGCGGTCTTACCGATACCCCCAGAAAAAAATCCGGAACTCAATTGGTTTTTTGTTTGGACGCCTCACGGTCTATGTTGGCAGAAGACTTACAACCCAATCGCCTTTCGCGGGCTAAACAGGCTATTTCAGCTGTCTTGAAACGACTTCAAGGTGATCAGGTTGCGCTGGTGGTCTTTGCCGGATCTGCCCATATTCAATTGCCCATGACTTCCGATTACGGATCCGCGATGATGTTCTTGGATGCGGTTTCTACCGATTACCCCTCGGTGCAAGGAACCTCTATTTCAGCCGCCTTGCGAGAGGCAATTAAAACACTGCCAGAAAACTCCGATTCAGAACCTGCTCTTATTTTAATGTCAGATGGGGAAGATCACGAAGGAGATTTACCTCCCGTTCTATCTGAATTAAAGCAGCGTGGAATTCGTGTGTTTGCGATGAGCATTGGGGGGAATGTGGCAGCACCCATTCCAAACAATGGGGCTTACCTAACCGATGCACAGGGAAAATTGGTGTTTACCCGACCCAATGAAGAAATGCTATCTCGGATTTCCACTGAAACCAATGGATTGTTTGTAAGGGGCTCCGATCCATCGACAGCCTTGAATAAAATCATGGCCGAGATTGATCGATTGAAAAAAAGTACGGCCTTGGCCAGCGAAAACTCCATAGGTCGCGAAGAATTATTTCTTCCCTTCCTATGGTTCGCTTTTGGCTTATTGTGTTTGGATTTATTTTTTGTCCATCAATGGGAAAAATGGTTAAGAAAATGGAGCATTTTCGGTTAATCTTGATTGGTTTTCTTGGGTTGGGGTATGGACTTTTAAGCCATGCTCAAATTCCTGGCTTGCAGTCGTATAAACCATTGCGAGATGGCAATAAGGCGCTTCAACAAGCTCAACACCTGACAGCAGATTCGCTGTTCCAAAACTACCTTAAAACCCATGCCAACAACCCGTTTGCACAAATGGGATTGGGGAATGCTCTCTATCAAAACGGAAATCCCGACTCTGCCAGGTATTGGTTTGATAAAGCCAGTCAAGGGTTTGAAAACCCTAAGCACATTTCTTCGGCCCACCATAACATAGGTAATTCGTATATGAAAGCCGAAAAATGGAAAGAAGCAGCTCAACACTACAAGGAAGCCCTAAAGAAATGGCCTGAAAATGAAAAAAGCCGATATAACCTGGCCTATGCGTTGAAAAAAATGCAGCAAGAAAAACAACAACAGCAGCAACAACAGCAGCAACAGCAGCAACAACAACAGCAGCAACAGCAGCAAAATCAACAGCAAAACCAGCAGCAGCAAAATCAGCAGCCTGAAAATAAACCTAAAAATCAACCCAATTCATCCAAACAGGACATCCAAAAGCAAGATGCAGAACGCATTCTTGATGCTCTAAACCGCCAAGAAAAAGAAACGCAAAAAAATCGGGATAAGAACTCCCCCTCAGGTACCATGGTTCACCCTGAAAAAGATTGGTAAGTATGAAGACCTTTGTTCGGATCGTATTTTTTATCCTTTTTGCACTGAATTCAATCTGGGCTCAACAGATTCAGGTATCGGTGCAACCTCAAAATCCGGTTGTTAATCAACCCTTCCAGATCAGCTACGAAATCTCTGGATTGGCCGGACAATATAAATTGCCTTCGTTTGATCCCTTTATAAAACTCGGAACTTCGCAACAGCAAAGCATCATTAATGGAGTTTCTTCATTTAAGATTTCCGTTCGGCTGTTGGCAAGGTCATCGGGGAAATCTGAAATTGCTCCTTTTCAATTGTTGGCCAATGGCCGTGTAATTGCCCAATCCAATCCGGTACAAATCAATGTTCTTGATGAGGCTGCGGCCAAAACCAAACCCCAATCCAATTCCAACTCTGCCGCGGTTAAAAAATCCGACAATCAAATTTTTGTGGTCGCCCGACTTGAAAAATCTACGGTCTATGTGGGAGAACCGCTCACCATAAGCATTGATTTGTATTCCAAATACAGTTCTGTTCAATTTGAATCGGTAAAGTTCCCTTCTCTTTCTGGGGGTTGGGTTCAAGATATTCCAGAAGCAGAAGATCAACAGTTTCGGCAAACGCAGGTGGAAGGAGAACCCTTCTTGGTAGCAACACTGAAAAAATATGTGCTTGTTCCACAGGTTCAAGGAAAAATCTCAATAGATCCTTTGTTGGCAAGCGTGGTGGTGAGTTACCGTGAAGCCTCTTCCGATCCGTTCGATGTTTTCTTTGGTGGCCGTGTGGTAGAAAAAAAGGTGGAGTTAAAAACACCCAAGGTAACCCTGACCGCCCTTCCCATTCCATTCGACAACCGGCCCGATAATTTCACAAATGGGGTAGGGGACTTTGAAATCAGCGTTCGTCCGGGGGCTACAACGCTCAATGTCAACGATGCCTTTGAATACACCGTTACCGTTAAGGGCAATGGGAATTTGAATTTATTGGAACTCCCTAATTTGAATGTTCCTGCCGAATTTGATGCCTTCGCCCCCGATGTTCAAGAAAAAATTTACTTTACTGAATCGGGAGTGACGGGATCTAAGCAAGTAAATTTTATTTACATCCCAAAAACACCTGGAAAGTACACCATTCCACCTTTTACCTGGTCATGGTTTAATCCTGCTACCAAAAAATTTGAATCGTTTAGTTCAGATACACTTCATCTAACGGTTAATGGTTCAGAGCAGGACCAAGACTTGTCTCAATCCGGACCCATAAAGTTTCAAAATACAATTCCTCAGGGGCGAACATCTAAACTTCCTGAAAGGTACGTTTCTTTTTATGCCAGCCTTTCTTTTTTCGTTTGGCTGGTTTTTCTGGTTGGCCTCTTGCTGTTATACACCTTTTGGGCTAAAAAATGGCTGGTGCGCTTGCGCAATAAACGATCTCTTGCGTTGACCAATTCAACGGATGTCCTGGACGAATTAAATCGATGGAAATCCAATCCTTCCAAAGAGCAGACCTCGGTTTTAATTAATACCATGCAGGCTTATTTGCGCGACCAGTGGAAGCTGCCCATTTCCCAGCAAACTCCCAATGATGTATTGGCTTTTTTTAAACCTCTAGGACTTGAGCAGGAAATCAAAGTTTGGTCAGACCTGATACAACAGCTCCATTTTCTTGCCTTTGCCTCTGTAGCTCCACAGGAGAATGCCGATCAAATTAATGGTCTTTTGCGCAAAACACTTAAAACACTTGAATCCCAAAAATGATGCTCCAACTTCGACTCACGGTGTTGTTTTCCTTGTTGGGCTTTTTTACCCTCCAACACGCCTCTTTTATTGAAGATCAGGATATATTGACAGCCTCCGATCGACAGTTTAAGGCCGGTTTGCTAGACTCTGCGTATTCAGGTTATTCCCGGCTGCTGGAGTCCGGCTATAAGAATCCCCATATTTTCAATATGTTGGCGGCCATTTCACTGAAACAGCAAAACAAACCCATGGCTGTGAAATGGTTATATGATGGCTTGCTGTTGTTCCCCGATTCCAAGGTGTTGGAATCCAATCTAAAATACATTGAACTTTCAGAGGAACTGCCCTCCGGTCCGCGCCCTTTTCTTCCCTGGGGAGTGCATCTGTTTTCTACCCATACCTGGGCACGCATTTTTTTGGTATCCATTGGATTTATTCTGGTTGGATTAATCATCGGTACTTGGTTCAACTCAGCGGCCTTGCGGCGTTGGATGTCTGCATTGGTACTGGTCTCCATTGGTCTGGGACTAGGCTCCATTTTTGCCGCTCAATGGCGCTACAACCTGTCTAAAAAACAATACGGAATTGTCAAAATCAACCAATGTCCTGTCTTGGTGAAACCTCAGCCCGATGCAGAGGTCTTAATGTATTTGGTCCCCGCTCAAGCCATGGAAATCATTGAATGGCAAGACGGCTGGGCAAGGGTTAAAAATCCCGACGATGTGGAAGGTTTTGTAAATCAAGATCAGCTAATTCGCTCAGAAGCCCTAGGATTTTAGGTATGCGCATTCTGTTGCTCAGCGATAGCCATGGTGCCTTACCTAAAAAAATCGAACCATTCCTTAAAGAAGCTGATGAAATCTGGCATGCCGGTGACATCGGTCCTTCAGGTTGCCTTGATTTTTTGGAAAGTATGGCTCCGGTGCGGGCAGTGTATGGCAACATCGACGGCCGAGAAATTCGCCTCCGATGCCCGGAATATCTAAACTTTAATGTTCAAGGCTTGTCCTTTTTTATGATGCATATTCTGGGGCGTCCCGGTCGATATTCGGCTCAAGCCAAGTCCCTGATTCAAAAACAGTCCCCTAAATTCGTCATTTGTGGGCACTCCCATATTGCTCTGGTGGCTCCTGGTCAGTTTCCCGGAACCTTGCATTTAAATCCAGGCGCTATTGGCAATCACGGCTGGCATAAATCCATCACTGCGCTCCGCTTTCAAATTGAAAATCAGACACTTTCAAATCTTGAGTTGATTGATTTGGGTCCGCGTGGCACCGAGCAGCCGATGGTATATTTCTAGTATTTTTTGGGCGGGTTTCGGGCTTTCAGCGGCAGTACGCGGGGAAGTTGGGGGCGGCAGTGCAGAAAAAGGAGCTCCTCGCGTCGCTCTTTTTCTGCGCTGCCGCCAGCCCAACTTCCCCTTGCGCGCTGCCTGCTTCAATCCCGCCCGCAATGGCCCAATACCTCAACGCTGATGTTAACAAATTTAAGGCCGATGGCACAAGAATCAAGATGCAATGGTATGCTATTCGGAAGTTAAATCGGACAAAAATTGCTGCTTTAACTGGGCAGAATGCCGAAACGCCCGTTCTGCCCAAGCAATTTTTAAATCCAATTGTTCTGCCAAACTAAGTCCATATTGACTTGGCTGTTGTTCCCGCATTTTCCAGGTAAGGTGGTGCATGCACACGGCCGCAGAAACGCTTACATTTAGGCTTTCAGTAAATCCAACCATTGGAATTTTCATGTAGCCGTCAGCCGCTTGAAGCGCCTCTTCACTCAAGCCCTGCATTTCAGTTCCAAAAACAAGGGCCAGTGGAACACTGCAGTCCATGGTCTCTAAATTTACATCGTTCTTGTGTGGGCTGGCAGCGTATATGGTATATCCTAAGGTCCTTAGTTTGGAATAGCATTGCTGTACCGCATCCTCACCTGAATACCTGTGAATGCTCAACCAACGGCTACTGCCCAGTGAAATTTCGTGGCTGGTGCTAAAGGGATTTGTTTTTTCAATAACATGCACATCCTGAACCCCGAAGCAATCGCAGGAACGAAGTACAGCACTGGCATTGTGCGCTTGAAAGAGATTTTCTAAAACAATGGTCAACCTTCGCGTACGCAAAGCCGCTTTTTCATTGAACAACAACGCCTTATGAGGCGTAATTTGTTCCAACAAACATTCCAGGTAGCTCGACTTCCGATCTCCCGGAACATCCATTACAATACCAATTCTAAATTGGAAAAGAAGAATGAGGCTTCAATGCCTGCATTTTCATCGCTATCGCTTCCATGAACGGCATTGGCGGCAATGCTTTGAGCATATTTGGCGCGAATGGTACCGGGCTCCGCTTTGCTGGGATCAGTAGCTCCAATTAAGGTGCGAAAATCAGACACTGCATTTGCTTTCTCCAACACTGCCGCTACAATTGGGCCAGAAGACATATAGCTCACCAATTCACCATAAAATGGACGCTCTTTGTGAACAGCATAAAATTGGCCCGCTTGCTCTGCGCTCAACTGCAAATACTTCATACCCACAACCTTGAAGCCGGCTGCCGTAATATCAGCAATAATGTTACCCATGTGTCCATTGGCTACCGCATCGGGTTTAACCATAGTAAAAGTTCTGTTTCCGCTCATTGCGCTTGGTTTTGTTAATTTCGTGCAAAAGTACATAAACCAGCCGATTTGAAACCTGCATTTGAAAACCTAGATTGGAATTCGTTAAAATCAATGGGAAAGGTAGTTGCCATTTGCCACAGCCGACCCGATGGAGATGCCATTGGCAGCCTCTTGGGCTGGCACTGGATTTGCCAATCCTATGGTATTGATTCCCTCCCCATGTGCCCCGATCCCATACCCGATTATTTGGGATTTCTCCCGGGAACTGAATCACTTTTTGTTTTCAATCCTACCGATCAAAATCCGGCAGAGCTCCTTCTGAATGAGGCAGGTTTAATTGTTTTACTTGACTTTTCAAGAAGAAACCGATGTGGAGACGAGCTGTCTGCGCTGTTGGCCAAGGCCAACTGCCCCGTTTGGTGCATTGACCACCATCCCGAACCCGAGAGCTTTGATGCCTTGTTCCACGATACCAGCGCAAGTTCTACCTCTGAATTGGTGGTTCGGCTTACCTCTGAACCCTGCACGCCACAGGCCGCCATGTGTTTAATGGCGGGGCTGTTGACCGATACAGGCCGTTTTCAATTTGCCACAAGTCCTGCCACTTTTCAAGCGGCTTCCATTCTATTGAATTCCGATATGGATTACCGCTGTCTCACCGACCGGTTGTTCGAGCAAGAGTCCTTGCAAACCTTACGCCTTCGGGGGCATATTCTAAAAGATAAACTGATTCAATCTCCAGATCTACCCATTGCTTGGATTGAACTTTCCTTTCAAGATAGCAAATCCCTAAATCTGAAATCGGGCGCCACAGAAGGCTGGGTGAATTTTGGACTTGCTATTGAAGGAAATCAAGCCTCTTTTTTGCTCCATGAAAAAGAGGAAGGTATTACCCGAATTTCCTTCCGCTCTAAGAATCAAGTAGAGGTAAATCGATTCGCAGAAAAATACTTTCAGGGCGGAGGACACAAATATGCCGCCGGCGGACGTTTTGAAGGGAACAGTGCAGCAGCACTTCAATTTTTATTGGAACGCGTACATGAACTTTTTTAAGGCTCCCATTCCGGTCTTTATCCTGCTTGGCTTTTTAAGCCAGGCCTGTGGAGGCGCTTCACCTGAAGTTCCTCCACCCCCTCAAATCTCTGAAAAAAAGCTTCAGGAAGAATTAATTCAGGTCAACCAACGCATGATTCAAGAAGAACAATGGTTGATAAAAAAATACCTGGAGCGCAGAAATCTGCCCTTTGAATCCTTTGGAACCGGTTTGCACCTGGTTCGTCTGTCCAAACCCTTAACCGGCTCTAAACCCAAACCGGGCGACTATGTTCAAATTGAGTATTCGGCCTCGTTGTTGGATGGTACTCCATGCTTTCGTTCAGAAGAGGCAGGAGAAGTGCTTCGCTTGGCATTCGACCCCATTGAATCCGGCTTGCAAGATGGAATTTTGAAGATGCAAACAGGAGAGGAGTGCTTGCTGTTGATACCATCGCACCTGGCCTTTGGGCTGTTGGGCGATTTAGATAAAATTCCGCCCTATACTCCAGTGGCATATAAGGTAAAATTGATGCGCATTCAGCCATGAGGAACCACTTTGTTTTCTATTTTGTTTTCACTGCTCTTATTCAGGCCTGTGGATTGGGTTCTGGTTTTGAAGAGCTGGGTCCTGAAATGAGCTTGAAATTGGACTCCGATTTGGATGGTGGTCCAACGGGCGATTCTGTGGTATGGCTTAGAATGTCCGCCTGGATTTCAAATTCCGAGGATTCAATTTTGGAACCCACCTCCGGATTCAATTTAGAGGTGCACAAAGTTGCTTCTACCAATCCCAACGATTTAATAGCGGTATTGCCGCATTTAAGTGCCGGAGATTCAGGAGCAATTCAGTGGACCAAACAGGCATTCCAGAGCATACCTGAATTTAAAAATCTGGTGTTGAATGGCTTGAAATCAGATAGTTTGGTGCGACTTAGGTTTCGGGTTTTGGAAGTTCGAAATCGAGAAGGTCTTGAGGCCCTAAATCGAGAAAAAGAGCAACAGGCTGCCGCCTACGCGGTTGATGAATTCAAAGCCTACATTCAACTGTATAGGCCAGATTTGGTCTCCATTCCATTTTCACCCTTTGTTATCAAAGAAACCTTTCAAGAAAAGGCCAAACAGCTGCAGTATGGTGATTCCATTCGCATCCGTTACCTGTTGCTCACCTTAGATGGCCGTCCTGTGGAAGGAGATTGGTCCGATTCCGGCCAACTTCATTTGAAAATTGGCCCCAGCAGCCTCTTTCCAATGGCTTTTTTTGAAGGACTAATGCAATTTAAAGAAGGAGAGCAGGGCCTGCTGTTGATTCCTTACACCCATTGGAGTTCCAATCCCCCTTCCGCTTGGGCAAAGTATGGATTGCACGCCTTTGATAATTTGGTGTATAAGATCGACGTCGAACGGGTATTTTAACTCATATTGAGGGGTAATGCCTTATTTCCCCTTTTGTTTTTCCCACTGCTTGCGCAGGGCATCGATGCATTCATCCAAGGCAGTTTCAAACCTTGGTCCCTGTTTTTTTGCAAACAAATCATTCCCCGGAACCCGAAGTCGGACTTCTGCTGCTTTATTGTTTTCAACGTCTTGAGTCCGCTTGTAGGTAACCTCTACCCCAACCAAATCAGGAATTCGATCGTAGAAAGTGGAAAGTTTCTTTGTGGTCCTGTCTTTTAATGTCTCCTTTAGGTTTAGAGAAGGTGCAAGAATTCGAATGTCCATGGCAACAGGGTGTTTTTAATTGATGAGAAAGAAAGGCAAAGACACCTTTCCATGCCACAAGTTACCGAACCTTTAAATTAAAAAACACCCAATTAAAGTAAATTAACCTTGTTGTCCTTTTGGGTGGGCCTTGGCATAGGCTGTTTTTAGTCGCTCGATGCTAACATGGGTATACACTTGTGTGGCTGCCAGGCCTGCATGTCCCAATAACTCTTTAACGGCTAAAATATCTGCACCTTCACTGAGCAGCCAAGTAGCAAAGGTGTGGCGAAGCAAATGAGGTCCACGGTAATCGCTTTGAGTAACCTGACTCAGGTATTTTTTAGTTTGGCTGTACATCCAATCTCCGGTGCAGGCCTTCCCTTGGTTGGTCAGGAATAGAGCATCTGTAGAGATACCCCCACCGATTTGAAGAATAAAATCTGCTCTTTGTTTCAAATACTCCTTCAGCCAATCTACTAGGATTGGATGCAGGGGGATCAGCCGTTCTTTTTGTCGTTTTCCCATCACGCGGATGGTACTTCCTGCAAAAGATACATCACCGGTTTTTAGTCCAACCAATTCTGCCCTTCGCATGCCGGTATATAAAAAGCAACCCAGCATGGTTTTGTCTCGGTATCCGGCGAAGTCTGAACTGAGTTGGAACAACGAAGCCAATTGCTGGGCTTGAGATGGGGTTAAAAAATGCGGTTGCCGTTTGGGTGTTTTTAAATTTTTCAGGTCTTGCGTTGGATCAATATCCATTCGTTTTTGCCGCTTCATGAACTGAAAAAAGGTTCTGAGCGTGGACAACGTTCGATTGATGGAGGTTCTGGCCAGTCGTTTGTGCCTTAAATGAATTAAAAACGACCGGATATCGGTTGGTTCAATAGAATTCCATTCTTCAGTGCCATCAACCCCAAATAAAAAGACCCGGAGTTGCTCCAGGTCATTCTGATATGCTCGAACGGTATGCGAAGATAACCTACGCTCCGCTTTCAGGTACGATAAAAAGGAAGAGATGCCATCTGTGCCGGCGTTCATGGCCGAGATAGCTTCCCAACTTAAATGTTGGTTTCCTGACGGCGAATTTGCTCGATGTAAGCAGCCTTAGTAATTTCATCACGACGCTCTACCGATGGTTTGGTAAAGGCTTGACGCTTTCTAAGTTGCTTCAAAGCACCTGTTTTTTCAAACTTGCGTTTGAACTTTTTAAGGGCGCGATCGATGTTTTCACCTTCTTTAATTGGGATAATCAACATGTGATAGTCTTTTTAATGGAGTGCAAATGTAGAGAAATCCTTTTTGTTTCTCAAATATTTTGATGCAGTTTTTTGTAAAACTCAGGGATGAACGTATATTTGCCCCACTTTAATAGGCCCCGTAGCTTAATTGGATAGAGCATCTGACTACGGATCAGAAGGTTAGGAGTTCGAATCTCTTCGGGGTCACCAGCCCGGCTTTACGCCGGGCTTTTTTTTTACACGAATTGATTTTTAAGATAGACCAACATCTCTACACATCAATCCCCGTAGGGGTGGAATTTTTGTAGAAGGTAATCGCTCTCACGACACTAGAACCCCGTAGGGCTGACATTATTATTGATTGTAGATTCCTCAGGCCCCCAAAACCCCGTTGGGCTGACATTATTGTAGAAAGCAATCGCCCCCACACCCCTAACCCATCCACGAATTAAGTTTGTATGCAATAGGTTAATTTTTTATAAACTTTAATATATTTGAGGAAACAAAAAACTTAAAGCAAATTCTATGAATTTACGTTTTACCGCTGTGGCCGCCAGTTTGATTCTGAGCGGAGTTGGATTGGCTCAAACCTCCGTTCCATGTGGACGAGCCACCAATATCTATACCATTCTTAGACCTTCACAAAACCAGGTGTATGCCGATCAATCCTCAAAATCCATTATTTTTATACACCGTCAGGATGTATCGCAAAGCGGTGAGCCCGCTGGCAATAGTGGGGTTTTGCTGTACAGCGTTTCCGATAATTTTGGAAGCAGCTTTACTCAAAATGTGAGCCGGTTAAATCCCGCCTACACTCGTGCTGCTCGTTACCCTCAAATTGCGCTCTACAATGGCAATGATGGGGTTTCCTTTTCAAATACCTCTACCATTTGGGCAGCCCCCACATTGAAACCCGGAAATGCGGGTTGGGATGGTCATGTTGGCGGTGCCCTTGCATCGGTTACCAACAATCCAAACTCGACCGAAAACTACGCTTTCCAAAACCAAAATTCAGGCTTGCCCGGTGGATTGATTCAGCGACCAGGTACTACCGAGTATTTTATGGTGGAAACGCCCCTTAAAAACGATACCCTTCAAGCCGATTCAATTTATGTGTATAAGGGTATTTTTGATCCCAGCACCACCGATATATCTTGGTCCAGAACGCACGTGTTGACAGCCAATACCAACAAGACGTACGATGGCGACGGTCGGCAAATGCAACCCAACATTTCATTCTCTCCCGACGGTCAAATCGGCTGGATTGGAGCTCTAGGTGACCTTGTAGGCGGAATGGATTCGGTGTATAGCCCTATTCTTTACAAAAGCACCGATGGTGGACAATCTTGGGGAGCTCCAGTTGAAGTTCAGCTGGCCAACCTACCTGTAATCATGGATTCATTGCAATCGTTGCTGTACCTAACTCAAAACGGAGATACCGCTTACGTTTCAGCTCCTACAACCACCTTCGATTTTGATTTAACAGTGGATAATGGAGGAAATCCCCATTTCTTTTGTACCGTAGGTGCCGGTGAGGTTCGCTCGCTGCAAGGAGTTGCTCAAGGAAATGGTAAGGTGTATTCTGTATATCCATTTTATACCCCAATGATGATGGATATTACCTCGCTGGACGGTGGAGCATCTTGGACAGCCGAGTACATCTCTCCTCTGCTTACATTCAGAACAGATATTCCCGTTAACGTATCCATTGACGCATATCCGCAAGCTTCAAGAAATGCCGATGGCAGCCTGGTGTTTTTCTCTTGGACAGACACCGATACCTTATTGGTTGGTTCAACCATTGATAATACTTCTCCCAATTTGCGGGTAGCCGGCTTGCGCATCAGCGACCGATTCAAAACCTGTTACCGTCGGGTAGAAGGTGTTATTAATGACGATTTGGTGCTTGCACCCTCAATGGCTCCTTATGTGATCAGCGACAACAACAATACCCGCCACACATTGCCTATTGTTTCTGCTCGCCTTATTTCTGATTCAGATAACCCTGTAGAGTTTCATTATTTGGGCAATGTAGCCAGATTGTGCAATGAAGATTTTATCGATCCCAATTTAGGCATTGACTACCGCTACAGCTTTGATGGAATTTGCTACAACTGGCAATGGGATGTGTGTGAGCCATCTAGCTCAATCGAAGAAGAAACTCCTGCTACCGAGGTGAATTTGTACCCCAATCCCGTGGTTCAAACAGCTACCGTAAATCTCAGCAGTTTTAACGGTCAGCCCGTAACTGTACGAGTTATGAATACGTTAGGTCAGGTTGTTCTTGATTTGGGTGAGGTTTCTACTTCAAGCCTAAGCCTAGATGCTCAATCGTTTGCTCCAGGTATGTACATCTTAAACCTGAACGCTGCTACCAAGAACGAATCTGTTCGCTTTATGATTCAGGAGTAATTTCCAAATCGATGGATTAAAAAAGGGAGGCCATTCGCCTCCCTTTTTTGTTGGCACTCCCTGTAAAAGCACGTACCTTTGTGATTTAAATACAGGGGTACAACGGTGCTCTGAATTGAATTAAAATATGAACTTCCCCAGCTTTTGGAAGTTCCTCACCCCCCTTTTATTGGGCTATTTGCTGCCAGAAATAGGTTGGATTTTTGTCCTGCTGTTGTTTTTGGCCAGTGCCTATCAAACCCAATATGCCCTAACCTTAAATCTCGTGATCTGGGCATTTGGTGCTTTGGGCCAATCGCCGATGCCCGCAGAAGAACCCTGGAGTTCAGATTGCCAGGTTTTAGTGGAAATAACCAGAGCATCCTCGAGCAATTCCAAGTCCATAGAGGCAAAGGTTGTTTCGGGTTCGCTCAAGCCCGGGCAAAGGCTATTAATACGCATTCATCCGAATGAAAATCAGGCTCCAGTCGAGGGCGAATTTTGGTGGGTGCAGGGTAGTGCAGAATGGCCGGCTCAGCCACGTATTCCTTCGGCTTTTTCTGAACAAAAGTTACTTAAGACAAAAAGACTTAACGCTGTTTTGAAGGTACATAAAAATGGGCTTTGGTGCCAATACTCTGCCCCCCATTCCACGATTAAAGACAAACCGCTTCAATCCCAAATGGCGGATCGAATTCAGGCCCGCAGTCCAAATCCAGCGGTGGGCTATTTTATTCGAGCTTTACTATTGGGCGACAAATCAGAACTGCCAAAAGCCACTAAAGAAGCCTTCCGGCGCACGGGATTAAGTCACCTGTTGGCTGTTTCCGGCTTGCATGTGGGAATTTTATTCGCCGGTTTGGCTCTCATTTTGAATCTGGTCCCCGGAAAAAATGGTGGCGTTTCCTTTTTTAAAGCGCTTATTCTTTGTCTAGGATTGCTAGGGTATTCTTGGTTGACTGGTTTTTCGGCTTCTGTGATTAGAGCCTCTCTTATGCTTGGTTTTGCTCAATGCTTGATGGTATTTCG
Organism: uncultured Flavobacteriales bacterium; assembly: GCA_903825395.1. GTDB lineage: Bacteria > Bacteroidota > Bacteroidia > CAIKAF01 > CAIKAF01 > CAIKAF01. Next base: position 80,159 of record CAIKAF010000013.1, read on the forward strand.
CCGCCAAAGTTCTGGGATTCAAATCTTGGCTTGGGTTGTGTTTTTCTTGTTCGCTTTGGCCCCGGACATTTTAAGGGATGGTGGATTCCAATTGTCTGTTTTGGCTGTGGTTGGGATTTTGGTGCTTGAACCTAGACTTCGAGGTTTAAAGCCAACGAAGTGCCCAGGTTGGCTATGGTCTAGCTTGGTTGTTAGTTTTTCAGCTCAATTGATTACCGCTCCAGTATTATTAAGCTGGGGGACTACCTTTCCTACTTGGTTTTTACTAACCAATTTAATCGCAATTCCATTGACAACTATTATAATGTACATCGGCTTGGCTTGGTCTTTTTTATTACTGTTTTCTATTTCTTTTGATGGCTTAGATGCTGCAGTATCTTGGCTTGTGTCATGGTATTTAAAAGGAATAGACTGGATGGGCTCTTGGCCCGCTTCTGAACTGGTATTCACAGCACCCAATTCGATGTCCTTGGTCTTGGTTTATGGGATTATTGTGGCGCTGGTTTGGAGGGTTTATTTAGCCTCCCCTTGGCCCTACCTTTGGGTTGCCCTACTGTGGGCTGGCTGGTTTTGGTACAAGGAGGCCGAACAGCGGCAACCTCTTCAACTTGTTTTGTCTGAAGCAGACCACAAGCAAGCCATTTTTTTTATTCAAGGCTCTAGCCTAAAAGATGTCTTGTTGTTGGATTCATCTTCTTTACCATTGCGATTAAGATACGAGGAGAATACCTATTTAGCGACTCAGCTTGCGATAAGACCAGAGAACCTGAACGAAAATGAGGTTTTAATCTGGTTAAATAAAAAGGCTCCACCAAAAGCATGGATTGAAAATTTACCCCTTGGAATTAAAAAATATACCCTGCACGCTTGGGCAGGCAAGGATTGGATTCAGATTCAAGATAGTACGGATATTCTTTTGTATTAGGCCGGTACTTTCCCTATTTTTGTGGAATGAAGAGAAGGGTTTTCATACTGTTTTTTTTGTTGGTCTGTATTCTAAGCAGAGGAATGGCCCAGGTCTGGAGCTGGAGTACCATTGCTCCCGGACAAATGGGGAATTCAGCTCAGGGAGTCACAGCCTTGGCCAAAGGCAATGGTAACGACATCTGGATTGGGACAGATGCCGGCTTGGTTTTATTTTCAGATGGCCAATTGAGTCCCTTGCCTACCTTCAATTCAACGTTTATTAGGACCTTACTATGGGATTCTATTTCTTCATCACTCCTGGTGGGTACAGATGGAGCCGGATTGTATATTCAGTCGGGAAACACCTGGACTCAATTGTTCCCCCAAGCTCAAAATGGCCTACTCGAAACCCGAATCCAAAGTGTATCCATCCACCAAGGGAATGTATGGGTGGGCGGAGCAGAGAAAGGATTGTTTAAATATGAAAATGGAGGCTGGCAACAATTCAATGCTTTAACCACCTCTGGTCAGCTACCATTTTCCTCTGTCACCTCTCTTCTTTCTGCCCAAAATGGCTTATGGGTCGGGACTCAGGCACATGGACTTTATTTTTTATTCAATCAAGGGGGATTTACCAATTTGACTGTTGATTCTGGATTGCCGGTAGCTCATGTTCAATCTATTTTCCTTCAAGACCACTATGTTTGGTTGGGATTTTCAGGGACTCAAGGCGATCATCATTTGGCCCGATACCATACCCAACAAAAGGCAATGCAGGTGTTTGGGCCCTCCACGGGATATCCCGCATTTCGTCAAGTGTATGCTTTTCAAAGGGATAGTTTAAACCACATTTGGATAGGAAGCCATGGAGGAGATTTGCCTTTAGCATATTTTGACGGACAAACCTTCACGGGAATTCCGGAGTTTAGCTCTGGCTTTTTAAGTTCTCCTGTCAAGGCCTTGCTTCATCAAGCAGGCCCAAAAATATGGGTAGGGCATTTCGGTGGTCTCTCGGTGAATTCCCTTCTGCCAACTTCCATACAGCCAAGCTCTGCCGACTCTGATTTGATGCCCTTTCCCAACCCCTTTAGCAAAAAGCTGAACATCCCTGAAGCCAGTTCTTCTACCCCATGGGAATTGATACCCTTGAGCGGAGGCTACATTCAACGTGGTTTGGGAAGTACAATCTCTGGAAATTCACTTGCTCCTAGGGTTTATATTCTTAGATGGAAAGGGAACGAAGGGAAGGTGCAGCAGTCATTTGTATTACGAAAGAACGATTGAGGAAGGTATATGTCAGAGTCAACAGTGGCCGATTGGCAGCTCATTATTAACCCGGCTTCTGGGAATTCAAAGCAAAAGAAAAAGGCCATTGTATCGGCCTTAAACCAAATGCGAATCCCCTTTCAGGAACAGGCAACCACAGAGCCAGGCCAGGCCTTTCATCTGGTGCAGGATTGCATTCGCCGCGGACAACATAAAATTTTGGCCTGTGGAGGCGATGGCACCGTACACGAGGTGATCAATGGCATTTTAACCCAAACCCTAAAGCCGGCAACCGATATTTCCCTAGCCTACATACCCTGTGGAAGCGCCAACGATTGGGCTAGAACCTTGGGTATTTCTGAAGACCCTCTACAAGCCGTGAAGGCCATTAAAACAGGGAATTATTTCCGCCACGACATTGGGAGAGTTCAAGGACCTGAGGGGACTGAACCTTTCTATTTTGCCAACGTTTTAGGTACCGGCTTTGACGCCTTGGTGGCCCATAAAGCCAATGCCCAACGTAAACCGGGACGACGGATCCATTACAGGTGGCATATTCTGAAAAATCTAAATGGCTTTTCAACGCCTGAAATTTCCTTAATCATAGATGAACAAGAGGTGTATACAGGCCCCGGATTTTCTGTGGCTGTAGGGATTGGCAAATACAATGGCAATGGCATGACTCCTTGCCCGGACGCCGTTCCCGATGATGGATATTTCGATGTTACTGTATTTACCAATCCCAGCAAATGGGATGTGTTGACCAAATCAGGAAGGCTGTATTCCGGTGATTTTTTCGACCTGGATTTTGTTCGGTTTTTCCGAGGACAATCCATTCGTATTGAATCAAAACAACCAGTTTTGGTTGAGGCAGATGGCGAGAGCCGGGGAGAGCTACCCGTTCAAATAGATGTGTTGCATCGGCATTTAAAATGCCTGACTCAACTTAAAAATAAAGATTTATAACCGGACTAGGCCGGAAGAGTCAGGGCCTTTTTCATTTTAAAATTGTGCCCATCAAAGTCCAATTCAGCAGCGGCAGTTTGAGCGTCGTGCTCGAAAATGAGGAATCGGTTAAATTCAAAGCAATCGCGCAAAATGCGTTCTTTTTCCTTCATTGTTTCTAGAGGACGAATGTCGTAGCCCATAACAAAGGGAAGTCGAATGTGGTGGGCCGAAGGAATTAAATCGGCCGTATACATCCATTCCTGACCTTGAGCATCTGTAATGATAGGAAGAATTTGAGCCTCCGTATGCCCATAAACCACCTCTAACTTTAAATGGTGAAACGGAAATCCATCTTCAATAAAATGAAGAACTCCCGCCGATTCAATGGGCTCCAAATTTTCTTTAAGAAAGGAAGCTTTTTCTCTGGCATTGGGATGCTTGGCATGCTCCCAGTGCTGCCGGCTAACCCAATGTTTGGCGTTTGGAAAGGCCAATGCGTATTCTGAATCTCCATTCCGAACTACCGCACCACCACAATGGTCAAAGTGAAGATGGGTAAAAACAACATCGGTTATGGATTCCACCGTAACGCCCAATTCGGCTAGAGCCGGGACAATCGTATTGCCAGTGGGTTCATAGTGGCTGAAAAATTTGGGAGATTGCTTGTCGCCCATTCCCGTATCAATCAACAAACGGTGTTCGCCCTGTTCAATGAGTAGGCAGCGCATAGCCCAAGTGCATCGATTTTCCAAATCACAGTCCAACATCCCGTTCCAAATTACCTTGGGAACCACTCCAAACATGGCACCACCATCCAGTTTTAAGGTCCCGGCAAGAACCTCTTTTATTTTCCAACCTTCCATGCTGGAAAGGTAAGACCTTCCTCCAAAATTTCCAACGCCAGCCCTGAGGTTCTACTTGAAATAAAGTTATTAACATTTCTAGAAGAGATAAAAAAACTACTTAATTTTGATGTTGAGTTGTGAAATACTAAAAAACTGATTAACAGTGACTAAGTTCAATCCCACCTTGTCCAGTTTAAGGTCGAAAATCGAGAAATTGATGTTGATGTACAAGGCCTTAGAGGAAGAAGTGTACCGGTTGACACAAGAAAATGAGGTGCTAAGAAAACAAGCCGGTTTGCAGGGGGGGGAAGCCCCACCTGAAGATCCTCCGGGGCTCGATCTTAAAGCCATTCACGCCATTGCTCACAGCCTACGTCAAGAAATCGAATTGCTGCGGCAAGAATTGCAAGATCAAAACCATTAGGAATGATTTCCATCAAAATTCAAGTTGGTAACCGAACATACCCCCTAAGTATTCCTGAAGACAAACAGCAGTCCATTCAGGAAGCTGCCGATGCCATTAATCTTAGAATTGCCGAATATCAAAGCAAATTTGCCGTGAAGGATATGCAAGATTTATTGGCGATGACCTTATTGGATTATGTTCTAAAGCAAAGCGCTGCTCCCTCAACCCATCAAGGCCATCCGGCAGCCGATGAATCCCTGGCAAATGAACTGGCAGATTTGGAACGATTTATAGGTAAGTTTCTGGAAGACAGATAGCTTGTATTTTATATTTTTTCTTTGCCCAAACATGCTGTAAGTTTGTGGTCTACTTTACTAAATTCTGAACTTCAATGATCCATATATTATTCATTCAATCCCTAATCTTACCATTGATTGCTGTCGTGGTTGGAGTAGGTGGCGGGTATGCCCTATATCATGTTTTGCTGCAAAAGCGCATTGCCGCTCTTTTGGCCAAAGCAGAAGCCGATGGCGAAGTGATTAAAAAAGAAAAAATCCTTCAAGCCAAAGAAAAGTTCCTTCAACTAAAGGCCGAGAACAGCCAAAATTTTCAGGAACAAAAGGCCAAAATCGTAGAGCAAGAGCAGCGGCTAAAACAAAAAGAAAATCAACTCAATCAGCAGAAGGAAGAACTCAGAAAGGTTGAAGCCAATGCCCAGCGCATGAAGGAAGAGTTGGCTCAACGAATTGATTCAGTGGAGAAGAAGAAATCTGAACTGGAGAAGATGCATCAACGTCAACTTCAACAGCTGGAAACCATTGCCGGTCTTTCCGCCGAAAATGCAAAAGCTCAGCTGGTGGAGGCCCTACAGCAAGATGCCAAATCGGAAGCCATGGCCTTGGTTCAAGACATGGTCGAGGAAGCCAAACTGAATGCCAGCAAAGAGGCCAAACGCATTATTATCCAATCCATTCAACGCCTTGGAACGGAAACCGCAGTCGAAAATGCCATTACTGTTTTCAATATTGAAAGCGACGATATTAAAGGACGGATTATTGGGCGGGAAGGACGAAACATCCGTGCCCTTGAAGCCGCTACCGGCGTAGAAATTATTATCGATGATACCCCCGAAGCCATCGTTCTTTCCTGCTTCGACCCCGTTCGCCGAGAAGTGGCCCGTCTAGCCTTACACCAATTGGTCAGCGACGGCCGAATACACCCCGCACGCGTCGAAGAAGTCGTACACAAAGTTCAACGTCAATTGGAGGAAGAAATTCTGGAAATCGGAAAACGAACCTGCATTGATCTTGGCGTCAACGGCCTGCATACCGATCTTATGCGGCACATCGGTAAAATGCGCTACCGTTCCTCCTATGGCCAGAATTTATTGCAGCACAGCCGAGAAGTGGCCAATTTGTGCGCCATCATGGCCTCAGAACTGGGCTTAAACCCTAAATTGGCTAAACGTGCCGGACTCCTACACGACATCGGAAAAGTGCCGGACGGCGAAACCGATCTTCCACATGCCATCTATGGAATGAAGCTGGCAGAAAAATACCGGGAAAAACCCGAGGTCTGCAACGCCATTGGAGCCCACCACGATGAGGTTGAAATGACGAGCCTGTTGGCTCCCATTGTTCAGGTTTGCGATGCCATTTCAGGGGCAAGGCCCGGAGCAAGAAGGGAAATGACCGAATCGTACATTCAACGGATTAAAGATTTGGAAAGCCTTGGAATGGAATATTCCGGTGTTCTAAAGTGCTTTGCCATTCAAGCAGGACGAGAATTACGAGTAATGGTAGAAAGCGATAAGGTTACCGATGACCAATCCGATAAACTGGCCTTTGAAATTTCCCAGAAAATCCAAAATGAAATGAGTTATCCCGGGCAAGTTCGGGTAACCGTCATCCGCGAAAAACGCTCGGTTGCGGTCGCCAAATAAGCTCTAATTTCAATTTCCAGGTTGATTGTTAATCCGCCCCCTTTTTTCCACAGTTAGCGCTATGGCTAAATCCCAAAGAAAACTCAACTTCGCCCTGGTCTTCGGGGCGATTTTTTTCTCCGGAACAAATTGGGCTCAAAGCAACTGCCTGTTTAAGAATCCCTTATGTTTTTACAATTCCGATGTTTTGTCCTACATACAGGTACTTCATAAACATCAAGATTACAAATCCATAGCTCCTTTCTTTTATGGCCCATATCCAGCAGCCCTGGGCCATGCGAAGTTTGTTGAACGCTTGGCCAACTGCGATTTTGGATTTGAAATGAAGCGAGTAGGGATAAAGGAAACTTCAAAAACCACCTGGTCCATTACCTACCAACGAACCATCATCGGAACATCAGAGAACTTTAAAGTGGATTGTGCCCTCATCAACGATACTTGCCGTGTTTTTTTGGACGAGGCCGCATGGAAGCGCATTTTTCAACCCAAATCCATTGGCAAATAAAAATCGCTGCCGCTGATTTAATTTTCCAGACCCTGTACACACAAATGAAAGCGCTGTACATCTTGTAGGAATGGTCCGGGCTTTTTTTGTTCTAGGATGGCCTTCATTTCTTCCAGCCAGGATTTCATCCAAAAAACATGGGGGTGTACGTCCACCGGCTCCAGCATCCAGCCTTCCTGATTGCTTTGCCTAAAATACAGCTCCAATTCCCGTTCCGAAAACGATGTTCCTTGCTCAGATGGATTCACAAAATAACTTAAGCGGTTTCCATTCCAACCCTGCTCTTGTTCATAGTCCCAGCGCAGCAGCATACCCTTGGGAATGCGAACCAGATTCACCTTAAAGTCAAAGGCATAACTGGCCAACAAAAAAATGCCAGCCTGAATAACAGGACTGCCTCGGCGGTATTCCAGTGCATGCGATAAAAAGCAGGGAGCCAGGCTGTTTTCCGATGCTTCGGCCGGCATCAACTGCTTCACATCGTACAATAAATGGTTGATTAATCGAATTTTTTCCTCTGTTTTGGCTTCTTTTTTCTTCTCGGCAGGTAGGTATGATATCCAACGCAGCACAACAGCTGCGCTGGCACTAAAATTCATATGAGGATAAAAATGCCGGTGGATGATTTCCATGCCATCCTCAAGGGAAACAGGATTGGCTACCCATGATTTTAATTGAGTTGCAGTTTCTGTGCGCCGTATGGCATTCATGGCTTGCTCCGCACGCTGCTGAACCAATTCGTTCATGGTGTTTTCCCAAATCCGCTCTAAGGGCGCTAAGGCCTCGGTCCCGGCTGCATGCATTTGCTCAAATAATGCCTGCCAGAGCTCCTTGTCGGGGTCGGCCATAAGCTTGGGCATGACCCTCCATACCAATTTTTTTTTCCTCACCTGCAACCCGAATTAAAATTCTGCGTTAAACCACCTAAACCCAAAAATAAAACTTGCCTATAGACTGTACGCATACATAACCATTAACTGTTATTCATCATGCGTACTCTATCTGATCAACAGCTCGTTGAGTTGTATCTGCAAGGACAACCCCAGGCCTTTGAAGTCATTTTGAACCGGCACGGTTCCAAAATTATGGGAAAAATTGTCAATACCGTTCGCGATGTAGAGGTAGCGGCCGATGTATTTCAAGAAACCATGCTAAAGGTAGTTGAATACCTTCAAAGCAATCGGTATCAAGAAAAGGGACATTTTCTGGCTTTATTGTATCGAATTGCCCACAACGAGTGCATCAACGTGTTTCGGCACAGCAAAAAAATGCCCAAAATGGAATTGGAAAGCAAAACCGAGGGAGAAGTTGTAGATGTATTCGAAATTTTAGATTTGGAAGACGGCAACATTGAATTGGTATTGTTTGACGAGGAAATTCGGCAGCAGCTGGAAGCCTTGGTGGCCAAACTGCCAAAAGAGCAAAAAGAAGTGGTTTGGCTGCGCATGTATGCTGGGCTTAGTTTTCAGGAGATTGCCGACCAAACTGGGGTAAGCATCAATACCGGCTTAGGGCGCATGCGCTACGCCATCATCAACATGCGAAGGATGGTTCAAGAGCAGCGGCTTGAATTAATGGATTAATGTTCGGTTAAGCAATAAAAGCGCATCATGGCCGTTTTAGGTAAAAAACAGCTTATGTCGCACGTTACTCCTCCTTCGTTTCAATCTTCATCCTGGAATCTGAATCCTGCGTACCGGAAGGCAATGAATCGGATTTTGTCCTTGGTTAAATCGCGTCAAGTGCTTCCAAGTTCAAGCCTGGGCAAGATCGTTATTTCATTGAATTAATCGGGTTTTTTTGTTGATTGGGGCGCTTGTTCCGGCTCTCGCTCCAAGTCCTCGCCCCACAGGTTCAAGCGGTGCCGCGTTGCGGTGGCTCCCAAGGTCGCCTCCTCACTGCGACCGCTTGTTCCTGTGGGGCTGTGGGCTTTCCGCATCGATCCGGAGCGCGGTGTGGTTCAAACCAAAACCGAATGAACAACCATGGCGATTTGGGCATGAGGGCTTCTGCCCCGGATTGAATAAGGTAGCCAAAGCCAGGTGGGCCAGCGCCCAACAGCCTCGGAGGCGACCTTGGGAGCCACCGCAGGCTGATTTGGGCGCAAGCCTGCCTGGTTTTGCTACCTATGAAAGCCGGAATAGGCAGCCAAAATCACTTTAAGAAACTAAATCTGGAAAAATCTGAAAAACGAGTAAGCAGATAACTAACAATACACCTAAGGCCAACAGGTTTAGAATAAAACCAAAGGATGCCATGTCGCGGACGGAAAGCGAATCACTGTTGCTAAACACAATGGCATTGGGAGGAGTGGCCATTGGAAACATAAAAGCCATGCTGCTGGCTAATGTAACAGGAATAGCAAAAAATAAGGGGTGAAGCCCTAGGGTTTGAGCGGCATTAATGACTACCGGTACCATTAAAGTAACCAAGGCAACATTGCTCATTAATTCAGTTAAAAACAAAGCGCTGATAGAAAACAGGGCCATTAAAACAAATGGATTTGAGATGCCCAAACTCAACAGGCCATTGGTTAAAATTTGAATCATTCCCGAGGATTCTAGTCCCTTAGCCAATGCAAAACCTCCTCCAAACAGAAGAATAACTCCCCAGGCCAGGTTCTGAGTGTCCGACCATTCAAGCAATGCCTTTTTTTTATGGCTAGGGTTTGGGTGATGCTCAGGTACCACAAACAGCAACAAGGCTCCCACCAAAGCAACTGAGGCATCAGAAACCGGCAGGTTTAGCCAGCGGCTAATCCAAGGCCCAAACATCCAACCGGTGATTGTGAAAACAAAAATACCAATCAGTCTTTTTTGATTGGAATTTAGGTTTATGGGTTGGCCAAAAATATCCTGCTCTGAGAAATCAACCTCAATATTTTTAGCATCCCATTTTTGGCTGAGTAAGATGTACATCAAAATCAGTAACATGGCTGCAAATGGAACACCGATAGCCATCCAAGAGAAAAATCCCAATGAAATTCCGGTAAATTGCTCGCTCATCCCGCGAAGCACAGAGTTAGGGGGTGTACCAATCAAAGTAGCTACTCCACCAATACTGCTGGAATAGGCCAAAGCTAAAAGCAATCTTTTGCGAAATTGGGGAGCCCAACTGCCTCGAATAAAAGGGAACACTGAAATGGCCATGGGTAGCATCATCATGGTTGTTGCCGTATTGCTAATCCACATACTTAACAGAGCGGTGGCCAGAGAAAAGCCAAGCAATAATCGTTTAGGCTGATTGCCTGTTTTATGAAGAATCCATTTTGCGGTGGCCGTGTGAACATGGTATTTTTCCAAGCCTAAGGCCAAAAGGAAGCCTCCAAGAAACAGAAAAACAACCTCATGCCCATAAGCTGCAGCTGTTGTTTTTAGATCCAGAATATCTAAACCAGGAAAAAGAATCAAGGGAAGAAGAGCAGTTACAGGCATTGGAACGGCTTGAGAAATCCACCAAATTAACATCCATACCGTTGAGAACGTAATAGGGAATAATTCTGGGTGATGCAGTACTTGAGAAGTAAGGTAGGCCACAATCCAAGCGATAATAGGGCCTAGAAGAATCTTTATAAAGGTCATGGTCAAATGTAAGGAATGGGAGCGAACTGCCATGCTCTACATAGAAGAATCGCTGGAGCTGATTTCCTGATTTTGAGGTTTCTTAAGCAGCCCATACCCTAAAATTCCCCCTAGAATAATCAAGCTTCCCAAATAGAAGGTCCAGCTTAATTCTTGGTTTTCATTAAATATCCAGGCGGCCAAAACAAATCCGTAAATGGGCTCTAGATTGATGGCAAGAACCACACTATAGGCCGAAATTTTGGTCAATAATTTGAGGGTTACCGCAAAGGTATAGGCAGTGCAAATTGACCCCAAGACGAAGGTTAGAAACAAGTCCATTCCGCCGGGCAAGGTGTGTAGAGATTCAGGCGCCCACCAGATTAAACATAATCCTAAGCCCACCCAAGCACCAATCATTTCACCCCAGGCAATGAACAGTCCGGAAGTCCCGGTAAGGGCTAATTTGCGATTCAAAATGGTAAAAATGCCGGATAAACTGGCAGAAATAAGGCCCACAGTTATTCCGGTTTCAAACTGAGGAACAACGCCAATAATCATCCACAACCCAAAACCAATGATGATTCCAACCAAGGGCTCCATCCAGCCAATTTTAGTTCGAAAGAAAAGAGGCTCTAAAAAGGCCACAAACAAGGTGGTGGCGCTCATGCTGGCCAAGGTAACCGATACGTTCGAAATTTTAATGGCTTGAAAAAAGGTGGCCCAATGGGCGCCAACGACCAAGCCTGTGGCCATGGAAAGAAAGAGCATTTTCCAGAATTTTTTGGGAATTACCCCTGCCTTAAATAAAAAGGGGAACAAGCACAAGGCGGCAAACAAAACCCTCCACCAAACTAAGGTTACTCCATCTAGGCTAATCCACTTTCCAAGAATACCTGTAAATCCAAAAATGAAAACGGTAAGATGCAAAAGCCCCTGACTTTTCCATCCTGCTTCAGGAGTCCAACCCATACATTTAAGATGGCAATTGCTCTACCGCGTTCAATTTACGTTGAAGGTAGATGAGGTATGCCACTATGCCGGTAAACAATGTAAATACCACAGCAATGACCACCCATATTTTTCCATCTTTCCGCATGCCTGTTGCCATTTCAATGACGTTGGCCTCCACATAAATGGTTCGAGCTTCGGCCGATTGCCAGATTTCAATCTGGTTTTCTACATATACTCCTTCTGTGCTTTGACATTTTACCGAAATTCGGTAGGGAAATGCCTGTGCTGGCAACTGTTTTTTAAGCAAAACCTGTGCGGTAGAGCTGAGCTCAAAAAAGGTTGTATCGCATTCACCCACTTGAAAGGACTTGACTCCTCCGTTTAAGCGGTTCAAATCTACCAATGTATCTGCTGAGGCATTGGCATGCACTTGGAATGGAACAGCAGTCAACAAAATGGAGAACAGGAAAAGTTTAATGTGTTGCATTCGTGTTGCGGGTTAAACGTTGAATTCGAAAGCTAAGGTTGGCCATCCAAAAGCCCATCAGAGTCCAGCCTAAAATGGCCGGATAAAAGACCAATCGCATGTCATTTTTTAAATCCTTGTAATTCCCGAAACCTGGGTTTCCCCCTTTACCGGGGTGAAGGGAATCGACATCTTGCATTCTGGGTAAAATGACAATCAAGACCACCATCAATACAAAAGCGAAAATGCCATAAACGGCCGAGATTTCAGCGCGCTTTCGGGCGTCGGAAATGGAGCTTCGCAATACCATATAAGCCAGGTAGGCAAGTATGGTAATAGCGGCTCCGTTGAGCTGCGGATCTTTGGTCCAAAACGTATCCCAGGTAAAGCGGGCCCAAATCATTCCCGTGGCAATTCCAATTAGGCCATACACCAAGGCCACTTGGGTTAAGGCCAGCGATTTTTCATCGTTCAGGCTGTTGTTGGTTCTAAGATAAACAATGCCATGAACCACGGCGGCCAGCAACAAAACGAACATAGAAAACCACATGGTAACGTGCCAATACAGATTTCGTATGGTTTCATGCAAAACGGGCTGAACAGATACCTCGCCCAGGAAGGCCATTGGAATGACCCAAATCATGGTCAAAATGGCCGCTATTTTCAGGTAATTTTTCATGGATTTTAATCGCGCCAAAGGTATGGAAATAAGATGTATCCTAGGGAAACGACCAAGGTGGTCAACAGCAACAGCATGGCCAAGTACATTTGGGCTTGGCTTATTCCGCCCTGAAGACAAAAAATACTGCCTTTGCTGGCCGCCATCAGGGTGGGAACCATAAGTGGTAACCCCAATACCGCGGAAAGTCCGGCTCCATTTCCGGCAACCGAAGCGATGGCGGCCATAAAGGTGCCCAGGGCTGCGGCAGCGGCACTTCCTGCTGCCACCAGTAAGACCAACATTCCAACCCCATTTCCGGGAATGCCCATCAGAATTCCGAACATGGAAAAGCCCATTATTCCAGTAAGCCCATTGAACATCATTTGGTAGCCCATTCGGGCTAAAATCAACTGTCCGGGTTTAAGCCAAAAGTACAGCAGGATTTTTTTCCCTGTTCCCTCAGCTGAAAAGGCCCTGGAGCTGGAATTGACGACCGAAAACAATAAGATAATCCACAATAAGCCTACCCAGGTTTCAATGTCTTGAACGGCTCCAATGGCTTGGTATGCAACAACCAAGGTAACCACTACATACAATAAAGCACCTTGAATTCCGGCTTTTTGCCTGAGTTCCATCCTCCATTCGTGCTGAATCCAGGTCCAAATTAGCCTCAGATTGTTCATGGAATTTCAAATTCCTGTTGAAGTTCGGGGATGATCACGCCTGAAAATCCATGGGCTTCAAGGCGCTCGGCCCAGTTTTTTTGAACATCTTCTTCCCCATGTACCAGGAAAATAGTCTTAAGCTGCTCAGGGTTTTGCAACCGCAAATAATCCAACATTTCCTGATAATCTGCATGGCCACTAAAGCTGCCGGCCTGAACTACACTGGCTCGTACGGTAATTTCTTCTCCAAATAACCGAACGGATTTTGCGCCAGAGCGAAGGTGGCCCCCCAAGGTAGAAGGCTCTGCATACCCAACCACCAAAATGGCATTTTTAGGGTTTGATAGGTGGTTGTACAGGTGGTGCCGAATTCGGCCTGCATCCATCATTCCACTCGCCGAAATAATAACCGCCCCACCTTGTATGGAATTGATGGCTTTACTCTCTTCGACGTTTTCAGTGAAATATAGGTTCGGGAATCCAAAGGGAGAGGCATCAAAGGAAAGATAGCGCTGGAAACGCGCATTGAATGCGCCCAAATGCTGCTTGAAGATTTCTGTTCCTTTGGTGGCTAAAGGGCTATCGATGAAAATCGGAATATCAGGTAAGGATTCAAAATTATGCAGGTAATCAAGAGCAAAGATCAATTCTTGTGTTCTTCCAATGGAAAATGCCGGAATCAGTAATTTTCCTCGTTGCTTGATGCAGACCTGCTGAATCAAATCTCTAAGTTCAAAGGGGCCAAACCGCTCTTCTTCATGAAGGCGGTCTCCATAGGTGCTTTCGCAAATCAGATAATCGACCGGCGGCAGGGGTACTGGCGGCTTCAGCATGCCGGGTTCCGGTCTTCCGATATCTCCCGTAAAACCAAGTCGGGTAACCTTGTTGTCCTCGGTTATTTCAAGGACCACGGCCGCGCTACCCAACAGATGCCCATTCTCGAAGAAGCTGAATTGAATTTCAGGCGACAGTTCAACAGAAGCCTGCTCCTTAACAGGTCGAATAAATTTCAAACACTGTTCTGCATCTTTGATTGTGTAGAGAGGTTTGCGGGGTGCTTCTTTTGGGTGGCGTTTGCTGAAAAAAGCAGCATCGGCTTCCTGAATGTGCGCGGAATCCAACAGCATGATTTCCAATAAATCGGCTGTGGCCGGGGTACAATAAATTGGTCCTGAAAATCCTTGTTTTACCAACATGGGAAGCAAGCCGGAGTGATCGATATGGGCATGCGATAAAACCACAGCATCCAGTTCCCCGGGATTAAAGCCAAAATGCCGATTTAAGACTTTGAATCTGGGGTCATAGCCTTGGAATAAACCACAATCCAACAAAACTTGAACGCCTTGCTGGGTTTTGATTAGGTGTTTGCTGCCGGTGACTGTCTTTGCAGCCCCATAAAATGTTAATTTCACGCAGTAAAAGTAGGTATTTGCTACATTTACTCTGATGATTTTACGCCTGGCTTTCTTTTTTATTCTTTTTCCTTTCCTTGGCTGCACCAACAGCGATGCCGATGTTGAAATTCTGCCCGTTTTAGAATGGGAAGGGCAATCTCTAGTCCTCAATCAAGATGTGAATCGCAATGGGCAATCCCTACGCTTTACTGAAATTTCATTTTACATCTCTGATTTTCATGTTCTGCAAGGGAATACCAAATCCAACCCTCAGGGAATTTCGTTGATAAAAAATGGGGAGGGTCGGTTTTGGGTGGTTGTGCCTCAAAGTGCAATTCCAGATACCTTTTATTTTAGTTTGGGCGTGCCAAATAGCTTGAATGATTCAACCGGAAGCCTGGCCATTCCGGCTTGGCAATATGGAGATGAACACCCTTTGTCTGCGGCTCAAAACATGTATTGGTCTTGGAAGCCCGGTTATGTTTTTATGAAGTTGGAGGGCCGAATTGATTTGGACGGAGACGGGCAATACATGTCGGCAGGGGAAACCTTTTCCATTCATACCGGTTTGAATTCGTTGCTGCGCGTGATTTCCCTTCCCAATCCCAGCGCTGAATTGGCTTCTAAATATGCATTGAAAATGGACTTAGCCCGCTTGCTGGAGGGCTATGACATGCAGGGCGATGGCTTAAATGTACACGCCATGAGCCCCACCGACGCCGACTATGCCCGCACTGAATACATCAGCAATCGGCTTGCCTCAGCCTTTTATGCCCTTGAAGCCATTCCTTAAACTTTGCTGCCTGGTTTGTTTTTTAAGCAGCTGTGCCCTAGGATCAGCCGATAAAAAAAATGAAGACATCGACTCCACGGCCTATGTAGCTTTGGGGAAAGCCTTGTTTTTTGAAACCGCTTGGTCAAACCAAGGCACCATTTCATGCGCCCATTGCCATCGACCAGCCTTGGCCTATTCCGATACCCTGAGGGTGGCCGGTGGAAACACCAAGAATGTACCTGCCAGAAACATTCCTTCCTTGTTGGGAGTGGGGCAAAAACAACACCTGAATTGGGATGGAGGCGTACACACATTGGAAGAACAGGCCTTAATTCCACTTCATGCCGATGGAGATTTTGGACTGCCGCCGGCAAAGGCACTAGAACGACTAAAGGGCAAACCCTACCTGCAGGACTTGAACGGGCCACTTGACCTGAAAACGGCGATGGTAGCCTTGGCAAAATTTCAGGAAACCCTACAGGCGCCAAAGCCCATATTAGATGAAGATTATCAAATCGGATTGGAATGGTTTCAACAGAATCAGTGCCATTCCTGCCATTCTGGCTCAGGCTGGACCGACGGAAAATTTCACCGCCTTCCGGGCATTGAGCCGGGGCCGGATTTGGGACGCTACCGAATCACGGGTTTGCCTCAGGATTCGTTTGCCTTTAGAACGCCCGCTCTAAATACCAGCTGGCTTAGTCCTCCCTTTTTGCACGATGGTCAGGCGCAAAACCTGAATGAGGTAATGCGGGCCCATGGATTTGAAATCAGCCCTACAGAACGTGAAATTCTGCAGCGTTTCTTGCAACGCATCGCTGGAATCGCCGATGGAAAAAGGCCTTAGATTCGTTTGTACCTCTTTAAAAGAGTGATTTTTACCATGAGCCGTTCAACAATTCCCCGTTCGCCGTTGTTTTTTCGTAAATTTACTGCCTAAAGCCTGTCCCATGGAAAAAGACGATTTACAACGGTTATTTGATTCTAAGATAGAACAAGAAATACGCATTGAGCCCAAAGATTGGATGCCTGAAGCCTACCGTAAAACCAATTTACGGCAGATCAGCCAGCACGCCCATTCTGAAGTGGTGGGAATGTTGCCCGAGGCAAATTGGATTACGCGGGCTCCCAGTCTTCGCCGAAAAGTAGCCCTGTTGGCAAAGGTTCAAGACGAAGCCGGACATGGCTTGTACCTCTACAGCGCCGCTGAAACGCTAGGAACTTCTAGAGATGAAATGCTGGACGATTTACACAGCGGCAAAGCCAAATATTCTTCCATTTTCAATTATCCAACACTCAATTGGGCCGACATTGGCGCCATCGGTTGGTTGGTGGACGGGGCAGCCATCACCAATCAAGTGGCTTTATGCCGAACCTCGTACGGCCCCTATGCCCGTGCCATGGTACGCATTTGCAAAGAAGAAAGTTTCCATCAACGCCAAGGCTACGAAATTATGATGTCCATGTCTTTCGGAACAGCTGAACAAAAAGCCATGGCTCAAGATGCCCTGAACCGCTGGTGGTGGCCTGCATTGATGATGTTCGGCCCCAACGACAGCGAAAGTGTACACAGCCAGCAATCCTTAGATTGGAAAATCAAACGCGTTTCAAACGATGATTTGCGCCAGGAATTTGTGGACAAAAGCATCCCTCAAATTGAATACTTAGGTCTGACCATCCCCGATCCTGATTTGAAATGGAACGAGGAGCGGGGGCATTATGATTTTGGAGCCATCGATTGGGCAGAATTCTACCGGGTGATTTCCGGTAACGGCCCCTGCAACAAAGAACGCTTGGAAGCCCGTCTAAAGGCACATGAAGAGGGCGCTTGGGTTCGTGAAGCTGCTCTGGCCTTCGCCAATAAACGCCAAACCAACGTCGCTTAATTTATTTTTATGAATGCTAAAAATTGGCCTCTTTTTGAGGTGTTTATACGCAGTAAAAACGGCTTGAGCCATAAGCATGTGGGAAGCTTGCACGCCGCCGATCCGGCCATGGCACTCGAAAACGCCCGCGATGTGTACTGCCGTCGAAACGAAGGCGTTTCCATCTGGGTGGTTCCTTCTGATTCCATCACAGCTTCAGACCCCGGAGATGCCGAAGAACTGTACGAACCCGCAAAAGATAAAATTTACAGGCATCCTACCTTTTATTCCATTCCCGACGAAATCGGACACATGTGATGAGCCCAAACCAATCCTTTGATTTATGCCTTCGGATGGGCGATAACGCCCTGATTCTAGGCCAACGTCTCTCAGAATGGTGTGGGCATGGTCCAATTCTGGAACAAGATATTGCTCTAACCAACATTTCCCTTGATCTAATAGGTCAAGCCCGGTTGTGGCTTTCGCTCGCCGGTCAGGTGGAAGGACAGGGCCGGGATGAAGACCGCCTGGCTTTTTTCAGAGATGCATCGGAGTTCCGCCACCTCAATCTATGCGAACAACCCAACGGACACTGGGGTACCACCATTCTGCGCCAATTTTTGTTCGATGCCTTTCACCTGCCTTTGTTGGAACAGTTGTGCAAGGTCGAAAATGAACAGATTTCCGGCATTGCATTAAAAAGCGTCAAAGAGGTGCGGTACCACTTGCGTTGGAGCAGCGAATGGGTTATTCGCTTGGGCGATGGAACGCCCGAAAGCCATTTGAAAATGGAAGAAGCCCTGCGGGACGTTTGGCCCTATGCAGGCGAAGCGCTCCAACCCAATTCCCTTGATGAGCAGTTGGAAATTCATGCCGCACCCTACAATTTAAATCAGGTTTCCGAACTGTGGTGGTCAACCGTTCAAAACGTATTTTCTCAAGCCAATTTAGAGGCTCCTGCTCGCACTTGGGCGCCTCAGAAAGGAAGAGAAGGGATACACACCGAGCGCCTTGGATTCATACTTGCCGAAATGCAGTTTCTACCCAGAGCCTATCCCGATGCTCAGTGGTAATTGGAATCCGGAAGAGGTCAAGGGTTGGCTTCAAGCCGTAAAAGACCCGGAAATCCCCGTTTTAACCATTCAAGATTTGGGTGTATTAAGGTCCATTGAGGCCTTGTCCGACGGTGGCATTCGAGTAACCATTACTCCCACGTACAGCGGCTGTCCGGCCATGAACACCATTTCGGCAGACATCCGTAGGTTGTTGCTGTCAAAGGGCATACCCACGGTCGAGGTCATAGAATCCTTGAGTCCGGCTTGGACAACAGATTGGCTAAGTGCCGAAGCGCATGAAAAATTAGAGGCTTTTGGCATTGCTCCCCCGCAATCGGGAAGCGCAGATAAAACAGCCTTATTCTCGGCAGCAGTTCCGGTTCCCTGTCCGCATTGCAAAAGCAAAAAAACCGAGCTCGTCAGCCAATTTGGCAGCACCGCATGCAAAGCGCTGTACCGTTGCCGCTCCTGCAGCGAGCCCTTCGATTATTTCAAATGCTTGAGGTAGATTTTTTTTGGGATTTGGGCGGGTAATCCGGCTTTCACAAATAGTCCGCGGTGGCCGGACGGGGCGCTGCCGGGCTGCGGTGGCTCCTAAAGTCGCCTCCTCGCCGCGCCGCGCCAGCCGCTGGCCCCCTTGCGTGCTATTTTGTTCAATCCGGCCCGCAAGCCCCTTCAAAATTACACTGCAGGTAATTTTCTGCAATGTTGTACTTTTATACCACCAGATTGATTTCAATCCATTCAATCGTCCAATTTAATGCGAGTTTTATGTGGAACTTAAATTCCGTTTTATCTGCTTTCCAAAGGCCTGTTTTTATTCTTTCGGTTTGGTTATTCACCGCCTCTGCATTCTGGGCACAAGTTGGAATTAATACGGCAAGCCCCGATGCTTCTGCTGTTTTAGATTTAAACAGTCAACAAAAAGGGTTCTTGCCGCCCAGAATGACCCAGCTGCAACGGGATGCCATTGTGACGCCGGCATTGGGATTGATGATTTACAATACAACATCTCAGTGCGCTGAAGTCAAAACACCAACCGGTTGGAAGGCCATGGCCTGCGATTGCTCGGTGGCTCCCCCAAGCCCCAGTGTTCTGAATTTGGCAGTTTCCGGTTGTCCCGGCGATACGGCTCTGATGCTGGTGGTAACTCCCGTTTCGGGTGCCACGTCCTACCAATGGACCCTCCCTTCTCCGGCGCAAGCCACAGGAAACACCTCAACTGATACCCTGCTGTTCAATACCAATGGGCTGGTGCAGGGAAATGCTACCGTTACTGCCGTTAATGCCTGCGGCAGCTCGGCTCCGCTGAGTTTAACGCTCAACATCGCTCCGCCCAACCCTGGGTTTACAGCAAATCCCGCCAGTCCGAACATCAACAATGCGGCGGTTTTTACCGCGGCAACGCAAAATGGCACCCACGCATGGACATTTCAAACTGGAAGTCCGGCCAACAGCAGTTCCGCCAATCCTTCGGTTACATGGAGTTCAACGGGTACATACCAAGTGATACATCAAATTACCGATGCCAATGGATGCGCTGATGCCGATACCCAGTCTGTAACTGTGGTAAACTGTCCTTCCGGAACGATTACATTTAATTACACGGGTTCGGCACAAACCTTTACCGTTCCAGCCTGCATTACTTCAGTACAAATTCAGGCCTGGGGAGCCCAAGGTGGAACAGGTGGTGGGCAAGGTGGATACGCCACGGGTACACTTGCCGTAACTGGAGGACAGATTTTACAAGTGAATGTTGGCGGGCAGGGGACTTCTTCCGGTCCAGGGGGTTGGAATGGGGGAGGTACTTCTCAGGGAACAACCTATGGTGGCAGTGGTGGAGGTGGTTCAGATGTTAGAATAGGGGCTTACACCTTAAACGACCGCGTTATTGTGGCTGGTGGCGGAGGCGGTGGTTCTAATGGGTCTACACCATTGCCAGGTGGAGCAGGGGGAGGATTGTCAGGCAATCCGGGTGGTTCCGGTGGAGGTTTTACCGGCGGGGGAGGCGGCACTCAAAATAATGGAGGAGCCGCTGGTTGTTGTTACAATACCACTGCTCCTGGCACCTTTGGCAATGGCGGCGGAACCACTTCCTATCACAACGCCGGCGGTGGCGGTGGGTGGTACGGTGGAGGAACAGGCGCCGGACACGCAGGTGGAGGAGGCGGATCTTCTTACATTGGTGGTGTTACCGGAGGCAGTACTCAAACAGGGGGCCGCAATGGGCATGGACAAATAATTATTTCATATTAACCAATGAAGAATTCAATTCTACTTATTCTGTTTTTTGGGGTTGCTAATTTTGGGAAAGCCCAGGTTGGAATTAATACCGCCACACCGGATGCTTCGGCTGTTCTTGATTTGGTAAGCCAACAAAAAGGCTTATTGCCCCCCAGAATGTCTCAAGTTCAACGGAATGCGATTGTTGCACCTGCTGAGGGTTTGATTATTTACAATACAACAACAAAATGCGCTGAAGTCAAAACACCAACCGGTTGGAAGGCCATGGCTTGCGATTGCTCGGTGGCTCCCCCAAGCCCCACTGTTCTGAATTTGGCAGTTTCCGGTTGTCCCGGCGATACGGCTCTGATGCTGGTGGTAACTCCAGTTTCGGGCGCCACGTCCTATCAATGGACCCTCCCTTCTCCGGCGCAAGCCACAGGAAACACCTCAACTGATACCCTGCTATTCAATACCAATGGGCTGGTGCAGGGAAATGCTACCGTTACTGCCATTAATGCCTGCGGCAGCTCCGCTCCGCTGAGTTTAACGCTCAACATCGCTCCGCCCAACCCTGGGTTTACAGCAAATCCCGCCAGTCCGAACATCAACAATGCGGCGGTTTTTACCGCGGCAACGCAAAATGGCACCCACGCATGGA
>CAIKAF010000014.1 GCA_903825395.1 uncultured Flavobacteriales bacterium
CATTCTGTTCAAACTCTAAAGGAATGAAAGAAATGGGGCTAAATCTTTGTGTGAGTCTACCTGAAGGCGACTTTGTCGCAAATTTGCTCCCATTTCTTCCACTTATTAGTAACAAATATATGTTGTAGGCAAACATAGGAGACCGCAAAGGGAACCGCAATGTTCACAAAGTGGCCTCAGGATTCCATCACGCCCCTGGCTTCAACCTTATGAAAGTTCCGTTCTGATTTTTTTCTTCAGGCCTTGAAGTTGAGCATACATAGCATCCTTGTTGGCAGAAAAGGATAAACGTGCTTTTTTGTTTCCGACAAAGTGAACGGCTTCCAGGCTTTGAATGGTTTTCCAGCCCATATAGCTCAACAACCAATCTGTTTTATCCATTTTCAGCTTTATTTTTCCGTTGGCATCAATGTTCCCAACATAGCGCTTAGGCAACATGGCCTTTAAACCTCGGGTTAAGGTATCTGTTTTGAGTCGGATGTTTCCCCAATGATCAATTTTTCCAGTCAGTTCCGCCGGATACACACTGGGCTCCATAAACGCGCCCGATCCGCGTATTTCAATGGTCTTAACTTGGCTATGTCCATTGGAGGATAGCCGGCCAAAAAAATGATTGGCATATTCACCGGTCAAGGCAAATCGACTGGGCTTTACTTTAAACTTCAATCCCTTTTCAGCTAGGGTCTCCAGATTCTGCTCGGCCAACGCCTTATAGGGCTTGTGGTTTTTCCGTAAAAACGCATCCAAATTCTCGAACTGTTCCTGTTCTTTAATTAAAAAATCCCTCTTTTTTCTTCTCAATTTAAAAAATCCCACCAGTACAAATCCGGTTTCCATTTGCTCCAATTCGGCCTCCAATTTCATCAAATTAGCCTCTGCCGCGGTCAATTCCGCCCATTGTGGCTCCTTTGCAAAGTCATTGAACGGCAACGATTCCGGGTTTTTTTTATCTGCCATAGTACACGATTCCTACTTCAAAGGTATAAAACCGATTGCTTTTTTGGAGAAGTGGGGGCGGCTTTAGGGCTTTCCGGGCTAGTCCTCGCCTAAAAGCGGGGCGTTTGGCGCCAAAAAGGAGCTCCCAAGGTCGCTCTTTTTGACCACAAACGCCATCCGCTTTTAGGCTGTGGGCTAGCCTCGTCAATCCCTGCCGCAGGGCCTCAAGACCCAACTCCAACTATACTTTATAATAGTCCCGATACCAGCGAATAAATCGTTCCACTCCCACCTCTATGGAAGTGGAAGGGCGATATCCATATTCGTTGACCAATTCGGTTACATCGGCATACGAGGTCAATACATCGCCCGGCTGCAGGGGCATTAAATTCAACTCGGCCTTTTTACCCAACTGCCGCTCAATCTCATGCACAAAATCCATCAATTCCACGGGTTTGCTATGCCCAATGTTCAAAACCCGGTAAGGAGCAGATGAGGCATCTGGTTTTGGCCGCAGCGGATTAAATTCGGATGAAGGAGCAGCAGGTTTCATCAATACACTGTAAATGCCCTGAACAATGTCGTCAATGTAGGTGAAATCGCGCCGCATCTTTCCGTGGTTGTACACGTCAATGGCTTTTCCCTCTAAAATGGCCTTAGTAAATAAAAACAAAGCCATATCGGGCCGGCCCCAAGGACCATAAACGGTGAAAAACCGTAAACCTGTTGTGGGAATTTGATACAAATGACTGTAGCAATGCGCCATAAGCTCATTGCTTTTTTTCGTCGCAGCATACAGGGACACAGGATGATTGGTTCCCTTTTTCACCGAAAAGGGAATTTCCCCATTTAACCCATACACGGAACTGGAGCTGGCATACACCAAATGTTGGATGGCATGAAATCGACAGGCCTCCAACATGTTCAGAAAAGCCGTCATGTTCGACTCCATATACACTTCCGGATGCGTTAATGAATAACGCACTCCGGCTTGGGCCGCCAAATGAACCACTCCGTCGGGTTGAAAAGATTCAAACACCTCCAACAGGGCGGCTTTGTCGGCCAAATTTATTTTTTTGAATCGAATGGGAAGGGTAGCACTTTGAATTTCGGCATCAGACTCAATCCCTGCTGCGTCAAATCCCAAATGCAAAAGGCGGTTTTTTTTCAACTCGGGGTCGTAGTAATCGTTCAGCACGTCGATGCCATACACCTCCAGATTTTTGTCGTTGGCCAACAGCTTACTGACATGAAAACCAATAAACCCACCAATCCCCGTAACCAGTATTTTTCTCACCTTTGCAATACTTAGAATACAAAAGTACAAAATTCTTGTCCATGCCTTTAATCAAATTACTTCGCCTTTCGCATTGGACCAAAAACCTGTTTTTGTTCCTGCCTCTGTTTTTCAGCGGTCACGTGGGCGATTGGGATGCCCTGCTCTTATGCCTTTCTGGTTTTTTAGCCTTTGGTTTATCGGCTTCATCCATTTACATCATCAACGATGTTCGGGATGTTGAAGAAGATCGGCAACATCCGGTTAAACAGCACAGACCTTTTGCCTCGGGCCAGGTTTCTACCCGTTTGGGCCTAGGACTTGCCTTTATGCTGTTGAGCTCTGGTCTTGTGATTGCAGCGGTTTTGAACACCTTGTTTTTATATGTATTAATCGGGTATGTCGCGATGAATTTGGCCTATTCTATGGGCTTAAAACACATGCCAATCATCGATGTGAGTATGATTGCTACCGGATTTGTTTTACGGGTAGTAAGCGGAGGCGTATTGGGCGAGGTGGCGGTTTCGCACTGGATTATTGTAATGACCTTTTTGTTGGCCTTGTTCTTAGCCCTTGCCAAACGTCGGGATGATTTGGTGATTCACCGAGATTCAGGTAAGGTGATGCGAAAATCCATGGAAGGCTACAACCTGGATTTTGTGAATGCAGCCATGACCTTGATGTCGGGTGTGATCGTAGTGGCCTATTTAATGTACACCCTTTCCACCGAAGTGATTCAACGCATGGGAACTGATAAGTTGTATTTGACCGGATTGTTTGTGATTATGGGGCTGATGCGGTATTTGCAACTGACCTTGGTATATGAACGATCTGGCAACCCCACCCAAATTCTATTGCGCGACCGTAACATTCAGATTGTTCTGCTGGGTTGGATGCTGAGTTTTGTGGTTATTTTATACTCCGGTCAATGGGTACACCAATGAGCGCCCTGACCAAAATTAGCAATTGGGGGAATTATCCTCGGATTGAAGCCGATGTTCGCCCTTGGCCCCTACAAACGGAATCGCCTCAAATTGCCAGAGGGATGGGGCGTTGTTATGGCGATAGCGCTCTTTCAACGCACATTGTCGATACTCGAAGCCTGAATCATTTTCTGGACTTCGATGCGGAATCAGGTCTTTTAACCGTTGAAGCCGGACTTACCTTCGATGAAATTCTTCAGGTATGTGTTCCCCGCGGATGGTTTTTGCCGGTAACTCCTGGAACTCGATTTGTAACCGCCGGGGGAGCCTTAGCTAGCGATGTGCATGGAAAAAACCACCATGCCGAGGGTAGCTTTTCCGACCATGTTCGTTGGTTTGATTTGCTGACAGCAAGCGGTGAAATTTGCCGTTGCAGCCGCACAGAAAACACCGAATTGTTTTATTTAACCCTTGGAGGAATGGGGCTAACCGGAATCATTAAGGCCCTGGCATTTTATTTGAAACCCATTGAAACAGCCTACATTCGCCAACACACGCTTCGGTGTGAAAATTTAGATGAAACCATGGCCGGTTTAGAAGCGTATGGGCATTGGACCAATTCGGTGGCTTGGCTGGATTGCATGGCCGGAGGAAGGGCCTTCGGACGGTCTATTTTAATGCTGGGAGAATCGGCAAAGCAATCGGAATTGACACAGGCACAATCATTGAACCCCCTGAAAATCCATTCTACCAAAGGGATTCCCTTTCCCATAGATATGCCTTCGTTTACTCTGAATCGATTTACCGTTCAGGCCTTTAATCAAGTTTACTTTCATAAACACCCCAAAGGCAGTCGCGATTCGGTGGTGCATTATGAACCCTTTTATTACCCCTTAGATAAAGTGTTGGGCTGGAATAGAATCTATGGAAAGCGTGGGTTCACTCAATACCAACTGGTTATTCCACACGCCGATGCACGGAAAGGGCTTCAAGAGGTTTTAGAGCTGTTGGCCAAGCGAAAAATGAGCTCCTTTTTAACGGTATTGAAAATTTTCGGAGAGCAGTCGGAAAATTATTTGCGGTTCCCCAAGGCGGGATTTACCCTGACTCTGGATTTTGGAATTTCGGCTTCCCTATGGCCCTTTTTAAATGAATTGGATGGGGTTGTAGAGCGGTATGGAGGGCGGCTTTATTTAACGAAAGATGTACGTATGAACCCGGATTTCTTTCGCCGCACGTATCCCATGGCTCAGGAATTCATGGAAAAAATTAAAGCCCTAGATCCCACAGGGAAGTTTCAAAGTTTACAGTCTCAACGTTTAGGCATTCACGCATGAAAAAAAAGATATTGGTCATCGGAGCCGGATCGGATGTAGCTCAAGCGCTATCGCGTTTACGGGCAGAACGCGGGCACATTTTATGGTTAACTGCGCGCAGCCAGGAAGCCCTACAGCCCCTTCTGGCCGATTTAAAAGTTCGGTATCAGGCTGAAGCCCTTGGATTCGTGTACGATGCCGAACTGCACCCGGCAGAGGATCTTATGGCTCAGCTGCCTGGCATCCCTGATGAAGTGCATGTGGCTATGGGTTACTTAGGCAATCCCGATCGATTGGACGATCCCAAGGATGCCGCCCGCATTCTTAAGGTGAACTTTTCTGCCGCAGTGCTGCTAATGAATGCTGTGATGCATGCCATGATTGAAAAGCAGATAAAGGGTGTTTTGGTTGGAATTTCATCGGTGGCCGGAGAGCGGGGGAGAAAATCCAATTTTCTGTATGGAGCTGCCAAGGCCGGATTCTCTACCTATTTGGATGGATTGCGCAATGCCGGATTCAGCCATGGAATACATGTAATGACAGTAAAGCCAGGGTTTATACGAAGTAAAATGACCGCGGGGCTTCCGTTGCCGGGGCCTTTAACCGCGTCTCCACAGCAGGTGGCCTCAGCCATTATTAAAGGAATGAAGAAGGGTAGGGGAACGGTGTATGTGTTGCCGGTGTGGAGCATCATCATGCTGCTGATTCGGAACATACCCGATGTATTGTTTAAACGCTTAAACCTGTAGGCTGCAGCACGCCATTGTTTATTTTGAGTTGGCCCGCGGCAGGGATTGAAGAGGGTTGCCCGCAAGGCGGAAGGTGCCCGCTGCGCCAGGCGCGGAGGCGACCTTGGGAGCCACCGAAAGCCGGCTGCAGCGGCCACCTTGCGCCGCGGACTACCCCTGAAAGCCCGTCAGCCGCCCCACAATTCAACTGGTATTTCTGCACTTTTCTGCCGATATTTACGATTGGAAAGGGCAAAAAAAAGCCAAACCGAAGTTTGACTTTTGTTTGGTGGAGCATAACGGAGTCGAACCGATGACCTCTACAATGCCATTGTAGCGCTCTAGCCAGCTGAGCTAATGCCCCATTTTGTTAAATGAGGTCGCAAAACTACAAATATTTCTCATTTTTGCACAAATAAATGTCATGAATCAACACCCACTAAAATATGCCGTACAGCAATTGCTGGAAGAAGCCCTGAAATTTCCAGTGAATGTTGCCTCTATTCGGGCCTTAAACGGCGGCTCTGTCAATTCAACAGAAGTGGTAGAAACCGATCAGGGAGCTTTCTTCATTAAGCACAATCGGGCAAGCCAGCATCCCAATATGTTTAAGTTGGAGCGGCAAGGGTTGGATTTGCTGCGTTCGGCCAATGCCGTGCGTGTGCCCACAGTGTACGGCGTCATTGAAGCCGAAGGCCAGGAAATATTGGTGATGGAAATGATTGATCGTGGTACACCCCATTATGATTTTTGGCCGGAATTTGGCGCCCAACTGGCCCGCCTGCACCGCACCGAAGGCACTGCTTTTGGACTGGATTACAATAATTTTATTTCATCCATTCCTCAGGTAAATACCCCCAGTTCCGATTGGGCCAGCTTTTTTTATGAAAGCCGCTTAGCCCCAATGGTTAAAAGGGCCGTTGATTCAGGGAAAGCCGATTTAGAACTGGTGAAGCAATTGGATCGCCTGGGTGCTAAACTGAAAGAAATTTTCCCCGTTGAAAAACCATCGTTGCTGCATGGCGATTTGTGGGGAGGTAATTTTATTTCTGATTTGAGCGGAGATGCCGTTATTTTTGACCCGGCCGTTTACTACGGTCACCGGGAAATGGATTTGGCCATGAGCAGATTGTTCGGAGGCTTTGATCCTGCCTTTTATTCCGGTTATGCGGAAGAATGGGCCCTTGAGCCCGGTTGGGAAGATCGGGTGGCCATCTGCAACCTCTACCCCTTATTGGTGCATGTCAATTTATTTGCAGGCAGTTACATCCAATCTGTACGGAATGTGCTAAGCCGGTTTTAAGGCTTGCAAGGTTGCAAAGATTGCTCATTGAATGAGAGATGTTGGACTTTTGATTCAACAAATTAAAACTCTCATTTATGAAAAATTCAAAAACCGTTTATCATTTTGTTTTGGACCAGAGTGGTTCAATGTCGGACGTGCGCGTGCAAACCGTAGATTTATTCAATGCTCAATTGAAAGCCCTACGTGAAGTTCAAGAGGCGCATCCTGAACAACATTTTTACGCAGCGCTTACGGTGTTTAACTCGGATGTGTACCACAACTTTGGATTTTCGCCGGCCAGCAGCATGCCCGAACTGCGCACGGCAGACTACAACCCAAACGGAGGAACAGCGTTGAATGATGCCATTGGAGATTCTGTGGCGCGCATTCAAACCTTTTTTGCTCCCGAATTGCGGGCCAAAGAAGTAAGTGTGGTGGTGGTAATCTTGACCGATGGAATGGAAAACGCCAGTCGGCGCTTTTCACCCCAAGCCATATCATCGATGGTTAAAGAATTGGAGGAAACCGGCGACTGGTCCTTTACAATTTTGGGTGCCGATTTCGATGTGCATCAAATGGCCAATCAACTCAGCATGAAAGACTCCTCGGCAAAGCACTATTCAAAGCAGGATTTCTTTTCCATGCAAAAAGATTTAACCCATTCCATGCATCATTACGCCAAGCAAAAGAGCTCGGGATTGGTACCCACTGAATTTTTAAAAGAAAGTAAAAAATAATATGTTTTGGTTACCTACACCGGCCTCTTGCCTAGCTCGAGCCGGTGTAGTATTTTTAAGCCGATGAAGGTTCACCTAATAACATCTTCACTGGATGGAGAGGTCGTAAAGTCCGATCTGTTCGATAATGTGCTTTCCTTTTTGCAGCAATCCTCGGGGCCAATCCAATTTATCCCCGCATGGCAGGCTCATCCCCATTTATTAGATACTCCATCATTTTCCATTCAAAGACCGGTAGAAATCAAGGCCAGCTTTAAGATAGAAAAGGAAGTTGCGCGACCTACGAAAACAAATTTTTTCACCCGTTCCATCGCACATGTGAAGGATTTTTTAGAACAAAAAGGGGAGATCAATGATACCAAGGAGGAATTACCCAAAGCCCCGCCGGCTGAAGAACGGTTTTCGCCCTGGGTTTATTTTTTCGAAATCTGTGCCATGTACCGGATGAGGAATGAAATTCCTGATGAAGACCATGTTTTTTTGCTGACCGCCTTGGCCAACGATAAAAATTGGTTTGGTTCCATAGGGCCTAGTGGGCGAGACTATTTTGTGCATACAGCCAATTGGGAGTATTTTTTAAAAGATACCGACTCCCGCTTTCCCATTGCATATGAAGTGGTGGTGTGGTTGCTGAGGCATCAAATGTTTAGCAGTCGTGTGGAGATGATGAATGGAATTCATGCTACACCCCGCGGATGCGCCAATGACTTCTGCCAGGACAAACAGCAAATTCAATTGAAAATGCGGACTGGAGATGTGTGCAGCACCTGTTTAAACATTCTTCAGGTAAAAGGCAGAGAGCCCTTGATCATTGCTCAAATTATGGATGTGTTTGAACGGGTTCGATTGAATGTGTTGTTTCGGGAGCGGGCTGCCATTCTAAAGCGGCCCAGCCGATTGGAGGTGCGGGGATTTACACGAAAGCTGTTCTTCACCGATTTGGGGAATTTAGAGGTAAGTCTCAATCCCAAAGAAAAAACCATTTTTTTGTTCTTCTTAAATCACCCGGAAGGGGTGCTGCTCAGCCACATGGTGGACCACCGTTCTGAATTGGAACAGCTCTACAGTTTTTTCTCCAACACATCCGGCGGCGGACAACGGATTTCCGAGGCCATTGATTTACTGGTGAATCCAACCGAAGGAAATCTTCAGCAGGTGCTGTCTCGGATTAAACGAAAACTAGAATCAAATTTGGGTGTCGAGTTGGCTAAGCATTATTTGATTTCGGGGCCGCACGGGGAACCCAAGCGAATAGCCATTGATCGGGAATTCGTAACCTACAATATATAATTCAATCCACTGTATTTGAGGGTTTTGTGTTAAAGAATGGCGGTTAGGCCTTGGTGTTTTTTTACCGCAAAGGGCACGATGTCGGCGCAAAGCGCACAGGGGGAATGTAGTTAAAGCGTGGGTGTGCAGGAGTTTGGAGGCTCCTTTGCGAACCTTTGCGGCTCCCTTTGCGGCCTTTGTGTTAAAAAATGGCAGTTATGCCTTGGTTCCTGACTTTTCCACCTTGTTTGTTATCAATGGACTGTGTTTACTGTCCTGGGCATTTTTTCTACCACACCGCACCAGTCTGGAAAAATACCGGCATTCCTAGGCGGATGTTATTTCCATGCCAAAGCCCAATTCCTTCAACAACGAAGGCCGTTGAGTTGTATCTTTAGCCCATGTTTTCATTGCCTATACCGCTGTTCATTCTGGGCTTGTTCGCATGGATTTGGAACTATTCCTTGCCGGGTTTTTCGGGTCGAAAAAAATACATTCTATTGTCAGTATTGGCCCTGCGAATCGCAGTAGGCATGGGCATGGTTTGGCTTTATACGTTTTATTATACCGACCGACAAAAGGCCGATGTACATCGCTATTATACCGATGCCGTTCACATGGCCGATGTGCACGATGAATCGCCCAAGGAGTTCTGGTTGAATTGGATGGGTCTATCCAAGGACTTTGAATACGAAGGCCGCCACTTTGACCGCATGCTGAATTGGGTACATCCCTACGGGAACCGAATGTACAACGACAACCGTTCCATCATCCGAACCCATGCCCTGCTTGCCTTGACCGGGGCAAAAAGCCTGTGGGAGCATAGCCTCATGTTCGCGGCATTCGCCTGGCTTGGTGCTTACCTCATATCCATCAGTCTGGCTCGCCTGTGGAGCCTTCCAGCCACGGGCATTATGCTCCTTTTGAATGCAATTCCCTCGGTATTGTTGTGGAGTTCAGCCCCTTTGAAGGAGTCCCTGGTTCTGCTTCAAATGGGGGTCCTGTTCTGGGCTTGGTTTGTATTTCGGTCTAAATTTCTTGGGCAAATGCTGGGCCTGATTGCCCTGATTCTTTTGTATTACACCAAATCATATATGGCTATTTTAATGGCCGGCTTTGGTTTAATGTATGCCTTTTCTCGCTTTGTCGAAGCCCAAAGGCCGAGCAATGGACTGCGCAGATTCAAACTGGAATTTTGGCTCCCCATGGGATTGATTTTGCCTTACGTGGCCTTGAGCAGCCTATTGAACTGGAACCCGGTACTGGATATGCTTAGTTTTAAATTGCAGAATTTTTTGAATTTGGCTGAAGCCGAGCAAGCCGGAAGCCGCATCTTTTTACCTGGCTTCGAACCCAACTGGATTTCGTTTCTTTCTACCTTGAAATGGGGCCTCTTGAATACCATCCTTCGGCCCCTTCCGGGCGATTTTAATGGCGTTTTTGTTTGGATTATGCTGCCCGAATCTGTGGCCATGCTGCTGCTTTTTGTCGGCCTTACCCGGCCTGATTTTCGAGCTCATCAGCCTTGGTTTTGGGCCAGCATCTGGTTTGCAGTGGGATTGCTTTGCTTAATCGGAGTCACAACTCCGGTTTTGGGCAGTTTATTCAGGTACCGAATGCCGCTCTGGCTGCCCATGCTGCCCTACGTTTGGCTGGGCGGGCGGGCCCTACTTCAAAAATTAGGTTGGATTCAGAAATAGGTTTGATTTTTGGGGATTGGGGCGGCTGCGGGCTTTCACGGGTAGGCCGCGTTGGCAGGTGGCTGGAGCAGCGGGTTTGCGGTGGCTCCCAAGGTCGCCTCCGCACCTCGCGCTCCAGGCACCTGCCCACTGGCGGGCTACCCCGTTCAATCCCTGCCGCAGGCCAACTCTAGGCCAACTGCCATCGGTTTTACCTAAAGGCTCCTTTTATTTGCTTTCCATCAACGGAACAAATGCAAAAAGCCCTGTTCCTGGGTGACGTTGTCATCCAACAAAATAACATAGTAATAGACGCCATCGGAAGCCGGAACTCCGGAATGATCAACCACCCCATCCCAACAGGTGGTATTGCCGTTGCTCTGGAAAATTCGAGTACCCCATCGGTTGTAAATCCACAAGGTGAAGCAAAATTCGTTTTCCAGGCCTACGGGGCAAAACAGTTCGTTCAATCCATCGCCATTGGGTGTAAATACGTTGGGCATCACAAATTTTAGATACTCAGCCATGCTACCCCCGTCAAAATTTAAATTCAAGGTGTCGCGGCATGGCCCATTCCAAACAATTTGGCTGAGAATGGCGGTAGAATCATAGGGGATTTGAGCTATGGTTTGACCGGGAGCCAAGGGTTGGCCATTGACCAGCCAAAGGGTTGAGTCCGCATTTTGAGACAAGTCATTTAAGGCCAATTTCATACCTAAGCATCCGCCCGAGGCCTGCCAATCAAATCCCGCAATTGGGAATTCGGTGTGAACATCAATGCTTACCGTATCTGTACGTTCACACACCCCAGGCTGCCCCGGATAAAAGGTGTTTAGCACATAAATGGTGCTTGACAAGGGGCTGGCTATGGGGTTGGGTATGTTGGGGTTGGACAATCCCGTTGCAGGAGTCCACTGATAACCGAGTCCTACTGTATCATTAAAGCCAAGGGCTACACTTTCTCCTTGACAAATGAGTTTATCTGTTCCGGCAAAGGTGCTGGGATCTAAAACCAAAATGGGCTGATTAAAGGTGTCGGTGCAGAAGCCATCTGAAGCCACTAAACTATACAAGGTACTTTGTGAAGGATAGGCTTCAGGATAGGGAATGCTTGAATTGGATAAGCCGGTGGCAGGAATCCAATTGAAGCTTATTTTTCCTGTGGTGTCGGCTTGATTCAGCTGAATGGTGTCTCCCGGGCATAAAGCTAGGGTAGGTAAGTCAATTGAACCATTGATTCGGTATTCAATGCTGTACTGAACAGAATCCGTACATGCGCCCAAGCTGTACACCAATTTGTAGGTGGTATCGCTCAGGGGTGTTGCTAGGGTAAACCGAGTGGAGTCGCTTTGCAGTCCGATGCTGGGCGACCACCTAAAGCGAGCAAATTCTGAAATGGAAGAATCACCCAAAAGAACCGATTGGCCTGGGCAAATAAAAATAGAAGAATCGGTAAGTGTGGGTAGGGTTTCTACAACCATAGGAACAAACAGCGTATCAGCACAGGTTCCATTGTTCAATATCAGCCTGTAGGTGACAGCAGAGGTTGGAGAAGCCAAAGGAAATGAACTATTGGGGTCAGAAAGGCCAAGGCTGGGCGACCAGGTATAGGTTACAGTCGGGTCGCCGTTTGGAGTTAAGCCAATGTATTTGGATTCTCCTAGGCATAAAACTGAAGTGTCGGCTACCTCTGAAGAATTGTCCAATAGAACCACCTTCTTCTTAATGGAATCGATGGGATTGCAATTGCTGCCCGAGTTGTCAAAGGCATAAAGGGTGACCTCATAGACACCCGACTGAGCATAGGTATGTGCAGGATTGGTTAGGGTAGAGGTACTGCCATCGCCAAAATCCCACAGGTAATTTGTAGCTCCGGCCGAGTTGTTCTGAAAAAACATTGGAGCAGGAAGGCAAACGGATGAGGGGACATTGAAATCAGCAATTGTAGTTGGAAAATCAAATGAGAACTTAAAAACGCCGTTGTTGCAATTTGGGGAGCTGTTGATGGTAGAGTGGGCTCCAACTGTAGTTGGGAAATCGGAATTTCCTCCACAGCCTGCGCATACGCTTTGGTACATCATGCCTTTTCGATCAAATCGACTGGTACCACCATCTACGTGTTCTGCACTGATGGAGCCTCCATAAAAGGATCCATAAATTAATTGGTTGGCATTGTCGTCCATTACCATCAAATAATAATCTGAACCGGTTGTGAACTGCTGAAAAGCAGTACCGGGCGTGATGGGCATTCCTGCGGTAGTGGACCCGGTATAAAATCCGGAATTTACAACACCTCCCCAGCCCGAAAGGTAAATCTTACTGCATACATCAACTAGAAATGCGGAAGGTGAAATGTCCGGATTGCCGTCTCCAGTACCAAATGCGGTAGACCAAATTAAGGAGGAAAAATCTGGGGCATATTTTCGAATGTATTGCCCGCCCGAGGGGATGTTGAAAACCGCATTCGTAATATAATATGTGCCTGGGGTATTTGTTTGACCTAGAACATACACATTTTCTGAAGCATCCAATTGGATGAAATAATTTTGATCGTAGTTGGGTGATCCTACGTACATGCTGTTCAGTAGGGTATTGCCATTGGCGGAAAACCGGGCTGCAAATCCATCGCTGATTCCTCCGTTGTAGGTATTAAAAGGTGAATTTGCTGTAGGGAAATTGGTTGAGTTTGTTCCACCGGTAACCAATAAATCGTCGTTGTTGTATAAATCAAGGGAGTAAATGGCATCGTTGTTTGAACCGCCCAGGTAAGAACCCCATATCATAGAGGTGAGTCCATTGTCCATTTTAAATACAACCCCATCTTGTCCGCCTCCGCCATAGGTTGGTTGAACCGTATTGGGCGTGATTGGAAAATCAGAGGAGGCTGTAACTGTAGCCACATAAATATTGTTCAGGTTATCAATAATGATTTCTCCCCGCACCTCATCGGCATAATTGAATCGAAGGGGGGCTCCTTGGTTGAGGCCGTCGTTTCCTGATCCCCCCACAAAGGTTGAAGCTTGCAATGCTGTTCCATTGGCTGAGATTCGACTGATAAAAATATCTGAACCTGAGTTGTAATTGATGTTCATCGAGGTGGTGGTCCCATTGGCACCGCCATTAAAACTGACATCGAAGGCATTTTGAGTGGTTGGGAAGTCGGCCGACCCTGTTGTGCCATACACGAATAATTCATCGAAATTATTAACCACCAAGCTGTGGGGCAATTCACTTCCGCTGCCGCCTAGGTAGGTTGACCAAACCATGAAACTGCCTGTAGTATCGTATTTGGAAAGGGTAACGTCAGATGGAAAAACGGAACCATGTCCTCCATTCCAAACTGTTTGAAAGGCTCCGGTCGTGGTGGGGTATCCAATGCCATTGGCTACTCCTCCTGAGTATAAAAAACCATCTGAATCATAGGTTGCGGTATAGCCCCAATTGTCGGTGGTAGATCCTGAAAATGAACCAAATACCAAGAAGGGATCTACAATCAGGGTTCGGCTTTTATCGTAGCTTCCGAGTTCAAACCC
This sequence comes from uncultured Flavobacteriales bacterium, assembly GCA_903825395.1. Lineage (GTDB taxonomy): Bacteria > Bacteroidota > Bacteroidia > CAIKAF01 > CAIKAF01 > CAIKAF01. Next base: position 13,683 of record CAIKAF010000014.1, read on the forward strand.
AAGCCGTTTTCCGCTCAATGTAAACCGGCAAGCAATAAAGTTCGTATCTCCTTTTTCATTAAGTTGGTATGCAATTGGAGATTCTTCCGTAACGGTTCCCAGTGTAGTCTCAATGTTCAATCGGCCTTTCTCCAGGTAAACAGATTCAGCTCCTTCAAATTCCAACTGAATGTGCTGAGGGTTAGCACCGGGGTCCACTACAAATTCATATTTCATTGCAGCCTTGAAGGAAAAAAAGCGGCAAGCTATACCTTCCCACACATCTTGGGCAGAAATTGTGCCTTGAGCATGTAAACCCGACACCCATGAACCCGGGTCGTTTCCTAAAAAGTAACTGAATCTTGTTTTTCCAGGATTTGTTCCTTGCCAATGCATAGGTCCAAACCCATTCTTCACTTTTACTTGAACGGCATGGGAGGCGATGAGGATTTCTTCCGGTTGACCTTTTGTATGGGCCGCATGCAAGGGTTCTAGGTCGGCCCAGTGGAATGTCCACCCATGGGGTTCAAAAAACACCGTTCCAGAGGGGATGCTGGACTTAAATTGAAATGGGCCTTTCCATTGGCCTTTGTTTTCCATAAATCCAGTCTGGGCCACTATTAGTCCCTGTAGAGAAAAAACGGAAACGATAAGAAAGAGGAATCTAGAGTTGCGCATACGATAGATCGATAGGTAAAGGTACAGATATTGAACTGGAATGGCAATTGGATGAATTTTCTTGAAAATCAAGGACCTAGCCGTATGTAAACTTCTATTCGGGTTCTTCATTTGGATATGTTAAGGGGGGGTATTACATTTGCTGCCCTGTTCTACAGGATTTCGGGGTGTAGCTCAGCCCGGTTAGAGTACACGTCTGGGGGGCGTGTGGTCGGAGGTTCGAATCCTCTCACCCCGACAAGCGGCCAATTGGCCGCTTTTTTTTTATTTTTTTTTAAGCTCTATTGTTTGAAAAAAACAGGAAACAACTCACCAAAAATATTTTTTAGAAAACTTATAAAAAAAAAGTTTAACATCTAATTTAAAGGCCAAAATTTAGAACAATGGATTCTAGATGATTTCTTTTAAAATAAACATTTTTATATTGTTTATGGATAGTGTTTGATTGGGTTTCAACATTCGATTGTTGAAATTTTTTTGTGTTAATTTTATTTAATAATCTTGACCTTAAATTCAAAGTGTGATCTACCAAAACACACCTTGTTTTAATCTAAAACACATCTATGAAAAAGAAACGTTTACTCGATGTGAAGAGCACCCTTCTTAAATTAGGAATGGTTTCTTCATTTCTTGCCCTTTTCCAAGTCGGATTTGGGCAGTGTCCAACCCCAGCGGCGCTCAGCTCGGCGGCAACCTGCGGGCAAAGTGCCACTTTATCGGCCTCAGGCTCTACCGGCCTTTACCGGTGGTATAGCCAGCCAAGTGGCGGCTCGGTTTTGGGAACCGGAGCTACATACACTACTCCTGCAATGTATGCACAGGGGACGTATTATGTAGAGGCGGTGAACAGCTACAACAACCCCAACTGCGTAAGCCCAAGGGCAGCGCTTATTGTAGGGGTTAATCCATTAGCTATGCCCTCAACTACCGGCGATACCACCACGTGTGGGGGGTCTGCTACGCTGTCGGCATCGGGTTCTACCGGATTATTCCGTTGGTTTGCCGGTCCGGTTGGTGGAGCAGTTTTGGCTACTGGAGCTAATTTTATTCCTGCCAGTACCTTGCAATCTACAACCTATTATGTAGAAGCCACCAACAACTTAAATCCTTCTGCTTCGGTAACCTTCAATTATACTGGAGGTCAACAAAGCTGGACTGTCCCAGCCGGCGTTTTTTCAATTACTGTGGATATGGAAGGTGCCGAGGGTAGCCGCAATACGAACTACAACAACCGTGGAGGTTTTGGTGGTAAAGCCGTAGCTACGGTAGCGGTAACACCTGGTCAAACCATTTACATTTATGTAGGAGGATGGCCCGGCAACGCCCAATCCAATGGTGGTTATAACGGAGGAGGTAATCAATACTACTCAACCAGCATGGCCAACTCAGGTGGTGGAGCTACCGACATTCGGATTGGAGGAACAGGCACAAACAACCGTGTATTGGTTGCCGGCGGCGGCGGCGGCGGCGGATTTAACTGCGGAACGGATGGTTCTCGCGGTGGCGATGGCGGTGCAGCAACTGGGGAAGATGGTTTGTACTGCGGTAGCACCGGAAATACCAGTTTTACAGGTCGTGGTGGTTCTCAAAATGCCGGCGGAGCTGCTGGTGGAAACTGGTGTTGCCCTCAAAATGGCTCTCTAGGTCAAGGAGGAAACGGAGACTTTTATGGCGGCGGCGGCGGCGGCGGCTATTATGGTGGTGGCGGTTCAAGCTACGGCGGCGGCGGCGGCGGTTCAAATTATGCCGACCCAAACCTGTGTACCAATATAGCCCACACCCGCGGAACCCGTCAAGGTCATGGCCGTGTTACTTTTAACTATACTACTCCTTTTTGTACCAGCGCACGTGTGCCTGTACAATTAACGGTTACTCCTCTGGCTACTCCAACAGCCAATCCAATCAATACTACTTGCGGCAGCAACATTACAGCTTCTGCATCCGGTTCTACCGGCTGGTACCATTGGTTCGCTGCCCCAACAGGCGGTTCTCCTTTGTCAACTCAGTCCAACTATTCCATGACTTTTGTAACCCAAACCGATACCCTTTGGGTTGAGGCGGTTTCAGATCCGAACCCTTCTGGTTCTCAAACCTTCAATTACACCGGAGGTCAACAAACATGGACCGTTCCTTCTGGTGTTTTTTCTCTTTCTTTTGATGTTCGTGGTGCTCAAGGTGGTACCAACTCTTGGAACGACGGTGGAAAGGGTGGAAAGGTGACCGGTACACTTGCTGTTACTCCAGGTCAAACTCTGTTTATTTATGTGGGCAATCAGCCAGGATCTGGTGGATGCTGCACAGGAATTTGGGGCCCTGGTGGATGGAACGGCGGAGGCCAAGGTTATGCCTATTACAGTGGACAAGAAGCCCGTGGTGGTGGAGGTGCCTCTGATATTCGTGTTGGTGGAAATACCTTAAACAACCGGGTTGTCGTTGCCGGTGGTGGTGGCGGAGCCGGTGGTCAATATTGCAACGGCAACCAAGATAAAGGTGGTGCTGGTGGTGGTTCAGGAACAGCCGGAAACGGATTGGCCTGCAACGGCTACAACAGCTGTTATTGCGGAGCCGGTGGCACTCAAGCTGCTGGTGGTCAAGGAGCCACTTGTTATGGTGCACCTTCCGGACAATTTGGTCAAGGTGGTAGCGCTTGGGGCGGTTGCTGCGGGTATCCCGGCGGCGGCGGCGGCGGCGGTTGGTATGGCGGCGGCGGCGGCGCATATTATGGCGGCGGCGGTGGCGGTTCCAGCTATGTGAACCCTAGCCTAACCAGCAATGTTACGCACAACCAAGGCGACCAAAATGGAAACGGTCAGGTTACCGTTAGTTATGTTAAATCCTATTGCTCAAGTACCCGAGTACCCGTTGTTATTAATGTGTCTCCTCTAGTAGCACCTGTTACTCAAGGCGATTCTGTAACCTGTGGTACTCCCGTTACGCTAACTGCAACAAGCAACAATACAGTATCTTGGTTTGATGCTCCTACTGGTGGTAATTTGATTGCCATTGGCCCCAGCATCTCATTGCCACCTATTTTAGGCTCTGATACCTTGTTTGCCGGTTCTCAGTTGACCAGCAATTTAAGCGGATCTCAAACCTTTAACTTTACCGGCTCTCCTCAATCCTATACGGTTCCAGCCAATGTGACCTCTCTTACGGTTGACGTTCAAGGTGCTCAGGGCGGCGGATCGCTTCCTAGCCCAGGTTCCAATCCTGGTGGATTGGGTGGCCGTGTTCAAACGACATTAAGTGTTACTCCCGGTGAAGTGTTGTCTGTTTATGTAGGTGGAACCTCCAGCAGCAATACCGGAGGTTGGAACGGAGGTGGAAATGGAACATCGAACGGTGCCGGTGGTGGTGGAGCTTCTGATATTCGAAGCGGTGGAGTTGGCCTTGCAAACCGCGTAGTTACTGCCGGCGGCGGTGGCGGCGGCGGCTGGAACTGCGGATCTGGAATGAGTGGCGGACATGGTGGTGGATCTGGTGCAGCTCAAAATGGATTTAATTGCGGTAGCAACGACTACAATGGTACCTGTGTAGTTGGCGGAGGAGCTTCTCCTACCGCTGCTGGTGGAGGAGCTACTTGTGGATGTTCAAATGCCGGTGTTTTAGGAATTGGTGGACAAGGCGGTACCTGCGGTCAATCTGGCGGCGGTGGCGGTGGCGGCCAATTTGGCGGCGGCGGTGGTTACTATGGCGGCGGCGGCGGCGGTTCTAGTTTTGCCAATGCAACGCGCACCTCCAACACAACCCACTCTCAAGGTTTCCGCTCAGGAAATGGACAGATTGTTATTTCATACAACGTGACCTTGGTGTGCGCCAGCCCACGTGTTCCTGCTGTTATTTGGTTGGATTCTCTGCCTGCTCCTGTAGCTAGTGGCGACACCGCCTTCTGCGGAAGTGGTTCAGCAAACTTGTCGGTAACTGGTCCGAACGGTAATTACGTTTGGTATGATAACTGGGGTGGTAATTTGATGAACATCGGTCAAAACTGGACTACACCTTCATTGACTCAAACCATCAACTACCACGTAAATTACACGGTGAACGGTTGTCCATCTAAATTTGATACGGCTTTGGTGCAGGTAACCCCTATTCCAGTTGCCATGTTGTCTGATCCCGGTATTGTTTGCGCCGGTAATGGTTTGGTTGATCTAGGTTTTGATCCTCCCTTGCTTCAAGGCACGATGACCTTTACGAATTGTGGAGCAACAGGTCAATTTGGACCAGATCAGGCCGCTGCTAATACAGCCTATGGGCCTGGTGTAGTTACCGTTAACCAAGGCATTCAAACCTGGGTTGCACCTTACACATCAACCTATAGAATTGTTGCTGCTGGTGCCCAAGGTGGAACAGGTGCAGGTTTGTCGGGTGGTAACGGTGCTAAAATGGAAGGCGACTTCTTCCTTACCGCTGGAACAACCTTGAAAATTCTTGTTGGTCAACAACCCAATGCCAGAAACTGTGGTGGCGCAAACTGCGCCGGTGCAGGTGGTGGTGGTACATTTGTAGTTACTGCCAACAACTCTCCTTTGCTTGTTGCTGGTGGCGGCGGCGGTGCCGGATCTTCTCAGGCTGGTCTTCCTGGTGATGCAGGCTTAGATGGTACTTCTTCTGGAGGTAGCAGCGGCTTTGGCGGAATCAATGGCGGCGGCGGCGGTGGCGCCCTTTCAGGTGCTGCAGGCACGCAAAACACCCCCGGTGGTGTAGGAAACTCATGTTCGTATGGTTCAGGCGGTGGTGGTTTTTACACGGCCGGTGGACGCAATTGCAACGGAGGTTCTCCTTACCTTGAGGGCCAAAGTTTCTTGTCTGGCGGTGCAGGTGGAAATCCTGACTTGAACTACCAAGGCCCTGCCGGCGGATTCGGTGGCGGAGCCGGCGTTGGTCACCGTGCCGCAGGCGGCGGTGGCTGGTCCGGTGGTGCTGGCGATGGCCAAAGCAACGGCGGCGGTGGAGGTGGTTCCTTCAACGGAGGAACAAACCAAGTGAATGCTACAGGTGCCAACTCAGGTATGGGCTATGTAACTGTTTTCTACAGCATTCCTCAGCCCTCTGATACAAATGGTGTTTGGAGTGGGGTGACCATTACTGACTCTGTTCAAGGTTTATTTAACCCTCAACTGGGTGTTCTTGGAAACAATACTGTTGTGTACACGGTTACTAATAACGGCTGTACCTTCCAAGATTCCTTGATTATCAATGTGGTTCAAGGACCCGATGCCTCTATCACTACCGCATCTACTCAGTTGTGCGATTATGACAACAGCATCAGCTTGGCCGCTTTGAACAGCGGAGGCAACTGGTCTGGCAACGGGGTAACTCCTTCAGGTAATGGAGCTAGTTTTGACCCAGGAGCCGTTCCAGCAGGAACCTATCAGGCTTACCACAGTATTTTTGATGCCAATACCGGTTGCTTAAGCACCGATAGCGTTCAAATCGTGGTGAATCCTACTCCAAATGCCAGCGTAACTGGTCCCAATGTGATTTGTTCTGCCGATGCTCCATTCAATTTACAGCCCGGTACGCCTGGCGGTATTTTCACCGGCGCCGGTGTAACCGA
>CAIKAF010000015.1 GCA_903825395.1 uncultured Flavobacteriales bacterium
GCCCCAACTGAACACGGGCAGTTTATATATTTTCTCAATAATAATATCGGCAATGAGGCGGCTGTGCCTTCCGTTCCCATTGGCAAAACAATGGATGCGTACGATGCGGTTTTTGAACCGGACCGCAATTTCATCGGGTGGCAGGTGTTGTTCTCCTGCCAGTATGGTACCTCATTCAACAGGCACCACACTTCGTTGGATATTTACCACTTGTCAAATAGAACATCTAATTTTGACCTGTACTAAAAATGGGGTGGTTACAAGACTGCTGAAAACCTGAATAAACCAAAAACCTAAATTGTCTCTCTAAAAATAAACCACATGCCAAAACCCTCAGAAAAAATCACCAAGGAATATCCAGCGCGTGGTCCTTTAACTCAGTTCCGGTTCGAAAAATTGATTCATTTTACGTGTTCCCTCTGCAATCAGGCAAAAACCTCTAAAATGCTGGCTATTTCCGATCAGAATTGGGATAAAATACTATGCAACGGATGTTATGGTTTAATGCTCTCTAAATGACTTTATGCCCATGCTACGTTTGGATTTGAGTCAATCTGCTTAACCACTCAACAATTAGCAATTCTAAGTGAACTTAGGCGCGGTATTCCGGGATGTTTCCAACCCCTAACCCATTTACCCAAAAAATACCGGATATGAATTACACCGCCCCGCGCTCCGGATCGATACGGAAAGCCCACAGCCCCGGCGGCCTGCCGGTCCGAGCCGAGGAGGCGACCAGAGGGAGCCACCGCAGGCCGGTATTCCGGCAGCCCGCCGGGGCGAGGACTTGAAGTGAGAGCCGGTTAAGCGCCCAAATCATCCCCCATTCTCTGCACAAAGGAACGGATGGCCAGGCCCATGTATTGCGGCAATTCTGCGGGCGACACAGCCTCGGTGCCCCGTTCGGCCTCCATAAGCCGGGCCGCGCGACCATGCAAGGCCACCCCCAACACGCAGGCATCTAAGGCCGGGAGGCGCTGAGCCAACAAACCCGCAATCAGGCCCGTCAGCGCATCGCCCGAACCCCCTTTTGCCAGCGCCGGCGTACCAAAGTCCAAGGCAAATGCCCGACCATCAGGACTACATACCCAGGTGATGTGGTTCTTTAATACCACATAGCAGTTCCAGTCTGTGGCCAGCTTTCGAGCTTTTTCCCAGCGCTGCACCGAGCTGCTGCTGTCTCCCGCCAACCGATCTAACTCGGCAGGATGCGGAGTCAATACCACGGTGCCCTCGAAAGGAATTTCCGGCCGAGATTCCGCCAGCAGATTCAAGGCATCCGCGTCCAACACCCGCGGCAGATCGCTGCGCTGCCGTGCATAGTCCAGCCAGCGCCGAACTGCCTCTGCCCTACCCGCTCCCGGCCCCAAGGCCAAGGCCGTTGCTTTGGCCGGAAGTTCAAGCCCGATTGAAGACCATTCCAGAAACTGGGCCTCAGGACAGCGGCTCAGCAAGGGCGCCGCCGCCGATGTTGCCCCCAAAGCCAAGACTTTTCCGGCACCCACCGACAAGGCCGCGGCACTGCACAAGGTAAGGGCTCCTTCGCCCCCACTGCCACCTCCCAGAGCCAGCAGCCAACCCTGATTCCCCTTGTGCACAAAGGACTGCCGCTGCGGAATCCGTTTCCGAATGTCTTCCGATTCCAGCCAACAGCCCAGGTTCGATGCGGTACCGGGTTTTAAATCACTCAAGGGAATCTGCTGACAGGTGCCGAGAAAGGGCGCCGCCTCGGGAAACAACATGCTGAAGGCCGGGCGGTCAATGCTAAAGGTATGGCTGGCCTTTAAGATGGGTTCTGTATATGGAAACAGCAAGGGGTCGGCCGGCAAACCCGAGGGCAAGTCGATGGCCCAAACGGGTGCATTTTGGCTTAAAATCCGGTCAAACAGGGTTTTGTATTCGGGGCCCAAGGGCCGGGTAAGTCCATGGCCAAACAGGGCGTCAATCCACAGTCCGCAGGAAGGAAGTTCTTTTAATTCATGTTCCGCTTCAGGTCGGTAATCGAACACTGAAATTCGGGGCCGCAAGGCCTGCAGCGCTGACCATTGCTGCAAGTGGTCGGGGCTATAGCTGCTGCTGTGCCAACGCAATACCTGAATCGGTGCATGGGCAGATAGGTAGCGCGCCAGCGCCAATCCGTCTCCGCCGTTGTTGCCCGGCCCTACCAATATGGAAATGCGCAGGGGAGCCAAGCGGCGAAGTTTGGGCAGCATGGCCTTGTATATGCGAAAGGCGGCACGCTCCATGAGGCTTAGGGAAGAAATGCCCTCTGCCTGCTGAATGCCGGCATCGTGGAGCCGCTGTTCCCGGGCCGTTAGAATGGTTTTCATAATGGGCGCAGGCGTTCAAGAAGTGTTTGGTGCAGGTGTTTGGCCAGTGCCTGCACATCGGTTCCATCGGGATTTTGCAGGCGCAGGGTAGCGTAGCGGCTGCGCTGCTCATCGCTCATTTGTGCCTGAATGCGCTGCAGGACAACCTCCCGCGGCACAGCATCGCGTTTCATAACCCGTTGAATGCGTTGTTCAAGGGGAGCTTCAACCACCACAACGGCTGCACAATCTGTGTAGGAGCCAGATTCAATTAAAATGGCGGCTTCGCGCAGGATGTAGGGGGCGGTTTGCTGCTGCATCCAGGCCTGAAATCTGCCTTGAACAAAAGGGTGAATCTTCGCTTCAAGCTTGGCTTTTAGCTCCTTGGAACTGAAGATGTGCTGAGCGATGTGGGCTCTGTTGAGTTCTCCGTTGGGGAAAAAGGACTGTTCTCCAAAGGTATGGGCAATCCAGGTTCTGTGTTCAGGGAACAGGTAAAAAGCCTTGGCTTCTTGGTCGGCAAAGAACACGGGGACGCCGAGCTGTTGCAAGGCGGTGGCCAAGGCGGATTTACCTGAACCAATGCCTCCGGTTAATCCAACAATAGCAGGGCCATGCGCCATGCCTTGGGCTTAGTTCGAGGTATCGGACAGGCTGGCCGAGTTATCCATAGAAATGGCTGATTTTTCGAACTTAATGTGGTTCTTATCTACCATTTCAAGGGTAACGGTGGTATCGGTCATGTCCAGAATTTTTCCGTGTATGCCACCGATGGTTACCACCCGGTCTCCTTTTTTCAGGGCTTCGCGGAATTTTTTCTGGTCTTTGGACTTTTTCATTTGAGGACGAATCATGAAAAAGTAAAACACCACCAGCACCAGGCCAAGGAAAATAAATTGAGTGAAATCGCCTTGACCTCCTCCGGAAGCGGAGTTACCAAGCATTAGGAAAAGATTCATAGGAGGTAGAATTAATGGTTATGACCTTCGTGGCTACCGCCGGCGTGGTCGTGTCCGGCGTGGTCTCCCCCTTCTTTGTCGGCATTGGGATCAATGACTTGTCCTACCACATGCAGAACAGTGACATTGGGTTCGGTATTGGCAGTTAGGGTTACGGTTTGAGTGATGGGGCCACCTTTTTTATTGGTGCTGTCGAACACCACCTTAATTTCGCCCTTTTCGCCGGGTTTAATCGGTCCTTCGGGTTTTTCGGGAACGGTACAACCGCAAGAGCCTTTCGCGTCAGCAATAATAAGCTGTTCGCTTCCGGTATTGGTGAAGGTAAACGTAAATTCCTTTTTATCGCCTTTGGTGAGGGTACCGAAATCAAAGGTGTCTTTTTCGAACACCATCGTGGTTGTTTTGCCAACCATGTCCGCTGGAATTTCGGTGGTTTCAGACGCATCTTTACCTCCGCAAGAGGCCAACAGAAGAGATGAAGCTAAAAGAGATGAAAACAGAAAGCGTACCATAGGATTAGAATTTATGTTTGTGCAAAGATATTAAGCATCGAGCAAACCTCGACCGGTTTTTTGCATTTTTCCTGAAGCTTTAAAATCAGCCATCACCTTATCTAAAATACCGTTGATAAAGGTATTGCTTTTGGGGGTTGAAAAATGCTTTGAAAGTTCGATGTATTCGTTCAGAGTAACCTTAATTGGAATGCTGCTGAAGGTCACCAATTCGGTCATGGCCATTTTCATGAGCAGCAGATCCATAACTGCGATGCGCTCCAATTCCCAGTTTTTCGCCTTTTCTTGTATAAGCTCCTGAAATTCATCGTTGTACAAAATGACTTTTCGAAATAAATCCACCATAAAGGCCTTATCGTCGTTTTCGTCTTTGTAGAGCTTTTCGAGTTTCAGTTTCTTTTTTTCGCCTAGGGTTTTCAGGGTTTTTATCAAGGAATGGTTGACCACATAGAGGTCATCAATCCAATGGATGTTCAGGGTTTCATAAATGGATTCGAGCACTTCTTCCTGAAAAACAACCTCGGTAAAAATGGACATCAAAACCTGCAGATCTTGTTCTTCAGTAGGTTGTGGGGTGGCCATGTATTCCAGGAAAAAATCGGTTTTCTTCACTTTTCTCCACACCTTATGAATTTCATCTTGGTAGGCCGACCAGGAAACTTTATGGTGGGATAGGCGTTGCAAAAAGGAGGGGTTGTCGGCCAGGGATTTTAGCAGCAGATTGTCTAAAAACGGGTTGCTGTCTTTTAAATCTTCGGGGCTGGGAATTTTTTTATTCTTGGCATCTTGTTTGTCGAGAAAGGCAAAGTGCCTGAATTCGAGCAGCAAAGACAGTTGAAACAAATAGAGCCGGTAGATCTCTTCTGAAGATTGAACCATGGCCTTTTCAGCTGCCGGAACATTATTTAGTCCAGATTGGATGTATCCGTAGAGCGCTTGCAAAACCTTAACTCGGATGTGCCTTCTATTCAACATAACGTGTGCAATTTAACCCTAAGAATGAAAAAATGAACGAAAAACTAGAAAAAAGTAGGGATTATCCCCGGGTGCGAATACCGGCAATGGCATCGATTCGGCGTTGAGCAAAATCAATGGCTACATTGCCACTAAACGTATTGGTATCTCTGGCTTCAGTAAGAATAGATCCACACACATCGAAGATGAATTCGGCTTTTTTCATGGCCGCCTCTTTGGAATAGCCTTCCAATTCGCCATTCACATTAATCAGACCGCCGGAATTAATCAAAAAGTCTGGAGCATACACCATTCCTTTTTCCAACATGGCTTGACCGTGAATTTTTTCAGATTTCAGCTGATTGTTGGCTCCTCCGGCCACAATGTCGCAACGTAGAGCGGCCAACGAATCGTTGTTTAAAATGCCTCCGAGGGCGCAGGGAGCGAAAATATCCATGTTGGTGGTAAACACCTGGTCGGCGGGTACCACTTCAACAGCGGGTTGACGGCGGGTTATTGCTTGAATTTTATCTTCAAAAATATCGGAAACCTTCACCTTGGCGCCTTCTTTAATCAGGTTGTCAATCAAGTAAGAGCCCACATGTCCGGCGCCTTGCACCAAGACTGTTTTTCCGGCCAGGGAATCGGAGCCATAGGCGAATTTTGCCGAGGCTTTCATGCCCATATATACTCCGTATGCCGTAACCGGAGAAGGGTCTCCGCTGCCCCCCAAATGTTCGGGCAAACCGGTTACAAATGAGGTTTCAGCATGAATGTATTCCATATCGCGGGTGGACATTCCCACATCTTCTGCGGTAATGTATTTCCCATTCAGGGATTGAACAAACTTGCCAAAACGGCGCAACAGGGCTTCATTTTTAAGCGAACGGGCGTCTCCAATAATTACGGCCTTACCTCCACCCAGGTTGAGACCGGCAATGGAGGCCTTGAAGGTCATACCACGGCTTAAGCGCAGGACGTCTTCAACCGCATCGTCAAGCCGTTCGTAGGCCCACATGCGTGTACCGCCAAGAGCGGGTCCCAAGGTGGTGTTGTGAATTCCGATAATGGCTTTAAGTCCGGTTTGATTGTCCTGGCAAAAGACCAATTGTTCATGATCCATGGAAGACATGACATTCAGAACATGTGGTTGTTGAAGATTGGTTTCGGCAGCAAGTTCCATTTGGGCGATTGATTAATTACCTTTGAGGCGGTTGTCGTTTGCTGCAAATGTAGATTTTTTCATTGGATTGAAGCAGATGCAACCCAAAATTACCATGAACGCCTTAGCGAGTTTAAATCATTATTTGTGGAAATATAGGGGTCGATTGGCATTGGGCCTGCTCTTTGTAATTGGCTCAAACCTGTTCGCCGTTTTTCCGGCAGGATTGATTCAAGAATCCATTGATTTGGTGTCAGAGTACTTAAAGGAGTTGAAAGCCAATCCCTCGGCCATGGATAAGCAAACGTTTTTCGATGCGTTGATTAAGTTGGCCGGTCTTATTTTTTTGTTTGCCCTTTGCAAAGGCATTTTGTTGTTTATGGTGCGTCAAACCATCATCATTACATCCAGATGGATTGAGTACGATTTAAAAAACGATGTTTTTGCCCATTACCAGAACATGGATTTGGGGTTTTTCAGGAGGCATGCCACCGGCGATTTAATGAACAGGTTGTCGGAAGACATCAGCAATGTACGCATGTATTTGGGGCCTGTAATCATGTATGGCTTAAACACCCTGGTTCTGTTCGTGCTGGTGTTGGGGATGATGCTTAAAACCAGTCCATTTCTCACCCTTTTGGTTTTTGTTCCCATGCCCATCTTGTCGGCATTGGTGTATTTGGTGAACAAACGAATTTTAAGCCAATCCACTCGAGTTCAGGAGGCCTTATCGTCCATCAGTTCCTTTGTTCAGGAATTCATTTCAGGCATACGGATTGTTAAGGCCTATGGCAGGCAGCCCGAATTCGAGAACCGGTTTGAATCTCAAAGTGAATTGTATAGAAAAGAAGCGGTACGGTTGATGGTTATAAATGCCGTATTTTTCCCCTTAATCTTGCTTTTGATTGGAATAAGTACTGTTTTGGCGGTGGGAGTTGGAGGCTGGGAAGTGTACCATGAACGCATCAGTCCTGGGGTTATTGCCGAGTTCATTATTTATGTAAACCTGTTGACCTGGCCTGTGGCCTCCTTGGGTTGGATTACTTCCATTTGGCAACGCGCCGAGGCCTCACAAATTCGAATCAATGAATTTTTAGAAACCAAGTCTAGCCTGCCCGAAGGAAGGCTATTGCCCACGGAAGGTGCTTTTGAACTTGAATTTCATTCGGTAGGCTTTGTGTATCCGGAAACCGGAATTCGGGCCTTGACCAACGTTTCCTTTAAGCTGGAAAAAAATCAGGTGTTGGGCATTACCGGAAAAACGGGGTCGGGAAAATCAAGCATTGCTTTATTAATGATGCGCTTTTATGACCCCACCGAGGGAAAAATCACCCTGAATGGCGAAGACCTTCGTTCCTACTCCCTTTCGGCCTTGCGCAGCGTTTTCTCCTTTGTTCCTCAAGACGTTTTTTTATTTTCCGATACCATTGAAAACAACATCCGATTTGGGGCGACTGATTCCATGAAGGCAAGCCAGGAAGATGTTATTCAGGCCTCTGTCATGGCCGGATTGCATGAAAATGTGATGGAATTTTCAGAAGCCTATCAAACCCGCCTGGGGGAACGGGGCGTAACCTTAAGCGGTGGACAAAAACAACGCAGCAGCATTGCCCGGGCTCTGATTCAACCCAGTCCTTGTTTGGTGTTGGATGATGCCCTTTCCGCAGTAGATACCAGTACGGAACGGGAGGTATTGAATCACCTTAAACGTTTAAACCAGCGGTCTGCCATCGTGTTAATCTCGCATCGGCTTTCCACCTTGCAGCCGGCAGAACGCATTTTGGTTTTAGACCAAGGTCAGGCTGTTGAATTTGGACCTCCCTCTGAATTGCTACAGGCCAAAGGATTGTATTGGCAGTTTTTTGAACAGCAGAGTCCAAGCCGAGTAGCAGACTCAGAATAAATGCCCTTGAGGGGCTTTGTGCACCAAAATTGCGCTTTCTACTACAGCAAAGACGTAAGAAAAAGGAACATTTTTGTGGTTTAGATATTCCTTTTATTATATTTGGTTTGAAAACTAGCCCTTCGCTTATGGAAGACAATTACAAAAACAACCAAAATGAACGCTTTTCAAAGTCGGTTCGTGCGGGAAAAAGAACCTATTTTTTTGATGTAAAGGCCACTCGTGACGAGAATCTCTTTATCACCATCACTGAAAGCAAACGCCGCCCAAGACCGGATGGTTCTTTTTTTTATGAAAAGCATAAATTGTTCCTATATAAGGAAGATTTAATCAAGTTTTCTGATGGATTGCAAGAAGCCTTGGATTTTGTGCGTGAAAACAACCCAACTCCTGTTGAGGAGCAGGTGTACACTCCAGGCCGTGAAGGTGAGCAGCGCGATACCGATTACCCGGATGTGCGCTTCGAAGATTTCGAATAAGGCATTTTCTTAACAAATTGTCAACACAAGGTGCAAGCCTTGGAAGGGATTCGTATTTTTGGACGTAATCCCTTTTTTTATGTCGCATTCATTCAACCACCTTCATGTTCATACCCAGTTTTCGTTGTTGGATGGAGCTGCAGATATTTCTAAACTTTACGATAAAGCCATTGCCGATGGCATGAAAGGAATGGCCATCACCGACCATGGAAACATGTTTGGGGTCTTTAAATTTGTGGCTGAAGCCTGGAAACGCAAGGATGGAAATGGGAACCCCTTGGTTAAGCCCATTATCGGATGCGAATTTTACGTGGTACAAGACCGGCACCGCCAAAGTTTCTCACGCGAGGAAAAAGATGTGCGTTACCATCAATTGATGCTGGCGAAAAACGAAGAAGGCTACAAAAATCTATGCAAGCTGACCTCGCTCGGCTACATGGAAGGCATGTATGGAAAATATCCAAGAATTGACAAGGAGTTAATTCTTCAGTACCACAAGGGACTTATCGCCACCACCTGCTGCCTTGGTGCTGAAGTGCCCAAGGCCATCATGCAAAAAACAGAGGAAGAAGCCGAAGCCGTATTCAAATGGTGGCTGGATTTGTTTGGAGAAGATTACTACATCGAAATTCAACGGCATCAAATACCCGACCAAGAAAAAGTCAATGCCGTACTTCTAAAATGGGCGGCAAAATATCAAGTACCCATCATCGCTTCCAACGACTCGCATTATGTCAACCAAGAAGACAGCAATGCCCATGATATATTGTTGTGCATTAATACCGGTGAGAAAAAAAGCACACCTACCATCAAGGAGTTTGTAGACGACGATATGATGTCGAAAGGAAAGCGCTTTGCTTTTTACAACGACCAATTCTTTTTTAAAACCGGACGGGAAATGGGCGAATTGTTTAAGGACTTACCCCAAGCCCTAGAGCAAACCCGTGAAATTGTTGACAAAGTAGAAACCCTAAATCTGGAAAAGCAAATCTTGCTCCCCAACTTTCCCATTCCGGCGGGATTCGTGGATCAAGATGCCTATCTGCGTCACATTACATTTCAAGGCGCCAAGGAACGGTATGGAGAAATTAGCGCCACGGTTGAAGAACGCTTGAACTTTGAGCTGTTCACCGTTCAGCAAATGGGCTTTGCCGGGTATTTCCTGATTGTTGCTGATTTCATCGATGCCGGTCGAAAGTTAGGCGTTTTAATTGGGCCCGGCAGAGGATCAGCCGCCGGCTCTGCCATTGCCTATTGCATCGGAATCACCAACATCGACCCTATTAAATACGATTTGCTGTTCGAACGGTTCCTAAACCCGGAACGGAAAAGCATGCCTGATATCGATACCGATTTTGACGATGCCGGTCGCCAAAAGGTCATCGATTATGT
The DNA here is from genome assembly GCA_903825395.1 of uncultured Flavobacteriales bacterium. Lineage (GTDB taxonomy): Bacteria > Bacteroidota > Bacteroidia > CAIKAF01 > CAIKAF01 > CAIKAF01. Next base: position 9,671 of record CAIKAF010000015.1, read on the forward strand.
GGTGGATAAATATGGAAAAAACCAGGTGGCACATATCATCACCTACGGCTCTATGGCGGCCAAAATGAGCATTAAAGACGTGGCCAGGGTGATGGACCTACCCATATCGGATTCCAATGCCCTATCCAAATTGGTTCCAGAGAAACCGGGAATTTCCCTGAAACGGATTCTACGTGCACCTGAAGATGGAAAAGAAGGGCTAAAAGACAAAGAGAAACTGAGCGAAGATGAGCTGAAAGGCGTTCGCGAACTGCGGAAGCTGCTTTCAACACCGGGCTTAAGTTCCGACATCCTAAAAGAAGCCGAATTGCTGGAAGGCAGCGTGCGCAATACCGGTATTCATGCCGCCGGTATCATCATCGCCCCTACCGATCTTACCGATTTAATTCCTGTAGCCTCGGCAAAAGATACCGATTTGTTGGTGACCCAATACGACGGCTCAATCATTGAAAATGCCGGTGTCATTAAAATGGACTTCCTTGGGCTCAAAACCCTGAGCATTTTAAAATACGCCATCGAACTAATACAGGAAAACCATAAAATCAGCATTGATTTAGATTCCATTCCTCTGGACGACCAAAAAACATTTGAACTGTATCAAAAGGGGGAAACCAACGCCACCTTTCAATTTGAATCGGTCGGCATGCAGAAATACCTGCGGGAACTAAAGCCCGATAAACTCGAGGATTTAATTGCGATGAATGCCTTGTACAGGCCGGGTCCCTTGGATTACATTCCCGAGTTTGTTGCCCGCAAGCACGGTAGAAAATCCATTGTGTACGACCTGCCCGATATGGAGGAATTCCTGAAGGAAACCTATGGCATTACGGTGTACCAGGAACAGGTGATGCTCTTGTCTCAAAAGCTGGCGGGCTTTACTAAAGGTCAGGCCGATACCTTGAGAAAGGCCATGGGTAAAAAACAAAAGGCCGTTCTAGATCAGCTGAAAGGCCTGTTTATGGAGGGCTGCGAAAAAAATGGACATCCCGCCAAAATATGCGAAAAGGTCTGGACCGACTGGGAGGCCTTTGCCAGCTATGCATTTAACAAATCGCACTCCACTTGTTATGCCTATGTAGCCTATCAAACCGCCTACCTTAAGGCGCATTATCCGGCAGAATACATGGCTTCGGTATTGTCCAACAACCTGAGCAACAGCGATAAGCTCATCTTCTTTATGGAAGAATGCCGAAGAATGGGATTAACCATATTAGGCCCCAACGTAAATGAATCCATTACCAACTTTTCAGTAAATGCAAAAGGAGAAATCCGGTTTGGATTGGGTGCCATTAAAAATGTTGGAGAAGCGGCCGTTGAAGGCATCATTCAGGAACGGAAAGCAGCCGGACCATTTGAGGATGTATTTGATTTTCTAAAACGCGTCAATTTAAGCGCCGTAAACCGAAGGGTGATTGAAAATCTGGTGTTGGCCGGAGCCATGGATAGCCTCCCCCCACTCCACCGTGCTCAATATTTTGAAGAAGAAAATCCCGGCAGTGGTCCCTTTATCGAGCGCCTGGTGCGTTGGGGAACGTCCTTCCAAAATCAGGTGAAAAATGCGACTCCCAGTTTGTTTGGAGAAACCACCGCCGCTGAGGTGGCCTTACCCAATCCACCCAATTGCAACCCATGGAACCCCATTGCTCAGTTGAAAAAGGAAAAGGAACTTACCGGGTTTTATTTGTCCGGGCATCCCTTGGATGATTTTCAATTTGAACTAAACCGGTTTTGCAACACGACCATTTCAAATCTGGAATCGTTGGATCACTTACTGGGCCAAACCATTACCCTGGGCGGTATTGTTGGCGATGTGGTGCACCGAACCACAAAAAATGGAAAGCCATTTGGCATTTTGAACGTGGAAGACCTAACGGGCACCACAGAAATCGCCTTGTTCGGAGATGATTATTTAAAATTCAAACCCTATTTAGAAACCGGGCTTTTTGTGTTTGTGCGGGGTTTGGTGCAACGGCGGTTTCGCGATTCAGACCAATTGGAATTAAAGGTGCAGCACATTGAATTGCTGAATGATTTAAGGGCCAAACGCCTAAAAGAAATCACCTGTTCCATTCAACTAAAATCTGTGAATCCTGAATTTATTCAGTTTCTGCACAGCATTATCAAAGAACACCCGGGCGATACCCTCTTGAAAATTCGAATTGCAGACCACGAATCAGAAACCATAGTTTCGTTGGAATCTGCTAAACTAAAAATTCATCCGGGCGATGAGGTGTTTGAGCTCCTTCAGGGAATTAAGGGGCTAACCCTGAAAGTGTAGAGGAAAAAGCGTGCGGCCTTTGCGGTAAAGAATTGACAGCTATGCCTTAACGTATTTTTTACCACAAAGACCTCAATGTCGGCGCAAAGGGCACAGAGGATGGACCGAATAGCAAAAGTGCTCGAGGCTCCTTTGCAAACATTGCGGCTCCCCTTGCGGCCTTTGTGTTAAAAATTAGCCGGTGGGCAGGAATTCCCACCTTGTCCGCCTTTTTTGATTATTTTAAACCTTGTTTTTTGTATTTCCTATCCTGCGGCATTTGTTGCACTAAAATGAACAAATTAGGAGGAAAAGCGTTCAGCCAGCTTTTTAAGAAGGTGCCCTAAAAACTGCTCCAACGGTTTTGCGGCCATCATTTGCATAAACGGATTCATATCGGCTTGAACGTTCATGCCCACTTCGGTGGTTTGTGGTTCTAGAGCCTTAATATTGATGCGCAGCTGGACCGGAAACGGGATATTGTTGATGGTTTGCAGCAGCACCTTTTCAGAATCAGAAGCCTCGGCATTGATTTCCAATCCAATTTTACCCAAACTTCCCAACTTAAAGGAACAGCGGCTTTCTTCGGCTTCAAATTGAGATACCGATTCAGGCATCAGTTCTTCCAAGTGGCGTAAATCAGAGAAAAAAGCCCGTACCTGATCGGCAGAAGCGCTCAATTGACGGGGATGAATGGGGATATTAAGCATGTTGATTCCAGGTTTCAGGTTGTTTGCGCCAAGCTCTAAGTTCTTCCATGTCCGTCACAGACAGTCCATTTTCTTCTTCGGCCACTTGAATTAAGTCGGCATAAGCCGACATTGTTTTTACCTGAACCTTAGACGCCTGAAAACGTACATCGGCCGTATCAAAGCCATACGAAAACAGAGCCAGCATGTGATGCACCGAGTGCCCGGCCAAGCGCAGCGCCTCAACCGCTTCCAAGCTGCTTTTCCCGGTCGAGATTAGATCTTCCACCACCAAAACCGGTCCAGGGGGGATATGACCTTCAATTTGACTTCCGGTCCCGTGGCTTTTGGGGGCAGACCTTACATAAGCAAAGGGCAGATTTAATTGTTCTGCCAACAACACCCCATGTGCAATTCCACCGGTAGCCACTCCGACCACCGAGGCAAAAGGAATCTGGAAATCCAAGGCCAATTCCTTTAAATTCCGGGCGATAAAGGCCCGCAATTCAGGATAAGACAAGGTAAGCCGGTTGTCGCAATAAATGGGCGATTTCCAACCTGAAGCCCAAGTAAAGGGGGTTTGCGGTTGCAAACGAATTGCATTAATTTGCATTAATTTCCGGGCAAATTCCCGGGATGTTGAAGGACCGACGGACATGGCTCAAAAGTATAAAGTTTTCATCAACTCCTCGAGGTTGATTCTTATGGAAAGCCAGCTGCTGGAATTTGAACCGGCAGATGGCTTTGAAGTTCAACACTACCAATCCAAGAATCAACTGCTGCACTGCATTGAAAAAATGGAATCGGAAGAGGCTCCTCTTTGCATCTGCATGCACAGTGAAGACATTGCTCAGCTCTGGCTCGATTTTAAATCGTTTTATTCTGTGGTTACGGCCGGAGGAGGATTGGTTGAAAATCCGGCAGGAGAGCTCTTGTTTATTTATCGAAATAAAAAATGGGATTTGCCAAAGGGGAAGAAAGAAAAGGGCGAGAGCATTCAAGGATCAGCGTTGCGCGAAGTGCAGGAAGAATGTGGGCTAAAGCATCTTGTTTTGGGGCGAAAACTCACTGCCACCTGGCATACCTTTGGTGGAATCGAACACAGGAAATTGAAAAAAAGTGTGTGGTACCACATGTATTCGGCACAAGAGGAATTAATACCTCAATTTGAGGAGGGAATTACCAAAATTAAATGGGTGCCGGTTGAAGGGATACCCAAAAAGTTGAAAAAAGCCTATTCTAGCATTTCAGAAGTGATAGAAGCATATCAGAGCATATCTTGGCCAACAGACCTGCCTTTGGAATAGGAATGTGAGGTATGAACAGGCAGGTTAATTCGGCAAACCAGCTTCGCAATAGCTTTCAACCCATTGATTATCAAACCCTAATTAATAATTTCTTAGGAATCCTTTAAATTTCACGAAAAGCCGTATTTTTGCGCCGGAGAGATGGCAGAGTGGTCGATTGCGGCGGTCTTGAAAACCGTTGAGGGTAATACCTCCGGGGGTTCGAATCCCTCTCTCTCCGCTGTTTAAAGCCCGCAACTTAGGTTGCGGGCTTTTTTTTAAGATAGTCGGGGCAAACCTACGTGTTTGCCCGGCAAAATGGGGCATACCTACGTGTTTGCCCGGCCTGGCAAAATTGGGGCAAACACGTAGGTTTGCCCGGCCCGGAAAAATTGGGGCAAACACGTAGGTTTGCCCCGACACCAATTCAAACATCTACCTTTGCCCATGCCCTCCATACAACTTGGTCTAAAACAAAACGCGGCGCAATTTAGCCTATTGGTGTTAATCAATGCCTTTGTTGGAGGCATGGTTGGAATGGAACGCAGCATCTTGCCCCGTTTGGCCGAAACCGTATATGGCCTCAATGCCAACTTGGCCATTCTTTCTTTTATCGCTGTATTCGGTTTGTTTAAAGCCGGAACCAACTACGTTACCGGCAGCTTAGCCGAGCGATTTGGCCGGAAAAACCTGCTGGTTGTAGGTTGGCTCATAGCTCTTCCTATCCCCTTTTTGCTCATGTACGCGCCGAATTGGAACTGGATTTTATTCGCCAATGCATTGTTGGGCATTCAACAGGGATTGACCTGGAGCAGCACTGTAGTCATGAAAATTGAGCTGGTCGGACCCAAACAGCGGGGATTGGCCATGGGAATCAACGAATCTGCCGGCTACCTTGCCTTGGGTGGGATGGCCTTTTTAAGCGGCTGGGCAGCCACCGAATTTGGCCTTGTCCCCTACCCTTTTTTCCTGGGAATTGCCTTGTCGATACTGGGCCTAATGCTCAGCGTATTTTTTGTTCGCGATACCCGAGCCTTTGCCCAGGCAGAGGCGGAACAAAGCCGCATTCCTATACTTCCTCGCATCGCCGCTCAAACAGCATGGAAACATCCAAATTTGGCCTCCATTTCTCAGGCCGGCATGGTCAACAACCTCAACGATGGGATGATTTGGGGCTTATTGCCGGTTTTACTGCTGCAAAAAGGATTCAGCTTAAACCAAATGGCATTGCTTGCAGCCATTTATCCGGCAGTTTGGGGCTTAGGGCAACTATTCACCGGAGCCTTGGCGGATGTCGTTTCAAAGAAGAAATTGCTGTTTTGGGGCATGCTGGTTCAGGGAATTTCCATTCCCATGCTGCTGCTGTTCAATTCGGTTCAGGCATTGGCATGGCCATTGGTGGTGCTGGGATTGGGTACTGCCGTGGTATATCCCACCTTTTTAGCTGGTATTTCTGAAAATACACATCCCAGTCAACGGCCTCAGGCCATAGGAACATTTCGGCTGTGGCGCGATTTGGGCTATGTATTGGGGGCTGTGCTTAGTGGTTGGCTGGCCGACCGCTGGTCCATACCCATTGCCGTACTAAGCATCGCAGCGCTTACCCTGGCTTCTGGGCTTTGGCTGGGCTTGCGCATGAAAAACACCCGAACGGGCATACCTTTGAGTATGCCCCGACCGTAGGCAGGCCCCACCGTATGTAGGCCACGTTAATGCAGGGCATGCCACGTTAACCACGTTAATGCAGGGCATGCCACGTTAACCACGTTAAGGCAGGGCATGCCCTGCCTCTACCTAATACGTCAAAACCACCAGGCCATTCCCATTCCGAATTCCGGTTTGCATGGAGCTGTTGGTTACGCCTCCCACATAGCCCGAACCGCCGGCACCGGCCTTGCAATGGCAGGCTCCGCCCCCACCGTACCAGCCACCGCCGCCGCCGCCTACTGCTCCGCATCCGCATTCTCCACCGGCTACTCCACCCAACCCAAAACTACCGGCACCACAGCTAAAATTACAGGAATAGCCTCCCGGTTGTCCGCCGGCATTTTGAGTTCCGGGCGTGGGCTGGTTTCCGGTGTTGCAGGAACCGCTAGGATTTCCACCGGTGCTTCCACCACCATGTCCGCCAAAGGTGTTTGCCGCTGAAGGACAAGTACTGCCTGCCCCGCCACCTCCACCGGCTACAATAATCCGGTCGTTCAAGGTACTACCGCCAACACGAACATCGGTGCCACCGCCACCGCCGCCAAATTCATTGGTGCTTACTGTTGGACCTCCCCCTCCATTCCATCCGCCTACCGTGGTAGTTCCGGCTCCACCCACATAAATGTTCAGGGTTTGCCCTGGACTCACCACCAGGTATCCGCTGGCGTATCCTCCCAAGCCCGCCCGACCGGTGTTCGGATCGCCGCCTTTGGCACCCCAACATTCAATTTTTAGGGAACAGACTGCCGCAGGAACCGTCCAGCTTTGGGGTCCGCCGGTATAATTAAACGTCACCGTGCTGTTGCCCAAGGGCTGGCAGTTCAACACCACCACACTGTCGGTGAACGATGCTGTACAGCCTTGAGCATCGGTAATGCTATGCTGAACCGCATAGGTTCCGGCACTGCTCCATTGCGCAGTGGGACTAGCGCTGGAAGAACTGGCCGGATTCCCATTTTGAAACAGCCAGGCATGGCTAATGCCCTGCCCGGTTAAATTGGGAGTAAACAGCGTTGCGTAATTTGTTCCTGTAGGGTTGGGATTGATGCTAAAGGTACTGTCGGGCGCCTGAACCAACACCGACACACTGCGCTGGGCAGAATTTCCACATCCGTTTTGAGCCTGTACGGTAACCGTACCGCTCGAACTGCCAAAATTGACTATAATGGAGGTGTCGTTGTTGCTGCCTTGAATGCTGGCTCCGGAGGGAACGGTCCAGCTGTAGGTATTTGCGCCGGGAACTGAAGCAATGCTGTACACTTGATTGCTGGAATTCGGGCACAGTTGAGTGGGCCCCGTTAGGGTTCCGGGCTGAGCCGGCGGCTGGCTGCAATCGCAAACCACATTTCGCCAGGCATTGGGAATATAAATTTGAAGGCATTTTGTGCTGGTGTTGTAGATTTGAAGTCCCTCCTCCGGATTTTGTAGAGCATTCCGTTGAGCGGTAGTCAATTTATTCAGCAAAAACCCTCGGGTTGTATCGCTAAGCCGAAGCAAGACCGTAGAGGGCAGTCCTCCGGTGGTATCGCCTATAATTACGCCCTGAGCACGGACATTCGTCCATCCAAGTAGCAGAACAAGGAGAATGGAAATGAGGTATTTCATACGGAATAGGTTGAAATGTAAAGGATTACCGAAGGTATGCTTTTGTTTTTGACTTTAAAACAAATAGGTTGAGGTCAAGAGCCGCCGCGGTAGGGATTGAACCGGGTAGAACGCAAAGGGGGCGGCGGTTGCTGGCGCGCGGCGAGGAGGCGACCTTGGGAGCCACCACAGCCCGCTGACAGCCCGCCGGCCACTGCGGACTACCGGTGAAAGCCCGCAACCGCCCTAAAAAACCTTAAAATAAACTTAGAATCCTGCGGCCACCGAACAGGCTTTTTTGAGCCGCTCCTGACGGCCTTCCGGATGAAACAAATCGAAGACCACCACGTAAATGCCTGTACGCGCCTTGCTTCCATCCTCCGCCAAACCATCCCAAATAAAGCTGCCCTGCTTGGCTAAATACGTGTATGGCAATAGGTTACGTATGGTGCGACCAGCAACATCATAAATGCTGATGCTGCCCATATAGCCTTCTTTATCCAGGGTGTAGCTGATGCCCATTTGATCGTCAAATCCATCGTTGTTCGGCGAGAAAATGTCGGGATTTAAACTGAATTCCGAAACCGAGCTGCCGAATTCTCCAAATTGAGAATTCCGGTACCCCGGAGTAGCATAGCCTACGGTTTGCGCTGCCGAGGTCCAATTCATGGGATTTTGTGTAGTTAAGGCCGGAGAAATACGCTCCATGCTTACCCCTTTAAAATCTTTGAGCAAACTAAAATGATATTCCTCTTCATTGTAAGCCAACACATCCAGCAGCTGCAAGGAAATGTTGGATATGGCCACTACCCCATCGCTGTTGTTGTAACTGGCCAAAGAGGCCATTTTCCAAAAGGCTCTAAGATCCGGGCAAGTGTACTGGGCCTGAATGAGTTCAGGCTTCGTGCTAAGCACCAAGTATTCGCCGGGGAACAGGGTTAAGGGAAAGGAATGTATGATTTTGGGCGAGCTGGGTGTGTTCAACAGGGTATCGGCAGAGCCCAGAAATAGGCTGGATAAATCCACCGGAGCAGTGCCATTGTGGTAGATTTCTACAAAATCAACCCCCGAATCTTTGGGATTGCACAACACCTCATTGATAAGCAACCAAGCTGAATCTGGACTTTGGCCTTGGGCCAGGCGAACGGAATCCAGCAGCATGGCATTCCCAGCGCAGTCTTCCAATCCACTGGCTTTCAGCCAAATGATTTCATTGGGCAAAGGACCATCGGCCATTACCAGCCGAACGGTGCTTAAATCTAACCCTTCAAATTGCGCCTCCAATGGGAAACCGGGTGTGCCCGGCAGGCTAAATTGAAGCAAATCTACCGAGTTCGGGTGCAGCGGTTCTGAGAAATAAATGCGTGCTGTATCGCCTTGGGTACCTGAACGCAAAATAAAAGGAATGCTGGCATCGGGGTTCGAGCCGGCCACCGAGTTGGGTTCACCGGGCGTACCTCCGCGTAAATCAACACTGCTTGTCCAATTGCTGGCGCCGGCACAGGGATTGTTCGGGTCGCGCAGTTCCAGCGACCAGCCGCCGTTATCGGACTTTACGCTGTTTCCATACCATGCATCTGAATAGCTTACCGTATGAATCAGCCTTCCGCTGGGATCGTGAAGGCTTAGGGTTGTTCCGCTGTTGGTGAGGCTCATGCTGCCAGCCGCGTACACCGGAACGGAAGTGTAGTACCCGGCATTGGATTCCCGGATCACCAATCCATATCCATTGGCCGGCAATGCAGGTCCTGAAAGGGTATAACTGCTGTTGCCTACCTTCAACACCCAGCCCTCCATGGGTACAGAAAAGGAATTCATATTCCGCAGTTCAATGTACTCTGTGGGCGGCAATTGAACCGGCTCGATTTCCTTAGCCATGATTTCATGAATCAAAATTTCAAAAGGAGCCGGCGTGTAATTGACCACCTCAACCGAATCGGGAATGGCCAAGGCATTTCCTGCACAATCGGTCAAACCCGAAACGGCTCTAAGCCAAAGGGATTGATTGGAAGGCAGAGCGGCAGCAAACACCAAGCGCAGCTGACTGGGCGCAATTTGTACCGAACTGCTGGGTATTCCTATTCCTCCAGACAATTGAAAATCGCTGGGCTGCACCGTTGATGCATCCATGTTTTTGCTGAACGTCAACAGCACCTGAGTAGGTGTTTCAACCACAGCTTGCTGCATTTTAAAGGGCGATACAAGCGACTGATAAACGCTGTTTCGACTGCCGGGTGTGCCACCAATTTGAGCCATCGAAGCCCTCCAATTGGGCGCATCGGCACAAAACTCATTCGGATTTTTGCGTTCAATGGAATAGCCCCCATCGTCTTTGGCGGGGTCGTTGTAATACCCCAAGGTATAGGTCAGCCGATCTATCAACACTCCATTGGAATCCTTTAATTCAAGGGTTGCTCCGCTGTTGGTCAAGGCCGTCCAGGACGAAGGAAAAAACAGGGGAGTGCCTGATGGGAAAAGACCTTGGGCGGCAGGATCGGCAATCACCAGAAAGGAATCGGGCATAATGACAGCTCCGGACAAGGAGCGGCTGCTGCTGCCTACCGTAAGGGTAAAGCCTTGCAACGAAAGGGGCAAAGCTGTTCTGTTGAACAATTCGATGTACTCAAATTCAGGAAGACCAAAGGTGGGGCTGGGATCGGGAAAGACCTCGTTAAACACCACATCATAGGCCGACACCTGTACCCAGGCAAAGGGAAGCGAAGTGGCCGCCATGGCATTTCCTGAGGCGTCCGCCACTCCGTTAACTGAAACCTGATAGGCTTGATTGGCCTGCAGCGCGCTTCCTAAGGTCAAATCAATGCTTTGAGAACCGAACAATACCGCCGAAACCGGATTACCTATGCCGTTGTTGACGCTGTATTGGGTCAAAACCCCCACCGAAGCCGGCTGAAGAGATTCATTGAAGGTCAGGCGTACGCTGCTTGGCGATAGGGCCTGAGCAGAAAGCAATACAGGAGGTGTAACATCGGCAGGGCCGGTACCGGTCACCACCACATCATCCAGCAAAAACTTATCGGCACGGGTAGAGGTGTACTTGCACAGCCAACCGCTGAAAATAGAGCTGTTAAATTGAGCGTCGGTGGCCGTGCCAATGACCTGAAATGCCGTGCCCCCGGTGGGATCGGCCTTCAAGGTCCAAAAACCAACATTGTCTCGCTCAACCCGAACGCGCAAGCGAACGGTATCCACATTTAAATACGATACAGGAGATGAAATCAATGCAGTAGAAGTACCGGCCGAGCTTCTTCCCAAGCGCAGCTGGTCGGTCCCTGCTCCCACTTCCACATAATAGCCGTTTACGGGTCCCGACAAATCCGCTCCGTTGGAAGTTAAAAAGAAGCGGCAAAAATTACTGGTAGAGGGGTTAAAATTCATTTGCACATAAAATTCCCAAGAGGCATTATTGATGGCAAGCGAGGTAGTAGATAGGTATGAGGTATTGGCAGAGGCCGGAGCTGAGTTCAGCAATTGAAGTTGCTTCGATGCATTGACCGTAAACACACTTGCATTCCCGTTCCAACTGGGATTTTGACTAAAATCTCCATCGGTAAAATCATCCGCAAATTGAGCGTTCAAGTGAGCTGCGCAGGCCATTAGACAGGCCAAAAAAATCCTTTTCATAGCGTTGGGCTTCTTTGCAAATGTACACAATGAGCATCAGTTCTGCTTAATAAATCCGGTGGAGTAAGAAATGTGGGCAGGATGGGAGGGATTTGGGGCGCATTTCCGGCTTTCCGCTGTAGCTTGTTTGGCTTGGGCTTTTTGGTGTTGGCAGCAGCGTGGCTCCCAAGGTCGCCCGCCCCTGCCGCACCAAAATAGCCCAAGCCTGCACTCGCTGCCGCTGCAATCCGGGCGCCGGGCGCCTCAAATTTTAAGCCGGAAGGTAGGGATGTATTTCCCATGTTAATGAAATACGTATTTTTGATTCGTTTAAAGCAATAATAACCAAAGGTTAACATGAAAATAGCCGTTGTAGGGGCCACCGGGCTGGTGGGTAGGCAAATGATTTCAGTGTTGGAAGAGCGTTCTGTGCCCTGCAGTGAATTGATACCCGTTGCTTCTGAACGCTCCCTTGGTAAAACCATTTCCTTCAAAGGCAATCCTGTTCCTATCGTTTCGTTGGAACAGGCCTTGTTGATGTCCCCCGACTACGCGTTGTTCTCGGCCGGAAGTGCGTTGTCATTGGAGTATGCCGAACGTTTTGCCAAACAAGGCTGTTGTGTCATTGACAACAGTTCAGCCTGGCGTATGGATCAAAATGTCCCCTTGGTCATTCCCGAAGTGAATGGCTATGTTTTAAATGGACATGAACGCATCATTGCCAATCCCAATTGTTCGACAATTCAGTTGCTGGTGGCCCTTGCGCCCATACACCGCAGTTTCGGAATTCGTAGAATGGTGGTGGTTACCTTCCAATCCGTTTCAGGAGCCGGAAAAAAGGGCTACGACCAGTGGATGGGCGAATTAAAAGGAAATGAACAACGGCCTCAAGCCTTCCCCCACCCCATTCATGGAAATGTAATCCCCCAGTGCGACAGCTTTGAAAGCGACGACTTCACGAAAGAGGAACATAAATTGATTCGGGAATCAAAGAAAATCTTAAACGATTATTCTATTCTTATTGCTCCCACTTGCACTCGAGTCCCCGTGGCTGTGGGGCACAGTGAATCGGTTACCTGCGAATTGTTCCGGCCCTTTGAAATTCCACAATTGCTAGAAACCTTTCAAAAGGCCCCGGGCATAACCGTTTTTGATAACCCGGAACAAAATGCATATCCCATGCCCTTAGACGTGGCCGGAAACGATGAAGTGTTTGTGGGTAGAATTCGCCGCGACACAACACAAACCCATGGATTCCATTGTTGGATTGTAGGCGACAACTTACGAAAGGGTGCGGCAACCAATGCCGTTCAAATCCTTGAACTGATGATTAAAAAAGAGTCGTAGGTTTATTCCTGCAGCGGGGCGATGCTTAGATCAAACCGACCTTCCGAAATGCTAATGGAGTCACCTGACATATTAAAGGCCCTAAGCTGGAATTCTCCAGCAATGTGGCCTTGGTCGTCTGTGGTGGGCGCAAGGTAATGCGAAACAATCCAGCGGCCAGCCCGTCCGGGAACGGCTCGGTAACCCGTTGCTAAATCGTTGCCCAATAAAAAGGCATTGTTGGTGGAATCTAAGGCAAATGTATCGGCCGATTCAAATTGAGTTAACCGAAACGAAAGGGGCAAGAAATCTCGACTTTGGGCGGTGATGTACAAGGCTGAATCGGCACCAATTGCGGCTACGGCACCGGCATCGCTGCGCCAAAATTGTCCATCTACCACAGCTGTAATTCCACTAAAATTGTCATCGCAGGAAGCAAAAGACAACAGGAGGGTTGCCGACAGCAAGAAAGAAGCCCAATTTTGTTTTAGTCGCATCATACAAAAGCGTTAATTCCGGTAATATCTAGACCTGTAATCAACAAATGAATGTCGTGGGTACCTTCATAGGTGACTACCGATTCCAGATTCATCATGTGACGCATAATGGGATATTCCCCGGTAATTCCCATTCCACCTAAAATTTGGCGAGAATCGCGGGCAACCTCTAGAGCCAAAGCCACGTTGTTGCGTTTGGCCATGGAAATTTGGGCCGGTGTGGCTCTATTTTCATTTTTCAGGACACCCAACCTCCAAACCAGCAATTGGGCTTTGGTGATTTCGGTAATCATTTCGGCCAATTTCTTTTGCTGAAGCTGGAAGGATGCTATCGGCTTTCCGAATTGAATGCGTTCTCCGGCATATCGAAGTGCGGTATCGTAGCAGTCTAACGCCGCTCCAAGTGCTCCCCAAGCAATTCCATACCGAGCGCTGTTTAAGCAACTTAATGGTCCTTTCAACCCTTTCACATTGGGCAGCAAATTTTCTTTGGGCACTTTAACATTATCAAAAACAAGCTCTCCGGTGGCCGAAGCGCGTAAAGACCATTTGCCATGGGTTTCGGGGGTGCTAAATCCCGCCATTCCACGTTCTACAATCAAGCCACGTACAGTCCCCGTTTCATCTTTTGCCCAAACAACGGCCACATCGCAAAAAGGAGCATTGGAAATCCACATTTTCGAACCATTCAACAGGTAATGGTCGCCCATATCTTTAAAATGGGTTACCATGCTGCCCGGGTCAGAACCATGATTGGGTTCAGTCAAACCAAAGGCTCCCATCCAATCGCCTGTAGCCAGTTTAGGCAAGTACTTAAGGCGTTGCTCTTCGCTGCCGAAGGTGTAAATGGGATACATCACCAAAGAAGATTGCACAGAAGCGGTAGAACGAATTCCTGAATCACCGCGCTCCAGCTCCTGCATGATTATCCCATAGGAAATCTGGTCTAGGCCTTGCCCTCCGTATTCTACAGGAATGTAGGGTCCAAAAGAACCGACCTCAGCCAACCCTTTAATCAGCTGCCTTGGGAATTCTGCCCGCTGGGCATAATCCTCAATAATTGGAGTCACCTCTTTTTTTACAAAGGCTCGAACCGTTTCCCGAATCAAGCGATGCTCATCGGTTAGCAGTTCTTCTACCAAATAATAGTCGTGATACTGAAAACGGTCTTGGTACATACGGCTTCTAAGATTAAAGAATTAGCATGGCATCGCCATAACTTAAGAATCGGTATTTTTCTTTAATGGCTTCTTTGTACGCTTCGTGCATTAAATCCAATCCGGTAAAGGCAGACACCATCATAAACAAAGTGGATTCCGAGCGGTGAAAGTTGGTTAGTAAGGAATTGGCAACACTAAAATCATAAGGAGGAAAAATAAATTTATTGGTCCAGCCCTCATAGGTTTTCAGTAAGCCATCGGTCGAAACAGAGCTTTCAATGGCGCGCAACACGCTGGTATCTACAGCGCATACCCGGCGCTTTGCCAGTCTTGATTCGTTCACCACATCTACCGCGCTTTGAGGTATGATGCACTCTTCAGAATCCATTTTGTGCTTGGTTAAATCTTCCACCTCTACAGGTCGGAAGGCACCCAAGCCCAAATGCAGGGTGAGGTAAGCAAAATTGACTCCCCCAATTTCAAGGCGCTTCATCAACTGCTTTGACAAATGCAAACCTCCGGTGGGTGCGGCTACTGCCCCAACTTTAGATGCGTAAATGGTTTGATACCGTTCGCGGTCCTCTGGCTCAACCGGGCGATCTATGTATTTGGGCAAGGGCGTTTCGCCCAAATCCAGCAACATATGTCTAAATTCTTCGGATGTGCCGTCAAACAAGAAGCGTAGTGTACGTCCTCTTGAGGTGGTGTTGTCAATCACTTCGGCCACTAGAGAATCGTCTTCTCCGAAATACAATTTATTGCCAATTCGGATTTTTCGCGCAGGATCCACCAATACATCCCACAATTTGCTTTCAGGATCCAATTCCCTGAGCAAGAAAACTTCAATTTGAGCCCCTGTCTTTTCTTTATTGCCGTATAAACGGGAGGGAAAAACAGCGGTGTCGTTCAAAATCATGCAATCTCCCTCAGAAAAATACTCCACCAAATCGCGGACATATTTATGGTCGATGCTTCCTGTTTGTCGGTTTACCACCAACATGCGTGCGTCATCCCGATTGGGTGCAGGATATTGAGCAAAAAGTTCTTCGGGTTCTTTATAGCGGAACTGAGATAATTTCATGTACCTTTCTTAAGCTGTTAACACATTAATGCCTGCAAAATTAGTAAAAGGAAGGCCAAACCAATGCCACATCTTGCGGAAATCTGCAAATCCCTGTATTTTTGTGCTACTGCATACTTGTTAAACCCAAGATTAGTCCAAATGGTTCAGCCTTCGTTAAATTTAATTTCTGTGGTAAAGGGGTTTGCTGTAGGATTTCTGTTTTTGGTTAATTCTTCCTGCTCGGACGATTGTTCCACCTTTCTACCGGAACCCACTTGCGCAGAAAAGGCCCCAACCGATGAACTGTGTCAGGCGTATTTTCAGCGTTGGTTTTTTGATGCCTCCAGCCAGCAATGCCAACAGATTGGATATAGCGGTTGTGGAGAATTTGGTTTTGCCACCCAAGCCGAATGTGAGGGGTGTAAGTGCAGTGAATAAGAACATATACTGGTCTAAATTCTTCAGTTGAGGGGATTAATCCTACCTTTGCTGAAATATAGAACGATGGAATCGAAAAAAGGGCCGGGCAGAACCCGGATAACGGGGAGCCGCAACCAGTCAGCCCCCACCGGAGCAGGCCGACCAAAACGCAGAGAAGACGATACGTTTAAAGGTAGCTCAGAACGGAGCTATGCACGCAAAAAATCAGAAGGTACAGAAGGCGAGCGACCAGCGCGCCGAAGCAGGATGGTAAGTAAGGATTACAGTCCCCGACCAGAACGGGATTCAAACTCGGAACGGCCTAGGCGTTCTGCTTCGAATTTTAATCGAGATGACCGTCCTTCATTTGGGCCAAGAAAAACAGGTTTTGGGGGAGCGCGCCGTTCTGAGGATCGGCCGGCACGACCATTTTCTGGTTCCGACAGAAAACCGGCCGGGAATCGGCCAGCACGACCCTATTCTAAACCCTCAGGCGAAGGCTCTGACCGGCCAAAACGGTTTTCGAAAGACCGGAACGATAGAGGCTTTTCTGCACCCTCAGGCGACGGCGCAGACCGTCCAAAACGGTTTTCGAAAGACCGCAACGATAGAGGCTTTTCCTCACCCTCAGGCGAGGGTGCAGACCGTCCAAAACGGTTTTCAAAAGACCGCGACGGAGACAGAGGCTTTTCCGCCAGACCTAAGCGTTCTTTTGATTCTAAAGGAGGAGAAGACAGAGAGCGAAAGCCAAGACCATTCGCAGGAAGAGATGCGCGGCCTGCACGCAGCAACGATCGCCCAAGTTATCCAAGAAAACCTTTTGGAGCAAAATCAGGAGATCAAGACTCCCCTCGCCCATCGAGATTTCCAAATAAACCATCCACACGAAGTTCCAGCTTCTCAGATAAACCCCGTAGAAATTACGAGGGCGATGCCGAAAGAAAACCAGGCAGATCGTTCGAAAAGAGAAGTTTTAACCGAGATTCTCCAAGGTTTGAATCCTCCGGCCCGAAAGAAAAGAGAGGGTATTCAAAAACCGCAGAAGGAGAAGATAGACCAAAGCGCAGATTGGAAAAACGGAGTCCTAGCGGTTCTTCTGAATTTTCCGATCGACCAAAGCGCAGTTTTGAAAAGGAAAGTTCAAGCACAGATTCTGCACCTTCAACACGCAGAAAACCACCGGTAGATCGTCCCGGGAAAACCTATGGGCATAACCGCAGACAAAACCGAGAGGCAGCAGAAGTTGGAATTAAAGGCATCCGCTTAAATAAATACTTGGCCAATGCTGGGTTGTGCAGCCGCCGTGAAGCAGACCAATTCATCCAATCGGGAGTGGTAGAAGTAAACGGAGAAATCATCACCGAACTGGGCCATAAAATTCAGTCCGATGATGTTGTACTGTTCGGAGGAAAACGAGTAAACGGAGAAACACCCACCTACGTTTTATTGAATAAACCCAAAGACTACCTCACAACCACAAAAGACCCTCAACAGCGTAAAACGGTTATGGAATTGGTTGGAACATTGACTCGAATGCGGGTATACCCCGTAGGTCGATTGGATCGTCAAACCACCGGTGTTTTAATGCTCACCAACGATGGAGATTTGGCCGATCGCTTGTTGCATCCCTCTAGGAAAATCAGCAAAGTGTACACCGTCGAGGTTGATAAGCGATTTAAAGTGAAAGATTTAAAAGCACTTCAAAAGGGCATTGAATTGGAAGATGGTTTTATTCAGCCCGATGAAATCAGCATGGTGGAAGGCGGTACAAACACCCAAATCGGAATTAAAATCCATTCCGGCCGCAACCGAATCGTCCGCCGAATGATTGAACATTTTGGATACCAAGTCTTGAAGTTAGACCGAGTGATGTTCGCCGGATTAACCAAAAAAGGACTTAAACGAGGTCAAGCTCGGTTTTTGACGGAAGAAGAAGTAGTCATGCTTCGACGCCAATAACATTTGCCTATGGTCTTGCTGGGAAGCCTGATTAAACGCGGATTACGCCTACGGAAAACCATAAATAAAGTCCGAAAAGGCCGCTCTGCCAGCCACTGGCAACGCAGTACCTTGGTTAAATTGCTCAAAAAGGCAAAGAGCACTCAATTTGGACAAGCCTATAATTTTGAGGGCATCCTAAAATCGGATTTTCCCAGAAACTCCTTTCAACAGACTGTCCCCATCTTTGATTACACCCGAATGCATCGGGAATGGTGGAGTAAAAGTTTAGCGGGAGAACAAGACGTAACCTGGCCTGGGCAAATTAAGTATTATGCGTTGAGCTCTGGTACCAGCGGATCTGCGTCTAAATACATTCCAGTTACCGGCAGCATGATCAAATCCATGCGCCGAACCTCTGTACGCCAATTGCTCACCCTTGTCAACTACAATTTGCCCGAAGACCTTTTTGGTAAAGGCGTTTTGGTGCTGGGGGGATCGACTGACCTTGAAAAAGTGGGAAATTACTTTATGGGCGACTTAAGTGGTATCAACCAAGCCAACATGCCCTTTTATACCACTCCTTTTTACAAGCCCGGAAAAGCCATCGCCCGACAAAAGGATTGGAACCTGAAAATAGATGAAATTGTAAAAAAAGCGCCCAATTGGGACATAGGAATGATAACTGGGGTTCCAGCCTGGAATCAAATTGTACTTGAACGCATCATTCAAACCTACCGTTTGAATACCATCCACGACATTTGGCCAAATTTATCGGTATTTATTTACGGCGGAGTCGCCTTTGAACCCTACCGAACTGCTTTTGACCGTTTGCTTGGTAAACCCATTCATTACTTAGAAACCTACCTTGCCAGCGAAGGATTTTTGGCCTATCAAAGCCGAGAAGAAGTCAAAGGCATGGAATTGGTATTGAACAATGGCATTTTCATGGAATTCATTCCATTCAATTCTTCCAATTTCAACGAACAAGGAGAATTGCTCCCCGATGCCCAACGGCCCCTGCTGATTGAAGAAGTGCGAGAAAATGAAGAATACGCCATTCTTATTTCCACCAATGCCGGAGCCTGGCGATACCTGATCGGCGATACCATTAAGTTCAGCTCAGTAGAGCACCGCGAAATCATCATCACAGGTAGAACCAAGCATTTTTTAAGCTTGTGCGGCGAGCATCTATCCGTAGATAATATGAGCAGGGCTGTTGAATTGCTGGCCGAACAACGGGGTATATCCTTCCCAGAATTCACTGTTGCCCCAATGCCATCCGGCCATTTTTTCGGCCACCATTGGTACATCGGCTGCTCCGAATCCATTCCCTTAGACTCCCAATCCCTTACCACACAGCTAGATTCAATCCTATGCATGTTGAACGACGATTATAAAGTGGAGCGCCAACATGCGTTGAAAGAGGTTCAGGTAACCCTACTTCCTGTCACTTGGTTTTATGAATGGCTTGAAATTAGAGGGAAAATTGGAGCCCAAAGTAAATTCCCCAGGGTGTTGCGCGGAGAACTGCTTCAGGCATGGGGAGAATTCATTTTAAATAAACAACGTTTAGGATAAGGCTTTTTACTTTTCTTTGTACATGCCCGATTTCATTGTTTCCGGTTTATTGATGGGTTTGCTGCTAAGTATTGCCGCAGGACCAACCATGTTGGCATTGATTCAAAGCTCCATTGCTGAGGGGGCAAAACGGACCCTGTTCATGGAACTGGGTGTTTTAATCAGCGATGCCTTTTTAATTGCAGTCACCTATTTTGGCCTAGGTCAGTTTTTAACGGTAAGTCCCCAATTGGAACCCTTGTATTTAAGTCTTGGCGGAGCCTTGCTCATCGGCATGGGTGCATTTAAACTAAAAATTAAACACAGCCAACTTCGGCAAGTACACCGTTGGATGGAAGGCCAAAAAAGTCCTCCACTTACGCTGATGTGGAAAGGGTTTATGTACAATTCCGTAAATCCATCGGTGCTGCTGTTTTGGATTGGAAGCGTTACGCTTATCACAGCTCAATTCGAACAAAATTCCATTAAAATCGCCGGTCATTTCTCGGTCACCCTGTTGGTTATGATGGGCATTGATATTCTTAAAATTTATGGCAGCAGCCGACTGCGCATTCTTATGACTCCCCGGCGCCTGATTCGGCTTTCCCAATTTATGGGATGGGGACTGATGTTGTTTGGACTGTTTTTATTGGTTAAAGCCGCTGTTCTGCTATACCAAACTTGGTAATGCCACGTTTTAATTTTTGTTCAGCACGCCAATGAATCCTCAAACCACTCCGGCAAGTTCTCCTCCCCCAAAAAAATGGCGCTGGGTCAAATGGCTTTTTCTGAGTGTATTCTTGGTCTTTGCCCTTCCAATAGCATTGACCTATGCGTTTAAAGATACGCTTATTTCTGCTGTTCTAGAGGCAATGAACCGCAGGCTAAATACAAAAGTGCAGGTTGAAGAGGTAGATGTAACCTTTTGGGCCACCTTTCCATATCTATCGGTAGAGCTGCAAGATGTTCGCGTACTGGAAGCCGGAGGCATGGCTAGGCCCGACTCCCTACTCCTGGAATGTCAATCCATTCACCTTCAAGTAAAACCCCTGGATGTGTTTCAGGATAATCCAACGGTTCGCCGCATTTCTGTGCAACGGGGCAAACTTCATATTCGCTACAATCCAGAGCTGGGGAATAATTTCAGCATATTCAAGGAAGACAGCTTGGAATCGACCTCAAATTCCACCTTTGAAATTGAACAGCTTTCCTTGTCTAAGATTCAACTGTCCTACGAGGATGGGAAATCCAAACCCCTACAGTTTAGCCTTGGCCAGGCATTTTTCAAGGGCGCATTTGGTCAAGACCAATATGAACTCCAAACCGAACTCATTGGAACCCTACCCTATTTTAGTGAATTGGAGCTGAGCCTGCAAACCAACATCAATATCGACCAACAAAAACAAGAACACTTCATTGCCAACCTAACCTTAGGTTTTGGCGAAATGTCGTTGACGGGAAAAGGCCGGGTAAATACAGGCGATGTGCCTGAAATTGATGTTGAATTTCAAGGCAGCAACCTGGATTTATCGGAGCTGAACAGCATACTGGAAAAAGCCACATCCAATCCCATTTGGCAAGAATATGCCGGACAAGGAAAAGTAAATTTATCTGGGACCTACATCGGAAAATGGTTAAAAAAGAAACAACCGGAACTCAACCTGAATTTTGAACTGAACGATGGCCAATGGGAATACGCCCCGACTTCTACGGTACTTCAAAACATCAACCTGAGGGGTTCTGTTCAACTCAATGAAAAAAACCAATGGACCATTCAATTGCCTCAGTTTTCGGCCAACATTCAGGGGCAAGCCATTCAAGGTGGACTGAAGTACAGTGAACCCTTGGAAGGTGCCTTGGAGCTTCAGCTGCAAGGAGAACTCGACCTGCACACCTGGAAACCCTTCATCAATCCCGATCCCGAACTGCAGCTTAAAGGAAAGGCCAACCTACACATCGATTATAAAGGCAAATCGGGACAATGGACCAGTGCAACCACAGTTGAACAAAGCTCCGGCCGCATAAGTTTACGCGAGGTTGAAATTGCTCACAGCGGTTGGATTTATCCCATCTCCAACCTCTCTGCCAACGTTGAAATCGACCAATCCGGAATCCGAAGTTCAGAAATGCGTGCCCAATGGGGTGAAAGCCGGGTTCAAGGAAACCTGACATGGACCGGCGGCCTACAATACGCGCTGGGCATGGACAGCAGCCTGCAATTTAGTGGAGACCTTCACATTGGATATTTAAATCCCGAATCCTGGCTGGGAAAAAGCAACAGCAGCAATTCAGAGGCCTTCGCCTGGCCAATCAATTGGAAACATCAGCTCAACATTCACATTGACACCCTTCAGTATAAAACATTTAAAGCCAATGACATAAAGGCAAACCTAAGCCTTCAAGCCTCAAATCTATACCTGCGCGGCCTTCAATTTAAAACCCTGAATGGAGAATGCATGGGACAGGGGCAATGGATAAACACCAATGGTATTCAGGAAATTTCTGCCTCCTTTTCGCTTGGAAACGTAAATGTGCAGGAACTGTTCCGGCAGTTTAACAACTTTGGCCAATCTAGCCTGATTTACCAAAACATAGAAGGAATCCTATTTGCTGATGTGTCGGTAAAAAGCAAACTTAAAAACGACCTTAGCATTGATCTGCCCAGTTTGCTGGTGCAAAGCAGCGTAAATTTGGAAAATGGGCGACTGAAAAACTTCGAGCCCCTGAAACCGCTTGCCACATTCATTGATATGAATGAGCTCAACGATATTCGATTCGCCACATTGAGCAATCAAATTGAGATTAAAAACGAAATCATTTACATTCCCGAAATGAGCATCCGTTCCAATGCCTTGGATTTAAATTTATCGGGCACTCATGCCTTTGATCAAACCATAGACTATCGATTCAACCTCTTGATGCGCGACCTGCTTGCCAGTAAATTCAAGCTCTTCAAATCAAAGCGCCAAAGCGATTACGGCGACATACAAGAAACCGAAAGTACCGCTCGCATTTATTTGAAAATGACCGGCACCATGGATCAGGCAAAAATCAGTTATGACATGAAAAACACCTTCCAGAAAATGGGACAAGACATGAAAAAGGAAGGCCAAACACTAAAAGAACTGCTAAAAGAAGATTTTGGAGCCCCGAAACCGGGAGAAAAACCCCTGGAAGGCCCTGGAAAACGGCCCAATTCAAATCAGGTGGACAAATCCTCCGACTTTGAATTTGAATAGAGGCTTCCGGCGGCTTAACCCCTTCAGCTCCCCTATTCCATTGCCTTCTTTGCCGAGGCACATTGGGCCTTAACTCCAATCTCAAAGTTCCAATGCCAACAGGGAATGAGGCGCGGCAGGGATTGACGAGGCTACCCCGCAAAGGGCGAAACGGCTGCCGGCCCTTGCGCGGCAGAGCGACGCGAGGAGCTACTGCCGGGCCTGGGCCGGCCCGTTTCGCCCTGCGGAGTAGCCCGGAAAGCCCGGCTGCCGCCCAAATCAATACCCTTCAAACCCTTATCAAAAAAGGCCCCAATTCAATTTCCCCTCTTTTTTTTGCACTTTTGAGCTTAAATCTGTTGAACCTATGCACGCTTTCTTTCGCTCCCTGATTCTTTCCCTGTTTCTAATCGGCAGTACAGCGAATCCGCTGCTCGCTCACGAAGGCATGTGGCTGCCTGTCTTGTTGCAGCAGCTCAATGAAAAAGAAATGAAAGATATGGGATTGCGCATCAGCATTGCCGACATTTACTCGGTCAACAATGGCAGCCTGAAAGATGCTGTTTTTATTTTTGGTGGAGGCTGTACCTCTGAAATCATTTCCAGCCAAGGTTTGCTGTTAACCAATCACCACTGTGGATATTCGGCCATTCAATCGCATTCCAGCATGGCGAACAATTACCTGCGCGATGGTTTTGTGGCTAAAACCCAAGCCGATGAACTTCCCAGCAAGGGGCTGACCGCCACGCGAATTGTGCGCATTGATGAAGTTACATCTCAAATTTTAATGGGCGCCATCGATGCTTCGGGCAAGCGAAATGAAACTCAAATTCAAGCCAATATTCAGGCATTGAAAGACAAACTGTCGGCCGAAACCGGTTTTAGTCCGGTGGTTAAATCCATGTATTACGGCAATCAATACTATGTGTTTCTTACTGAAGTATTTACCGATATACGCATGGTGCTGGCGCCCCCCTCTTACATTGGAAAGTACGGTTACGATGAAGACAACTGGATGTGGCCTAGGCACACCGGCGATTTCAGCATGTTCCGTATTTATGCCGATGCCGACAACAAACCTGCCGCCTATTCGCCCGACAACAAACCCTACAAACCCTATCGGCATCTGGAAATAGATTTGGGCGGGGTAAAAGAAGGTGATTTCACCATGGTGTATGGTTTCCCCGGGCAAACCCAGGAATACCTACCCAGTGAATCCATCCGTTTGCTCATGGAAAAAACCAATCCGGCCCGGATTGAACTACGAGAAAAGGCCCTTTCAGTAATCAACGCAGCCATGGCCAAATCGGCCGAAACCCAATTGCAGTATGCCGCCAAACAAAGCCGGATCAGCAATTATTGGAAAAAATGGATTGGGGAAAACCGCGGACTCATCAAGCTCAATGCCGTGGCACAGCGGCAGGCCCTGGAAAAAGAATTTCTAAAACTGGGAGGTTCTGCCGAAACCCTGAACGCCTTAAATGCCCTTGAAAAATCAGGCGGAGATGTTCAAGTCGCCTATGAAGCCTACGTCGAGTTCATACGCTCAGGTCCTGAATTGATTGGTTTTATGCGCAGCTACATCAGCGCCCTTGAAGGCCTGCAAGCTGCCAAAGAAAAAGGAGAATTGGATGCCTTGGCTGAAAAAACCCGGGCCCAAATCGCCTCATTTTACCAAAAAACCGATTTAGAGGTAGATAAAGCCATATTTAAAGCCGTATTTCCGGTATTAAAACAGCATTTGCCGGCCTCATATTGGCCTTCTGAATTGAACCAGCAGGTAGAAGGCATTGGGCTAGATGCCTTTACCGATCAGCTCTACAGCAATTCAGTATTTGCCTCGGCCAAAAAATTAAGCGCCCATTGGGATAAATCGGTATCGAGCGCTGAGGCCCAGCCTGAGCCGGCATTGTTGTTTGTACGCAGCTTGTATGCCTACCTTTTGAACACCTTGCAGCCTGAATTTGCCAAAACCAATACCGAACGGGAAGCCTTGATGCAAACCTACATGGCTCAATTGCTGAAGACCTTCGAGGGCAAACGCCGGCTGTATCCGGATGCCAATGGAACATTGCGGCTCACCTACGGAAAAGTGGAAGGGTATTCGCCCCGCAGCGGAGTCCGCTACCACTGGCAAACCACCTTGAGTGGATTGCTGGAAAAATACCAGAAAGACCATCCTGATTTCCATTTGCCGGAATCCTTTTTGACGGTAGCCAAATTGCAGGATTTCCAGCCCTATTATTACGGAAAAGATTTGCCGGTAGCCTTTATTGGCAGCAACCACACCACTGGGGGCAACAGCGGCAGTCCGGTATTGAACGAATACGGCCGTTTGGTTGGCTTAAACTTTGACCGCAGCTGGGAAAGCACCATGAGCGACATCATGTTTGATCCGGAGCGTTGCCGCAACATAGCCTGCGACGTCCGTTACATTTGCTGGGTGGTTGACAAAGTGATGGGGGGCGGCCATTTAACAGAAGAAATGACCTTAATCGAGCCCAGTTCAACGCGGATGCGTTAAGGGTTGAGAAAAATGGGGTTTTTGTGGGCGGCTGCGGGCTTTCACCGGTAGTCCGCGGTGGGCGGTGGCTGGCCCAGCGGGCTTGCGGTGGCTCCTAAAGTCGCCTCCGCGCCGCGCGGGCCAGGCCCCGTCCACCTTGCGGGCTACCGCGTTCAATCCCTGCCGCGGGCGTGGTTGTGAGGAAAACCGTATAATTTCAGGCTACAATAATATCACCCCTACGGGGTTTTAGTGTCGTGAAGGCCAATACAATTCTACAATAATGTCACCCCTACGGGGTTTTGGGGTGGGAATTCCTTGGTATTCCTACAATAATATCACCCCTACGGGGTTTTAGTGTCGTGAAGGCCAATACAATTCTACAATAATGTCACCCCTACGGGGTTTGGTGTCGGGAATTCCTTGGTATTCCTACAATAATATCACCCCTACGGGTTTCTGATGTCTCGATCACCAATACTTTTCTACAATAATGTCAGCCCTATAATAATGTCAGCCCTACGGGGTTCTGATGTGAGGATGACCAACACCTTTCAATATTAATGTCAGCCCTATAATAATGTCAGCCCTACGGGGTTCTGGTGTCGGGATGACCAACACCTTTCAATAATAATATCAGGCCTACGGGATTTGATGGTGGGAATTCTTTGATTTTCTAAAAAAATTCACCTACAATAAAGTCCCCCCTACGGGGTTTGGGGTCGGGAATTCCTTGGTATTCCTACAATTATATCACCCCTACGGGGTTTGGTTGGGGTTAAGTTTCATAGCCGCCTTTGTGAACTTTGTGAATCCCTTGGAGCGCTTTGTGGTAAAAAAAACTTATTCAGGCCCGAAAAAGTAAAATTTCAAAAGAACATACACGCCAAACCCCGAAGGACTGACAATAGTATGGGGATGATGTTATTCCAAAAATCCCCTAAAACCCAACCACCACGCGACGCACCCAGCGTGGCCCTACCTTCAAAAAATACACCCCGGCCGGCAATTCCTCCACCTGTATGGTTTTACCTTCCTGTTCCACCCTACCCGATTTCCAAACTCGACCTAAACCGTCCTGCAGGGTAAATTCCGCGCCAGGCATTCCTGATTCCAGCTCCACATGAATTTGCTCTGTAGCCGGATTGGGGAACACCCGCCCTGAAAATTCCGGCAGAAGCTCCTGCCCCATCCAGCTGTCGGAACACACACTGCCCGTCCTGCGCTCGTCGTACTGAAACATGGCCCATTCAGGTCCTTGCCCCGGACCCAAATCAAAGGCAAATGCCCGGCCGTAATTCGACTGAAAGTTGGGGTACTTGGTATGGCCTGCCACAATCAAAGCATCGCGGCGACCGTCTCCGTTAAAATCACCCAGCACCGGAGCCGCCCCCACCTCCATGGTGTCGCCGTACAGCGCTCCCAAATCAACCACAAACAACTCCTGACCTGTGTTGCCATTCAAACCCACAAAATGTCCGCCGGTGGTGCCAAAAAGCACATCCAGGCGTCCATCGTTGCTGACATCGGTTAAAGCGGCCCCGCGAAAGCTGCTGCCATATCCGGGCATGGTGTAGGCCCAGAGCTGTTGGCCTTGGGTATTGAGGGCATACATGCGAAATCCACCGCCAAACACCAATTCGCAGTTGCCATCGCCGTTCAAATCGCCTACCGAAACGGGCGAACCCACATAGCCTACCGCATCGAAAGTCCATAAAACCGCACCGGTGCTGCCTTTTAATGCCCAGACTCGACCGCTGTAATCGCCCAGCACCAGGTCGGGAGCTCCATCGGCGTCAAGATCGGTAACGGCGGTTCCGTGGTACACATAATCGTCCATGGGCATAGACCACATTTGTTGTCGGCTTACACCGTTGTAGGCATACACGCGGCTGCTGTCTGAAAAATTCCAGGTGGCCACCACAATATCTAATCGTCCGTCGGCATTTAAATCCACCAGCGTGGGAGCGGTTTGCACCCATGAATTCACATCAACCGCAATTTCCCATTTTACGGCCCCGTTTTGGGGATTGATGCAGAGCAAATAGCCCCCAAATTGGCCATGCAAAAGTTCGGGCATGCCGTCGCCATCTACATCGCCCATGGTTGGCGGAGAATCCGAGCCGCGGGTGGGTGTGGACCATTTCAGCTGACCTGTATTGGCATCAAAGCAAAACGTAGTTGGGTTGCAGGACGAGGCTAGTACCACATCAAGGAGTCCGTCGCCATCCACATCGGCCAAGAGGGGGGCTGTATCGTTGCAGCCTTCGGCAAAGCCCGAGGCATCGAACGACCAGCGCAGGCTTCCGGAAGAATTGAGGGCATAGAGCATGCCGTCGTTTCGGTAGCAGCCAAAAAAAGCCTCTGGTTTTCCATCGCCATTGACATCGGCCAGGGCAGTTTGGCCAAAGGCATTGTCTTGGGTATCGAAGGTCCAGAGCAAATTGGGGGTTTGGGCCTGAAGCCTGCAGGCCCAGCACAATAGAATGGCAACAAACAATCGGGTCATGGCATTGGAATCGAATCCAAATATAAGAAAACCACGGTTGGGGATGGGAAATGGATGGATGCCACGACGCCACCCCGTAGAGGCATATAATTATATGCCTCGGCAAATGCCACGACGCCGCAATGGTGAGGCATATTGTTATATGCCTCCACATTTATGTTTCAAAACCCCACCGTAGAGGCATATAATTATATGCCTCCACAAATGCCACGACGCCCCAACGATGAGGCATATTGTTATATGCCTCTACATTTATGTTTCAAAACCCCACCATAGAGGCATATAATTATATGCCT
Source organism: uncultured Flavobacteriales bacterium (assembly GCA_903825395.1). GTDB lineage: Bacteria > Bacteroidota > Bacteroidia > CAIKAF01 > CAIKAF01 > CAIKAF01. The sequence goes on from CAIKAF010000015.1 coordinate 37,305, forward strand.
CCAAAAATGCCACGAGGCCGCAATGATGAGGCATATAATCCCTAGGGATCCGAATTAAACCCTAATTTTGACCAAAGAACATCTTTCCTAATGCAATTATTTTGAAATTAAAATCGTTAATTTCTAATTATCCATTTTTTAAATCAATTCAACATTATTAAATTTCCATTGATGCTGCGTTTACTTTTCACTCTGGTTTTTATCCTCTTTTGGAAGGCACAAATTGGGCAAAAAATAACTATTGACACACTAATTATACCTCAAATCCATGAAAACCCTTTTAAACAAAAAGGGCAACTGAAGTTCCCAATGTTTAAAACGGGGAATGCAGCGGTAGATCAAAAAATGAACACCGATTTAAAACGTCGTTTGACAAAAAATGCATTTCCATACCTTTCAACATTCTGGACATTGGTTTTTTGGGTTCACCCCAATATTTATATGGATTTCGAAGTTACCTATGTAAAAAATGGAATTATTTCATTTGCAATTCATCAGGAGGGTTGCGGAGCCTATTGTACTGCATTTACAGAACACTACACATACAATTACCTGACAGGAAACCTTTTAACCATCCATCAAATTATTGATACCAAGGGCCATTTTAAATCGGTTGTTTATGCCGATAAAGACAAGATAATTAAACAACACGTTAAAGAATTAAAAAAGCGCCTAATGGAAGAAGGTACTAATTTTAATCAAGGAGAATATGAAACGATTTTGGAATTCTGTCAATTCTGTGATGATTCTTTTGAAATAAGTGAATTTTCTCTCCATAACGACCATTTTAGACTATTTAGTAGTTGCGCCTTTCCCAATGCAATTAAAGACCTGGAACCTAAAATTGTTTTAAAATATAAATATGCAAATTGGAAGAGCCATTTGAAAATAAATTTAATTTGAAAGCTCTGAATGTTTTGCTGGCCTAAAATGCTGTTATAAGGAAATTTAATAAACAAACGCCACCCTAAAAAATCATTCAACACCCCAGCATTGTAGATGCAAATAATTATATGCTTCAAAAATGCCACGACGCCCCAACGATGAGGCATATTGTTATATGCCTCTACATTTATGTATCAAAACCCCACCGTAGAGGCATATAATTATATGCCTCCACAAATGCCACGACGCCACAACGATGAGGCATATTGTTATATGCCTCCATAAATGCCACAATGCCCCAACGATGAGGCATATTGTTATATGCCTCTACGGGTCATGAAATCATCGCCCAGGGCCCTTGGCTGCGTTCCCGAGCCTGCAAATAGCGGAGCAGGGCGGCATGCTCAGGCGCCTGCAACTCGGGGTCGCGCTCGATGATGTGCCACACTGCACTGCGTACCTGCTCCAGCACCGGTGCGTCTTCTACGAGGCTGGCCAGCTTGAACTGCATTTCTCCACTCTGCCGAGTGCCTTCAATATCGCCGGGCCCCCTCAATTCCAAGTCTTTTTCCGCAATTTTAAAGCCGTCGTTGGTGGCCACCATCACCGCCATGCGCTCCTTGGCTTCTTTGCTTAAATTCCTGCCGGTAAGCAGTATGCAGTAAGATTGCTCGGCCCCACGCCCCACCCGACCGCGCAGCTGGTGCAGCTGACTCAAGCCAAACCGCTCGGCACTTTCAATCACCATAACCGAGGCGTTGGGGACATTGACGCCCACTTCAATTACTGTGGTGGAAACCAGCACTTTCACATGCCCTTTTACGAATCGAGCCATGACACTTTCTTTGTCGGCCGGTTTCATTTGTCCATGCAGCACATCGGCCGGGATGTCGGGCAGGTGCTGCTTGAACACTTCAAACCCTTCCAGCATGTTTTTGTAATCCAGCTTTTTCGATTCGTCGATGAGGGGATATACCAAATAGATTTGCCGGCCGGCCTCTACCTGTTGCCGAATAAATCGGTACACTTCATTGCGCACTTCTTCGCCCTTGTGAATGGTGATGACGTTTTTTCGGCCGGGAGGCAATTCATCGATGACCGACACATCCAAATCGCCATACAAGGTCATGGCTAAGGTACGGGGAATGGGCGTGGCAGTCATAACCAACACATGCGGTGGCAGGGAACGCGCTTTTTCCCAAAGCCGGGCGCGCTGTGCCACTCCAAAGCGGTGCTGCTCGTCAATGATGGCCATGCCCAGGTTCCGGAACTGCACCGCCTCTTCCAGCAAGGCATGTGTGCCCACCAGCAAGGCAATTTCGCCATTCTGTAAGGCCGCATGCAGTTTGATGCGGTCGGCTTTTTTGCTGCTTCCCGTCAATATTCCCACTTGAATGCCCAAGGGAGATAACAGCTCAGATATGCCCAGAAAATGCTGCTGGGCAAGTATTTCGGTGGGAGCCAGCAAGGCCGTTTGAAAGCCGTTGTCCATGGCCATCAGGGCGGTTAACACCGCCACAACAGTTTTACCCGATCCCACATCGCCTTGCAGCAATCGGTTCATTTGCCGTCCGGATTTTACATCGGCGCGAATTTCTTTCAGCACCCGCTTTTGGGCATTGGTAAGGGCAAAGGGCAGATGCCTTTCGTAAAAGCCATGAAACATAGCGCCCAATTGAGGCAGAGGAATGCCGGGCTGAGTAGCCTGATTGCGTGCTTTGGTTTGCAGCATGCGGAACTGAGCCATGAACAGCTCTTCAAACTTGAGGCGGTACCGGGCGGCTTGCAAGGCCGTTTGATCGGGCGGAAAATGAATCCAACGAAAGGCTTGGTCGCGCCCAATAAGGTTGTACCGATGCAACAGCGCCTCGGGCAGATTTTCCGGAATGGGCGCCGGAAGGCCCTCAATGATTTGCTTTAGCAATCTACCAATGCCTTTGGGATCTAAGCCGATTTTTCGCAGCTTGTCGGAGCTGGGGTACATGGGGCTAAGTCCGGGCTGCAGGGCTTGGCCAGGCTGGAGCACCTCGAAATCGGGGTGCGACATGCCCGGTTGGCCTTTGTAAAAAATGGGTTTGCCCGCCACAATCAAAACCTGACCAAGCTGAAGCTTGTCATCCAGCCAACCCATGTTGCCGAACCAAGTAAGCTCCATGCTGCCGCTTTTATCGCGCAAGTGTATCGTAAAGCGTGATTTTCCCTTGCCGGGCAGCCATTCCTTGTGCTCAATGGCTCCGATGGATTGCACAAAAGACATGGATTCGCTGATAAGTCCGATGGGTTGAAAGCGGGTGCGGTCAACATAGCGGAAGGGGAAATGCGTCAGGGCGTCGGCATAGGTGTGCAGGCCCAGTTCTTTGGACAGCAACGCGGCCTTGGATGGCCCACAGCCCTTGACATAGGCTATTGATGTGGATAAATAATGACCTTGCACAAAATGGGACTAAACCTTGAATGCCGACAAAAATCGACCTATCTTGTTTGCAATTTAAATCTATTCATGCAAAGTTAATGGATTCAATGGTCTTTTTTAGGGGTAGCGGCATGGCGCTGTTGCTGTGTTTCTTGTTGGATGTATCGGCTCAGGACACACTAAAGGTCTATTTCAGGTCGGATTCGGTGGTACCGCTGAATGCCGAGGTTTTAGAAGATGTAAAGCAAAATGGCGGAGTTATTGAATTGCTGGGGCATACCGATATGCAGGGTTCAGAGGCCTACAACCTTAGGTTATCGCAGCGGCGCATTGATGCGGTTCGGGCCATTCTTAATCCCCAAACGAATGCTTGGTTTGAGGTCAAGAAAATAAAAGAGCAGGCCTTGGGGGAAACCCGGCCGGTGTCGCAGAACGATTCCTTGAACCGCCGGGTTGAAGTGGTGGTGGAAAGGCCATCGGCTCCGCCGCAGGTGTTAAAGCCCCCGCGCAAAGGCTGTCAGGCGCATTTCAGTGGAGGCATTTTGGGCAATTACCATTATCCGGACTACATCGAGGTCATTTTTGATTCTGAGGCCCGAGGCAGCGAATGGGTGGGTGAAGGCGAATACCCCATCAATCGGCTGGCCTTTCCGAACTCGGTCGAAAACACCTTTGATGGGATTGCTGCCGACAAAGGTACTCGGGTAATTTTGTATGAAAAAGAGCATTTTGGGGGTCGGATATTGGCCGATTTGGAGGGTCCATTTTTACTCACCAATGTGATTTGGGCCGATTTGCCGGTGATTGAAAGCCATGCCAACCGGGCACATCCGGTACTGGATAGCTTGATTCCGCGGAGTCGTAGGCGGTTTTCGAACGAGAACATGCACGGCTGGTCGTTCGGTTCGGTGAAGGTGATTTGCAGTGAGGGGGACTAAGGGAGGCCTTGGGCGTGAGGAATGTGGGGTTGGTTGGGGGGGAGTCAAAGATTTGCATGGCTTACAATTGTGTAAGTCCCAGGTATTCATGGCCTTCATTTTGATTCCTCGTTTTCAATGTCGAGTCACCGATGTTGTAGCAAAACAAAGAGGCAGGTAAAAATGAAAATACCAGCCCATCTGCTTCTTTAATTCCTGTAGCATCGATGGAGGTTAGCAGAGCGTGTTTGAGTTGGTTGGTTTTGCAAAAGTGCATTAGACTTTTTAGTTCCCTTGGGTTTTCATAAAATCGATTGCTCCATTTTACCTCAACAGCCCATTTAGGTTTGAACTTTTTGGCATCCACCAAAACAAAATCAACTTCACCTTCGTTTCTGCCGTCTTTCCAGCGTGCATACGTTAAATCAAACTCGCCTAAGCGCATCCATTGAGAAATCAGAACTGTTTCGACCATATTCCCCATTTCGTAATCGGTATCAATTATGGGTGAAAACAAGGCCGTTCGCAAGGAGGGATTGGTTAAATAGACCTTGAAACTGCTAATTCGTTGGAGTCGTTTTGCGGAGTCATCCACTTTTTTTAAAACCCGAATCAAGAATGCCGCTTCCAAGTATTCCAGGTATTTTTTCAAGGTGGCTTTTTGGATTCCACTTTCATTGCTCATTTTTTCGTACGAAAATTCATTGCCCGTATTGTAAGCAATGTACATGAAAAACCGATTTAACTCCTGGACATCTTTAATGCCATACAAACTGGGTAAATCTCGAAGTAAAACCTTATCAACAATATCGTTTTTCACATACCTGCCCAGATCGCTTTGAATATTTTCATTCAAGACAATTTCAGGGTATCCTCCAAAATTTAAGTAAAGTAAAAACTCTTTATTTAAGGCCTTTATGTCGTGGGAAAGGAAGTATGGAAAATTATTTTCACCGAAGCTGATTTTCCCGGGGTATATTAAGTGAGTCAACCCTTTTAAATGGATAAACTCATTGAAAGTGAGGGGAGGTAACATAAAATCCGTAAACCTTCCTGCTCCACTTTCTGTGCTATGCCATTTCAAGGCAGCCGCTGCCGAACCCGAAACAATAAATTTGGTTTCCGGAAACGAGTCAACCAACACCTTAAGATGACGTTCCCAGTCTTTTAGGTATTGTATCTCATCAAAAAAAACGTAGCAGCCATTTAGATGTTCCAGACTTACAGATTGTTTGCATAAAATCAATATTTCTTCTAGACCCAAATTCACATAAATGGGGTTATCAATGCCCACGAAAAATATGTTTTTAGGGTTTACCTTTTCGGCCAATAATTGCTGAATGCTATGAAACAACATTACGGTTTTACCCACCCTTCTTGGTCCCATTAAAACCAGGGCCCTGTTCACCTTCTTCTCAACTACAAGAGGATAAAATAAATTAAAGTACAGCCGATTCGCCATTGAACTGAACCTTTCCGGTATTTGTTTATTTACCCACCAAGGATTTTCATACCGCAAACGTTCTTGTATTTTGTCTGTTGGGATAAGGTTCATTTTGGAACTAAAATTGTTTATTTCTACAAATTTAGTATTTTTAGATACATCTCATTATATCTAAATCTACACATTTTGTCATTTTAAGTTCTTTTTTAAATAAAAAGTTCATTAATCCAACAGATTTTGGCAACGCAGCTGTTCCATTTTGCTGAATTGGGCCGGTCAAGGCAGAGCCAGGCCCGCGGCAGGGATTGAACCGGGTTGCCCGCAAGGGTGCCGGCGGTGGCTGTTGCGTGGCGAGGAGGCGACTTTAGGAGCCACCGCAGCCCGCGAACAGCCCGCCCGGCAACCGCGGACAACCGGAGAAAGCCCGCAGCCGCCCAGCTCTCCCCTAGCCCCCATTTGCTTTCGCCCGGTACAGAATCGCGGCTGAGCCTACCTTAGAAGCGTAAAAATGCAGACCTTTGCAAAAAAAACGCGTGCATTCTGAGCAAACCATAGCCGCACTTTCTACGCCGTTGGGCGGTGGCATTGCCCTGATTCGGGTGAGTGGGCCGCAGAGTTGGGCTGCGGTACAGGCGCATTTTCGGCCGTATGGACGCGGAGAATTGGCCGAGCCCAATTGGCAGCACCGCTCTGCCTTGGTGGGCCGCTGGATGGACGGAAATGAAATCCTGGATGAGGTGGTTGTGCTGCCGTTTCTGGCTCCGCAGTCGTTCACCGGCGAAGATGTGGTTGAAATCAGTTTTCATGCTTCGGCTTATGTGGTGGAACGGGCCTTGCATCAGCTCAGTCTTCAGGGCGTACGCCCGGCCACGGCCGGCGAATTTACCCGCCGGGCTTTCATGAATGGAAAAATGGATTTGGCTCAGGCCGAGGCGGTTGCAGATTTGCTTGCTGCCGGCCATAAAGCTGCTGCCCGAATGGCTATGCAGCACTTGCGCGGCGCCTTTTCAGAACGCATCAACGCCATGCGAAACAGCCTGCTGGATTTTTGCGCCTTGCTGGAATTGGAGCTGGATTTTTCGGAAGAAGACGTTGAGTTTGCTTCGCGCAGCGACCTGAGCAAGCGCATCGGACAGATAGAACAGCAGCTTCAATCCTTGCTTCAAACCTACACCATGGGCAGAGCATTAAAGCAAGGTATACCTGTTGCCATTGTGGGCAAACCGAACGCCGGCAAAAGCACCTTGCTAAATGCCCTGCTGCAGGAAGAACGGGCCTTGGTATCGGACATTCCGGGAACCACCCGCGACACGGTGGAAGACGAACTGGTTTTAGAGGGGGTTCGGTTTCGGTTTATTGATACGGCGGGAATCCGCGACACAGAAGATCCGATTGAAAAGCTGGGGATAGAACGCAGTGTTGAGGCCTTGCGGCGCTCGGGCATGGTATTGCATTTGGGCGACGCTCAAAATCAGACCGAGGCCGAGTTGGAGCAGGAGGAACTTCGTTGGCGCGAACGTTTGGGCTTGGAAAGCAAACCCATTTTACGGATTTGGAACAAAATGGATGTGCTGGAGGCCGGATTCAAAGCGGGCAGTGGAATACCGGTTTCGGCCAAAAACGGGCAAGGTTTGGAAGAAATAAAGCAGGCCTTATTGGGGCAACTGACAGATATGGGCTATGGCAATCAAGACATCATGATTAGTCAGGCAAGGCACAAGGGATTGCTGGAAGAAGCGGTTCATGGATTGGAGCGGGTGCGGCAGCATTTGGATTCGGGGTACAGCGGAGATATGTTGGCCTTGGATTTGCGTCAGGCCATGCGTCCGTTGGAGGAATTGACCGGGCACATTGGAACCGAGGAGGTATTGGGGCATATTTTTGGGCGGTTTTGTATCGGTAAATAGGGGCATACCTACGTGTATGCCCATTCACCCCGTTTTTAATTGACCGTTTGGGCATACCCGCGTGGTTACCCATTCAAAACCAAAGTCTAAAAATAGCGTTCCAGCCGGAAATGCGGCATCAACGCCGAATCAAAGGATGCGCTACTCCCCTAGTCTTCCTGCTTTGAGGCCAGAACAATACCCGACAGCGGTATCCCAGCCAACCTCCCAACAATCCATACAACCCACCCAATACAAAGGTGATTCCAATCCAGCCATACCCAGAGTAGGATTTTCCCCCTACAATCTGCTCAAGTTGGGCAAAAAAGACAAGGGCCCTAGGCTCGGTTAACAAAGGCAATACCAGCACCCAGGCCAACCCCGGAGAAAGAACACTCCCCAACAGCTGCTGCCAGGTTGTAGGCTTCCAGAAAAAGGCCCAGATTAAGGCCGCAAAAAAAGTCATCAAACCATAGGGAATCCAATTGCCTACAAGCCAATGCAATACAAAACCCAAAATAAAATAAACGGCAGTCTTCATGGCATTGATTTGGGTTTAAACGTCCAAACTTGGCTGAAAGAAGGCAGAGAATCTAAGCGGACTGTATGGTATCGGCCTTGCTCCCAGGTTCGAAGCCGATTCAAATAAAAGGCGGATGCGGGATTCCCAGATTGACCTCCGGGATAAATGAGTTTTGCCCAAACCCGCTTCTCTAAACTAACCAGCATGCGCCAACTCGGACCATTTTTATTTTTCATGGCATTGGGGGCCGAGCCATGACCGCCACTGCGAATGAGTTCTGAGCTAAAAGCTTCCAGCCGAGCCAAATGCTTCATGCGGGTATTGCGAGCCAAGTACCAGGGTTGTGGCTTATACTCGCTTAAGGCTTCATCAAAGGCTAAGGACACGGCCTTTCTATACTTCACTCGGCTTGCCGAATCTACATGCAAGGGTAAGCCCGCAAAACCATTGGACTGCAAGGCCTCAATCAACAACCACGATTGAGGATATACGGCATGGTTTTCATCGATTTCAGGCCAGACAGCGCGCATGGACTTCTTCAGCCAAAGTTCAAACAAAACAGCCATTTCTGTTGTGTCGGAATAATCTCCATTCCATTGTTCCAGCTTTTCAATCAACCCTGAGCGTGTTTTCAGGCAAGATAGCATCAAGGGCAATAAGGTTGATGCCTCTCGGGAATGATTGTCCAATTGCAGGCTTATCATGTCGTCCATCGACATTTTTCCGGGCAAAGACAAGCGTTCAAAAATGCGGAGGTTTCTCCAAATCTCAAATCGACCCGTGTAGGGATAGGGCGATTGGGCTCCGAAGGGATGCTGATTGGCTGAAAACACAAATCCAGACACTGGATTTCGCAGGTGGGGACTTAGGGAATCGGCCACATAGCTGGACCAGGGGGCAATTCCATCCAAGGGTTTACCCAGGGTTCTTCCCAATCCCTGTTCCCGTTTCGGGAATAGACCTTTTTGCCACAACCCTATGTTTCCTGCGGTATCGGCATACACAAAATTCTGAGGAGGACATTTAAAGGTTTCTAAAGCCGCCTCTATGTGGCGGATGGATGCGCTTCTGTTCAATAAATAAAAGGTTCGCAGTTCGTTGGAAGGCTCAAATCCTGTCCAAGCGAAGGCCAGTCCGTAGTTCTTATTCTGAATTAGGGTATCTGTATCTACTACCGGTCCGAATTCTGTGTAGGGCACTTTAAAGCGCAGATCAGCCTGTCCCCTAACTCCAATCACCTCGGGCCTATACTTTAAGGCTTTCCATCCTGAATCGATTTTGTAGGCATTTTTTTGTGGATTCAGTTCCAATACGAACCAATCTTTCACATCTACCGTTCCATTGGTTACGCCCCAGGCGGTAGCTGGAGTAAACCCAATGATGACGGCCGGAGTTCCGGGTAAACTCACCCCATGAACGTGGTGGCTGGCATCCCGTAAATTAACTTCAAACCAAATGGAGGGAAGGTTTAAGGGCAAATGGGGATCGTTGGCCAAAAATGGCCGACCGGTTTCCGTTCGACTGCCATGAACAGCCCAATTGTTGCTTCCAAGCCCTTGGGTTGAATCGGCCGGAACAGGTCGATTAAACCAAGGCAAATACCGGGATGGATGGGGCGTAGAAAATGAGCCATTTGCGGATAAATTCTGGTTTGCCTGCACTGCAGCTTGAGGGTATGGATTGAAATCCGGATACCATTGTTCCAAGTACGAAATGCCCAAATTGCGAAGTACCCAACCCAATTCCATATCGTAGGTGGTTCCGGTGAGCAGGTCGGCCATGTATTTTAACATCAACGCACTTTTGAAATTGGTCCAGGGCTCAGGAGCATAATTCAAAAGCTTAAATTCAATGGGATAATCGGAATAGGAAAGCGATTCAATCCAAGCATTGACTCCAGCCGTATAGGCATCCAATACCACCTTCATTTCCGGATCTTTTTCAAAGGCAAGTAATGCCTGTTCGGAGGCATAGGTCATGCCCTTTTGACGCTGTTGAATGTCAAGCTGTAGTGCCTTTTGGCCAACGATTTCTGATAAGCGGCCAGAAGCAAATCGGGTTTGGAAATCCATTTGCCAAAGCCGAAAACGAGCCGTTACATAGCCTTGTAAAAAATACAGGTCATGGGGATTTTCGGCCTGTATGAAGGGCACCCGTCCATCATCAAACCCAATGGTAGCCGGAGCTGTTAGGTGTTGTTCTAGGTCCTCGGGCAATTTATGAAATTCAGGTTCATTTAAGGCCTGCACCAATCCTTTTCCCGGATGCAGCAGTTGCCCCATGGGAGGGATTTCAGCCCAGCCCGCCTCCAGCAAGTAAAGCACTGCTGCACTGAACAGCAACGAAACAGCAAAGCCAACCCACTTCATGCCGAAATGTACGTTTTTTTTACGTTAATCTTCCGATGGTTCCAGCAAAAGCTCCCTAATCCTTAGCGTTTAATTAGGATGGCGTAGTGTTGGCCTTCTTCATTCACTAGGGCATACCATCCTGGCAGAAGCTCGGGGCCAAACACCAATTCGGTTGTTCCCTGTTGTATATTTCCTGTCCAGACCGTTCTGCCCATCACATCAACCAACCTGCCAGTAAATGGGTTGGTAGATTGAAGGGTTAACTCAGATGAAAATGGATTTGGATACACCAATAAATTGGTGGCTTCCAATTGATGAACAGACGATTGGCATGTCAAGAACCAGGTATTGGGGCTCCCGTTGGGGCAGCCTGCAAACCAATTCTGAGCTTGGTTCATCTTTCCTGTACTGTCGAGCATTTCTAGCGAGGGACCAGTTCCGTTGGGACTCAGGGGCCAGGGTGCCAGTCCATCAAAACAAAGACTAAATACCAAATTTCCACTGGAATCGCTCAAAAAAATCGATTCTAGGCTCGAAGACAAGGCTATTCCAGATGGGCCGATGGGATTTGAAATGCTGGGATGTATTTGTTGAAACAAGGCCAAATCCTGAGCCACTACCCTTCTACTTCCTGCTGAAAGGATTTCTCCTTGAGCAACCGTATGGGAATTTCCAGCCTCATCGCTGATGCGCCAACCGCTTAGGTCAATGGATTGATTGCTAGAATTAAACACCTCAAACCAATCGGCACTGGGTTGGTTGCTTGAAGGTTTGTACATGACTTCTGAGATTAACACTTTCTCTTGGCATGGGCTGTACGGCGCTCCGGGCGAGCCTTTCATGCAGCCATCGAACCAACCGGCGGCCTGCATTCCTAGGGCTGAGGCATCGCGTTCCAGGGTTCGCCCGCGACCGTTGGCTCCCCTGGGCCAGCCGACTCCATCTGAATAGCCTACAGAGTCAATGGTTGTTCCATTTTTATGTATCAGGTACAACGAATCAGAACCATTCCCCAAACCAAAAGATAAGGTAGAAGAAAGATGAGCCACTCCCGGATGCATGGATTGAAATGCAGAAGTATCTCGGCAAATAACTGCAAATCCGCCGGGAGCAAGAACCAAATCGTCTGGAAACGACCATTGATTTTGGTTGGCATCTTTGATTCTCCAGCCTTTCAGGTGAGCTGGGGTGCTCCCTTGGTTTTGAATTTCAACCCAATCGCCTTGGATCAATCCAGGATGGTCTTGATAATTCAGTTCGGTTATGCGTAGAGAGTCTGATGGGGTGTACAGGAAGGTAAAATTGGCCTTAAACGTTACCGAGGCGTTGGTGATGGTATCTTCCCAAACAGGGTTGTTGGGGGCAGATATATAGGTTTGAGAATCCCAATGGCTAAAGGCATAACCGGGCTCAGGAATTGCAGTAATTTTTAATGGAACTCCATCAAAATAAATGCCTTGCCAGGGCAATGGACCTGGAGTAATGGTTGAAATTTGAATGTTGCCGCCGGCAAGAGGCATAGCGTCCAATGCCACATCCACATTCTTGGGCAAATTAAAATGATAGCGCAAATGGTTTCGAACATAGGGGCTTCGACCTGCCAATTGGTTGCGCATTATTTGATGGTTTTGTGCGTAGGAATTCATATGATTGGCTACCGTAGTTGTTCCCCAGCGAGCAAATTGACCTGGTGCTTCCGAAAGGGATTCCTGATACATATTTGTTTCAACGGTATCCATGGCCGACCACAACCAGCTGGTATTCATCAAATCAGCAAAGCGATTGATAAAGTAATTTTTGTATTGATCATTTTGAATTAATCGATACCAGAAATTGGCATGAATTTCATTGGGTCCCTGCTGGAATAAATATCCGATACCATCGTGGGTATTGTCGGTCCAACCATTTGGATTTAAACCCCATTCCAAATCGATGAGTCCATACCTCCATTTCTTTTGGGTATGGGTACCTCTAAAAATTTTAATGTTGTTCCAGGGCCAATCCGTATTTCCCACCCATGCCTGAGCTGCGATGTAATCGTTGTAATACGGGATGTCTAAAACCTGGCCGGCTTGTGTCAAAAATTGAGGATCGGTTGGGTTTAAGGTTGTAAACCAATTGTAATCGTTTAAAAATGGTTCCGTAGAGCCTTCTACTGCACGCAAAACACTTCCGTACCAATAACTGACGGATAAAATATCGAGTGAGTCCGTATTTGCTTGATGCAGGGCTTCGCAATAATTTACATCTTGTTTTTCGCGCAACTCATATACTCCATTGTAACTTCCATTCAAATACACCACCACGGGCGTATATGCCGAATAATAATTCAGCGTGTTTTTTCCCATCAATTTTGTTAGCAGAGCATCTTTGTAAGGAAGTATTAGGTATTGATTTGACCCATTTCTCAGGTAAAAACGCTCAAAATCAGTTCTTCCGGCGCGGTCTGGAATCAGGGGGAAATTTAAATTTCCATCGCCCAAAGCTCCATTTCCGGGTTCTACCCGAAAACTTTTTTGAGGATGAGATCGGCTTCCTCCTGCTCCGCCTTCAATTTTAATTCCTGCCCGTTGCGACCATTTCAATTGTCCACTTGAATCATAATAATCCACATGGCATGGTTTTTTCCAATCTGTCCACCAATTGTCACAAATTCCATTGGGTCCGAATAAATCATCGGGATTGGCACTGATGCTAATAACAGGCAAGTCATGGTCAACCTGAATATAGTAAGAAGAAAATGATACTTCTGAGGGTAGGTTCTGCCCTGCAGTATGGAAAGTTCTGGCCCGTAAAAACGTAGTTTGGCCCAAATTAATTGAAGAGCCAGTATATAATGCATCATTTAGGGTTGGTGTAGCTCCATTGGTGGTATACCGTACCTCATATCCAGGAGGAACAGGGGAAATCCCTACCGAAATTGGCCCACCATAAAACCCTGCCGGCTGAGTAATAATAGGCTTGGGGGCCCAACCTAGGGGAAAACCGGTTTGAGTGTTATTGCTGCTACCTGGGGTTGCTGTTAAAAACGTTACGCGCTGGGTTGAACCATCGGTTTGGCTGCCTACCGACCAGTCGGTCATTAGGCTATCTACGGTTAGGGCATCAAGTACATTTCCCTGAGCATCCACCAGAACTACCGTTTCGCCCTCCGAGGACAACTTAAAATTGGTGTGCAATGAGCCCAAATTGGCTGCTCCGAACCAAGGCTCTGCTGCCGACCAAAAGGTGGTTTGATCGCGCAAACCTACATGCAACCAGGGCCTCAAACTAAAATCTGAACTGTTTTGAGTCGCGTTGATACCCACCAAGGCTAGGGTATTGGTGCCTTGATTCCAAATGCCGCGAATTTGAGCCATATCTAGAATAAAATGCTCTGGATTTCCTCCCTGATACATGGCAGCTTCGTGTTGTCCATCGGCCAACACATTGTAGGCCACCTGACCGCTAAAATTATTCCGAGCAATTTCAACTCCGTTCAGATAGGCCACAAATGCATCGTCGTAATCCACACTTAAGGTCATCCGTTCAATTTTTGACGTATCTGCAATTTGAAAGTCAGTGCGGATGTAGGCGGTAAAGATATTGCCGGGAAGTTGAGTCGCGTCATCGTTGTCTCCGAAACCGAAACCGCCGGGACCTGTAGAAAAACCGGGGGGATTTACTCCGACCAGATTCCAATTGAATTGAATGGCACTTGAACCGACTCTGTACCTCCAGGTTTGCCCCTCTTTTACAGCAGCTTCCCAGTGGTCAACTACGCTGGATAGATTTCGTCCTGAAGCAAATAGAAGCAGATAGCCGCCAGCAGGCATTGTTATCGATGGCAAAGGCCATTTCATTGGGAAACTGGGGTCGTCACTAATTCCATAACCCACTAAAGATTGAGGCTGTGGTGAAGCGTTGTACAATTCAATCCAGTCTTCCGTTTCTCCAAACTCATCGAACACCTGAGAGAAATTGCGGTTGCTCGCTTCGTTAATTCGGATTTGCCCATGTACACACAAGGACAAACCCATTGAAATCCAGAATAATAGTCCACATTTTTTCATAACCGGGTATTTCTTAATACTAAGTTAACATTTAAATTGATGCATCCTTTAAAAACAGGTTGAGTTTAGGGCTTGAGGCATTGCGCCCCCGATTGAACCGGCAGGCGGTGCAGCCCAAGACGTGCAGGGCCGGAGCGAGGAGGCGACGTGAGGAGCCACCGCAGCGACCTGGGCCCTGCCGACTTGGGCAAACCGACTACAGGTGAAAGCGGGAATAGGCGCCCAAAAACGTTTATTTCAAATCCTGCATTCGGACTATTTTTTGTACAAATACGCCTGCCTCTTCAATGGAATCTTGGCTTTCTGGAAGCCAATTCCCCAAGGCCTGAAAGGCATGAAACAAACCTGGCCAAACCCGTTCTTGAAGCTCAACTCCCTGATTACGAAATTTTTGGCCTAGAGCCTTGCATTGAACATACAGCAATTCATCGGTTGTGTAGTGCAATAATACAGGACATTGGGGAGCAGAAGCTTGCAAGAGCGGAGAGGCGTCAGGATGCGCCCGCTGATCTGCAGCATACAGCTGGCTAAAGCGTTCAACATCGGCGCAACGAATATAGGCGTCGCGCTGTTCAAGCTCTTGAACATCAGAACCAAGAGGCCTCAAATCTATCCATGGAGAAAATAAAATCAAGCCTTTTCCGGCTTCCGAATTTTGGGCAATGCATCGTTGGTGCAGGGCCAAGGCCAATCCGCCTCCGGCCGAATCTCCAGCCAAAAAAAAGGGCAAGCCATGGCTTGCTGCCCATTTAGGCAACCAATCGGAAAGAAGGTTCAAGGCCTGGGGGAAGGGATGTTCGGGAGCCAAGGGGTACGAAGGCAGAAACACCTGAGCTTGAGCTGCTTTGGCCAGATGGGCAGCCAGAGCGGCATGTGTTTTCACCGAGCCCATGGCGTAAGCTCCTCCGTGCAAAAACAAAATGGAGCATTTGGGCTGTACCTGTTCAGGCAAAAACGTAGCGCCCCGCAGTCCGAAAATAGATTCCCGAATCATCTGCACATTTGAGGGCAATGAAAAGCGCGACATCAACACCTCAAACCCTTTCCGCATCTCTTTTAAATCCATGGATTCAGAGTAAAATGCGGCTCGTAAGCCTTTAACCATTAACGTTGTAGCCCTAGCCTTGACCGAAGCCATATCAATCTCCAGTCTCGTGGCTATTCACAATATAAGACACCATGCAATCAGAGGTTACATTAGCAGTGGTTCGAAACATATCTAAAAGACGATCGGGTGCAATAATTAGCGCGATTCCTGCTGCATCCATGCCAATGGATTTTAAAACAATCACGAGCATCACCATTCCAGCTCCGGGTACCGCGGCTGATCCAATTGAAGCCAAAACTGAGGTGAGCAGCAAGGTAAGTTGATCAGAAAAACTTAAATCCAGACCAAAGGCCTGTGCAATGAAAACAGCTGCTACTCCTTGATAAAGAGAGGTACCATCCATATTAATTGTAGCACCTAAAGGAAGAACAAAACCAGCAACACGGGGTCTGACTTTAAGGTGCTGCTCTACGCGTTCAAACGTTAAAGGCAAAGTGGCTGCAGAGCTACTCGTAGAAAAAGCCAACAATTGAGCGGGAAACACAGCTGCATAAAATCGCTTTAGGTCTTCAAATCTGAATTTCTTGGCAAACAAAAACAAAACCAATGGGTTCATTACGAACAACAGAATAAAAATGCCCCCAATGACACACAGGGCATAGCTTCCTAAAGCCAAGAGCAAATCAAGGGCACCGCCCGATTTAGCTGCTAAATTGGAAAGCACCGAGGCCATAAGGGCAGCCACTCCTATGGGAGCCACGGACATTATTAAATCAACCATTTTCAATACCACCGCATTGAGTGATTCGAAGAAATTCAACAAGGGCTTTCCTTGTTCAGCTGGTACCATCACCATTGCCAAACCAAGCAACAATGCGAAGGTTATGACTTGCAGCATATTTCCATTATCAGAAGCTGCACCGAAAATATTTTTAGGCACCGAATCGGTAATAAACTGTAGGGCAGGTTGTGCTTCTACTTGTTTTTGTTTGTTACTAAGCTGCCCATTTCCAGCCTCTTCAGATGTATATGATGCCTGTAGCTCTTGACGAATACTCAACGGCAATTGGTTGCCGGGTTGTATCAAATTTGCAATACCAAGCCCAATCGCCACCGCCAAAAAAGTTGTAGTTAAAAATAAAATCACAGTCCGTACACCCAACCTTCCCAAAGAAGCAATGTCTTTCATTTGAGCCAATCCGGTTACCAATGAGGCAATCACAAGGGGTACGGCGATCAGCTGCAGCAACCGCATAAATACATCGCCCAAGGGCTGTATGTAATTGAAGGTAAAAAACTGCCAATCTTGCTGTATGGATAGCCAGCCATACACAATGCCCAGCAGCATTCCAAGTAAAATTTTCTGGTATAAAGGTAATTTTAAACGCATGTTCATTCGTTCCAAAGGTTGGCATAGGCTTTAGCTGCAAGCAGGTGATCGGCCACAACCAAAGCAGCCATCGCTTCCACGATGGGTACTGCCCTGGGTACTACACAGGGATCGTGCCGGCCAGCAGCCTGAAGAGTTACAGATTCGCCCAATTGGTTTATAGTTTCTTGTGGTTGAGCAATGGTAGAGGTAGGTTTAAAGGCAACTCGAAACTGCACCGGCATCCCGTTGGTAATCCCGCCTTGCACTCCGGCAGAATGGTTGGTTTTGGTTTCTATACTTCCCGCGGCGTTCACAAATGCATCATTCACTTCAGCCCCAGTTTTTGAGGCCATATCAAACCCTTCACCCCACTCGATTCCCCGAACGGCATTGATGGACAGCATAGCTGCTCCCATATCGGCATGGAACTTGGCATACACCGGTGCGCCCAGTCCAACAGGCAAACCAAGTACAGTACATTGCACCACGCCTCCCAGGCTATTGCCCTCTGCTTTTGCCTGTTCAATGGCCTGAATCATCAATTCGGCTTTGGCTGCATCGGGGCAATACACCGGACTGCTGTAAATTTCATGGTTGGAATAGGCTTTTTGTGGACTGCAATGTGGTCCAATTTGAGCCACATACGCCTGAATCTGAATCCCCAAGCTGTTCAACCAGGGCATCAGTAAAGCTCCGGCAGCGACTCGAACTGCCGTTTCTCGGGCCGAAGAGCGACCTCCACCGCGGGCATCGCGAACCCCGTATTTTGCGGCATAGGTATAATCGGCATGCGAGGGGCGAAAGACGTTTTCTAAATCGGCATAATCGGCTGGGCGGGCATCGGTATTTCGAATAATAAACGCAATGGGCGAACCCAGCGTATGCCCATTGTACAATCCGGATAGCCATTCGATGGCGTCGGCTTCATTTCTTGGCGAGCTGTAGGGATTGCGGCCAGGTCGGCGCCGCTGCATAAATTCATTCACCTCTTCCAAATTCACCGGCATGCCCGCTGGCACGCCATCTAGAACACCGCCAATGGCAGGACCATGCGACTCACCAAAGCTAGTGAGCGTCAGCATCCGTCCTATCCGATTTACCGCCATGCTCCGAAGGTAAGGAATTTTATGGGGAGTCAAATTGGGCGGCGGCTTCTAAAGGAAAGTCCTCTTTTTATCTCTTAAGATTTTTTGGGCGGTTGCGGGCTTTCACCGGTAGTACGCACCTGCCTGCGCTGTCCACAGCCGCTTTACGGGGGCTCCTGCGTCGCCTCCGCAGCTGGCGTGGCCAAGGCAGGCAGTTTTGCGCGCTACCCGGTTCAATCCCTACCGCGGCCAACTCGAAAAAAAATCTATTTTGTTTGTTGCTTTGCTCGCCTTCTACGCCGAAGTTCACGCGCTCCATACGCTGCGCCAGCAACCAACAACCCAATGGCACCACCGTCGATGGGAGCTCCAGATGGACCACTTTGCGGCTGAGGCGGGGGTGGTGGCGGAAACTGAGCCATAAGTTCTGAAAAACCTCCAAAACACACCAAGCCAACTACCAAAAGAACGAGCATTACCTTGTATTTCATGAGTGTAACTATTTAATGTTGAACGTGAAATTTAACGGATTGGAATTGGCCTAAATCCAGTTCAAAAACGGCCGTGTACATACCAGCAGCCAAGGGGCTGTTCAACTGAATTTCGCCTCCCTCTGCTTTCAGGTTTCTTTCAAAGGCCATTTCTTGACCCAATACATTGAAAATCCGGACGGAATGAAGTTTGCCTAGTCCCGTGTTCCAATATCGAACACGGTGACCATTTGACCACATTTTGAAATCAGAGCCCCCGTTCGTTTGAACTCCCGAGCTCAATTCCTTGAACACCAAACTAAATCGATGACCTTTAAACGGACCTGCAACAGGTAAATTTACCACTTGTCCGTTGCTGAGCCATTGTACCAATTGAGTTGAACTGTCTTTCAAGCCCAACTGAACATTTAAAGGCAAGCTGCTTAAGCCCTGCACCTCTACCGATGCAGTTCCTGTTTCTTGAGTTTGAAGGAAAACAGGTACTTCATATCCTGGAGCAAATAAAACCGATTCATTTAATGCGTTGAAGCTGAGCTCCTCAACATTTCCTTGCTGGTTGTTGGCCTGACCATACATAAAAGTGCCCAAGTGACTTCCTTGAAGCCTGTTGGCATCGCCCTCCGCATCAAACGAATCGCTGGCCGTACCTGTAAAAAATACCACATGCCTATCGGTCTTTCCATTCAAATTTAAATTCAATTCAACATGAGGAAGGCTATCCAAGGGCTGAGTATAAAAGGTAGGTGCACCCGTAGTCCGCATGGCATTGGTAAAGGTGAAGGTTTCTGTATTCCCTTGAGTACTCACCCGAACCTGGAAAGCCTGACCTATTCCAATGTTGGCAGTGCTTACCGAGGTATTTACAGCCACCCAGTTGCCGTTGTTCACATCCCACAATTGAATTTGCTGATCAAAACCGGCAGGCATATTGGTAGAACTCAATTGAATGGGCGAAGGATATGGATTGGAAAGCAAATGCCAGCCTCGGGTACTGCTTCCGCTGCCCGGCAAATTCACATTCCCTGCCGAAGACCGGCCTCGCCCCGCAACAGCCACATTTCCATTGTTTACTGTACCACTTAAAGTATGGGTAGTGCCAGAACTGCTCATCATACTGTACCCCAATCCATTGGTTAAATTTCCGGCCGACTTCACAAACCACAACTCCTGCGTGCAGTTGTTGGTGGTGGTGGCAGATTCATCCATGTACATAATGTTTCCATAGGGGGAATTGGCATCAATATTGGTTGGGGAGCAGGTATTTAGACTTACAACCTGCCCGCCGTTGGTTCCGGTTGGAGTAATTCCAAATCCATTGACAGCTAAATTTTGAATGGCGGAACCCATAAACCGGAAGGCAGTCCCCCCTCCGGCCGGAATGGTTCGTTTTACATTAAAGGTACCGGTATTGGTTAAGGTTGACCCGGTTGTTTGAACCAAAGCCCCATTGTTTTCAACGGTAATGGTTCCATTGTTGGTCAGCGCTGTGGTTACAGTTGCGCTGCTGGAAGCCTGAATGGTGGTGCTGGCACCGGATGCAACAACAAAGGTAGCCACACTGCGGTCGGTTTGAAGGTTTAGTGTGCCTGAATTCACTCGAATTGTGGCAGGAACAATGCTGTTGTCCCAGGTATTATCGGTAACCAACACGTCATAAATTTCACCGGCCCCTTGATTAAAAATGAGTTCGGCCGAACCCCCAAAAAAGCCAGAAGGGAAATTATTGCTGTTGAATCCGCCCGGACCAATTTCCAAGGCCGTGGATACGGTAGCTCCGGCGCCAAAATCGGTTCCTACATTAAAGGCTGCCCCACTGGCATGTTCAATCTTCACCGTTTGAAATGCTATGGTGCCGGAAGTGGTATGCACTGCATCGGCCGTGCTTGGATTTCCTTTGAAAATTACGGTACACCCACCTACTCCATTGGTCCAGGTTCCATTGTTTACCAAGGTTGTAGTGCTTCCTGCGGCATCAGAAATTAAAGTGAGCGTTCTGGCAGTATTGTCGCTGCCTGTAAATGTGGCTGTAGCAGGTATGGTTAGGCTGCCAACGGTTGGATTGGCATCCAGAGTAAGCGTCACATTGGCATCAATCACCACATCGGCTCCGCTTGGAGGAATGGCATTGGCAATCCATGTTCCTGGAGTTGACCAATTTCCGGTAACCACTGCATAGTATTTTTGCGGCACGACCTCGCCATTGGATAAAATTCGGGCTCCAGTGCCATACCCGCTGAAATTTATTTTGGCCAACTGAGCGGCAGTAAGGCCGGTATTATCGGTTCCAAACTTCAGCACATTGCCCGTTCCGGGTTCATAATTGGCAATGGTTAAGGTGGTACCCGCCCAGCTTTGAGCAGCGCTGTTGGCAAAGGCAAAGGTATGCGCTCCTGAAGCAAATGAGATGCTGGAATTGCTATTCAAATTGAGTACTCCTACTGTTTCAGAATATCCAGCTGTTGAAAGTGTCCCACCATCGAGCACGATGGCATTGTTGTCGGGAATCACTCCTGAGGCACCCAAGGCCAACGTGCCTCCCAAAATTTTTAGAGCTCCCGTAAAATCATTGGAGGCATCGCTCAAGATTGCAGTTCCTGAACCGTCTTTGTAAATCGAAGTGGTGGTTCCGGATTGATTACCCCCGGCTCCGCTAACCTTGCCCGACAATGTAATTTGCTGAGCACCGCCCAAATACAAAACATGACTACTTCCGTTCAAAGCTCCAGAAATATTGATGTTCCCTGTGGTTGCTGTGATTCGGCTTCCGCTTCCAAGAGAAACGCCTCCTTGATAGGTCGCTGCCGTGGCACTGGTATTAATCAAAGCCCCTCCACTGGAAATGCCGTCACCATTCAAGGTTAAAGATTCGGCGGTGGCCAGAGAATTTCCGTTTAAATCTAGGACTCCACCGGAAGACACAGTAGTTCCAGCTGCCGTGGTTCCCAAAGGTGAATTTGGGGCGGTTCCTGTAGCTCCCAGTTGGCAGGTTGCATTCGCATTAATGGTAGTGGTGCCGGTATAGGAGTTGTTTTGAGAGAGGATTACTGAAGAGCCCGCATTTCCGCCCACCCACACATTGTTGACCGAACCCGTTGTGGTGCTGTTTGCCTCGAGCCCATCAGAAATCAACCCTGGAGTAAAACTTCCAGAAGCCAAGAAGTATCCCAACTCTACGCTTTGGGTGGACGTTACCTGAGAAGTTTGCTTCCAATAGGCATTGTCGTTTGAATTTCCATCCCACATGTCAGAGCCATAAACACTAAAATGGGTAATAGCCCCCGTTCCATTCAGGGTTAAATTTCGGGCTGCATAGTCAACACCATCTACAGTTAAAACCACGTTTATGGTGCTGGCAGAAGTGAGTTTTAGGGTAAAAATATAATCCTTATACGTATCCTGAATCGGATTATACCCAAGAGAACTTGCTCCCCCGCCGTGATTTACATACCAAGAACCATAATTATCGGTATTAACAAAACACCTTGAACCTGAGGTGCGGTTGGCGTAATTTAATGTACCTGGCGTACTGCCTTCGTTCAATGAAAATCCAATTTGACCAAACGCCCGGGTAGCGGCAACGGTGATTTTCAACTCATCACCTACTTGCAAGGCACGATTGCTACCGCTGTTGTCTGAGCTTGTTTTAAACATACGCCAAGCAACTGTATGTTTATTGCCCGAGTTTGCCCACATTCCAAGTTCCGCTCCGCCATTGTTGAAAAAATCTCCACCATCATTAAATTGAACCGGGAAATTGGCATCCTGCATTTGAAGCGAAACCGTGGTTTGAGAATTCAGCCTCAGAATGGAAAGGCCAAGGGCAAAACCGTAAATTAAAATTCGATGTGTTTTCATTTTAAGCCAACTTAGTGTCTAAATGACGTCATACTTAGTGTTAAAAGTACACTTTAAAAACAAATCAACAAATTTTTTAATGTTTGGTTTACAAGAAGTTCATATAAAGGCATCTAGAGGCAAACAAATTCCAACAGAAAATATATTTTTAGGGTATTCGTCTTGAGTGGCCATGCAGCACGGATAGAACGGAAAGCCCGCAACGGTTTTTGGGTTGCCGAAGCCTGGGCGAGGAGGCCCGCAGGGACCCCGCAGCACGGCATTCGGCCCCAAAAACCGGTGGACTTGAAGTGATAGCCGTACAGCTGCCCAAAAAATAAAGGTAAGTGTCAAATTAACACTATTGTCTATCTTTGAATATGAAAAACGCCATTTTACTCTCCCTTTTTATGCTGCTTCAAAGCATGCAGGCCCAGCGGATAGAACGCGTAGAACCCGAATTCTGGTGGGCCGGTTTTCAGCGGGAATCTCTGGATATTTTGGTGTACGGCGAAGGAATAGGCGATTGCGAAGTCCGCAGCCAAACCTTACCCATTTTGGGCCTGACTAAAACTGAAAATCCCAGGTACCTCTTTATACATGTCAATACAAAAGATGTTTCGGCAGGAAACTACCCCATTGAATTTTTTAAAAAAGGAAAACGGGTTGCTCAATTCAACTATGTTTTCAAACCCAGAAAGAAAGACTCGGCCCTACGCCAGTCCTTTGGAACTGAAGATGCAATTTACCTGTTGATGCCCGACCGATTTTGCAATGGAAATCCGAACAACGACGCCAAACCGGAATTGGCCGAATTGCCCAACAGACCCAATCCTGGAGGTAGGCACGGGGGTGACCTGGAAGGCATCATTCAACGGTTGGATTACCTTCAAGATTTGGGAGTCACCGCGCTGTGGTCAACTCCACTACTGGAAGACAACGACAGCGCCTATTCCTATCATGGATATGCTCAAAGCAACAGCTACCGCATAGACGCCCGATATGGAGGCAATGAAAAATACCTGGAATTGAGCCAAGAACTGCACCGACGCGGCATGAAGCTCATTATGGATTTTGTAACCAACCACTGGGGACTGCCTCACCACCTTGTTCAAGACTTGCCTACCTACACTTGGATTCATCAATTTCCAGGCTATGGTCAAACCAATTATCGAACCAGCACCGTACTGGACCCCAATGCATCTCGACGTGACCGAATGTACTGTTCCGATGGCTGGTTCGTAAAAACCATGCCCGACTTAAATCAAACCAACCCTTTGGTCCTAAATTACCTGATTCAATCGGCCCTGTGGTGGATTGAATATGCCGATTTGGATGGCTTTCGGGTGGATACCTATTCCTATGGCGACCCAAATTCCATGGCCACCTGGACTAAAGCCATCACCGATGAATTTCCGAATTTCAACATAACGGGCGAAATTTGGATGCACGACCAGGCCCAGATAGCCTATTGGCAAAAAGACAGTAAAATTGGAGCCTTAAAATCGTATAATTCTCATTTACCTGCTGTAATGGACTTCTGTTTCCACGACGCCGTTTTGCAAGCCTTTAATGAAAACGAGGGCAGCTGGGATAAAGGCCTAATTCGTTTTTATGAAAACTCGGTAAACGATTTTTTATACCCCAATCCGGCCAAACAGCTTATTTTCTTAGAAAACCACGACACCCAACGCTTCAACGAAGTGTACCCTGATTTTAAGAAATACAGCATGGCCCTCAGTCTATTGCTGACGCACAGAGGAATTCCCCAGTTGTATTATGGCTCTGAAATTGGTATGCAAGGCAAAAAAGAAGTCGGCGATGGAGATGTGCGCCGGGATTTTCCGGGCGGTTGGAAGGGAGACCCAACCCAAGGTTTCACCCCCGAAGGTAGAACAGAGTCCATGCGAGCCTATTTTGACTTTACAAAATCACTGTTAAACTGGCGTAAAAATGCCCCGGCGGTACACCATGGAACTACCATTCAATTTGTACCCGAAAACAACCTGTATGTGTATTTCCGAATCCACAAAGACCAACGCATCATGGTGTTAATCAACAACTCCAATCAAAAGGCCAGCATCGACTGGCAACGATTTAAAGAAGGTTGGAATGGATTTACCAAGCTAAAACGCGTTCCGGGCAACCAAATACAACCTATGGGAGAAGTGACCGAAGTTCCGGCTCAAACAGCCCTCATTTTTGAACTTGTGAACGAATGAAACCAAGGGCCGCTCAATGGAATAACCTCGCCATTGGAATCCAATTCGCCCTGGTTTGCAGTCTGAGCCTAAACCGGGTGCAGGCCCAATGCCAACACCGCATGGCGGGCGATACGCTCATTGTTGTTTGCCCAAATCAAACCCAACGCTGGGTAGCCTATGGCACCGAGGCCCTGGAGTGCGCTTGGATTTTTGAGAGTGAAACCCATTCCTTCGGGTCTCATGCCATTCAAGCCCAAACTCAAACCCTAGACATTAAACGCCTAGCCGATACCTTACAAGTGCAAGCCAAGCAGGCTAACGGTTCAGCCTTGCTCGCTCGAATTAGCCTAAAAACCGGAAAAACAAACCTGTATTACAACGGGAAATTAATGGCGGCCTCTGTCCATAGAACCTCAACCAAATCTAAAAAATCAGGGAACAGCCTTCGGGCCCAATTGGTTCAGAAAACACCCTGGATGGGCGGTGGAGCAAGGGTATTGGGAATGGATCGAAAAGGACATATTCTTCCCTTATACAACCGAGCCCATTATGGGTATGAAACCCATTCCGAGCAAATGAACTTTGGGGTTCCTCTGGTGCTTACAGGTCAAAAATTCATGATCCACCTGGACAACAGCTACACCGGTAGTATAGATATGGGCAAAACAAAGGCAAATGAATTGGTATTCAATACCGACGGAGGCCGTCAGGTTCTGCAATTTATCGCATCAAGTTCCTGGCCTGAACTAATGAAACAGTGGACCTCGTTGAGTGGTCGGCAGCCCCTTTTGCCATTATGGGCGCTGGGCAACATCAGTAGCCGCTTCGGATACCATTCCCAAAGAGAAGTACAGAACACCATTGCCGCTTTTAAAGCCTATTCCATTCCCGTTGAAGCCTTGATTTTAGATTTGTATTGGTTTGGAAAAACCATCAAAGGAACCATGGGGAATTTGGCCTTTGACCCGGACTCCTTTCCTGACCCAGCATCAATGATTCAAGAGCTGCATGCCCAAGGGCTGCGCTTTGTTCCCATCACTGAGCCCTTTATTCTAACCAATTCAAGCAATTGGAACGATGCCCTAGCCCATGGCGCGCTGGCAACAGACAGCTTGGGCAAGCCCGCCATGTATGACTTTTATTTTGGCAAAACCGGTCTGATTGACCTGTGGGATTCTTCGGGTTCCAAATGGTTTATGAATAAATACCACTGGTTAATGGAATTAGGTGCCGATGGGTTTTGGGGTGATTTGGGCGAACCTGAAGTCCACCCGGATTGGGTTCAACATAAAATTGGTGAGGCTCGGAAGGTGCATAATATTTATGGACATGAATGGGCCCGACAGGTCAACGCGGCCATGCGCCAACACCGGCCTGAAACCAGGCCATTTATTTTGATGCGGGCCGGGTATTCAGGCAGCCAACGCTATGGTATCATTCCCTGGTCGGGCGATGTAAATCGAAGCTGGGGTGGCCTGGCGGCGCAGCCTGAAATATCCTTGCAAATGGGAATTCAGGGGCTTGCATGGATGCATTCAGACCTGGGCGGATTTGCCGGCAATTATTCAGATCCGGAATTGTATTTACGCTGGCTTCAATATGGCGTTTTTCAACCCATTTTCCGTCCTCATGCCCAGGAAGAAGTACCTAGCGAGCCTGTTTTTTGGCCAGAACCCACGCGGAATGAAGCCAAAAAAATCATTGAAATGAGGTACAGCCTCATGCCCTATTTGATTGATTTAATGCATGAAAATCATCGAAATGGGATGCCCTTGATGCGACCTGCATTCTTTTACGACAGCTCTGAAACGGCTTCAACCTACAGCAAAGGTTATTTTTGGGGCGAGCACATCTACGTGTGCCCTGTTCTGCACAAAGGCATTAAAAAAATGTCGGTGTACCTGCCTGCCGGTAAAAATTGGTATGCGTGGGAAGACACCACTTGGTATGCCGGCGGTCAAACCATTGAACTTACGCTCACACCGCAGCAAATTCCCGTTTTTGTAGCAGAGGGTGCTCTACTTCCCCTGGCTACTCGCAGCATTTCTCCTGAAAAATTAGAGCCATCGCACATAGAGTGGGTGCATTATCCCTGGCGGAAACAGGGGCAGACTTCAGGAAGCTACACCTTAGAATGGGCGGGGAATGTTGAATCGATTTCCTGGAAAACCAATCGGCAAGGTATTCAAGTAGATGGAATGAGGGAAGGCCGCTGGGCACACTACCGTACCCTGGGTGTGAAGGTTCGGTGAGTTTAAATTTTTTAGGGGGTGGGCGGCAGACGGGCTTTCTCCGGTTGTCCGCGCCGGCAGGTGCCGGGGCCAGCGGGCTTGCGTGGGCTCCCAAGGTCGCCTCCGCGCCGCGCGGCCCCCGCTCCTGCCTGCTTGCGGGCAACTCGGTTCAATCCCTGCCGCAAGGCCTCATTTCATCCAATACCCTATTTCCAGATTCCAATGCCTCTTCTAATTTCCCCAAAATAAAAGGCCATTCTCAACCAATAAACATTGGACAGATTGAATTCAAATTTCAGGACAAAGTTCAACCACAAATGGCAGACTCAAACATAAAAAAAATGTTAAGTGTCATTTTGACAATTAGAAAAGTTGTTTTAGCTTAGACGGATAAAACTTAGGCTATGCACCTACATCGAACTCTTTTTGTTTATGTTTTCCTACTGGTTTTGCCCGTTTTGGTAGTTGCCCAAAACGTGACCCTGCAGGGAATTGTACGCGACCAAAATGGCAAACCAGTGCCCTTCGCGACCATCAGTTTAAACGAGCAACCAGGTGGAAGTTCAGCCGACATCAACGGAGCGTATTCGTGGACTTTTCCTTTCAAAAGCGACGCATCCAAGGTACAGGTGGTATTTCGGTCTCAGGGCTTCAAGACCATTCGGTTGGACTATGAACTTAAGCCGGGCATCAATGTGTTAAATGCCAATCTTCCGGTCGATGTGCTTCAATTGGAAGACGCGGTGGTGATTGGTTACGGAACCGCTAGGACCAAAGATTTAACCGGTTCGGCCGTTCAAATTAGTGAAAAAGATTTCAATGAAACTCCGGTGGCTACTCCAGAGCAACTGATAATGGGTAAAGTGGCCGGGGTGAAAATCACCTCCAACGACGGAGCCCCCGGTTCGGGTTCCAACATTCGGATTCGGGGCGGGACTTCCATAAATGCCAGCAACGACCCCTTAATTGTAGTTGATGGAGTTCCTTTGGACAATGGAGGAATTGCGGGATCTGCAAATGCCTTGGCACTCATTAATCCCAACGACATAGAATCGTTTGTTATCCTCAAAGATGCATCAGCAACAGCCATTTATGGAAGTCGCGGTGCAAATGGTGTAATTTTAATCACCACAAAAAAAGGAGTAAAGGGAAAAAGCAAATTCAGTATTGGGGTTGACCACCGAACTACAGTTTCGGTATTGAACAATTATTCAGGCGTACTTACAGGCGATCAATTCAGGGCCTTGGTAGATTCGTTGGGAACTGGAGGCCAAAAAAATCGACTGGATTCAAACAACACCAATTGGCAGGCTGAAATTTACAGGGCGGCCATAATGAACGAAACCAGCATTTCGTTTACCGGCGGAATTTCATGGTTGCCCTACCGCCTATCGGTATCGGCTCGTTTTGAAGATGGTGTATTGCAACGCGACCGCTTAAACCGCTATACTGCATCATTAAACCTGAATCCCAGCTTTTTTGATGGGCACTTGGCCTTTAATGTACAGCAAAAATTCACCCACAGCTACAACTTTTTCGCCAACCGAGGTGCCATTGGTTCTGCGGTGATCTTTGACCCCACTAAGCCCGTCTTTTCCGGAGATTCTGCCTTTGGAGGCTATTTTGAATGGATTCAAAACAATGGAAAACCCAACAACCTCGCCCCAAGAAACCCAGTAGGCCTGTTAAATCAACGCGATGATTTCAGCCAAGTGTACCGGTGGATTGGAAACGTTGAAACCAGCTATAAGTTGCACTTCTTTCCACAATTAAGGGCTGTAGTCAATGTGGGAGGCGATTTTTCAAACGGATCGGGTGAAACCAGCACCACAGCCTCTTCTGCTTCAGGATTCAATACTCGGGGTTCATGGAATGAATATACCTCTACCAAATGGAACCGATTGGCTGATTTTTATCTGAATTTTAGCAATGCAGAAAAAAAACCTGCATTTCGAACCGATTTAACGCTGGGCTATTCGTATCAAGATTGGTCCACCAGTTCCCCCTCCTTTGCCACCTATACCTTTGATCGAGATTCCATTATATTCCCGGCCAATCCCAATCCCTTTTACACCAAAAACGTCCTTATTTCGTATTATGGTCGGGGAATTGTATCGTACAAAGACAGGTACGTGCTGAATGCTTCGCTGCGCCGAGATGGTTCAAGCCGTTTTTCTCCAGACCAACGCTGGGGCTTGTTCCCAGCGGTATCGGCCGCATGGCTGCTCAGTGAAGAGGCATTCCTGAAGGGGAATAAAATCTTAACCTACCTAAAATTAAGGGGTGGATATGGGGTTACTGGTCAACAAGACATTTTCGCCGACTATCCATACATTCCAAACTATCAAATTGGCACCTCAACCGCTTTATATCCTTTTGGGGGAGAATTTCTTGAAGTATGGCGGCCGGATGGTTATGATCCAAACATTCGTTGGGAAACCACCAGCAGCTACAATCTGGGATTGGATTTTGGCATCTTGAATGACAGAATTAATGGCTCGGTAGATGTGTACCACCGTCGAACCGATGATTTATTGGCTATGGTTGCCATTCCAGCAGGAACCAATTTCACCAACGAACTGTTGACCAACGTGGGTAGTATGGAAAATACGGGCGTTGAAATTGGAGCCAAATTCGGATTGATAGATCGGCCTCAATTCCGATTGGATTTGGGTGTCAATGCCACCTACAACATCAACCAAGTTTTGAAACTTTCTCAAGTAAATGATTCTACCAGCCCTGGCATTTTGGTGGGCGGAATTGCCGGAGGAATTGGCAACAATGTACAAATCCACACCGTTGGATTCCCCACCTTTTCTTACTATGTATATGAGCAGCGGTATGACGAGAACGGCCGGCCAATTGAGGCAAATACAGCCAATCCAAACGGGGGAAATTATACCGACCTGGACGCTTTTGTTGACCGAAACGGAGATGGTGTAATCAACATCGACGACCGCTATCGGTTTGAACAGGTGGCTCCTGATTGGTTCTTGGGTTTGAATTTAAATCTGACCTACAAGCGTTGGACTGCCGGATTTTCAATGCGCGGAGAAATCGGAGGACATTTGTACAACAACATTCATTCCAATGCCGGCACATTTCAAGCTGTGGGCGGAGCTCAACCCTTCTTGAACAACATTAGCAGCCTTTATTATTTGGATGAATTGCGACGCAATACAGATAAGCAATTGCTGAGCGACCATTACATTGAGCGGGCAGATTTCCTACGCATGGACTATTTTACCTTGGGTTACAACTTTGGTAAACCCGGCTTCCTAGGACAAAAAGTTGGCATCAATGCTTCATTTACCGTCAATAACGTATTTGTCGTAACCGGTTATCAGGGATTAGACCCAGAAGTAGTTGGTGGAATCGACAACAGCATCTACCCGCGTTCGCGCATGTACACCCTTAATCTTTCATTGAACTTTTAATTCTCAGGCATTATGAACTCAGTTAAACAACTTATCGTGTTGGGCTGCATGGGCCTTGCTTTTGTCTTTCAAACGTCCTGTGAAAGTGCATTGGATCAAGAACCCTTGTATGGATTAAACTCGGCCGAAGTTTATTCTAAGCCAGAAAATTACAAGCATGTTCTGGCAAAAATCTATTCCGGCATGGCCTTATCGGGCATTCAAGGCCCGGCGGGCAATCCAGACATCAAAGGCATCGACGAGGGATTCTCGGCCTATGTCAGGGTTCTATTTAATTTGCAAGAACTTCCAACCGATGAAGTCGTTTGCGGTTGGAATGATCCCGGAATTCCCGAAATGAACAACATGCAATGGTCGGCAGACAATTCGTTTGTAAAGGCCATGTATTCCAGGATATTCTATCAAATTGTGCTTTGCAATGAGTTTATTCGGGAATCTTCAGATGCTTCCATGACCGCCAAAGGTTTTTCAGAGGCAGACCAAATGATGATTCGCCAGTTTCGGGATGAGGCCAGGTTTATGCGGGCCTTAAGTTATTCCCATGCGCTTGATTTATTTGGTTCTGTACCCTTTGTAACCGAGGCTGATCCTGTTGGGGCATTCTTACCGAAACAAATAAGCCGCGCCGATCTTTTCAATTACTTGGAAACGGAATTAAAAGATTTAGAGACAAAATTGCTGCCCGCCGGTACCGAATCGTATGGTCGGGCTGGGGTTTCTGCCTCCAATTTATTGTTGAGTCGCTTGTACTTAAATGCCGAAGTGTATACAGGAACCTCACGCTGGTTGGAGGCTATGGAATATGCTGAAAAAGTAATCAATTCAGGAGCTTACCAACTTGACGACAACTATCAACATTTGTTTTTGGCCGATAACCATACCTCCCCTGAAATCATTTTCCCCGTTTGTTTTGATGGAGTAAGTACCCAAACCTATGGAGGAACATCCTTTATTATTCACGCTTCTGTGGGCGGTACTATGGCTCCAGATTCGTTCGGAATCAATGGAGGATGGGCTGGATTGCGTACCACCCGCCCCTTCATTGAACTATTCCCAGACAGTACAGAAGATAGCCGCTACAGCGGGTACAGCGATGGTCAAACCTTAGACATTTCGAGTTTAGGAACCTTTACCGATGGGTATGGTTTCCCAAAATTCAGGAATGTGACTCAAGCCAATCAGGCAGGTTCTGATTTAAAGGGTGATTTTGTAGACACAGATTTCCCCATGTTTCGGTTGGCAGAGGCCTATTTGATTTATGCAGAAGCCGCATACAGAAGTGGGTCAAATGTAGGTCAGGGCCTAAGCTACCTGAACAACTTGAGGGAACGGGCCTATGGAAATTCAAGCAAGAATTTTGCTGCCTTGACCGAACAAATACTGTTGGATGAACGCGGTCGGGAACTGTCTTGGGAGTGCCACCGAAGAACAGATTTAATTCGTTTTGGTAAATTCACCAGTGGAGATTTCGTTTGGCCGTTTAAAGGGGGTAGCGTAGCTGGCCAAGCGGCTGCATCCCATTTGGTTTTATACCCCTTGCCTACTACAGACATTGCATTAAATCCGAATTTGACTCAGAATCCGGGTTATTAAACGTCGTTTTTTTGGGTGTTAATTTGGCCGTCGCCTGAATTTCAGGGGCGGCCATTTTACTTTAGAAATGAACTTTCCCATGGTCAATTTCATCGAATGGTAATGTGGAAACACTTCTGCCGCTGTTCTTTAACCAGAAGCACATCGCCTCGATTCCTAGCCGAAACCAGAAGTTGTTCTAAAACCTGTTCGGGATTGACTGCCGCTCTTGCCTGTCCCTCAAATTGGATGTAGCTAATATCAATAGTAGTTCCATAGCAATGGGCGCTTTCTCTGGCAGCATTGATGTTATTTCCGCTCAAGGCCTGTTGCTGTCTTAATGTTCGAGCTAAAGAGGTTATTACAAATCGGCATCCCGTTGCTTTAACAAAATCTTAACCCAGTTTTTGGAACACATCCTTTGCTTTCGGCACCAAACAGGGCGATGAATGCGTTAATTGTTGGATGAAAAATTCTGGGCCGCTGACTACTTCTACCAACTCTCCATTTCGTTTAAGTTGCTCTAATTGCGTTTTGGATTCGATAAAACCACATCCCAACCTTTTTGCAGCCGATAGATGCGCAGGATTGTAATCCCAAACACCTACAACATTAAATGCCTCTGCTTTCCTAGGTCTTAATTTTTTATACAATACAAGGCCATCCAAAAACAAAAGACCAAACAACAATACCGAAATGCCAAGGCTAAACCTTGTCTTTACCATACTTCAATGCGTTAATTTTGAGCAGAATCAATCCATTCGTTTGCCTTCTCTTTTCCCTTTTCCAAGGTTTTTTCAACATCTCCACCAGTAAAATGCACATACAGCAAAAACACGACTAGAGCAATCAAAGCAAACAGGATAAGCTTCAGCACCTTTTTAATAATAAAATAAATCAGCAGAGCGGTAATGCCAACCGCAATAGCTATAAAAATGGGATTAGAAATAAACTTATCGAAAAATTCCATGGGTTAAATAAACAAAATACCTTTCAATTTTTTGACTTTAAAACGAAAAAACAAAAATTCAAAAACGGAAATACTCCAGCTTAAATGGATAATTTTTACCGGCAAATTTCCAGGGATTTTTAAGTGCAGATTTTGAATTTATTGGCAAAGCCTGCACCAATGTATATGTTGACAAGTCTATAAATCCAATCCAATAGCCTGATTTGGACTCTGGCAAACCCAAGATTGATTCAGCAAGCCCCGGCATGAACTCCAAATAGGGGAAATCCACCAATTTAGATGCTGAAGACTCCTTCAATGCCAAAGCCAAATACCTTAAATCTAATCGTTTTCTTAGTTTCAAAAAAGACAGATGTTGAATTGGTAGAACTGAAGCATTGGGATTTTCAACAATAGAAAAACAAAGTTCCCAAAGTAAGTTCCGCTCGCTGCATGTTAAGGCATACGAAGAAGAGACCGGTTGACCTTTGGAAATGTAGAATTGAACTGAACCGGGCAGTGTTGTGCTTAGCATTTCAGAATTCATGACCAGGCAATGATTGCCTGCGAGCAGCTGAGGATATACATTCCCACGGCCGTTCATCCAAGCCAAAGCATCTTCAGCACGGGTTGGAGTATATTGAGCATAGGCCGATTTTAATGCCCCGAACCAATTGGAGTTGAGCATAGCATCTGCTCCGAACCACAGGGGAGATTCAAGTTGATTTTTGAGTTGTTCTGAAATAGAAAAGCGTTTCCAGGCTGGCCATTCTGTATATTTCCGGACCTTGCCTAAACTGTCCACCATGGCATCATACTTTATTTGGTCGAATGCTCTTCTTGAAAACAAATTCCAGTTTTTTTTAAACGAATGGGAGCATTGAAGTGCAATGGATTCGGTCAAGGTCATCAATAGGGTGTCGTTGGGGAAGTATAGACTGGCATCAAAAGCATGTCGGAGAGCCCAAGCGGCCACCTCGGCTGAAGACCAGCCGTGTAAAATGATTTCCAGTTGCCGCAGTTGAGCATCGCCCATTCCATGTGGCATGGGAAGGCGGTTTGTATTTTTGAGTTGAAGGATTTGGCAGGCGATAAACAGGCGTTGCTGCTGATTCCGAAGATCCTGAATGCTGTCCTGCAACCAAATGTTCAAGGCTCGAATGGGCCTTTTACTGCCGCAATATGCTTCAATCAATACCGCATTTGCTTCATGTAAAAATTGAGTCGAAAAGAGTAAAGAATCTGCTGCAGTAGTAGGTATAAAGGCATATCTGCCTGAAAGTAGCTTTAAGCGTTCTGCAATTGCCAACCGTTCCTCTTTCTGTCCGTCATAAGCCAATGCCTGTTCTGGTTCAGCAAAATACGTCTTAGCCACTCCCGAGGGGAAAAAACGGCTTGAGATGGTAGAGGCGATTAAGGAATCGGGGCTAAAAATCAAGAAAGCTGAATGGGCAGCGTAGGAGGAGAAACCGGCCATTTTCACCAATTCTAAGGCGCGTCGATCGGCCTCCTTTTCCAATTCAATCTCAGCACCAGACAAAGAGGAATAGTGAGATTGGGCATACGCATGTCTTAATTCCAGGTGAGCCAATTCGTGAGCTAGAACAAAAGCAAGTTCAGCCTTTCGGCGGCAAGATTGAATAAAGCCTATGCTGAGTACAATGCTACCTTTAGA
Organism: uncultured Flavobacteriales bacterium; assembly: GCA_903825395.1. Lineage (GTDB taxonomy): Bacteria > Bacteroidota > Bacteroidia > CAIKAF01 > CAIKAF01 > CAIKAF01. The sequence continues at coordinate 71,674 of CAIKAF010000015.1, forward strand.
CTCAGCGAACACAAATTTATCGGCCTGGGCAGCCACCTTTAGGTGTACCGGAGCTGAATAGCTGCTGTGGGGTTGAATGCGCGAGAAAACCTCCTTTAATTCCGTTGAAATCGCTTCATTTTCAACATACAACCAAGGCCTTTTCACACTTCCATTTAAGGTTTCCAACAAACACGAAGAAGGCGACTGTGCTCGACCCATTGAGGATAAAACAAAGAAAAGGCATCCCCAAACACTCAGATAATTTCCAATTCGCCACATAGAATAAAGACAGGGTAAAGGTAAACATTGTTGCGTGGCCTATCTTTGCCCCTATGTTAACCGATGCATATTTCAGGGAAGGGGCCGTTTTGGTATTTGACAAGCCCTATAAAATGAGTTCGTTTGGGCTGGTCCGTTTTGTACGCGGAGTCATTACCGACCGGGGAAAGCCCAGAATTAAGGTGGGTCATGCCGGCACCCTTGATCCCCTGGCTGAAGGCGTCATGGTCATTTGCACGGGCAAAGCCACTCGGCAAGCGGCAGATTACTCTGGTGCTGAAAAAGAATACATAGCCGAAATTACCTTGGGAGGTACCACCGCCAGTTTCGATTTAGAAACCGAAGTGATTCCCAACTCAACCTGTGAATTTCCCACTACCGAGGAAATGCAAGCCAAGGTAACTCAATTTTTAGGCGAACAATGGCAAATTCCTCCCATTTTTTCAGCCAAAAAAATAGACGGCAAACGCGCCTATAAATCGGCTAGAAAAGGAAGAGAAGTGAAATTAATGCCCAATTCCGTTGAAATTTCTACCCTTGAAATCCTTTCCTTTGAAGCGCCAATTTTAGTGCTTAGAGTAGTTTGCAGCAAAGGGACCTACATCCGTAGCCTTGCGCACGACATCGGGCAATCCTTAGGATGTGGGGCCTATTTAAGCGGATTAAAACGAACCCGCTCCGGGGAATTCACCTTGAAAGGCGCATGGACCATGGACGATTTTAGGGCTGCGGTATCAGGCACCCGAGAGTCCATGCTCCAAATGAACAATCTCGGTACGGAATAAACCCTTGGTTACAAATACCAAATCAAATCGAACATCCGCTTGGGCTGGGTTAAGTTCCAAGTAGCGTTCAGCCAGTTCAAATAAATGTTCGATTTGTTTTTTACCCGGGGCCATATCTTCAAATGGGACTAGGCTTGATCTGGTTTTAACCTCAACAAACACCAAGGTCTCATCCTGCTGCATAATTAAATCGATGTCTCCCCTACCCTTTGTCCAATTTTGGTGCAAGCACCTGTACCCTTTTTGTTCCAAAAATGTTTTCGCCAGGCCTTCGCCTTCTCCGCCGGTCTTTTTTCGGTTGTCTCCCCCATTTGTTTTCATTCCTCAATATAGATGAAAATTCGGAGAGGTTCAAGGGGAAAAGGGCAATGGTGTTGGCAACGATAGAGGTAGAACCGCCCTATGTGTTCGTTTTTTGATTTGAAACCCTAAAAATTCAGTTGGTTAATTTTTTAGGGCGGTAACAATGGCACCGGTAAGGGCAATGGCCAAGCCAATAAAGAAAATACTGAGCAAAAAAATACGCAAAGGCCGATCGGCAATCAGATAGGATTTTGAGGCTGCTTTTACCTGTGCATTGCAATCAAAAGCCCGATCAAATTCAGATTTGGGTATGCCCACCAACCATACTCCTGTTTTTTCTCGATGCTCCAAACGGGCATCCATTCCTTGGCTTAAACAGCGCTGCAGCATATCTTCCGCTTCTTCTGCACGGTGATAGACAAACATCCTTCGTTGTTTGTCGGAGGGGTCATTGCCGTAATTTAGAAAGCCAAATTTCATGGTGCGTACTTCGTTCTAAACGATGAAGGCATTGTGGCTAATTTTCGACTTGAATAATCCATAAAAGCCATTCCGGTTTGTCCGCTACCCAGCCATTCTGCGGAAACGGCATCATACAACCCATAAATAAGAGTAAAACTGCTCATTCCAAGCTCTGCAACAGCCAGTTTAATTTGAAGGGTTGAACCATAAAAGATTTCTCGGCGAAATCGCACAGCAGCATCGGACATAATCAATCCTACCCCCTCCACATCCATTTCCGACCAACCTTCTTGATTTAGCCATTGCACCCGGGCCTCGTGCATGTAGGTCAAAAAATGTTGATTTCCCACATGCCCACCGTAATTTAAATCGGTAATTCGAACGGGGATTTGGGTTTCAAAATGCCAAGAATCGGGCAGTTCAATTTTAAATCGAGACATGGTTCAGAGGGATTGACGGTATAGGCCTGGCAGTGGGAATTGAGGGTGTTGAGCTCCAAATTGAAGCTGCCGGATCAGATCACCACGCAAAAAATCGTGCGGGAAACCGTAGGGAATGGCTGAGGCGGCATCAAGGGCAGATAGCACCTCGGTTGGGATGTCAAGGTGCATGGCTTGGAGTGTTTGTTCCAACTGCGAAGCGTTTCGAGCACCAACAATTGGAATAACATGCCCTGGTGCTTTTAAGGTCCAAGCCAGGGCCAGGCAAATGGGCTCGACTCCTAATTTTTCAGCTTCTTGAACCACAGTTTGAGTAAGGGCATTGGCGCGGTCGCTGCGGCGCAGGCTATTTTCGGGAACGCGTCCGCTGCCTCCTTTCAAATACTTTCCACTGAATGCTCCTCCGGCCAACGTGCCCCAGGCCAGGACCGGCACCTGATAATGTGCGGCGGCCGGAATCATATCGCGTTCCATATCGCGGGTAAGAAGACTGTATTCCCCTTGCAGGGCAACAGGCAAGGCATAATGACGTTCGCGGGCTATGCTCATGCAGGCGGAAAACACCCAAGCCGGAACATCCGACAACGCAATATGCAACACCTTACCAGACTGCACCAGCATATTGAGATTGAACATCAATTCTTCGGGGTCGATTGAAAAGTCCCAGGCATGCAGATAAAACACATCTACATAATCGGTGCCCAAGCGCTGCAAGCTGCCGTGCAGGGATTGGAGCATGTTTTTTCTATGATTTCCGCCATCGTTGGGTTTGCCCTCTCCACTGCGCAGGGAAAACTTTGTTGCCACAACCACTTCATCGCGAACGCTAAATTCACGAATCAGCGCACCGAGTATGCGTTCGCTGCTGCCTTCGGTGTAGCGGTTGGCGGTATCGAAAAAATTGCCTCCCATGGCTAAAAAGCGCTCAAAAAGAAGTTTTGATTCTTCTGCTGTAGCTCCATAGCCCCATTCCGTTCCGAAGGTCATTGTTCCTAAGCAGGCATTGGAAACCCTTAGCCCGGATTTCCCTAATAAAACTGACGATAATTCCATGTGGCAAAGGTATAGAAAAGCAGGGAGAGCGTATGGAAGTTGGATTGGGAATCTGTTTCGGCACAGATACTATGGGGCTTGGATTGGGAGGCGACCCCTTGGCGCCGGGCAACAGATTAGCCGCCCAAAATTGCCTACCTTTGCACTTTAAGTTTAATTAAAATGTATTATTATGAGAATTCATCATTTGTTTAGAGCAATCGTCTTTTTGTTGCTATTGTGTTTTGGTAGAAATGAGGTCATTGGGCAAACCGACACTGTTTTTTCGGGAAAGAAAGGGGAAGAATTGCGCTATAATGGGGCGGTAGTGGGCATTATCGATACGGTAGTTGTGCAGGTTCACAGTGAATCTGGACTTTATTCCAGGTTGCATTACGACGTTTATTTAGAAGTTCCGGATTCAGTCCCCATGCGCAAAGTACGCGCAGCGTTGAATACCTTATTGCCCTTCAGCAGCACTTCCAGCGTTTATAAGGGCAGCTATCAGGCATTCCAATTGGGAGCCAAGGATGGGAAAATGAATAAAGATGGGAAAATGAAGACAGCAGGCATGTATTTAAAATCAGCGGGCACAAAGCGCATTGTGGGTTTGGTGGTGGCGTTGGGCGGAACGGGAATATCGGTTGGATTGATAGCCGGTCAACAGCCCGTTCTGGGGGGAGTTTTGGGCGGCATTTCAGGCCTCATTGCTCTGATTTTAGAAATAACATCCTCGGCCGATTTAATTCGTGCGGGTCAAGAATTGGAAAAATCAACACCGAAACCCTAAGGGATGGGGCAATATAAATCTAAATCTGGAGCTTGAAGGTGGTTGCAACGTGGGTTGTGAATCTACTCCGTTTTTCAATGCGGCAGGGATTGAACCGGGTTGCCCGCAAGTGGGCCGGAGCCTGGCCCGCGTGGTGCGGAGGCGACTTTAGGAGCCACCGCAAACCCGCTGGGCCAGCCTTCCGGCCAACGCGGACAACCGGTGAAAGCCCGTCAGCCGCCCCCAAAATCAACCGTTTCAGAACCATTCCAAAACCACAACAGTTGCAATTTATTGAGCATCACCCTAGCCTTTGAGGCGAAATCCTACCTTTGCAACGCAAACCTACCCAGCTATGAAACGACCATTGATTGCCGGAAACTGGAAAATGAATACCAGCCCTACGGCGGGCTTTGCCTTGTACAAAGAACTTCTTTCGGGCAAAAATGCCGGAGCATTTTCTGAGGACTTAGAATGGCTGGTACTGCCGCCTTTCACCCATTTGGGAGCCTTTCAACAGCTGGGTGGCATTCAGGTTGGCGCGCAAAATTGCAGCCAGCATTCGCAGGGCGCCTTTACAGGAGAAATTAGTGTAGACATGCTGAGCGATTTGGGTTGCCGCTATATTTTGGTGGGCCACAGTGAGCGCCGGCAGTATTTTAAAGAAGGAGCCCCAGAGCTGATCGGAAAAGTTAGCCAAATCATGATTGCAAAATGCATTCCTATATTCTGCGTTGGAGAAACCTTAGAAGAACGAGAGCAAGGCATAACCGAAGAGGTGTTGGAGCGTCAGATTCGGGAGGTTTTTGACCAATTTTCCTACATTTCAGTCGATGTAGTACTGGCATATGAGCCTGTATGGGCAATTGGAACCGGAAAAACAGCCACCGTGGAACAGGCTCAGGAGGCCCATGCCTTTTTGCGCCAGCTTTGGAGCAAATTTGTGGGCGAAAATCGAGCAAAAAACACCCGTATATTGTATGGAGGAAGCATGAAACCAGACAATGCCGGCGCCTTACTCAGCATGCCCGATATTGATGGCGGATTGATTGGTGGTGCTGCCTTGAATGCCAATGCCTTTTTATCGATTGCCGCTGAATTTTAAGCATGAAAGAATTTGAAACCCTGCGCTATCGTGTTCAATTGGCCGAGCTGAATGAAGTCGTTGTTGCCTTTCTAGCTGAAGTTGGATTTGACGGATTTTTGGAAGAGAATGAAGGCTGGATGACAGCGTCTAGATTGGTGGGTGGAGAGCAATATAGACCATTGCAAGAGTGCATAGACGCGTTGCCTTGTGCCTTGGAGTGGAGCAGCGAACGGGTAGCCGAACAAAACTGGAATTTAGCCTGGGAACAGCAATTTCCCATGGTAGAAATTGGAGAGCACATCCGCATTCGTGCTCCCTTTCATCCTATTGGTACAGATGCACGGGAAGAATTTGCAATAGAGCCGGATATGGCCTTTGGTACGGGGCATCATCCCACAACCTATCTAATGGCAGAGGCTTTACGGGAACGGAGTACCGGGAAAACCTGCCTTGATTTTGGAACTGGGACCGGAATTTTAGCCATGGTCATGTTGCGGTTTGGGGCCAACAACGTAGTGGGAATTGACAACGACGAGCGGGCCATACGGAGTGCCAAGCGTCATATTCTTCAAGAAAGCAATTCCGAGGAACGGGCACAGGTGTACTGCAGTTCCGAACTGCCGGAAGGTCCATTTGACTTAATTGCTGCCAACATTCATTTGAATATAATCGTAGAAAAACTACCTGAAATGCACCGGATTTTAAGTTCGGGAGGCTGGGTATTGGCTTCAGGAATTCTTGAGAATCAGGTAAAAACTGTAGAGGATGCAGCACATAAAAGCGGCTTTTTATGTACCTTCAAACAAATAAAAGAAGGCTGGGCCTGCTTGGGCTTTAAAAAAATGGATTAGCGTATGAGACGTTCATGGTTATGGCTGGGTGTGGTTTGGTTGTGGAGCGGGGTAGTTTTGGGGCAGGTTTTGCCGGACAGCAGACCCGATTTCCTAAAATTTTATTTGGATTTAATGGACGATGGAGCCACGGGGAAAGAATGGAAGTCGGCCTTTAAAGAGAAAGAAGATTTTTTTGCTTCGGCCAGCTTTGCTGCCATCGAAGACAGCTTGAAAGAAACCACCAAATCATTGATGCGAAAGAAAATGAGGGCAACCCATTATCAGGCTTTGATGAAATCGGTGTTGGCCATATCGGAATGGAAGGGAGAATTAACTCCCTACTTCAGTTATCTGGATTTGGTTAAAAAAACAAGTCAAAAAGCCTCACCTACTTCACTTCAAGAATTGTTGGATTTTGGAGAAGGATTTTTTAGTCTGGGCTATTTGTACACCTCATCGGGGCATGCATGGAAGGCAGAAGGAGACTATCGATTTATTTGGGAGCAAGGAAAACCCAAAATGGAATGCAGCCGTTGTTTGCTCAGCCTGGAATCGACTTTTGATTCAAGCCGAGTAGAGGGTACCACCTTATTTTATGAACCATTGGAGCAGACCATTCAACTGCAGGGGGGCCGGGTGTATTTTACCCGAAACGACATCCCTGCAGACATGGCCTACATCACCTTAAACAAAGCCAGCATCAATGCCAAACGAAATTCGTATTCGGCCGATAGTGTCTGGATGGTTCAAAAGGAATTTTTTAATGAGCCATTATTGGGGAAAATGGAGGAGAAATTAACGGCCACTGGAGAGAATAGAGATTCCAGGTATCCGAAATTTGATTCGTATGAAGCCCGGTTTGCCTTAGAAGATATACTTCCTGGGGTAGATTACCAAGGGGGATTTTCCTATTATGGGAACCGCTTTATTGCCAAGTCCATTACCGATGAGTATTCCCGATTGACCTTTAAGCGTGAGGGGAAACCATTTATGGTGTTTAGAAGTAAAACCTTTTCCATTAGCAAAGAGAAAATTTCAGGCAATAACGCTTCAGTTACCATGATTTTGGAGACCGATTCCATTTTTCATCCGGGCATCCAATTCAAGTACTTAACGGAAAGTAAGGAAGTTTCGTTGTTGCGGTTGGGTGATGGTACCGCTCGAACTCCATTTTTCAATTCCTATCACAAGCTAGACATGTACTTTGAAGCCCTGTATTGGAAAACCAATGAAGACTACCTTCGGATTGCTATGGCTAAAGGCAGTGCGGATAGTAGAGCCTTGTTCAAATCGGCCTCCTACTTTAGTACAGCCGAATCGGATGCCATTCGGGGTTTAGCTGAGACGCATCCTGTAATACCAATTTTCAACCTATTAAAATCCAAAGAATTCCCCGCCTCCTTTACTGCCGCTGAATTGGCCAAATTCATGCGCATGAATATTGATCAAGTGGAAAACATGTTGATTCAGATGAGCATTTCGGGCATTGTTTCCTATCAAACGGAAACCCAAACGGTGTACATCAACGAGCGGTTTTTCAACTTTTATTTTGCGCGTACCGGTCAAAAAGACTACGATGTAATTGCCTTTGAATCCATCATCAGCAAAGACAATGCCCGGTTGTCCTTATTGGATTTTCGATTGGATTTATTTGGAGTAAGTCGATTTGCGGTATCCGATAGCCAAAGCGTATTTATTTATCCGGCAGACCAGCAGGTACAGGTGAAAAAAAACCGGGATTTAAGCTTTAGTGGAACCATTGAAGCCGGAAAATTTGGAATATATGGAAAGACCTTTGAGTTTTCTTACGATCATTTTAAAATAAGCCTAAACAATGTTGATTCGGTAAAAATTGCGGTTCAAAGTTTTGAATCGGCCGGAACTGGGCGAAACGATATGCGCTTTGTAAAAACCGTCATTGAACGGCTCAAAGGAGAGTTAATCATTGACGAGCCAGGAAATAAATCAGGTGCAAAAGGTTTGCCGGAATACCCCCGATTAATTAGCAGCAGTGATTCCTACACCTTTTACGACCGCCCCCAAATAGAAAAAGGGGTGTACAACAGGAACGATGTGTTTTTTAAAATATCCCCCTTCACCTTAGATAGCTTAGATAACTTTAGAACCGAACAGATCAAATTGAAAGGGAACTTCCATAGCGGCATATTTCCTATTCTGGATGAGAAACTGAGCATTCAACCGGATTACTCCCTAGGATTTCAGCGGTTTTTAAAGCCTGAAGGTTTGCCCGCCTATGGAGGTAAAGGTCAATTCTACGACACCTTGCAATTGTCGCACAAGGGCATTCGGGGTGCTGGAAAATTGAAGTATCTGACCTCAAACATTTGGAGCCATGACTTTGTGTTTTATCCGGATTCGGCCAACACCATGGCCTATAAATTTGGAATAGATAAAAGCAAGGGACCCATTGAAACTCCAGATGTAAAAGCGCTGGATGTGTATGTACACTGGGAACCCAAAAAAGATGTTTTGGAAGTTTCCAACTCAGATAAACCCCTGGAAATGTATGAAGGAGAAAGTGCAATGTCGGGGCAACTGACATTGACTCCCAAAGGCCTTACCGGAGATGGCAAAATGGATTTTGGAACGGCAGAAATGGAATCTTCCATATTCAATTACAAATCCAACGACTTTAAAACCGATACGACCTCATTTGCGCTTAAGGACGAAGCCAGCAGCAGCGGAGATACCGCCAACGTAGGCCTTAGAACCGATAACGTGCGGGCCGATGTCACATTTGAAGGCCGAAAAGGAATCTTGAAATCCAACAGCGCAGAAAGCCATGTTGAATTTCCGGTGAATAATTTCAAGGCCTATATGGAAGAATTAGAGTGGTTTATGGATCGCAATGAGGTGGACATGAACTCATCAAAAGTGGATGATTTGGGATTAAAAGGGGCCTTGTTCGTTTCCACATCGCCCGGAATGGACTCCCTTGCCTTTGCGGCTCCCATTGCCAAATTTGTTATGAAAACCAAAACCATATTTTGCGAGGGAGTAGAGTACATTGATGTAGCGGATGCACGAATCAAGCCTGGCGATAAAAAAGTCACCATTCAAAAGGGTGCAGAATTGGATCCGTTGAGCAATGCTACCGTTTGGGTTGGAAAAGAAATGCAAACTCATGTGCTAACCAAAGCCGATGTGCGCATTTTCACCAGCCACGATTACTCTGGAACCGCAGATTACACCTATGTGGATGAACTGGGAACCGGACAACTGATTCATTTTGCATCGGTTCGCAGCCAAAATGATATTACCTATGCCAATGGAAAAGTAGAGCAGCTATCCAACTTCACCATGAGCCCTTATTTTGCCTTTAAGGGGGGAGTCGAGTTGGAAGGAAATGATCCACTATTGAGGTTTACCGGGTTTACTAAAATCATTCATCCATGCAGCAATCTGGTGAATGAATGGTTGAATTTTAATGCCAAAATAGATCCGAAGGATATATTAATTCCCATCGGAGATAATCCTAAAAACGACGATGACTTGCCCTTGTTTAATGGTTTCCTATTTTCCAGCGATTCTACGGGATTGTACCCTGCTATCTTTACCAAAAAGAAAAGATTTACCGATTATGATGTTTTGAAGGTATCAGGGTACTTAAAGTACGATCGTAAAATGAAAGAATTCAGGGTGGGAAGCAAGGAAAAACTAGGAGACCGAACCTTGTCAGGGCCCTATTTATCATTTAATACTTCCAACTGCACTTCGTATGGTGAAGGAAGAATGGATTTAGGTTCAAAGATGGGTCAGGTAGAATTAAAGGCTGCGGGGAACATTTTGTACTATCCTGACAGCGATAGTACTGAATTAAATTTAACCTTAAGCATCAATTTCCCCTTCCCTTCCGAACTTAAAAAAATCATGAAGGGTAGTTTTGAAACCTTAGGCGGTACATCCTTGAATTTAAAAGATGAGGAAACCGTAAAATACCTTACTGACATGTTGGATAGTACCACCTCTGAAAAGGCTTTTGCAGGAATTCGAGAGGATGGGAAATTTAAGCGGCTACCAAAAGAATTTGATCGAACATTGGTATTTAACAATGTTAAATTAAGCTGGTGGAAACGCGATAAGGCATTGCAATTCAATGGAGAATCTGGTATGGTGGTATTTGATGGTGAACAAATTTTAAAATCCATTTCCCTGATGATGGAATTGAACCGGAAACCCTCGGGCGATTTATTTTCGCTGTTGCTAATTCCGGAAGAAAACAAGGAATTTTATTTCCAATATAAATCTGGAACGCTTCAGGCATTTTCAACCATCAAGGAATTCCAACAAACCTTGATTGGTTTAGATGCAAAAGACCGGCAATTTACCGAGAAGAAAGGGGGCACACTAACCCTAATTCCATCCTCAAAACGCCGGTCAGATCGATTTAAAAGTAAATTCGTACCCCTAGATGGCAATGTTCCCGAGGCCAATCCTGAGCCAGAGAACCAAGCCGACCCCGGTACTCAGCCTCCTTCCAATGAATAATTATTTGATCTTCTTTATAGCCGTAGGATATTTCAGCGGCAGCATTCCATTTGCTGTGCTTATCAGCAAGTACAAATTTGGGAAAGACGTCCGAAATATTGGAAGTGGAAATGCAGGCGCCACCAATATGGCTCGAAATTTTGGAAAAAAGGCAGGCTCGTTAACTCTGATTCTGGATATTGCAAAGGGCGCAATTCCTCCAGCTTTGTATGGATTGATCATGGCATCGCATTTCCAAAATCCTGCTCAGTATGAAATGTCGGTTTTTATTGTTGCCTATGCCACAGGTCTGGGACATATTTTTCCTGTTTTTGCGGGGTTCAAGGGCGGAAAAGGAGTGGCAACCCTACTGGGCAGTATGCTGGTGGTTCAGCCGCAATTTGCGCTCATCGGATGCGTATTTTTTGTGGTTATTTTAGGGCTTAGCTCGTATGTATCCTTAGCCTCTCTTTTGTCGGCCCTTCTTTTCGCCGCTATCGTTGCCTGGCAGCAATCCTTTTCCTTTTCATCCCTATTGGTTTGGGGGTTTCCTTTGTTACTTACATATACGCACAGAAGCAACATTGTTCGTTTGGTGCAAGGAAATGAAAATAAAACCCATCTTTTTAAAAAGAAATAGTTTGTGCACCTTTGTTTAAAATATAAACGCATGAATATCCGTTTTTCCTACTTAATTTTAATACTTACCCTAACTGTTAGTGGTTTTGGCTGTTCAGCCATTGGAGATTTATTTTCAAATGAATCTGAAGCGGTAGAAGTAGCTGAAGGTTATCTTGATGCATTAAAAGCAAAAGATTGGGCCAAAGCCAAATCGATGGCAACAGAAGAATCAGCCACCTACATTGATATGTTGGAAAGCATCAAGGATGAAATTCCTGGAATGGATTCCATTCAATCCATCACCAAAAAAGGTTCATACAAAGTAGTATTGGTTGAGTATTGCTGCAATCAAAAAGGCCAACCCGAAGTGCTTGAAATTTCCAACAAATCTGGAGAGTGGAAAGTGCATCAAACTAAATTTGGCGGGAACATGCCTTTAGATCCAATGAGCGATGAAATGTTTGATGATGCCGCTTTGGATGAGTCTGATTTAAACGGCGAAGAAGAGACACCCGCTGTTCAACCCGATGAAGAGTTCATGCCGGAGGAACCCAGCAGCAAATAATTTGTTCTAATACAGATATGGGGCAAGGCATAGCTAATTATCTTGCCACTTCCATTTTGTTTTTCGTACTGCTTGGCTGCAGCTCTGTCCCTTCTGATGGAGTTAGTAAGGCTAATGAGGCTGAAATAGAGTACTGCAACCGCACTCTTCAAAATGGAGATGTGCTCTTTCGAATGGGTTATGGAGCTGTATCCGAATGGATTAATCAACGGCAAAAATCAAAATTCAATGTCTCTCATGCTGGGATAGCCGTGCATATTCAAGGAAAATGGATGGTTGTGCATAGCATATCGGGGATGCTTGAAGCCCAAGATGGAGTCCAGATTTCAACATTACCCCAATTTATCCTTGAGGCTCAGCCCAAATCGGTTTTCATAATGCGGTACAATCTATCAAAATCAAAACGATTGGCGGCGGCCAAAACTGCATTACAATATTGGCAACAAGGAATTCGATTTGATCATCAATTCAATTCAAACGATTCTACTTCAATGTATTGCAGCGAGTTAATATTCTATTCCTACCGTTCCATACTGCCCCAGCTGCAAGCCAATCACCCGGATTATGATTTCCAAGCTCTCACCGATACATCATTGGGGAATTTGATTGGTCTGTCAATACCTAGAAAATAAAGACAATACTATACTTACCTTTGCAGCATGCGCGCAAGATTGCTTTTAATTCTATTGCTGTTTTTTTGCAATAAGGTGTCGACCGCACAAGAGTTTCAGCAACGCCAAGCTCTTTGGGATTCTACCTTGATTTGGATTGGGGAAAAAGAGTATGCCTTAGCCAGGCATGGACTTGAGCGTTTACAGGTGGAGTTTCCCACTTCCACCAAAGTTTTATACAATTTGGGTGTAGTGTACGCCCGAGAGCATTTGGACCAACAAGCCTACCGTGTATTTTCTAAATTGGCCGATTTAGACCCTAAATTCCCGAACTTACAGCGTACTCTTGGGTTATTGGCTGTTCGAACAGGACAAAAAGCTACGGTAGCGGTTGAACATTTTAAAAGAGCCATTGAGGAAGATACCACACGGTTTGACGCCTGGATGAATTTGGGAAGTCTTTCGTTGGGATTAAATGACCATCGCTCGGCCGCGGCATACCTAAAAAAAGCCCAACAATTAACGCAAAACGAATGGACTCCTAGTCTTGAATTATCTAGAACATACCGCCGCATTCGGCATTTGGATTCGGCTGCTGCCATTTGGCAAAAAGTTCCAATGTCCGGAATTAATCAAGCCGATTTTTCATCAGAGCTGGCTTTGGTGCTGATTGAGTTTAATCAGTGGGATTCGGCTATGACCATGCTAAGAAAAGCCTTTAACTATGCTATGGATGACCCAATCCATCGAATGAATTATGCAGTAACACTGTTGGAAACCAAGCGATTTGACGAAGCTGAAAAAGTGCTTACAAGCCTCGAAGATCAAAAAGACTTGAGCACTCCCCTTTCTTTAAATTTTGCTGCTTTAAATTTAAAGCGAGGTAAAATTGACGAAGCCATTGACCGACTTAACGCTTTGGTTAAAGACCAGCCTGAGCTCGGCGTTGCTTGGATGAATTTAGGTATAGCCTATGAACATAAGTTAATGAAGCGAGAGGCATGCCACTGTTGGCAAAAATCTGCCGATTTAGGAACACCAAATGCTCAAAAATTTTTAGCCAACGAATGCGTAGAATTTTAATTCTGGTTTTCCTGCTGGGCCTTTTGACCCCTTCATTTGCCCAATCCTGGCCGATTTGGAAACGTCCCAAATCTCGACAGGACTCACTGATATGGGCCAAAAACAAACAGGAACACTTCAAGGCCAGCTCCTTAAAGTATTGGCAAAAAGGCGAATTCAAATTCAACCATCGCAGGCAGACAAAAAAACTCCCTCTTCTTCTTGGTTTATATCCTAGCGATTCAACCTTATGGACTGCCCAAGCCAAGGATGCATTCCTTCAACGGCATTATTTGAAAGCCGATAGCTTGCTTCGAATTGCCCAAAATAAAGGCTATATCCTGCAGCATTCCGACATGGTTATTCGAGCCATGGCACAACACCTAAACGGGGCATTTGATTCCGCAACCCTCTCCTATCGCTTGTATTTCAGAGATTTAAAACGAGAGCCTGCAGAACGAATAACCTGGGCTAAAAACAGGCTGATCCAAGCCGAAACAGGCACCCGTTTGGTCGATCGCCGCGACCAACTCTTTTCCACAACCTTGTTTAATTCTTCGGCTGATTCCTTGTTCTCTCCAATCAGTTATGCCTCTGAAAAGTACTATTATGCCGTTGATTTCGACGGGCAGAATAAGGTGTACCAACTTCGCCGATTGAATTATCAAATTCAAGATCAAAAACCTGAAAAGCCAGAAGGAGCTTTTACGCTCAGACCACTCAGCTTATCGGCAGATGGACAATTGATTATTTTAAAGGCATACTCCCAAAAAACTGGGGCCGATTTGTGGTACGCCCAAAAATTAAATGGTCAATGGTCCAATCCTGTTCCATTTCCCCCAGGTGTGAACTCAGATGCGGACGAAATTTCAGGGAGCTACTCACCCACCCTTCAGCGCTTGTATTTTAGCTCAAACAGAACGGGAGGATTTGGTGGCTATGACCTCTATTCTGCTGACTTTTTACCCGAAAAAGGCTGGTGCAATATCCAAAATTTGGGTCAGGTCATCAATACCCGAAAGCATGAGCCTTTTGTTTGGTGCCACATGGACAGCAAAACTCTATATTTTTCCTCCTATGGACATGCCAGCATTGGCGGAGCCGACATTCATTTTAGTGAACTTAGAGGCAACCAATTCCAAGCCCCTCAAAATGTTGGATACCCCATCAATACACCCTCTGATGATCTTCATTTAAATTTAAGTCCCGATGGGCATTTCGCCCTGATGCAAGTGCGGCCAAAAGAAACCAATCCCATTTCTAAACTCCGACTGGTTTCTATGTTCGCACAAACCAAGGAACCGATGTTGGTTTTGGTAGATAAGTCCTCCATACATCAACCTAAACCCTTAACCGTTCCCATTCAACGTAAAGACCTTTGCCCCTCATGTTCGCCAGTGAAACAATGGAACCTGAAATTACCTGAAAACCACCTAGGTGGGATTGTGTGGATAGAAGATGATGTCATTCAGCAGCCTTTATTTACGGTTGGATATGGAGCTAAAGACACGCTTCTTCAACTTGCCTTACCGGCAGAACGCCGATACAAAATCACCCTGCTCCCCACAGGGCGTATTCCTAGAATGTTCAGCATCGACCATTTGTACCCAGAAGGATTTAGCAAAAGCCATCACCGCCTTCCGCCCAACGACGATGCCGGTTCATGCCTTCCCGTTCGACCTGCACTTGAAGACCTGCCTTCAGCTATTTTACCTCAAGTATTTCATGTGTTAGACCATTGGAATCAATACCATCCCGGACGAACCATCGAATTAAGCTACAATCAAGAAGACCTTTCTTTGCCTTTAAACTACCTTAAAAATCAGCTGAGTCGATTGCACCCCGATATGCAAATGTCCATCCGATTTTCTACTGAAACTCCACGAAATTGCCTGCAGTTATCCATTCCAAAAAATGAACCCTGACCTTCGAATCGTTCCAACTAAAGACGGTTCAAACACCTTATTTTCGGAACAATTCAATGAACACTACCATTCTGTTCATGGGGCCCGTCAGGAATCCATGCATGTTTTTATTCAAATGGGCTTGGCCCACATCCTGCCCCACCATAACCACTTACATGTACTTGAAGTTGGCGGAGGTACCCTACTCAATGCCAGACTTAGCTTTGAATTCCTAAATTCAAGCCCGAAAACCTGCAGTTATCACATTGCTGAGGCCTATGCGCCAAATCAGGAAACCATGGAGCAGTATTGGATGAATTCTGGCATAGACAAAGACTGGCTGCATTTTTATAGCAGGCAACAGCCAATCCAATTCCCAGGCTTCCACCTGCAGCATTCATACTTAAAAATTGAGGAAGCTCAACTGCCCAAGCAATTCTATCATTTGGTGTATTTTGATGCCTTTGCTCCAAATACCCAACCTGAATTATGGCAAGTATCCATCTTCAATCGCCTTGCGGAAGCCATGGTGCCGGGTGGAATTCTTGTCAGTTATTGTGCTCAAGGTCAATTTAAACGCAATCTGAAACAAGCCGGATGGAAGGTCGAAGCCATTCCCGGGCCCCCGGGAAAAAGGGAAATGACACGGGCCTATAAACAATGATTCTACTTGGTTTGCAGAATTCTGACTACCTTTAATGCTATGATTTTGGGGCGCAATATTCAACTGATTTTTGTCCTTCTAATTGGCATGCTGCCGAACATCTGGGCTCAAGTTCCCGCAACCCTATACAGCAGTAAAGGTGAAATTTTAACAGGATATATCGACGAACCCAATCCCAACCAAGGACTTAAACAAATTGTATTTTACTCCAATATCGACAAAGAAAATCCTCAAAAATTTTATCCGAGAACACTTCAATACCTTAGGTATATTCCTCAAGGTCAAACCGATTCCCTTAGCCTTCGATCATTGCGTATCGACGATTCTTTTAAATTTGGATGGATTGCCGAAAACGGATTTCTTCAATTAATTGAGGTTGCTGAAAAGGAAAAAGTAAATGGAAAATCCGAATTAATAACCCGGTATTATCTACTGGATTCGGCGGCTACAGAAGTACCCGAAGAAATTTCTGCAGGTAATTTTCGCCGGGTTGCAGGTCGAAAAATCAAAGCCTATGTTCGATTGTACAAAGATTTAAATGCAAAGGTGTACGAATTTGAACAACGGGAGCAATTGGTGGCTGAATACAACCGCTGGATTCGAGCCGGGAAACCTGCCAGCAGTTGGACCGAAGAAAATGGGAATTATACCTTAAAAACCGATCTTGGGCCCCAGATTAAGGCCAAAAAACCCGAACCTTCCAGCACCAATGCTCCGCTTAAAATAAACCTTGAAACCGGAGCTTATCTGGGTCTTGGATTGATTCAATACGATGAATTCATATTCAATCAATTGGGTATGCGCTTTAGCAATCCCGGCCCCGGCTACCAAATTCAATTGGGCGCCAATCTCGAACTTCAAGAGCGCATTCTGATTCGGGCCGGGCTCAATATTTCGGCAAAAGGACTGCGCGTCAATTACTCTGCTGAAATTGATTCAGTTCTTCCAATTCAGCTGACTGAAACTTGGAATATGACTTACCTGGGGGGCTACACGCTGGTGGAGTACCACCAAAATGATTTTTTCTTTGGCGGCGGGCTGGACTTTAGCTTCCATCCGTTTTTAAAGCAACGAATAACGGGGGAAAATGAACAAGTAAAAATAGATGAAGAGGGCTCATTGCTCTTTGAAGGCCCTGTAAATCAATTTGATATTGTATTAAGCACAGGCTTTACAATGAAAGATCCTCAGGGAAAATTTCGAATTAAGCCCTTATTGACCTACCACTTACCTGTTCAAAATTTGCTTCGGTTTTACGATCCATTGCAGAGTATAACGGGTCTAAATCAATATCCTCTAGCCGGAATCAGCTTCAGATTGGGGGTGGTAGTTGACTTTTTGATTAAATAATTTTTTGGGGCGCTGATCCGGCTGTCACAGGTAGCGGCTTGGTGTCGCCGGTTCGGGGCTGGCCTGCTGCGGTGGCTCCCAAGGTCGCCTCCTCGCCGGGCCCCGAATCGGCACCACCTACACCGGCTACCTTGTTCCATCCGGGCGCCAGGCCTCAAAAGTGCCTAACCCATTCCATGAAATTTATTGGATATGAAGTATCAAATCTACAATTGGCATCCATTTGCTAAAAAATCTTCTTCGATTTAAATCACTGTTTATCAACGCCATATGTTTATTGTACCTATAAAACTTCAAAAATATAGCCCCTTTACCCTTGAAACTTAAAAAACACATGGGTATCTTTGTAGTTCACTGGTGAAACGTTCTTTAAATGCTTCGTCACGTATTGGGGTGGCGAGGAACACTTTGGGTTATTTTTATGATGTGAAGTTTGTTTGAAGAAAGATAAGCCGAAAGGGTTATCTGGATTCAATTGGGGGGTCTCAGAAATGCTTTCTTATTTTGTTGGGGGTGACTTTGACAAATAGGGAAGCGGGAATTTCGGGTATGAGACTGGGTTGGTGCGGCAGATCAGCCCTTTTTGATTGGGGAGTAACAGAGGATGTGGGATGAGGATTGGGTTCTACATTTTTTAGGCTCTCGGTTTTGTGGAAAGTTGGGCCTTGCCCAAGGGAAGACATCCTGCCAGTTTTGGTGCGGATGAAAAATCATTGGCTAGAACGATTCTCTACCCCTCCCTTGTAATGAAGAAATTCAACCTCAAGCGCTAAGAACCGAATTGATCGAATTCAATTCGTTAAAAGGAGCCTCAAACGAATTTGATTAATCCTTTAAAAACTTAAACTCTACCCTGCGATTCAATTGACGATTGGCTGGAGAATTGTTTGGTGCAACAGGTTTGTCAAAGGCATAGCCTCTTGGCTCAAGACGATCTTTCTTAATTCCATTGCGAACCAACCAATCCACAACAGCTTCCGCCCTACGCTTAGACAAAACCAGGTTGTAAGAACGGCTACCAACATTATCGGTATGTGCCGATAACTCCACCCGAACATTAGGGAACCGTTCCAATAAAAACTTCAAATCCTTCAATTCTTTAATAGAGGTAGGCCGTAGGGTGGCTCTATCAAAATCAAAGTAAATTTTAGCCAATTTGTAGTCTTTATCAAAATCCAATTTATTCAAATAGAAGTCTCGAATGTATTCAGGAGCATCCGTTTCATCAATTTTAGCTGTTTCAACCACGGTTTGGTACCCTTCTGAGCTCACCTTTAATGTATACACTTCTTCAGGACTAATAGCCGTTTTAAATCGCCCGGATTGATCTGCTTTAATCAATTGAGCAAAATGCTCCTCTGAACTAATTTCAATTTCACCGGTAATTTTTTCACGTGTAAAGGCATCATACACAGTTCCTGCCAAGGTAACTACATCTTCTCCCAAATTCATGTAAATCGTATCTCTAAAGTCGATGGTTTCTGCTGTTTCGTAGCGGGTAGAAATTTCATTGATATAAGATTTGTAACCTAAAGAAGTGATCTTAACGAAAAACTTCTGATATACAGGTAAAACTGCCATATATCCATCAGGTTGTTCGAAGGATTTATATTCCTTTTGCTCTTCACCACCAACAATTTGGATGGAGGAACTAATTTGTTCTCCAGTCACAGAATCAATTACCAGAAAATGATAAGGAATGGTTTTGTTGGCCATATCCTCAACCAAGAACATATCCTTTTCTCCTAAACCATTTAAGCGATCTGAATCGATGTACATTTTTTCTCCCCCATTCAACACCGATAAGAATACATCGTCCCCGGGAGAATTAATAGGATAGCCAAGATTTACAGGCTTGCCCCATTTACCTTCTGGAGATAGTTCTGCCTTAAAAAAGTCTTTTCCCCCCATTGAAGGATGCCCTTCTGAAGAAAAATACAAGGTTTTTCCATCGGGACTAATGTAAACACCCTCCTCATCGTATTCGGTGTTAATAATTCCACCCAAATTTACGGGTTGAGTCCAACGCCCTGAAGCCGAATCAAGCGTTACCTTATAGATATCTAAACTAGCAGTCCCTAAATCGGGATTATTTGAGGTAAAATAAATGGTTTTACCATCCGCAGTCATTGAAGCATGGGCCTCTCGATATGGAGAATTAACCATTTTCATGGGTTTAGCTTTAGACCACTTTTGGGTATTGTCCTCCCGAACCGACATGTATAAATCACCTCCATTCCTGAATCGATAAATAATACATGTATTGGCATCTTTAGACAACCAAACTGAAGCATCGTGTTTGCGTGTATTTAATTCGGATAAGGGCTGTGCAGGCACCCAATATCCATTTTTAGATTTCATGGAATAGTAAATATCCTCATTCCCGAATAATTCACTTATTCCGCGTCCTTTTTTCTTTTTTTCTGCAGAAGGTCGACGGCTAGTAAAAATCATGTAACTTTCATCTCCACTCGTACAAACGGCATAATCAGGATATTGACTATTTAATTTTGTTCCCAGATTAGCAACGATAACGGGCATTGTATCTGTCACCAACGCTTTTCCATTTTCGCATTGCATGATGTAGCGATTAACAACAGCTCGGTCTGATTCCAAGTCAAACCGTTGTTCGGCATTCATGAATTCAAGATTAACTGCTGCCAGTTTTAAATATTGACGGTATTTAGCTGCTGCAGCATCCCAATCTTTTTGCTGGTGTAGTAGTCGTGCACGCTGAAAAACAGCATCAGGCTTAAATTTTGGATCAAAATCCATGGCTCGCTCCATGAAGTAAACAGCCTTTTCCAATTGAGCCAAATCAGAATAGATGCTACCAATTTTATGATTTAGTTTGGCCTCATTGGGATTAAAGCCATGTGCATTCAAATATTTTTCAAGAGCTTGCCTGAAGAATGCGGGGCCCCGGCTTAGCAATTCATCGCCTTCATTGTACTCTTCTACGGCTAAGTTGAACTCCGCCTCTTGCCCTGGAAATTGCAATGGGTCAAATGGTACATTTTGCCCATGTAAATAAAACCCCAACAACAAGAACGCACAACAAAAGAAACGGATAATAAAACGCATGAACATGATTTGAGGCAAAAATACGCTTTTTCTATATTTGGAAGGTTATTCCAAAAAATGGAAAAATCATAAATTAAGTTTAATTTCAGTAATAATTTTCTTTGTGTAAGCGGGGAAATCCCCGTCCATCATCCAAGAATAATAGGAAGGTTCAGATCGAAACACATCGACAACGGAACGGCCTTTGTGTTTTCCGAAATTAAATTTAACAACTCCGTCTTGAGCCTTTATTAGCTTACCTTCCAAGTCAACTCGTTGCTGATTTCCGGTAAATTCAGCAATCCCTTCGACGCTATTTGGCAAGGTTGGATAGCGTTGAATTTGAGCTTGGAACACGTCCCATGTGGCCCGAATATCGGCCTCAGCAGAATGGGCATTTTCTAGTTCTTTTTGGCAATAAAATCGATAGGCAGCACTCAAATTGCGCTCCTCCATTTTATGAAAAATTAACTGAACGTCAACTGTTTGGCGTTTTTCAATTTCCAAATCAAGTCCAACTCTAAAGAATTCTTCTGCCAACATAGGAATATCAAACCTCAACGCATTGAAGCCAGCTAGGTCTGAATCCTGTAAAAATTCAAACACTTCACCGGCAACTTGCTCAAAACGAGGTGCAAATTTCACATCTTCATCCTTTATTCCATGAATTGCAGAAACTTCGGCTGGAATGGGAATACCGGGATTTAGTAAATAGCGTTTAAACTCGGTATGCTGATTTGGAAATACCTTTAATAATGCTACCTCAACCATGCGGTCGCGGGTGATAGACAACCCTGTAGATTCGATATCAAAAAATACAAGAGGACGGAGTAGATTTATAGACAAAACAAAAACATTTTAAATTATAGAGGTCGTTGTGGATCAAAATTTTCGAGCAAGTCTGCAACGCGCTTTACAAAACTACCACCTAAAGCACCGTCAACAACCCTATGGTCGTAGGAATGAGATAAAAACATCATATGCCGAATTCCAATAAAATCTCCGTCGGAAGTTTCAATTACCGCAGGCTTTTTGCGAATTGCACCAACGGCCAAAATCGCTACTTGAGGTTGATTAATAATGGGAGTTCCCATTACATTTCCGAAAGTACCAACATTTGAAACGGTGTAAGTACCATCTGAAATTTCATCTGGACTGAGTTTATTCATCTTGGCACGACTGCTCAAGTCATTCACCGTTCTGGTCAGGCCGATTAAATTCATTTGATCCGCATTTTTTATCACTGGGACAATTAAATTCCCTGAAGGCAATGCGGCTGCCATTCCTATGTTGATGTTTTTTCGCAAAATAATTCGATCTCCATCTACTGAGGCATTAACCCCTGGGAACTCTCTCAAAGCTTGAGAAACCATCTCAAGAATGATGGGCGTGTAGGTTAGTTTCTCTCCATATTTCTTGAAAAAATCATCCTTTACGCGATCTCTCCACTTAACCATTTCAGTTACATCGGCTTCAACAAAGCTGGTAACGTGAGGAGAAACTTGTTTACTCATAACCATATGAGCAGCAATTAGTTTTCGCATCCTATCCATCTCCACTATTTCATCATTACCGCCAACACTCACTGATGGTCGAGAAGCTACTGGTATTGGGTTTGAAGGGGTCGCTGAGGAAGTAGCAACGGGTTTGGACTCTGCCATTGGTGTGGCAATTGGCTGAATAGAATCACCCTTCACATTTCGGGTTTTCAAATAACCCAAAATGTCCTCCTTTGTAATTCGTCCCTCAAGGCCAGAACCTTGTATTTGCGCCAATTCTTGCTCAGATATCCCTTCCTTTTGAATAATGGTTCGTACTAATGGCGATAAAAAACCGGAGGAACTTCCCACTGAGGAGATAGGCTCTTCAACCACCTTTGAGGCAATCGACTTCTCGGCCGAGCCAATATGTTCTGTTTTGTCTAAGGCTGTTGAGGCAGGCTGTACTTGTGGTTCTGCAGAAGCATCGCCGCCGTTAAGTTCGGCAAAAGCCTCGCCGATTTTAACCACATCCCCCTCTGAAAACAATTGCTTGGTTAATACCCCGGCAAAGGGAGAGGGAACTTCTGAATCCACCTTATCTGTCGCTATTTCAACCAGTGGTTGATCTAAGGTTATTGTGTCTCCAACTTTAACCAACCATTTTGTTAAAGTAGCTTCCATAACACTTTCACCCAATTTGGGCATTTGAACAACTGTGGTTGACATGTGTAAAAAAGTTTGTGCAAAGGTAAGCATTATGACCTCGCTCAGCAAGGTTTTTTCAATTCAATCAAAAGCAATTCAGATTATTTAAACTCAATCGTATTCAAATACGCGGGGCAAACGGGGAGCAATAGATGTTAAAATTTCATAGGAAATGGTATCGGCCATTTCGGCATGCCTGCGTAAAGGCAATTCAAACCCGAAGATTACAACTTCGTCCCCTTCTTTGGGTCCATTATCGGGCAGCTGGCTTACATCCACCATGCAAACATCCATACATACATTGCCCAAAATGGGGCAAGCTATCCCTTGAACCAATACATGACCTTTCCCTCGGCTTAAAATTCGTTTTAACCCGTCCGCATAGCCTATAGCAATGACAGCGATCTTTCCATCCTGCGGCATGGTAAAATCAGCCCCATACCCTATGAATTCACCCGCCTTAACCTGTCGAACCTGAAGAATATAACTAGTTAATCTTAACGCTTCCTCAAGGGGTTGCCCTGAGTATTGAGGTCCGTATAAGCCTATCCCCAACCGAACCAAATCAAAAGAAAACTCTGGAAAACGAGCCTGCCCTTCGCTGTTTGAAATGTGCCTTTTAAATGGTTTTTTTATCCATGAAGCTACCTGCTTGCAGGCCTGCTGAAACAGTTCCACTTGGCCACGCGTCACTGCATCTTTTTCAGAATTACCGGCAGCCATCAAATGAGAAAATACGGAAATCAGCTTAAAGCCTGGCGGGACCTCAGGGAATTGCTTTAAACACCCTTGAATTTCGGGCAGATCAAGTCCTAAGCGATTCATTCCGGTATTCACTTTTAAATGGCAACCAGGCAACTCTAAATTGGCATTTGTTTCTACAAATTCCATCCATGCTTTCAGCATATTTACCGAATACAATTCAGGTTCCAATTGGTGTTTCAACAGCAGTTCAAATTCTGCTGGTTGGGCATTTAAAACCATAATTGGAATGCGAACACCAAGTTCACGCAATGCAATACCCTCGTCGGCAAAAGCCACCCCAAAGCAATCAACACCATAATTTTGAAGTAAAATGGGTAATTCTCTATATCCAATTCCATAATTTGAGGCCTTAACCATAACCATCAGTTGAACACCTTTCGGCAATTTGGCCTTATAATGGGCTAAATTTCGAAGCACTGCAGATACTGAAATGGTCAATTGAGATCGATGAGAGGCTAGAATAAGTTGATTTACAAGCTGCTCCAGATGAGCCTCTCGCCCTCCTTTAATTAAAACTGCAGCCTTCTCTGGAAGTACAGAATCAATGCTCTGTAAGGCCGTAGATAAAGAATCGAAAAAAATCATGTTTGAAATTCGTTCTCCTTTCAGTTTTGACCAATCTTTTCCAACTACAATAAGATTATCAAATCCAAGAATAAACAAACGTTGAATCAATGTTCGGTAGAAATCAAGACTAAACTCTTTACGAGGGAAATCAGACATCAGGGCTACCTTCGGACGATTTCCTGCCAACAGGAGCAATTTTTGAGCCGCGAGAAATAGGGATTCTTCATCCATTGAATAGGTGTCATCAAGCAGCAATCGGCCACGTTTCCCTTCTCGGGTATTCAGACGCAAAGGCAAAGGCTCTAAATCGGATAAAAGCGCCTCGAATGCTATGGGATTAAAACCCAACAAATGAAGCGCTCCTACTACGGTTAAGGCATTTTCGAAATCGATATGAGTCCAATGTTCGCAGTGAAGATTTAATTTGCATTCTGGAGTATGAATTGTGAAGGGAGTTCCTGGGCTTCCCCAAACTGAGGCTTCTGGGGTAAAGGCTGTGGTGATGGAAGGCGAGGAAAGTTCAGTAGTTGAAGGCAGCGAAGTTAATATCGACATGGGCGCAAGCCAGGGGATTCTGCCGTAGAATAGCTCTAATTTTTCATGAAGCAAGGCCTTTCGGTCTCCCGAAAAATTCTCGGAATGTGCTACACCCCAATGCGTAAAAATTCCAACAGTGGGCCGTATCAGTTGTTGTAAAGTGCGCATATCTCCAGGCCCAGATATGCCGGCTTCAAAAATTGCAATCTCGGCGTTCAAATCCAATTGAATTAGCGATAAGGCCACGCCCAATTCTGAATTAAAACTCCCTGGACTTTTAAAAACCCTGCATTGGGTTTGAAGTACTTGAAAAAGCCATTCTTTGACAATGGTTTTTCCATTTGATCCGGTGATTCCAATTACCTTCCCATTAAAAACAGTTCGATGCTGAATGGCCCAAGCATTCAAAATAAATTGCATACCCCCTTCGGCATAAAAAACTGGCACCTGCGAAAGGTGGACAGGAATTTCCACAGGATATTCTAAAATTAGGGCGGAAAGGGATTCTGGAAGTTGGGCCAGAAAATGATGGCTATCGTGATTGCTTCCTTTATGCGCAAAAAACAGGAGGCCTGGCTCTGGACGAATGGTTCGGGTATCAATGCTTAGAAAATGAATGGGAGTATTGGGGCATTTAAATTCGGTTGAGTGGGACTTTAATCCCAAGACCTCAACCAAATCCGCTAGCAGATAAGGATGGTTGATCCGGATCATCCCTTGCTTTGATTTTTCTTTCTAAAGCAATCCCTACATAAAGCCTGATACGTATCGGTTTCACCCAGCATAACCAATTTCTCATCGGCCACCATTCGAAAGGAGTGATTGGCAATATGTCCGCAATCTACACATATTGCATGTACCTTTGTAACGAATTCAGCTACGGCCATAAGTTTTGGCATTACCCCAAAGGGTTTTCCTGAATAATCCATATCCAAACCTGCACAAATCACACGAATGCCTCGATTTGCAAGTACATTGCACACGTTTACCAATTCATCGTCAAAAAATTGAACCTCGTCAATTCCAATCACATCCACT
Source organism: uncultured Flavobacteriales bacterium (assembly GCA_903825395.1). Lineage (GTDB taxonomy): Bacteria > Bacteroidota > Bacteroidia > CAIKAF01 > CAIKAF01 > CAIKAF01. Next base: position 97,067 of record CAIKAF010000015.1, read on the forward strand.
TGATCTGCCAGCAACAAAATTGCCCCGGAGTTGGGAACAGCCGTTGAATGGATGGCATTCGAATCATGAGATACCACATCCGATTCATCGTAACGGTTGTCAACTTCAGGTTTAAAAATTTCAACCTTCAGCTTGGCAATGCGAGCTCTTTTCAGCCTACGAATCAACTCTTCTGTTTTTCCGGAAAACATCGAGCCACAAATCACTTCAATATATCCTCGGCGTTCGCCTTGCTTTAAGGTATTTTCTACAAACATGGAAAAATGGTACTTTCGGAGTCGAAATTTATTGGTAAAAGCTGTAGCCACCAAATATAAAGTTTAAATGAATCAATCCGAAAAAGTTACTGAGTTAAGGAAACAAATACGTAGCATGGATGCCTTATTGGCTCGATGTGCCACACCAACAGATTCTACCGAGGCAGACTTACATGCCTTGTATCAAAGTGCTCAAGCCTTTCTTAAGGACTGCATTTTACTAGAAGATGGCTTTAAAAAACCAGCTCCTGCTCCAGCCTTGCCAGATTTTGCACCTCTAGAAAAATCAAGCCCAACAGAAAATCCCCAATCGAGCAAGGGAAGCATTCCCAAGATACCTGATTCAACTAAATCCGATTCTAATTCGCATGCAGCCGAAGAGTTGAAAAATGAAGGCCCCATAAAAGCAGACCACATTTCTACCCCTAGCGAAGAATTTACCAAAGTAGAATCTCAACCTCAAAAAATTGAAAGTCAGGAGGGAAAAAAGGGAAATACTCAGCAAACTTCTGGGGTAAATCAGCGTTTAGCCGATAAAATTCATCGAGGGCAGGTTAAGAATTTGAAAAAGGCTCTGGCACTTCACGAAACCTACCGTTACATAAATGAGTTGTTTCATGGCAATGCAGACTTGTTTCATTCAACCATGCAAGGGTTAGAGCAATCTGGAAGCATTTCAGCAGCCTCTTCCCTATTGAAGCAAGTTCAGGAACAGCAGCAATGGGATTCTGACCATCCTTTACTGGAGCAATTGAATGAATTAATAGAAAAGAGATTTACCGAATGAGGTTCTTTTCGCTTTTTATTCTTAGCCTGTTCGGCATTGGTGTACAAGGGCAATTCCAGGCCCCTTCTAATTTTTATTCCGACTACATACGGTCTGCTAAAGATACCTTAGCCAGTCCCTTTTTTCATGGTCGGGGGTACTTAAAAGATGGTCAAAAATTATCGGCCTATCATCTAGCCACCGAATTTGTAAAACTGGGTTTAAAAAATTTCAGTCCGGCCCCCTCCTACTATCAAAGTTTTGAAATGCCGGTCAATATCTTCACCCAACACCCCACCCTGGCATTTGACCAAGATTTCTTGACCTGCGGCGTGGATTATTTGCCACACCCTTCCTGCCCAAGTATTCAAGGTAATTTTCAATTGTTATGGATTGATACCACCCATTTTCAAGAACCTAAAAAATTTAAATCCATTAGCAAACGTGACCTAGCTAAGACTTTTTTGGTGATGGATTTACCCAAGCCTCTACCAAGAAAGCTAAAAGATGTAGTTGAGAATTTCAAAAAAAACCCTTTCAATGCCGCGGGATTTATCGAATTGGAAGATAACTTGGTTTGGGGAGTGGCTACTCAGGCCTCAAGATTTGGAATTTTACAGGTAAAGAGAGGCATAATCGGGCCCCATCATAAGGAATTAAGAGCATCAGTTTCATCCACCCACATGCCCAACTTTCCCAATGCAAATGTGATTGGATATATCCCCGGCAAGGAGGTTAAGGATACTTTTATTTTAGTTACCTCTCATTACGACCATTTAGGGAAAATTGGACCTCACATTACCTTTCCTGGAGCAAATGATAATGCCTCAGGCGTAGCCAGTATGCTGGGTTTGGCACATTATTTCAGTCAACCAGAAAATCAACCCAAGTATTCCATTGCTTTTATTGCCTTTAGCGGAGAGGAGGCCGGTCTGCTGGGCAGCATACATTACATACGTAACCCGATTGTCCCTTTCCCTAAAACCCGGTTTGTCTTAAATTTGGATATCATGGGCAGTGAAGACCTTATCACCATGGTAAATGCTACAGAGCAATCCAATGCCTTTAAGCTATTGGATTCCCTGAACCAATCAATAGGGGCTGTTCAGAAAATTAAGGCTCGTGGGCAGGCTGCAAATTCAGACCATTATTATTTCGCCCAGTTGGGCATCCCTGCCGTATTTTTATATACCGAAGGTTCGGTCAAAGGGTACCATAGTATTTTTGATACGGCCGAAAAAACCCCCATGGCTAAGGCTGGTGAAATTCATGAATTATTGATTCGATTTTTAAATTCTTTACAGACGCGCTCATGGAAACCACAACGAATGGGCAACTAATTGTAATTCCCACCCCCATTGGAAACTTGGGCGACATCACCGCACGGAGTAAAGAAATGCTTGAATCCTGTGACCTTGTTCTGGCAGAGGACACGCGGGTAACTCGGAAATTATTAACCATGCTTGGATTGCAAGCTCAGGTTTTCCCATTTCATCAGCACAATGAACACCATACCACTCCAGGCTGGATTCATCAAATGGAATTAGGTAAGAAAATCGGACTGGTTTCGGATGCAGGAACTCCTGGGATTTCAGACCCTGCCTTTTTGTTGGTGCGGGCTGCTATTCAAGCTCAAATACAGGTCACATGCCTGCCTGGTCCAACCGCCTTTGTTCCTGCCTTGGTAATGTCTGGAATTCCCTGCGACCGTTTTTATTTTGGGGGATTTCTTCCTCCTAAAAAAGGCCGAAAAACTCGCTGGGAATTTATGGCTTCGCTTCCTTGCACATTGGTGTTGTATGAAAGTCCTCATCGGATTCAAAAAACACTAAAAGAGGCAGTTCAATTTTGTGGAGGGGAAAGGCAAGCCGCTGTAGTACGAGAAATTTCAAAATTATTTGAAGAGGCAATTCGAGGCAACCTTTCAGAACTCGAAGAAAAATCTAAGCAATCCACCTGGAAAGGAGAAATGGTGCTCGTTATTGGATCAGAAACATGCGATCAATGAAAAATAAATTCAACCTTATTGCCTTATGTGGCTTGATTTTCAATTTGAGTTTTGCTCAATCGGTTTGGAAGGTAGATTCGAATTTATTTTCAAATCCCATTCCGGTATCATTCAGCACCAATGAGGGTACTTGGATGAATCTGGATTTAAGCCCAGATGGAAAAACATTGGCTTTTGATTTATTGGGTGATATTTACCTTTTGGATGCAAAGGGCGGGAAGGCCAAGTGCATTTTATCTGGACCGGCATGGGAAGTACAGCCCCGATTTAGTCCCGATGGAAAACTCCTATGTTTTACCAGCGATCGCGATGGGGCCGACAACATTTGGGTGTGCGATTTAAATGGCAAAAATCTTAAATCGATAACCAAGGAAGAATTCCGATTGCTCAACAACCCTGTTTGGTCGCCCGACGGGAAGTACATTGTTGCGAGAAAACACTTTACCTCCAGCCGTTCAGCTGGGGCGGGAGAAATGTGGTTGTATCATGTTGAAGGAGGTAAAGGCCAAGCTTTAACTACAAGAAAAAACGATCAGCAAGACGTCAATGAACCCTTTTTTGACCCTACTGGAAAGTTCCTTTATTTCAGTGAGGACATGTATCCTGGTGGTTATTTTCAGTACAATAAGAACCCCAATGACCAAATTTATGTTACCCAAAGGTATGATTTTGAAAGCGGGACTTCATCCGTATTCATAGGCGGTGCCGGAGGATCTGTTCGGCCAACCCCATCTCACAATTCCAAAAAGTTAGCCTTTGTTCGAAGGGTTCGGGAAGCTTCAGTTTTAATGGTTCGGGATTTAGAAACAGGTGCTGAAACGCAAGTGTATGATAGCTTATCTAAAGACCAGCAGGAAGCGTGGGCTATTTTTGGCGTTTATCCAGGATTTGCATGGTCGCCCGATGATCAATATATTTTCATCTGGGCTCAAGGCAAGATTAAGAAAATAGATGTTCGAGCAGGCAAAGCAACAGACGTCCCTTTTGAGGCAGAGGTGAAACAGGCATTAAAACCCGCATTGCAATTTGAACAGCCCGCTTTAAAAGAAACCTTTGCTTCCAAAGCCCTGCGTGGAGCTACTACTTCATCAACAGGAAATCTGGCTGTAGTTGCTGCGGGTCAGTTGTGGATTGGTAACAACCAAACGCTAAAGCCGGTGCAAGGACTTCCCGGCTTAGCCAATGACCCGGCTTGGTCGGCAGACGGTCAAACGGTATATATTGCCATTTGGAACGATACCGATTTAGGTAGCATCTGGACAGTTTCAATTAAAAATGGTCAGGCTCAAAACCCAAAAAAAATAAATCTGCCGCCCGGTATTTACAGATATCCTAAGCCTTCGCCCAGTGGAAATGCCATGCTGTTTGTTAAGGAATCAGGCAATGGACATTTGGGATATGCCCACAGCAATAACCCTGGAATTTATCGATTCACGTTCAAAACATCTGCCTTTGAAAAATTAACCGATTCCGGAGAAAATCCATGGTGGAAATCTGATGAATCGGGATTTTATTTCCAAACTGGGGGGATTATTTTTGGTAGCCAATCTAAAACCTTTGAGCAATATTCCTTCAAAGAAAAAACGAAGGTTACTTTAAGTCAATCCAAATATGCCGGATTTTATGCTCCTAGTCCAGACGGAAAATATGTAGCCTTTTCTGAACTCTACAAGGTGTACCTTATGCCAATGCCAAGTTCAGGAAAGCCTCTTTCAATTTCTGGGACTGCCACCGAATTGCCCATTCGATGCATTTCGGAAGATGCCGGGATTTCACTGCACTGGTCAGATTCCAAGACCCTGCATTGGACCTTGGGGCCTTGGTATTCCACCTTGCCTCTGCCAACAGACTTTCAATTTACAGATACCGGATTGGTAAAGAACATCCGAAAGGACTCATTGAGAATTGAACTTCAAGGCAATGCCCCAGAGCAGGTTGTTTACATCAAGGCCGGTCGAATCATTACCATGAAAGGTCAAGAAGTATTGGAGCCGGGGGTTCTGTTGATAAAAAACAATCGGATTGCCGCTGTTGGAACACCCGAAGATGTGCCATATACAGAAGGTAAGGTGATAGATTATTCTGATAAAACTCTGATGCCGGGTATGGTGGATGTGCATGCCCATACTGGAAATTTCAGGCATGGGATAAGTCCAGAGCAGCAATGGGAATATTTTGCCAATTTGGCGTTTGGAGTCACAACAACCCATGACCCATCGGCCAACACAGAAATGGTCTTTTCTCAAAGTGAAATGTTAAGAACAGGTCGGATGCTTGGTCCTCGGCTTTTTTCAACAGGGACTATATTGTACGGTGCAGACGGAGACTTTAAGGCGGTTATAAATTCGATTGATGATGCCCGAAAAGCAATTCAACGAAATAAAGCCTTTGGAGCATTTAGCGTGAAAAGCTACAACCAACCACGCCGAAACCAAAGGCAACAGGTTATTCAGGCCGCGGAAGAGGAACACATTCGTGTTGTTCCTGAAGGGGGGTCTCACTTTTTCCACAACATGACAATGGTGATGGATGGACATACCGGTGTTGAACACAATATACCCGTTGCCCCATTATATAAAGATGTGATTCAATTTTGGTCGGCCGGAAAAACTGCAAATACGCCCACCTTAATTGTAAATTATGGTGGAATAAATGGGGAATATTACTGGTTTCAAAAAACAAATGTGTGGGAGAACAAGCGGTTGCTTCAATTTAGCCCCAGACCTGTAATTGATGCCAGGTCTAGGCACCGAACTATGATACCAGATGAAGAGTATGAAAATGGTCATATTTTGGTGAGTAAAAGTTGTACCAAGCTTCAGAATGCAGGGGTAAATATCAACATGGGTAGCCATGGTCAACTTCAAGGCCTAGGCGCACATTGGGAAACATGGATGCTGCACCAAGGAGGTATGAGCACTATGCAAACATTGAGAGCCGCCACTTTGAATGGGGCAGAATACATTGGAATGGATAAAGAATTGGGAAGTTTGGAGCCGGGTAAACTGGCTGATATTTTGGTTTTAAATGCGAATCCACTTAAAAACATTCAGAATACACTTGATATTTACAGGGTTATTTTAAATGGTCGATTTTATAATCCAGATAATTTAGTAGAGGAAATTAGCGGCCAATTTCGTCCAAAGCCCTTTTATTGGCAGAGCAATCATGCATTTTCTTCTCCTTGGGTGGAAGGAGAAGATTTACTTCACCACCATTGTGGATGCGGAAAACATTGAACCATGCGCCTATTCCATTTTCTATTTGTTTTTTTATTCATCGGGACTCAAAATTGGGCTCAGATTCCACATTGGCTGGGGGGGGTAGACGGCAATTCAGCTAAAATCAAAGCCTTTCCTACTTCAGAACAGGCAAAGCAAGATGCAGTCTGGGAAATCTTAGATCCTGCATCGGGCAAAATCAGGCGGATTCGCCTAAGCCTTCGTAAAATTGGTTCCCATTCGATTTGGAGTGCCCATGCAACTGAATTGGATGAAAACAGATTGTATTTGTACCGACTACTGGTGAAAGGCCAAGACACAACCTATTTAGGAAATTTTAGAACATTCAGCCAGCGGCCCATTTCTTTCCGATTTGCTTTAAGTAGTTGTTCGTTTCGGCCTGGGAGTCCGGCCTATATTCCCATCGTGGAATTCAAACCAAGTCTATTTTTACATTTAGGAGATTTGCACTATGAAAACATTGAAACAAACCGGATTGAAGACCATATAAAACCGTATTTAGACCGTTTTTTGCTAGGGAAAAAAGAACAAGCTCTATGCCTGCAGGTTCCAATGGCATACATATGGGATGACCATGATTATTGTGGAAACAATTCTTCAGGCCCTTCCGCATGTGGTGATGCAGCTCGGGCAGCATATCTTTCTGCATTTCCTGCCTATGAGCCCTACCGCATGGGCGCTGGACTGGCTCATGCCTTCCAGCAAGGAAGCGTCCGATTTATTGTTTTGGATTTAAGAAGTGAACGTAGGGAATCCAACATTATGAGCGAAGAACAAATGCAGTGGTTTAAAGCCGAGTTGCTTAAATCACATCAAAGCCATTTGGTCTCTGTCGTTTTAAGTTCTGTTTCTTGGTATGGCAATGAGCAGGACAATTGGGGCGGATTTCCAAAACAGCGCCAAGAAATCCTTGATTTTGTGAATGAACAAGGAATAGAAAAATTAGTTTGGATGTGTGGCGATGCGCATATGAATGCCCTGGACGATGGTAGAAATGAGTCATATCCCTTGAAAAAAGCCCCTCGGATTCCTTTCCCCGTCATTCAAGCAGGTTCATTGCTGAGTTTTGGTTCACATAAAGGGGGTACCTATTCTCATGGAGCCTTTGTCAATCCACTGGGAGCGGGTCAATGGGTTGAATGCCAAGCCATTGATAATGGAGAAGGGGCACTTGCTCTAGCTGTAGAAGGAAAACAAATGATGGCGGGCTTTCTTGAACCAAAAACCATGTTTCAAGAAACCTTTTTTTGGAGCATTCCACAAACCAAACCCGTTTCGACCAAATTCGAAGTAGATTCGAGCAAGGGGGTATTTCAGGTAAAAATCAGCAATCCCGATCGGCAATCGGGTATCATATATCGGCTTCGGACTGGAAATGGAAGAATATTGGATGCCGCTGCCACAGGCAGCTCAGATCACCTTTTACTCTCCACTGCAAATTCCAGTGGTATTGGCCCTTTATTTTTAGAAGAAGAAAACGGAGATTACAAACGGGTTTACGGATTAAAATCAGCTCCCTGAGAAAAATCCCCTCATTTTTAATTCTTTAAGGTAAACATAGTGCAGCCATTTGCCCTTTGCAAGCGTCTATACACTAGAATTTTATCCACTTTAATTTCAATGCCTTATGAAAAACATGAGTTTACTTTTTTTGATTTGTCTGAGCAGTTTATGCTTTAAAACCGAGGCACAAGGTTTTGTTTCTGCTAATCCAGATTCGGTAGCTGTAGCCTGCCCAAGCTGTCCTGGAGCGGATTGGAGTCTGGGAAACCCGCCGGCGGCGATTTCAAATTATCCGTTTAGCGTTGCAAGTGTAATTTCTGGAGGAAACACCTTTTCAAAGGAGATTCAGTTTTACGATTATGATTTGGCTATTCCACTGAACTCTACGGTTTCGGGCGTTGAAATCGATGTAATTCGAATGGCAGGCGGAGGAACCATGCTGCGAGATTCGATTGTAAAACTAATGGTTCAGGGACAAGCTATGGGGACCAATGCCGCACTTCAGGGCAATTGGTCATTTACCACAGATACCGTAACCTATGGTAGTCCATTTGATACTTGGGGAATAAACCTCAGCCCGGCAAACATCAATGGGAATCAGATGGGAATTTCTTTTGTGTTGGCATCAACCAATGCCACGGTTGCTTATTATAAAGTTTTAATGCGTGTGTATTATACATTTTCGATGGGTGGGTCAGATGTGCAGAAAAAAGAGGCTGTTTTCATTTATCCTAATCCGGCACAAAAGAACGTACACCTTGAATTACCAGCAGAGTTTAAATCAGGCAACTACGAAATTCTTGATGCCAGTGGTCGATTTGTGGAACTAATATCTTTAGAATCAGGCAAAAATTCCATTGATATTCACCATTTGAGTAAAGGAACCTACCATTTGATGTTGGGGGACTGGGGTCGAAAAACCCTAGTAAAAAATGAATAAATAGACCTGTAGGTTAAGAGTGGCTTGCGGCAGGGATTGAACGGTGTTGCCCGCAAGGGGGCCGGCGGCAGGCGCTGTTGAGCTAGGAGGCGACGTTAGGAGCCACCGCAGCTTTACAGCGCCCCGTCCGGGCACCGCGGACAACCCGAGAAAGCCCGTCAGCCGCCCCAATAAAACAAAAAATAAATTAGGACTTACCTTAGAAGCGGTGAATGATCTTCAGATCATGGTCTTGAAGTTCGGCTTGCGCCTTCTCCAGGTCTTCAGCAAATCCGAGCAAATAGCCGCCGCCGCCACTGCCGCACAATTTCAGGTAGTAGGACTGAGTGTCAAGACCGCGCTTCCAAACCTTTCGAAACCTGCGCGGAATCATGGGATTTAAGTAGCTGAGTGCCAAGGCCGAAAGCTCTTTTAAATTTTCAAACATTTCCTGCGCTTCGCCCTTTAAAAAAGCCTTAATGCAATTGTCGCTGAAGGGGATAATTTCTTGTTTTACCACCGACAGAAACCCTTCCTCTTTGCATTTCTCAAGAAACAGATTTACAAGTGGTTGCGTATTTCCCGGTTGACCAGTGTTGAGCAAGAAAATACCTGATTTTCCGCTGAGTTTGCTTTCTGGTAAGCCTACCCGATTGATGTTTTCTTTGGATTCGATGAGCATGGGCTGGGCCAAATAGCAAATCAGGGGATCCATACCGCTGCTTTTGCCATGGAAAAAACTTTCCATGCGGGCTAGACTTTCCTTAAGGCGAACCGTTTCCTTTCCGGAAATGGGCTCCGTATTTGAAATTTTTTCTAGTGCGTAACGGTCATAAATAGCTGCTACCAATGCCCCTGAGCTGCCCACTCCAAAACCTTGAGGAATAGAAGAATCGAATACCAAACCTTGCTCAATTTCGCGCTCAAAAAGGTCAATATCGAAGACAAAAGGAAGTTTTTGCGCTTCAATCAATTGGGCCAAATGCGCGGCATAATTTTTTAAACTCAGGTTTGATTTTTGGGCTTCGATTGGATTTAAGTGGGTTGGCTCGAACGTTAATCGGCCTCCGAACTCCCCATAAGGAATGCTCAAAGCCATGGCATTGTGAATCACGCCATACTCACCAAAAAGCAGGATTTTAGAATTAAAATCTTTCGGTGTTGTACTCATAGTTGGGTGATACTTTTTGTTGGTCCGGCTCCCATGGCATCGTACAGCCATTTTCCTGCACAGTACCTTTGAACCAATTCCAAGACAAAAGGCTGAATTCGGGCCTCATAAGCTGCTGGGTAAAGGACATGGACATTAGGACCTGCATCGAGCGTGAAACAAACGGGTAGGCCGGATTGTTTACGAAACTCTCGAATTTCTTCAATGATTGCAACCGTGTTTGGGCGCATCAACACATAGGAGGAGGAGGAGGTCATCATCATGGCATGCAAGGAAAGCGCCTCATTTTCAGCAACTTCTATAAACCCTTCCACATCTCCGTCCGTTAAAATCTGAATTAATTGATCTGTATGTGCTTCCGCTTGTTTAAATCGTTGTTGAGCGAACCAATGCTCATTCATCAGGCTATGTCCGGCTGTGCTGCTGACTTTTTTCTCCGACTGGTCAACCAGCAAAATTGCATCTTTCATGCCTTGAAATACCGAGTGAACAGGATTTGGCAAAGGGGCTGCCGTTTCAAGATTGCTATTTAATCCGGGTCCATTTCCCCAGCTTACAAAACCTCCAAACAAAGAACGAGAGGCGCTTCCACTGCCCAATCGTGCCCAGCGGGAAGCGGTTGAGAAAAAAGAATCATCGATTTCTTGGCCTCGAAAGGCACATTCAATTTCAAGCAGGCATAGTGCGAGGGCGGCCATGCCTGAAGCAGAGGAGGCGATGCCGGCTGAATGTGGGAACGTATTTGAGGAATAGATGCGCAGGTGCTTGGTTTTCCAGACTGAAAATTCATCGCCGAGCAATTGAAGCAGGGCCCAAATTTTGGGCTCAAAACCTGGCTTTCGTTCACCGTCTAAGAAAAACTGAAGATTGTCTTGACTGGAATCGGGGTCTTGAGCGACCACCTTGGTTTCCGTTTTTGCCTGTTGAAGGGTAAGGGAAATAGAGGGATTGCAGGGCAATTGAATGCCATATTTCCCCCAATATTTAACAATGGCGATGTTGGATGGCGCTTGCCAACTGGAAATCAACTTCATCCGAATAGAATGAGGGGTTGATTTTTTTCTACGGCCTGCCCTTGAACAACCTTGATTTCGGCAACAACCACATCAGAAGGAGCTTTGAGCACGTTTTCCATTTTCATGGCTTCCAAAATGAGCAAGGGCTCTCCTTTTCGAACTGTATCGCCGACCTGTACCGGGATGGAAAATACCAGTCCTGGCATAGGTGAGCGTAGATCTGTAGCCTTTTTTCCAGCGGGATCGGGTAAGCCCAATGCCAGAAGCTGTAAATCTTGTTCATCTTGAATCCGAAGTTCTATTCGATAGTGTTGAATTAGAAGAATAACCGTTCTAAGACGAAAATCCACCTCTATTACTGAGGCCCGGATTCGTTGTTCGCCGACCTGAACATAAAATCCATGAAAAGAATCGCCTTCCACCCGTAGGGCATGAGGAAAGCCCGGGGCCTCCCAACCTGAGGCAGATTGGCCTTCAATGTGAAAAATCTTACCATGGGTAGAAACAGCGTACATCCTGTCCATGCTCATCAATTTATTGGCAAAGGTACACAGATTGGTTCAGTTTTGTTCACAATGGTTGGAATCTCCAATTTAGAGTCAACCCAGAGCCTTCAAAACCAAGAAAAGAGACATCGGCCTGGATTTATGCTACCTTCGTCGCATCAAACCACCGCATGGCGAACACGATTCCAGAATTGCAGTTGCATCCTTCAAAAATGGCCTCCTTGCAGCGCAGGCACCATTGGATATTTTCAGGAGCACTTCGGCCCTCAAGTATAGAACTTAAGGCTGGTGATTGGGTATATGTTTCGGTTCAAGGGAACATTGTAGCCTCAGGATTTTACAATCCGGGGTCCATTGCCGTTCGGGTAGTTTGCTTTGAACAGCGTGAACCCAGTTTGGCCTTATTTAAGGACATTCTTGAGAAAGGAATTGCATTGCGCAACGAATTATTGTCTCATTTGCTTGCGGGAACAAATGCCTTTCGGTTGTTTCATGGGGAGGGAGATGGATTGCCTGGTTTGGTCATTGATTCTTACAACGGACATTTGGTTGTACAGGCCCACCACGAGGGTATAGATGCTCAGCGCCATTTGATTTGCGCGGCCTTGCAAGAACTTTTGACTCCCCCCACCCTATTCTGGCGGCAACCCTACCTCAAGGAACAAAGTACCGGGCAATGGATGCAAGGCGAATGTGAGGGAACAGAAATCGTAGAGCATGGTTTAAGCATGAGCGTAGATTGGGTACATGGACAAAAAACGGGATTGTTTTTAGATCAGCGCGACAACAGGCATTTGTTGTCCTTGTTGAGCAAGGGGAAGCGGGTATTAAATTGCTTTTGCTATGAAGGAGGATTTAGCTTAGCTGCCCTACAGGGAGGCAGCGATCACGTCGTATCTGTAGATGTTTCAGAGCGGGCCATAGAAGCCACCACTGCGAACGTTCGAAAGAATTTCCCACAGGCGGAACACGAAGGTATTTGTGCCGATGTGATGGAATATTTAAAACATCAAAGTTCTGATTTTGATTTCATTGTATTGGATCCGCCCGCCTTTGCCAAAGGATTAAAATCGAGGCATAAAGCCATTCAAGCCTATCGGCGCCTAAATGCATTGGGCATGAAAGCCTTGAAGAAGCCGGGATTTTTAATGACGTATTCCTGCTCGGCCGTGGTGGACGAAGTCATGTTTCGCCAAGCTGTTTTTGCCGCTGCGCTGGATGCACAGGTCTCGGCTCAAGTTTTGCAAAAATTGGGGCAACCTTCCGATCACCCAACCAATCTTTTTCATCAAGAAACATCCTATCTAAAGGGTTTATTGTTGTACATAACACCTTGAAAACAGCCTACCTGATTCGCGTATCAAAACTGGCATTTCCAATTTTTGCCGGCCTACTTTCCAACACCTTAGTTGGGGTAGCTGATACGGCCTTTTTAGGTCAAGTAGGAGCTCATGAGCAAAGTGCCGGGGGCTATGCATCACTGTTTTATTTGGTGGCCTTCATTGTAGCTTATGGTTTATCCATTGGACTTCAGATTCGAATTGCTCAAGCCTTTGGAGCCAAAAAATACAGCGAAATTCCCCAGTACTTTTTAATTGGACTGCTGGGGGTTTTTGTGTACAGCTTGATATTTTGTGCCTTGATTTTTGGATTGGGGAAAATCGTGTTGGGCATGATGCTATCTGATCCGGAACTGCTTCAGCAAACCATGGCCTATTTGCAGGTTCGCGTTTGGGGTAGTTTGTGGCATTTCCCCATGCTTAGTTTTTACGCATTGCTGGTAGGAACCGAGAATTCAAAGCCCATTGGTATCATTTATATGGCAGCGGCGGCCCTAAATGTGGTTTTCGATTACGGATTTATTTTTGGAAATCTTGGCTTCCCTGCTTTGGGTCTTCAGGGGGCGGCCTTAGCTACAATTCTTGCTGAATTGATTGCGTTTTTCATGTTTATTTGGGTGGCATTCCGACAGAAAACCACCTTTTTTCATTTGAACATTCCACCATTTGCTCGCCTGCGCGAATTGGGTTTAGCCTTGGCGCATACATCCATACCCCTAATTTTACAGAATGTAGTTTCTATGGTTTCCTGGTTCGCGTTTTTTACCATGGTAGAAAAAACCGGACTGCTTTATTTTCAGTGGAGCGTAATATTAAGGAGCATTTATGGGCCTTTTATGATGGTGGGGTTGGGAATTGGAGCAGCGACCAATTCCTTAACCGGGCAATTTTGGGGAGAAGGAAACCGGGGAGAAATTTGGCCCTTATTGAAATCGGCTGCCCTATTGGCTGCGCTTAGTTCCATAGTCGTTGGTTCGGCCCTATTTATTTTGGAGCAGCCCATAGCCTTACTATTTACCTCCGATCCTGAATTGCTAAGCTTAGCTCCCATAACTTTTCCAGTTCTGTTTCTTGGTTTGGTTATGTTCTCTGTTTGCCAAACCTTTTTCAATGGACTTTCAGGAATGGGTCGTACCCGCGAAGCCCTTGGCATTGAACTGGTCGCAGTTTCTGTATATTTGATATATACCATGGCTGTAATAGCGTACATCATTCCCCCCCGCATTGATTTAATCTGGATGGCCGAAGGTGTGTATATGTTGGCCTTGGGAGCTGGCTCCTTGTGGTTTTTAGTTCATTGGCTTAAACCTTATGCGCTCTCGAAAAAGACCATTTCCTAAGTTTAAATGCTTTTGGATTTTGGCCTGTGTGGCCTGTGCAACTTTTGGTAGGGCTCAAGATTTCATTCACTTGCGAACGGGTGAAGTGCTGCAGGTTCAAATTTTAGGTATCACAAAGGAAGCCATTACCTTCCGCCACCCCAATGTTCCGGCCGATTCCATCAGCGCCTTACCCATTGTTGCCGTTGTTAAGGCCAACTATTCCAATGGACTTGAACAGCATTTCATCCTTCCCACAGCCATGAAAACAACGGAAGGAATAACTGGAGCAGCATCCATTAAAGAGGGTATGGTACTGGATACCGTTCGGTTTAGAAACGGAAAAATTGAAATGGGTAAGGTGATTGCTCGTCGGCGTTTCTCCATTGATTTTGCTCAAAAACTGGGGGCTAGGGCCCAACCTTTACCTATCTCATCGATACACAGCATTCGGTATTCAGGGCAAATAATTGAACAAATCAATCCCATGTATTCGCAGGGGAATCCATTTCTTTTAGGGACCGATTTTGATTATTTGGCGCCTCATTATTTTGCCATTTTTGCTGGTTTAAATCTGCCTGTCGGATCCTATGCTGGTAATTCCAATCAAAGCAGCGGGTCGGGGTTTGCCCTGGCCGGAATGTCCTTGGGTCTTTCATCATATATTCGGATTTACAACGGTTGGGGCATTTGCATTCAAGCCCAACGCAGTTTAAACCCGTATGACAATGGAGGGCAGCGTCAGGAGTTAGCTGACAATTTAGAGGCGCAGGGGTTTACTGAATTGGGCTTGGTTCAGCAGAGCGATTGGCGGCACCATGCTATCGTGGCAGGTCTTTCCTATTTCATACAGAAGCACCGTTGGATGGGTAATTTCAATCTGGCTGTGGGAGCCTTGTTCAGCTCGACTCCCATCAATCAAATTCGGGGGAATTGGTTAGGGAGTCCGGTGGAATTGGCTTTTCAGCGCCAAAGTCGACCTGTGCCTGTGGTAATGGTTTCGATGGAAGCCCGGTATTTTTTGAACCGTTGGATTCAGTTGTTGGCCCTTGCTCAATTTTCGGGAGCAGATATGGCTTTAGGCACCACCAATGAATGGGTGGCATCGGGAGGTACAGTGAATCTACCCCTAACCCAAGCACTAAGTTCTGAACCATCGAGTCAATCCTTCAATCAACTTACCTTGCAGCTTGGCCTTGGTATCACACTACCTTGGTTGAAGTAATTCAACATTTTAGAAGGGGGTTGGGGATTCACCTCCTATTCAGGAGTAGGATTTAACTTTTTTTCAATTAAAAGTAGGGAGAAGGTTAGTCCACAAATTAGTTTTACCTACAATTAATTTTACCTTTGTCTCAAAATTAAAACACATGAACAAAATCCATTCTTTATCAATCGTAGTTTTATTGGCTACTGGTCTTTTTGCTTGCGGATCGGGCGCAAACTCTGCTGATGCCGTTGGCGCTGCTGAGGGAGATTCTTCTGCGGTGGTGTATAACGTAGATGCAGCTGCCACCAAATTGGGTTGGACTGGTTCCAAGCTGGTTGGAGGTGCTCACTCCGGTTTTATTTCTGTGACCGACGGTTCAATTGAAGTATTGAACGACGCAATTGTAGCCGGTTCATTCAACATTGACATGAAAAGCATCAGCAATACAGATTTAACAGATCAAGAGTTGAATGGCAAATTGGTTGGGCATTTGATGGCTCCTGATTTCTTCAATGTAGATTCGTTTCCTAGCAGCACCTTTGTTATTTCGAGTGTAGCTGCTGCTGCCGATACAATGGGCAACACGCACAGCATTTCTGGAGACCTTACCATTAAAGGTCAAACCAGAAACATCACCTTCCCTGCCAAAGTGAGTGTTAGCAATGGATTGTTGAATTTGATGGCTGCCTTTTCGATTAACCGTACGGATTGGGGTATCAAATACGGCAGTGGTTCATTCTTTAAAAATTTGGGAGACAATGTTATTAACGACAACATTGATTTCAATTTGAATTTATCTGCCAAGGCACCTGCGGAAGCTCCTGTAGCCGACGCGAAATAAGGATTGTTTTCGAAAAAATTGAAAGGGGTTGCCGAAAGGTAACCCCTTTTTTTTTCGGTTGGTCTAACTTACTTTCCTGTCAAAAGCCAAGCACAATTGAGAAATGGAACTTAGCATAATGAAAGGGGTTGCCGAAAGGCAACCCCTTTTTTCGGTTGGTCAAACCGACTTTCCTCCCAAAGACCAGGCACATCCGAGAAATTGAATTTATGACCCAGAATTCAACACTGCCCTACCCGGATGTGCATGGAAATTGGAAAAAGGGAAGAAGGCCCCGCGCATCCCGCAACGGGGCACTTCTTTAGTCCCCCACCCTCTAACCTACTTTTTCATGTTTTTAGGCTCTTCGGTGCTCCCAACCAAATCGGCCTCGGCGGGCATGACCTGAGCCTTTTTATTGGTCAGCAATACTTCCCGAGCCAAGATATCGGTAAACCAGCGGTTTTCTCCTTGAGCGTCGGTATAATTGGAATAGCGGAGTTGTCCTTCAATGGCAACGGCATCGCCCTTTTTAATTTTCAGCTTTTGACCGACAATTTCGGCTACTTTTCCAAACATCACGATGTTGTGCCATTGCACATTTTCTTTTGTTTCTCCTTCCGCCGAGGTGTACACGTCTGATGTCGCCATGCGAAATTTCACCATGTGGGTACCGTTGTCCAATTGTTTAACTTCAGGATCCATTCCCAGATTTCCGATGAGTCGAACTGAATTTTTAATGTTGTTCATATGTCAAATTGTTTACACTACAAAGGTGAGTCCGAGGGAATAAATTATTCGTTTGGCACACGTTTAACAAACGTTTACCCAACGGATATTTTTCAAAACCTTTGAATTCCAAAACGTTCCAAAAAGGGGTAAAAAAAATCAAGTGAAGAACAGTGAAGGCAAGGGCCAACATTTCAGAAAAAAAAATCAGATTTCCCTTGCACTTATCTAATTTTTTTAATAAATTTGAATTCCCTAACTATTTGCATACCCGCAAATTCCCAATGAAACCGAAGGTTGCCACCTTCGGTTTCTTTTTTTACTGGGTTTTGAATTGGAAACCATAGATATACCTTGCTTTTCCTGGCGGTGCTAATCCTGAATCTGTATCCTTTTCACCTTGAAGAAGGTAAGAATTACCACCCGATTCATAATCCATTCCCGGTTGCCGACACTTTAGGAAATCAGCCTTGCATGGCATCGGCAGGTTCATTCCCCGCTCTGGTTTATTGAAACGGCGATTCATTCGACGAGGCCCGCGGCAGGGATTGAACAGGGTTGCCCGCAAATAGGGCGGCGGCTGGCGCTGCGCGGTGAGGAGGCGACTTTAGGAGCCACCGCAGCCCGCTTGCGCCCCGCCCGGCCTATGCGGACTACCCGTGAAAGCCCGCAGCCGCCCAAATATCAACCATTTTCCTCCTTTCCAAATTGATTTTTTAGTAGGTTTGAACTGTGCGCATGCTGGATTTTTTAAAATCGATTCGGATTGCTTTTGCTCTCCTGTTCGTGCTGCTGAGCGGCCCGGCAACTGGACGCTGCCAAAGCTCGGTGGCTACACTCAGCACCGATGTCTTTTTTTGGAACATTGAACTTGCTATTGAAGCCGATAGCGGATACCTTATTGGAAAGGTTGAAACGCATTTTTATGCCACAGAACCCGAGGCCTTTCTTGCGTTCGATTTATCCAATGCCCTTACCACCGACAGTGTGCTGTTGAATGGCAATTCCGTTTCATTTGCGCATTTGCCGGGAAATGAGCTGCGCATTTTTGCTGCTCTGACGGCAGGAAACAGCTATACAGCCACCATATATTATAGAGGAACTCCCGTTCAGGGTGCCGGATTGGGTGGATTTTATGCCGGAAAACGGCAAGGAATACCCGAAGTATGGACCCTGTCGCAACCTTTTGCAGCCTCAGATTGGTGGCCCACAAAAAATACGCTGAGCGATAAAGCCGATTCGCTGCGCATGGAATTTCATTGCGATTCTGCGTTGAGGGTGGCTGCGCCCGGAACCTTGCAGCATTCCAGTCCGGGCTACGCCGTTTGGATGCACTCCTACCCCATTCCGGCTTACCTCGTTGCCTTTTCATTAACCAATTACGATACTTTATCGTTGCATGTTCGGGCCTGTACCGACTCCATTCCCTTCGCGGCTTATACCTTTCCGGAAGGGAGTCAGCCCCCTCAACTTCAGGCGAAAGCGGTTCAAGCCGGACTCGATTTGTATTGCGATTGGCTGGGGCCTTACCCCTACGCCAACGAAAAATACGGACATGCTCAATTTTCAAGGGGCGGTGGCATGGAGCATCCTACCTTTAGTTTTATGGGTGGGTTTGGATTGGAACTGACCTTGCATGAATTGGTGCATCAGTGGGTGGGAAATATGGTGACTTGCGGCAGCTGGGCGCACATTTGGTTGAATGAAGGGTTTGCTACCTATTTGTCGGGAATGGGCATTGAGCAAATTCAGCCCGAGCAATGGTTGAATTGGAAACAAAGCCAACGGCAAGCCGTTTGGTCGGCTCCACAAGAGGGCGCCGTTTTTGTTCGCGATTCGTTGGTAGTTCAGCGTATTTTTTCCTCTAGGTTGTCCTACAAAAAGGCAGCTCTGGTGCTCCACCAATTGCGCCTTTGGCTGGGCGATTCGGTGTTTAAAGCCGGCCTAAAGCAATATTTGAACAGTCCGGAATTGAAATGGGGTTTTGCTCGAACCGAAGATTTTCAAAGGGCTATGGAAGCGGCGAGTGGGAAACCACTGCAGGACTTTTTTAATGGATGGATATATGCGGAGGGGGTTCCGGAACTGCAGATTCAGGTGCAGGTCAGTTCGGCTCAAAGCGTTGCCATTCATATAGAACAGCTGAGCAATCAGGCAGATGAAAGGGCAACCCCCAGCTGGGTTTCGCTCTCATTCAGGGGCATTGGCAAGGAGCAGCGCCTAGAATTCATGCTCAATTCAACGGTGTTTGACACCCTGATTGATTGCTCCTTTTTACCCTTGGAATGCAGGTTAGATCCAGAAGCCAACATGTTGGCATTGGCCGAGTTGAGCTTTAAGCCTTTGGAATTGCCGGGGGGAATTTTGTTTCCCAATCCTGGAATTGAGCCTGTTTTGGTTTGCCAGGAGGCCCCGGAATCCATTCGGCTGTTCGATGCCGGTGGCCGATTTGTAAAGGCCCTACACGGCTTTTCATGCGGGCAACCGCTGTCGTTTGGATTGAATCTAGACCCGGGAATCTATTGGATTGAATGCAAGGTAAATGGGGTTGAGTTTAGGTATAAATTTGTGCGAGCGCAACATTAATGCCCATTTCTCTGTCTATTTGCCAGATTGCCTTACCTTTATATTTTTAATTGACTGTGAACAGCATTTTACGCTTTTGTGTTATCGGGTTGATGTTGGTAGGACAACTGTGGGGGCAAACCACTGTTTTTTCGACCAATTGCGATGTTTTGGGCGGTTGGACAAACACCGGGCGGCGCTATCCTTCAAACCAGACGGGCTATAATTTTCAAGCCGTGGTTCCGGTGGTTCCGCTGAACGACCATACTCCAGGGCCGGGCGGTGGCGTGTTTTACACCGAAGGCAATAACTTTTATCAGCAGGCAGGTTCTCAGCATTATATTTTATATCAGTTGGAATCTCCTTCCATCAATTTGACCGGATACAACGATACCCGGCTTGAATTTTTCATGCAATTGCGTTCAGAAACAGGAAACTGGGATGGGGGATATATTGAATGGAGTACCAATGGTGGAGCCAGTTGGATTTTACTGAACCAGGAGATTTGTCCCAATATGTCGTACGACGGGAACATGAGCCTAAACCCTTCTTCTACGCCCTATTATTTTTTGACGCATCCGGCCTGGTTTAATTTCCGAACGGTTTGGACTCGGGTGCTGGTCAATGTTTCTGCCTACGATAATTTGCCCAACTGTAAGGTGCGGTTTACCTTTCACAGCGATGAAGCTGCGAACGACCGAGGCTGGGCCATTGACGACATCGCAGTGGTTAGCGTTGCTCGCATTGAAGTGCATGGAAATGGCATTAATATACCTCCGGTGGTCAATGTACCGAACGTTGCAGACAATACCGATTTTGGGCAGACCAGCATTGGCAATCCCATTATTAAAACGTTTTGGATCGTAAATCCCGGAGAAAGTCCGCTGACCTTGACAGGAACTCCTCCCGTCACCGTCACCGGGAATGGATTTTCCGTGGTATCGCAACCTTCACCTACTGTCGTACCAGCCGGAGATTCGGTATCCTTTCAGCTGCAGTTTAATCCGACTCAATTTGGATTGGTTAATGGTCAGGTGTTTATTGCGCATTCTGATTCCTACAGCGTGTGCAATCCTTTGAATCCCTTTCGTTTCAATATTCGGGGAGATGTTGTAAATACTCCGCCTACCATTCCAAATCCCCCGGCCGATACCTTTGTTTGCATCAATTCTGGTGCCATTCAATTTTCTTTTTTAGTTCAGGATTCTGAGCAAGCGGCCGGCACCTTAACCTTGTCGGCCAGCAGCAGCAATCCCGCCTTAATTCCCCAGGCCAACCTTGTTTTCGGAGGTTCTGGGGCCAATCGAACCTTAACTGCAAGCCCCATTGCCGGGCAAACCGGGACAACCACCATTACAGTAACGGTGAACGACAATCAGCAAGCCAACAACACCAGCACCTACACCTTTACCATTACCGTTGGAGACCCATTGCCCCCCGTGGCGGTGTGTCAAAATGCGACTGTGAATTTAAACAGCAGCAACCAAGCCGTTTTAACCACGCAAATGATTGATGCAGGCAGCACGGACAATTGCGGAATTCAATCATTGGCGCTGAACATTTACAACCTAGATTGCAGTCATGTGCCTCAAACGCCTATTGTTTTAACGGCTACTGATTTTCTGGGTCAAACCCACAGCTGTACGGCTACCGTAACGGTTATTCCGGTGCCCATGAGCCATAGTGTTAGTACCTCGGGCTTCCCTTCCGGGCACGAAATCAGCTGCGCTGGAGCCAGCGATGGATTCATACAAATTCAAAGCACGGGCGGTTGTCCTCCCTACCAGTACAATTGGATTCAAGTTCCAGGAAATTCCGGAGCTTCAGCCAACGGTTTAGCGGCTGGCACCTATTTGATATTGGTTTCAGATGCAGTGGGGCAAGTGGACAGTTTGGCGGTTACGCTGACGGAGCCTAGTCCATTGGTGGATGCCAGCACCTTTACCCAGCCAAGGTGTGCGGGCGATGCAAATGGCAGCATAAACCTTCAAGCTCAGGGGGGAAGTCCCGCCTACACGTATTCTGTTGGACCAACGTTGACGTATTTGCCGCCCAGCACAACCGCCTATTCCATTTTGGACATCAATGGTTGCATGTTGAATGGCAGCATAACCTTGACTGCTCCCAGTGCCATTGAAATCATGGCCGATCCAAAATCCTTTGCCTTAAATTGCGGGGAATCTGTTGAGCTCAATTTCGGGGTTTCAGGAGGCAATGGAGACTATCGATTTGATTGGAATCCAGCTCAAATTGTTTCCTGTACCGATTGTCAAAATCCTATCATTAAACCCACTGACAATACTCAATTGTCGTTGGTGGTGACAGATTCCTTGGGCTGCGAAAGTTCCACTGCCTTTTTGTTTGAAATTGCTTGTGCCGTGTACGTTCCCAACACCTTTACGCCCAATGGGGATGGATTAAACGATATTTTTTATGTGGTGGCTGGCGGTGCCAAGGATTTTTCTCTCATCATCCACGACCGTTGGGGCAATCAGGTGTTTGAATCGGACGACCTACAAAAAGGCTGGAACGGCCGAGCTGCCGATGGCAGTCCTTACATGCCCGGAATTTACGCCTACCAGTTAATACTAACCTTACCTGGAGCGCATAAACAAGAAGAGCGGTATGGTTTTGTATATCTATCTCGGTAGATTTGGCGAAACTTACCTGTAGAGTTCCTCTCTCCTTTTTGGTTCTAAATCTACCCCGCCTGATTAATGGGCTTTAAACCAGAATTTCAACGCTTACATGGCTGCCTTTGTGATGAAAAATTGGCCGTTGTGCTTGGACGTTTTATTTACCGCCAAGCACTCAAAGTCGGCGCAACGGGCACAGAGGATTTGGAGTTGAATGAAGTGCGGTGTCGATCAACACCAAAATCTTTGTGAACTTCGCGGCTCCCATGGTGGACTTTTTGATGAAAAATTGGCCATTATGCCTTGACGTTTTTTTTACCGATAAGCACTCCAAGTCGGCGCAAAGGGCACAGAGGACATGGAGTTGAATGAAGTGCGGTGTCAATTAACATCCAAATCTTTGTGAACTTCGCGGCTCCCATGGTGGACTTTGTGGTAAAAAATTGGCCGTTGTACCTTGACGTTTTTTTTAACGCAAAGCACTCAAAGTCGGCGCAAAGGGCACAGAGGAGATGCCGTGTGGCGAGAATGCGCAAGTCTTCCTCTCCGCCTGATTAAAAAGCTTTAAAACAGAATTCCCACGCTAACATGGATGGTATTTAACCGGGAATTCCCGGGGTTGTTCCATGCATCGCCCACCATAAACGGATAGGCATTGGAGGCCAAAATAGAAGAGAGTCCGCCGCTGTAGCCAACCTGAAACGACAATGCGGTTTGTTCATGGAAATAATACAAAAAACCCGCATCGCCATAAATCCCAACCCAAGCGGAATTCAGGTACGGATTTCCGTCTTCATCGGCGCCATTTCCCGGAGCATCCTCTCGATGTACCGAAGAATTCAACAGGAAATGAGAATTCAATCCGGCACGAAATACCACCGACCATTTATCGGCGATGCGTCCGGTACGCATGGTTAATCCAAACGGCACATTCAAGTATTGAGCCGTAAAGACAGTATTTACCAACTTGGGGCTGGCAGCGGCCGAATCCCTGAACTGAATTCCAAACGACCTGAATTCATGAAATACTCCGGAGTGCAACAACACATTGGGGGTTATTCCAAATTCGGCATTTAGTCCATAGGCAAATCCAGGCCGCATGCCTAGATCTGAAAACCCGGCCTGCTCATGTTCTGTCCACTGAAAAAGGCCCTTAGCCTGAAAGCCTGCATGGAAAATTCGACGCCGTTCCGCATTCGAGGACTCTGCATTTTGAGCGTAGCCGGTAGAATAACCCAACAGGCTAAGTAGGAAAAGTGTACTTTTGACTGCAATGATGCCTCTTACTTTCATGGTTGCAACGATTCAAAGATTTCCTCCAATATTACTTCTTTTTTTGCTGTTTGGTTGTGGTGGCTCCCAACCTGATGTTGAAAAAATCAATCTGAATCTGAGTTTTGATCGGATTTTGTTGGATTCCTATTCCAATCCTAGGCAACTGGATTCAGCATTAAACTCCATTGCGGAACGGCATCCGGATTTTTTTCCGGCGTATGGAGGACCCGTTTTGGGACTTTTTGTTGGTTTAGATAGCGTTCCGCCTGCGGCAGTGTGGTCAAGGTATTATTTTGATCCTCAGGTTAAAGCGCTTCGGGACTCGGTCAACAATCGGTTTGAGGACTTTGAACCAGAGAAAAAGGAAATAGAGCAGGCCTTAAAACTGTATTCCTATCATTTTCCCTCCAAGAAAATTCCAGATGTTTTTTTCTTTTTGGGGGGCTTCAATTATACGGTTGTTGCGCTTGAAACTTCCATTGGAATTGCTCCCGACCAGTATTTAGGTCCGGCTTCTGAATATTATGCGCATTTACCCGCCTACATCCGGCGCAAAAAAGATCCTTCCCTGTTGCCGGTAGATGTACTTAAGGGTTGGCTGGAATCTGAAATTATGGCCGATTCAATGGCCTTACCTGTAACATTGTTGGACCACATCATTCAATTTGGTAAGGTTTGGTCTGTAGCCAAGCGCTGCTTTCCTGAAGTTTCCGACTCCATTATTTCAGGATTTTCCCAGCAGCAATTGGAATTCTGTTCTGAGCATGAATTCCTGATTTGGAACAGCTTAATTCAAGACCAGAAATTATACACCAAAGACCCCCGCATCATTTCGAAATTTATGAACGAGGCTCCATTTTCACCCGGGATGCCCGCTGAATCTCCCGGGAAAGCAGCCATTTGGATTGGCTGGAGAATTGTAGAATCGTTCCTAGAACGAAATCCAACTGAATTCCAACACTTGTTTACAGCTGCCTGCGCGCCCGAAAAACTACTTCAAAAATCCGGATTTAAACCTACAAAGCCATGAATTCCAAAGATATAGCTCATGAATCTGAAATCCGATTGACCGTTGGTTTAGACCAACATAGAAATCCCATTCGCCTTTCATGGACAGCAGAGGAAGGCGGTATAGAACCCAACCGTGAGGTCAAAGCATTCTTTCTTACCACCTGGGATAAAAAAGAGAACAACAGCATGCGGATGGACTTATGGACCACCGAGTTTATGGTTGACGAAATGCAAACCCTGGTGTTTCAACACTTAATGTCGTTAGCAGATGTAGTGCAGCGCAGTACCGGTGATGAGGTAGCCGCGCATGAGATGCGAACCTTTGCGAACCAACTGCATCAAACCATGAAAAGTAGAGAAGAAAATCTGTAAGCAAATAGAAACAGAAAGAATCGGATTGGAATTGTTCTACATTTGGTATGTTGTTTATGAAGGCAAAGCAATTGATATTAACCTCTAGACTTTTGCTGTCGGTAGTTATGGCTAGAATTCTATTTCTAGCTGTAGTAGGGTTTATATCGAGTCCCACTGAGCTTTCCGCATTTGAACGCAACTCCATTACAGAAACAACCGAAAATTTCGGTGATTTCTTTTCTGTTGTTCAATTTGCTGAACTTAGTACGGAAAAAGAGGTAGATGAATCCATTAACCATGAAGGAGGGCTATCCCATCATTTCTTAGCGCCTCAAAAAGGTTCAACAACCATTTCCGTTCCGAAGACTCCGGCCTCAGTCATTGATAAACTTAGGCTGTCTTTTCTTTCTGTTCGGCTATCATTTATTATTTATTGCCATCAATTGAAGGTGTATTGTTGAGCATCGAACGTATTGTTTTGATGTTAAACCTAACCTTTAAATTATGTCCATACATGTTGTGGGTACAACCTCTTATAAGGTTATATCCAATCTTAAAAAACACTTGCCTTCTCAGGCGCCCTTGCCTTTTTTTGTTCACCACAATCCTTTGCACGCTTGGCAACACTTAAGATTTGACCAGGCCATTGATGAAGCAAATTCGACTCTAGGAATTTGTGGATATATGCCTCTGAGCTTTTATAAAAAGGAATATACCGAAGGCCGTATCTTAGCCCAAGACCTTGAAAAGGCTTACCTTAAAATTACAGGGAAGCCTACCACTGCTGCAGATTGGGAATGGCTTTTTACCGAACAAAATCCTGTCCAATCTTTGAATCAAATCATGGGAAGGTGGCAAATGGAAAGGAATTTTCACCTTCAAAAACACAGCCATGCCATCCTATTCCGTTGGATAAGCGCCTATTTAGACCAAGGCATCTCGTTTTCCCCATTTGACCAAACCCATGGCTTTTTCAATGCGTTGCTTGATCTGCAAAAAAAGAGTGGGATGCCCCTGTTTAAAAACCTTAAGAATGAAGATTGGAAGATGGGGTTCAATGATTTGGACGCTCTACTTGCTCGAATTGTAGGCCCTGAAGAATTTTTTGAGCCCTATTTGTACAACCAACAATTTGCGCACCCAGGGTGGTCTGGGATGGTAACCTACCTCGAGAAAAATCCAGAGGTGTTTGGGCGGCACATTCAAATTTCATTGCAGGAATTCATTACGGTTGAATGTCTATTGGAATTGGATTTATTGATCGGAAAATTTGGAGCGGATTTTAAACCTCTGATGCAGGATGGAAGCCCAATCCTTAAAACACAAAAGGAATATAGGCTTGCACCTGAATTTATTTGGCTAACTGCCATGGAATCTGCACTCCAAGATTCAATGATTGAGCAATTGTGCACCCATGCTTCACCTTTAAATCAACCGGTCAAATTTGAAGCGTTTTTTTGCATTGACGACAGAGAATGTTCCATCCGAAGGCATTTGGAAAATTCCTTGTCCTCTATTCGCACTTGGGGGACACCCGGATTTTTTCATTTGCCTCTGGTATATAAAAAACACCCCTCGGCAACCGCAGATAAAGTGTGCCCCTTACCAATGTCACCTGAAATTCAAGCCGACAACAAAAAAGAGGATGCATCAAACGGCTCGAACCCATTTTCTGAATGGTGGAAATTGCTTTCCAATGCCTTTTTACCCCAAAAAATAAATGCCTCGGTCGATTCTTTTGATTTTAGTTCTGAACACATCGACTTCAACCTAAACCCTGAACAGAATCCCCAGTATTATGCCGACCGAATCGCTCAGTTATTTCTGACCTCTGGACTTACAGAAACAAAGGCGAAGCTAATCTATTTAATTGGGCATGGGGCAAGCAGCACCAACAATCCGTATTACGCAGGGTACGATTGCGGTGCCTGCAGCGGAAGGCCCGGTTCGGTAAATGCCACACTGGCGGCGCGATTATTAAATATGCCTTCCATTCGAATCGAATTAAAGCGCAAAGGAATCCAACTGGCAGATGAGCTTTATTTTATAGGTGCCCTACACGATACTACTCGAGACCGAATTCGCTTTTTTGATACAAGCTCCATTCCTCAAAATTTACGAAAGCTACACCTAGAGTTTACAGCGCATTTTGAATCTGCCCTACTAAAAAATGCACATGAACGCGCTCTGCTTCTGGATGCGCGAAAAAACACCCCTGCAAAATCACATCAACACATCCAATCCAGAGCATGGGCCTTGTTTGAACCTCGCCCCGAATGGAACCATGCCCGAAATGCCTTTTGCATTGTTGGTCCACGAAGCGAAACCAAAGGATTAAACCTTGACCGTAGAGCCTTTTTGCAATCGTATGATCCCAGATTTGATATTGAGGGCAATGTATTGCAGCAAATTTTACAGGCATTGGTACCTGTTTGTGGTGGAATAAACCTGGAATATTATTTTTCGACCGTTGATCCCTTACGGCTGGGTGCAGGCTCTAAACTGCCCCACAATGTGGTCGGTCTTTTTGGAGTTGCCAACGGAGTTGGAGGTGACCTGCGAACAGGTTTACCCGAACAAATGATTACCAAGCACCAAGCGGTAAGGCTAACCTGCATTATTTTTCAAGATCCGCTTATCATTCAAAAGGTATTGGATTTGAATGAAAACCTGAAAAATTGGTTTGACAAGGAGTGGATTTTGCTCTTTGCCATTCATCCGGATACCCGAGAACCATCGGAATTCAGACGTGGAACGTTTAACCAAAATCTAAGCACAGATGGAAACCATTGATTGTTTATTGTATATCAATGCTTTATGGCCAGGCATCTATTTTATTATCCAGTTTTTAGGGATTAAATCCTCCGAATATTGGATTTCAATGGGCAGCAAAGCGGCCCAAGTGTTAGCCCTAGTTTTTTATGTCCTTTTGTTGGGATATTGGCTAACATCGCCCGAGCCCGCCTTGCATACTGAACAATTCCAGTTGTTTTCTTGGGGCAACTATGCATTTAACCTAAACATGTATTTTGATAAAACCACGGCCGTATTTTTAGGACTTAGTACATGCATTGGACTCATTATCATACAGTTCAGTTCATTCTATATGCACCTTGAAAAAGGGTTTTTTCGGTTTTATTCCACCATTCAATTGTTTTTGGGGGGCTTTACCTTGGTTGTCATGTCAGGCAACCTTGAAACCCTTTTAGCCGGTTGGGAAATCATTGGAATTTCATCCTTTCTGCTCATCGCCTTTTATCGAGACCGTTACCTGCCCGCCCGAAATGCCGTTCGGGTTTTTAGTGTGTACCGCCTGGGCGACCTTGGTATTTTAATGGCCATGTGGGCCTCTCACCATTATTGGCACCAAAATGTTTCATTTTATCAAATGCAGTTCATTCCAATGCCAGCCCTGCCGCTGAACCATCCCAATCTTTTGTTGCTGGTGCTGGGGATTGGATTTTTACTTGCCTCGGGCATTAAATCCGCTCAATTCCCATTTTCAACCTGGTTACCAAGAGCGATGGAAGGCCCTACTCCCTCTAGTGCTATTTTTTACGGAGCGCTATCGGTTCATTTGGGCGCCTTTTTACTGCTTAGAACATCCCCATTTTGGCTTGAATTAACAAGCATTCGCTGGGCAATTGGAATAATGGGTGGTATTAGTTTCTTGCTTGGGTTTTTCACCTCCTTGTTTCAACCCACCATCAAAGCAAAAATTGCCTACCAATCCATTATGCACCTCGGATTAATTTTTGTTGAAATCGCATTGGATTTGCATCAAATAGCACTAATTCACATCGCTTTAAATGCCTTATACCGAACCCATCAACTTCTAAGTTCCCCATCGGTAATTAACATTAAAATGCGTAAAGTACTCATGCATGGAGCCGCTGATACACGTGGATTAAAACAACTGTTTTTTAACTACAAATTGGGCTGGTGGATTTTTGCAAATAGTTTGAGAGAATGGAATTTAGATTCAATCATTAACCGGTATTTCTTTGGTATTCCAAAAGGAATTGGAACTTGGTTGAACGGAGTTTTTCAACAGAAATTCAAAGGCTGGTTTTGGCAGCTGACGATGTTGATTCCTTTGCTTTGGTTTGGGGCATTAAGTGGCATTCCTAATTTCCAAACAGAGGTGAATTATGTGCCAATTGCAATGGGATTTCTGTTGATTTGCCTTGCTTTTGTTGAGAATGAATCCTTAGTGCGTGGCATTGTTTCCATTTTTTTGGCAAACCTTTTTTTAATTATCTCTGTAGACATCCACTACAACCTTCCCCTAACCATTATCGGATTGCACTTAAGCGGTATTATTCCCGCTGCACTTTCCCTATTTTTTTTAGCTAGGTGGCTGAAATTGCATTACCCACAATACAAACTTTCTAAATACAACGGCATTGCTTCATCATCCCCTAAAATAGCAGGGGTATTTTTGATGTGTATACTTATGTTTATTGGCTTCCCAATCAGTCCAACCTTTATCGGAGAGGACTTGTTGTTCAGCCAAATTGACCACCACGATTATCCCATATCCATTTTTACGGCCATAATCTATATTCTAACAGGCATTACTGGCCTTCGTTGGTTTGCCCGAATATTCTTGGGACATCCATTTTCAAGTACAAATCTTAAATTTAACTAATAATTACGATGAAAACCCATCTTTCATACCTTAAACACACCTTCCTCGGTCGCCCCAAATTCAATGACCTAAAGGCTGGCCTTCTGGTGGCATTAATGGCCTTACCCTTGAGTTTAGGCATTGCCAAAGCCAGCGGATTGCCGCCGGCTCTTGGTATCATTTCAGCCATTATCGGCGGACTTCTTACCGGAATCGCGGGCGGAGCAGCCATTACCATTAAAGGACCCGCCGCCGGATTAATTACCATTGTTTCTGCCGCACTCTTAACTTTTGAGTCCAGTCCAAATCCCATCGGAATTCTAGCCGCCATCTTACTGATTACCGGCATTCTTCAAATTGGTCTTGGAAAACTAAGGTTGGGAACCCTCAGCAACATTTTCCCAAATTCGGTGGTACACGGCATGCT
The DNA here is from genome assembly GCA_903825395.1 of uncultured Flavobacteriales bacterium. GTDB lineage: Bacteria > Bacteroidota > Bacteroidia > CAIKAF01 > CAIKAF01 > CAIKAF01. The sequence goes on from CAIKAF010000015.1 coordinate 126,771, forward strand.
CGCCGCCATTGGCCTTATTATCATCGCAAAACAAATCCCCGTTTTGCTCGGAAATGAGCCCTCATTGTATGCCGGAAAAGAGCCTTTGGAACTCTTACTTGAAATTCCTTCTTTTTTCCGAGAAGCCAACCCAACCATTGCCGGTATTGGTCTGGTTTCTCTACTCCTGCTGTTTGTTCTTAGCAGCATTAAAGGCATGATTTTCAAAAATGTACCGCCCGCATTGATTGTCATTCTGGCAGCCATTGGCCTGAGTCTGTACCTTCACCTCAATACCTCGGCTCCCAGCTTCGCCTTAGTCCACATTGGCGATTGGACTTCTTTGCTTGCCTTAAAACCAGATTTCTCAATGCTGGCCTCCTTTCAGTTTTGGAAATATGTATTCCTGTTTTTGTTTGTCAGCTCACTGGAATCGCTGCTTACCGTAAAAGCCTTTGATTTTATGGATACCGGCGCTCCAAAATCGAACAGCAATAAAGATTTGGAAGCTCAGGGAATAGGAAATTTCATTTTAGGTCTCATTGGCGCACTGCCCATTATTTCTGAAGTGGTACGCACCACCGCCAATGTGGGATTTGGAGCCAAATCAGCCTGGGCCAATTTCTTCCACGGTCTCTTTTTGCTCCTCTTCCTGCTGTTTATGGTGCCTGTCATTGAATGCATTCCCAATGCAGCACTCGCCGCACTTCTTATTTTTGCAGGCTTCCGGTTGACTTCCCCAAAGCAATATTTTCAAACCTATCGGGTCGGGAAAGAACAATTGGCGCTGTTTATCATTACAATTGGTGTAACCTTGGCTTCCGATTTGCTGCTGGGGGTTTTGGCTGGCATTCTCGTAAAAATTGGATTTCATATCTATGCAGGAGTAAAACCCCATGAATTTTTAAGGGCAAAAGCAGCTTTCTTAGCGCATGAACCCAGCATATTAAAGGTCAGTGGTCCCTGCGTTTTTTCAAATATTTTGATTTACCGCCGTGCATTCAATCAAGCCGTAGAAAACGGCTGCACCGCCATCGATTTTTCATCTTGCTCCTTTATTGACCATTCCTTTATTAGTTTTCTACATCAGTACAAATCGGAGTTTGAGGTAAAGGTGGTTGGGCTGGATTTCCTGACCGCACGCTCTACACACCCCTTGGCCAGTCGGACCAATGGCTCCACAAAATCAAGGTAATACCACACAGTATGAAAAAAAAAATATTCAGCCTTTGGATAGGCTTATGGATATCTTCTGCCCTTATCGGCCAAAGTACCCGTATCAGTACCTTCGAAAACATCGGATGGTACAATACCTTTCTTACCGTAAAAGCCTCGAATACCATTTCTTTTTTGGCAGAATACCAATGCCGCAGAGATCAATTTATTTCCCATTGGCAACAAAGCCTGCTGCGCCTTGGGGTAAATGTTCAAGTAAAACCCGGTTTGAATCTGCGTGCCGGCTATGGTTGGATTGAAACTTTCCCATATGGCGATATTCCCATTAATGGCTATGGTAAAGATTTCACAGAACATAGAATTTACCAGGCGTTGCAGTTTATCCATCCGGAGTTCGGTATCGATATTACCCACCGACTTATGTTGGAACAACGTTTCGTCGGCGCCTATAAAAATGAACTCTCCACCGCCGAAGATGATTTCCCTTTGCTGCACCGGGTTCGCTACTTACTCAAGTTTCAAATTCCACTGATTAAAAAAAATCAGCAGCAGCAACTCTATCTAAACATCTTCGATGAGCTGTTTATTGGTTTTGGAGAGCAGGTCAAAGCCAATATATTCGACCAAAATAGAATTGCCTGTCTGCTGGGTTACGCCTTCAATTCCCATTTTTCATTGGAGGCCGGTTTTTTGAATCAAACCATTCAGTTTGGCAGGCAAATCAATGGTAAAAATGTATTTCAATACAACAATGGATTTGCCATAAATGCCATAGTTCAATTGGACGCCCGAAAGCTGAACAAATAATTACATCTGATTCAATCGCCTTTTTTTTTTGGGGGGGGATAATTTAAGGGCGGCATACGGGCTTTCACCGGTAGGACGCACCTACAGGTGGCGGGGCCAGCGGGTTTGCGGGGGCTCCCAAGGTCGCCTCCGCACCTCGCGGCCCCGGCACCTGTAGGTTTGCGCGCTACCCGGCTCAATCCCTGCCGCAAGCGCCTCACAAAAACAAATCCCCTCAAAACATGACCTTTTTCATTTTTTTGGCCATTGCAATCTGCGACCTTTGATCTGTGATTGTTGTTTATTACCGCAAAGGCCGCGAAGGGAGCCGCAACGTTCACAGAGATTGGGGTTGAAAAAGAGCCTGCTCGCTTTTACTACATCCCCTTTGCGCCCTTTGCGCCGACATGGGGTGCTCTGTGGTAAAAAACGGGCGTTTAGGCTTCGAGGGCAGTTTTTTACCGCAAAGTTTCACCAAGGATTTACCGTAAATTTATTCCATAACGAGATGTATATCTGCTAGTTCCTTGCCGATGCCTTGAATACCTCTGATTATTTTATCTGTTTGTTTAGAAGAAGGATGTTTTTTCCCTTGGACGTATTGAGACAAAAGCGTTGGATTCATTCCGATTCTCTTTGCCAAGAAATTCGCATTCAAAACCTTGTAGTATTTAAAAAACTGTTGTAAATCCAAATTAAGCTTAAGATTTTCAGCGGTTACTTCGTAGCCCAATTCTTCATAAGCCAAGTTTAGTGCTTCAATTAAATTTGAATAAAGCTCCGGAATATCTTTACCCGTTGTGAAAACACTCATATCGTTGGTGTATGAGGAATAGCCCGTTGCTGTTTTTTCAACCGTGATGTCTATTTTTTTCTTTAGATTTTTCATGGCTCAAATTTTTATTCCTGCTTTCTTAAATAGTTTTTTCTGCAATCCTTTACCTAATTCTTGGCTTCCGTGATTTGGAAAGACAATAATCCCATCTTTAGATTCATGCTTGAGTTTAATGTGCGACCCATTTTGTGAAACTGAATACCATCCATCTTTCAGAAGTAATCGTAACGCTTCAGAACATTTCACAAATAAAGGTAAATAATTATTTACTTTAATGCCAGTTTCCTGTCTATTTTTTGATTGATGGAGCTTGGGGTTGGAAGAAAGCCTACTCGTTTTTACGACATCCCCTTTGCGCCCTTTGCGCCGACATGGGGTGCTTAGTGGTAAAAAACTGCGTTAATGTTTTGAATACCAGTATTTTACCGAAAAGGCCGCAAAGGGAGCCGCAACGTTCACAGAGGTTGGGGTTGAATGAAAGCCTGCTCGCTTTTACTACATCTACTTTGCGCCCTTTGCGCCGACATGGGGTGCTTAGTGGTAAAAAACTGCGTTAATGCTTGAATGCCAGTATTTTACAGCAAAGGCCGCGAAGGGAGCCGCAACGTTCACAGAGGTTGGGGTTGAAAAAGACCCTGCTCGCTTTTACTACATCTCCTTTGCACCCTTTGCGCCGACATGGGGTGCTCTGTGGTAAAAAAAACGGTTTAAGCCTGAACGTGGATTTAAATGACCCATGGTAATGGACACCGTTTTTTAAAAATGTATCTTTAAGAACTCCTAAACGAATTTGATGTTTTTAGTATGAAATGCATTCTTTCCATTCTTTTGGCTTCGTACGCCTTAACTCTTGCAGCTCAGAATGTGGGCATAGGCGTCCTTGCCCCACAATCCCGACTTGAAATCAAAGGACAGGGGAATTCCGCAAACACCTCCGGATTGAACGTAACCAACAACCAAGGCAACTCAGGCTTGTTCGTCAACGACGCATTGCAGGTAGGCATTCAAAATACCAATCCCAACGCATCGGCAGTGCTGGACATTCAATCCACCCAAGCCGGAGTTTTGATTCCGCGCATGACCAATGCCCAAATGCTGGCTATTGTGGCGCCGGCCACCGGCTTGCTCATATTTAATTCTGACAATCAGCAATTTCGGTATTGGAATGGCAGCGCCTGGGTAGGATTAATTTCATCCGTCACCGGCAACCAAGGGTCGGCCGGAGCCATGAACCTACTGTATGCTGATGAAAGCACGGTAACCAACATCAACGTTTCCTACAATCCTTGCGCAACGGGAACCAGCAGCGGCAATATCCACAGCTATGCCCTGCCGGCCAATTCGTATTCCAGAATCTTGGCCGAAGCGGAAGGCTATTTTGAAATTGGAGCCAACGGCGGGAATTTTAATTCAGCCTCAGTCACCATGGCTTTGCCTGGTGGAAACAGCCGCTCAACCCAAGCCAAGCGTTCCGTTACCGGCGGAGGGACAGGCGACACCAGCTGGCATTTCCCGTTTAAAGTTTCGGCTTCCGGTCCAAGCCAAGCCGGGGGCAACATCGTGCTGAGCGGCAACCTTTCGCTGGGCGGTTGCACCGGCGGCCGAATTGTGGTTACCTCTTTTCGAGTGTATGGGGTGCAATAAAAAGGCGCTGAAAAGCTAAATTAATGGCAACACCATAAACCCAGATTACCGAACTAGTCCTGAACAATTAGTCTTTGGGTGCTTTTCCCGTTTGAAGAAATAAATTCAACGAAATAAAGTCCAGATGGATAAGGGAAATCCAATGTCAGGTTTGCATCTGAATCGTTGAAATAACGTTCAAGGAGTTGCTTACCCATCACATCAAATACCAAAATTCGGGTTTCTACATTGACGTCTTCCCTCCAAAAATGAACTTTGCTCGTGGCTGGATTTGGATACATATGCACGGATAGCCCCCCAGCAAAAGCATCAAAACCAGAAGTTGGAGTAAATACGATGCAATCAGAGGTATCGGAACAGCCGTTCTCGGTAACAATTAGAGCAAAACTACCTTGGCTTACTGGAGAATACGATGATTGAGTTCCCAAGTTTCCAGAAAAATCAGGACATCTTACCCATAGGAAGTTTGCATTTGGATTTTGGTTGTTGGCGCTGAAGGTTAAACTATCTGGCGAGGCCGAAACCGAAGCATCTACTGACACTGCGCCAATCAAAACGGACGCAATGGAGCTGTCTCCATTTGAATCAACCACCGTCACAGTATAAGGCCCTGGACATAATCCGCTGGCCGTATCTGAATTCCCACCGGCTGGACTCCAAGTATAGGAAAAGGGAGCTGTGCCACCAAATACAGAGGCAACGGCCGTCCCGGTGCACAACGACGCACACGAAGCGGTAAAACTAGATTGTACACTAAGGGGAATGACACTGCATAAAAATGAAATACTCCCTCCACTGCTTTCGGTGCCTCCGGTTGATTCAATTCCATTGCATGCGGTGCTGCTACCAATGGCCATAAAGGTCGCCGTTCCGGGACCAACCACTCCTCCCGATTGCCAAGGCCAACATGAAGCATCTTGGTCGGTAAATTTCAGGAAGAAAATCTCCTCCGTCCCTGCTCCTGAATTCCCGGCACCCAGATAACCTGCAACTCCATATCCGCCATCTGAAGTACGGAAAATAGAGCGACCCACATTGTAATCGGCTAAATTTGACGAATTTCCACCACTTCCGTACAGAGTAGAATTAAACATTCTATCCCAGAGCGGCAATCCGGCACTGCTAAATTTTACCACATACAAATCATACCAAGTATTGGCAATGGGCGCCGCGGGCAATATTACTCCCGTTGCCATTAAGCTGCCATCTTCCAATTCCATAACCGAATAACCTTCCTCACTATTGGTCATCCCGTAAGAAACATCCCAAAGCAACTGCCCCGTGGCCGACAACTTCACCATATAAATGTCCCATGTTGATTCAGCAACCATGTATTTTTTACCCAGCAATGCATACCCTCCATCCTGAGTTTGAATGATGCTTCTGGCATCGTCGTCCCTTGAGTTTTGTACCCTAGTTGCCCAAACTTGATTGCCTAATTTATCCAATTTTACTGCGTAAACATCCGTTGAAGAAGTGGAGCCGGAACCCGTCCAATTGTAGGTACTACCTGCCATAACATATCCGCTATCAGGACTTTGAACCAAACTGTAGCCAATATTTGCAACCCCACTCACTCCGCTCCTACGATCCCACAAAAGGCTTCCTTGGGCATCGGTCTTTACCAAATAAAATTGATTGGGACTTGCACCAAATGAGCTGGTTTGACCACACAAGGCAAATCCTCCGTTTTGATCCTGAATCAATGCCCAAGCACGGTCGTTCCCAGTCCCACCATAGGCCTTTGTCCATAGCAGTTGGCCATTCCCATCAAGGCGAATTAAATAAAAATCATCTCCGCCGTTCCCAAAAGAATTTGTCCATCCCGCCACAACATAGCCCCCATCGGCTGTTTGAACCACCCCTCTTCCAACGTCATTCCCAGATCCGCCAACGGTTTTTGTCCATTGAAGTTGCCCGGCAGGATTCAGTTTTACGATGTACACATCTGTACCCCCTGCTCCATAAGAATCCGTTTGCCCCACTAAAATAAAACCACCATCCAACGTCGCCGTCGCCTGGTGAGCTTGTTCGTTTCCTGGCCCTCCTCCATGCATAGCCCATTGATTTTGGGAAAAAAGGTTGGAAACTGAACAGCTAAATAGGGTAGCAAATAATGAGGAGAAATAAAAAAAACGCATAGTAGCTGATTTACAATTCATTTGATAATCAAAGATATATAATTTAATCTAAACCTATTTTTGGTTTCCATTTCTTTACATAATCCCCTGGAAGTAGGTCACTTGCACCAACATTTTGATTCCAAAAACAAATACCATGTGAAATCTGCGAAGTCAAATGCAAAGGGACTAACTTTCCAAAAAATATAGGTTATTAAAGCTTTGCGCATTAATTCGCGAAAAATCACCCGACTGCCTTTCTCTGAAACACCCTACAATGGAATGGCCGCTGTCGCATTGCTTTTTCCGAATATTTCCATTCAAATACCAAGTGAATCCCCTACATTTATCCTCCATTCAATCCCAAAAAATCAATTTGAACAAGGGTTCAAACCACAAAAAAATGAATACGTCTAAAACCCTAATCCTTCCTCGCGCTTTTTCCTGCTTTGTTTGGCTGGGACTGCTTCTGGCCCTTCCCTTTCATGCACTAGCCCAAGGCATTAGCTTGAATACCAATGGAAACACCCCCGACACCTCAGCCATGCTGGACGTTTCCAGCACCGCCAAAGGCATCTTGATTCCGCGTATGACCGCTGCCCAACGAAATGCCATTCCCCTTCCTGCTTCCGGTTTGCTGGTGTACCAAACCAACGGCACACTTCCCGGATTTTATGTGAACCAAGGGACACCGGCTTCGCCGAATTGGCAACAACTGGCCGAAGTTAAACAGGTGCAATCGGGCTATTATCAGTATGCCCGATCTTCAGGAAACACAAACCAATATCAAGTGACCTTAGATCCCGCCCCTGCGGCCTACACCGAAGGAATGACGGTGTTCTTCCGGGCGCATGCGGCCAATACCGGATCGGCCACCTTGAATGTCAATGGATTGGGTCCTATTCCCTTAAAGAAATCGGTAAATGTAAATTTGGCTTCCAACGACATCATCATCAACCAAATGGTGGTGGCCGTATTTGATAGCATCAACTTCCAGGTTTTGGGTTCTGTAGGACAAGGTGGCGGAAATGCCGCCCGTGGACAGCAAATATTTACCTCCAGCGGAACCTTCACCGTTCCGGCGGGAGTCAGCACCGTTTGGGTAAGCATGTGTGGTGGTGGAGGCAGCGGCGGCTTTTATGGACCGGGGGGAGGTGGTGGTGGCGGAGCCAATGCCATGAAATTGCCGGTATCCGTACAGCCGGGCAATACCATAACCGTAACCGTAGGTTCGGGTGGACAGCCCGTTACCGGTCCCACCAATGCCAATGGAAATGCCGGTGGCACAAGCTCATTCGGAAACTTTGTGGTGTGTGGCGGCGGAGCCGGGGGCATGGGCTCCAACCCAAACTATGGAGGAGCCGGTGGCACCGGAAGCGCGGGCACCATTCCCGGCGCCCCGGGCAGACCGTTTGGGAATTATATGAATTGGGGCGGCGCCGGAGGTGACTCCCTATTTGGTTTTGGGGGCGTTCCCGTTTCTTATCCCGGAGTGGCGGGAACAGGGTATGGCAGCGGTGGTTCCGGAAACGCCAGCAGCAACACCGCTACCGGTGCCGGTACAGGCGGAATTGTGATTGTGGAGTGGTGAGCTAAAAAAACCGGTTCAGGCTTGGATGCCTGTTTTACCGCAAAGTTCTCAAAGGGAGCCGCAAGGTTCACAGAGGTTGGGGTTGGAAGAAAGCCTGCTCGCTTTTACTACATCCCCTTTGCGTCCTTTGCGCCGACATGGTGTGCTTCGTGGTAAAAAACTGCATTCAGGCTTGAATGATAGTTTTTTACCGCAAAGTTCTCAAAGGAAGCCGCAAGGTTCACAGAGGCTGGAGTTGAACGAAAGCCAAGTCGCTTTTACTACATTTCCTTTGCGTCCTTTGCGCCGACTTGGTGTGCTCTGTGGTAAAAAACAGGCGCTCAGGCGTATAGGTCGGTTTTTTACCACAGTCCAAAAACAAAAATCCACTACACCTTCCCCTCCCCCACGCCCGCGGCAGGGATTGAAGCAGGCAGCCCGCAAGACCAAACGGACCAGGAACGCGCGGCGCGGAGGCGACTTTAGGAGCCCACGCAAGCCCGCTGTTTCCCGCTCCGTTTGGACGCGGACTGGCGCTGAAAGCCCGTTTGCCGCCCCAAAAAATCAAACCTAAATTAAAAACCCTTCTCTGATTTTTAGAAACGAATCCCCCGCTACACCAATTCGGATACGCCGCGCAGCAAGGCCCGCAGCTCTTCCGCATCTTCGCTGGTGACCAGCTGCATGCGCGTTTCTTTGAAGTTCGGTACGCCCTTAAAATAGTTGCTGTAATGCATGCGCATTTCCAATATGCCCAATTTCGGCCCCTTCCATGCAATCGATTGCTCCAAATGCCATAGGGCTGCTTCGGCTTTTTCCTCTAAACTGGGCGGCGGCAGCTCGCTACCGTCCTTTAAGAAGGCTTTGATTTCCCGAAATATCCAGGGATTGCCAATGCTGGCACGACCAATCATGACTCCATCTACGCCATAAGTGTTTTTCATGTGCAGCGCCTTCTGCGGACTGTTGATGTCGCCGTTGCCGAAGACCGGTATGCGCAGGCGCGGATTGTTTTTGGTCTCGGCAATCAGGCTCCAGTCGGCTTCGCCTTTGTACATCTGCACCCGAGTCCGCCCGTGAATTGAAATGGCCTGAATACCAACATCTTGCAGCCGCTCGGCCACCTCTACAATGTGCTTGCTGTTGTCGTCCCAGCCCAGCCGGGTTTTAACGGTTACGGGTGTGTTGACGGCCTTTACCACCGCCTCGGTCAGTTTCACCATTTTGGGAATGTTGCGCAGAATGCCGGCTCCGGCCTCTTTGCACACCACTTTTTTTACGGGGCAACCAAAGTTGATGTCAATCAAATCGGGCTTCGCGCTTTCGCAAATGCGGGCCGCTTCCATCATGGGCTCCAGTTCTCCGCCGAAAATCTGTATGCCAATGGGCCGCTCATATTCAAATATATCCAGCTTTTTCCGGCTTTTCACCGCATCGCGAATCAGCCCCTCAGAGCTGATAAATTCGGTAAACATCAAATCGGCACCCTCGCGCTTACACAGCGCCCGAAAGGGCGGATCGCTCACATCCTCCATGGGCGCCAGCAGCAGCGGAAAGTCCCCCAATTCAATGTTGTCAATCTTAACCATGCTACAAAAGTACGCAGATTTCAGGGGATTTTTAAGGGGATTTTTAGGGCGGCTGTTCCGGCTTTCACCTGTATTCGGTCTTGGAGCAGCCCATGCCGCAGAGCGCCCGCGGTGGCTCCTAAAGTTGCCCCGCCGGCGCTGCGGCATTGGGGCCGCTCCAAAACCTCATGCCGGCTCAATCCGGGCCGCAAAGCCCCTCGTTTCTTCTTGCCCAGCATGCGCGATTTTCTGTTTGGATTCCTTTGACTATTTTTGGAACGAATTTTGACGGCATTACCATAAAGACCATATCCATGCGCACCTTTGTTACCGCACTTTTTTCTGTTCTGCTCAGCGTCACATTGCTTACCGCTCAAACCGATGCCACTGCCCTGCTCGATAAACTCAATAAAAAAACCAAGGGCTACAGCAGCCTGGAGGCGGCTTTTACCTTTTCGGTGATTAATCCAAGCCAAAAGGTAAACGAAGTACGCAAAGGAACCATCAAATTGAAAGGCGATAAATACGTGCTGAAAATGGGCGAAATGGATATTTTTTGCAACGGAAAAACAGTGTACACCTACACCAAAGAAATGAACGAAGCTCAGGTGATTCCCGTCGCTGAACTCGATGACGATGCCATGACGCCCCAAAATATGTTCTCGATTTACGAGAAAGGGTTCAAATCAAAAATTAAATCCAGCAAAACCGAGGGAGGCAAAAAGATTACCAGCATTGAACTGTACCCCACTCAACCCAAAGAGAAAGATTATACCATGGTAAAAATGGACGTGGATGAAACTTCCATGCAAATCAAACGGGTCGAGGTCATGGGAAAAAACGGCACGAAGTACATTTATGCCATTTCAACGTTTGCCGCCAACAAAGCCATGGCCGATGCTGATTTTGAATTCCAAAAAGGCAATTATCCCGGCGTTACTATTTTAGATTAACCGGTACGAGGAGGCTGATTCCTGCCCTTTCCTCAAATTATTTTTCATACCTTTCCAAGAAAAAAATATGGAAACGTTTGAGCAACTTCCCTTTGAAAGCAACCGGGCCGAAGGCGGTCTGCGTACGCTATTAATCTTAACTATTGTTTTTCAGGCCCTTGGGCTGCTGTTTGGTTTGATTGGTCTGCTTCAAGTATCCGGCCAAACCGGATTTACTCAAGCCAGCACCATCATTACGCCCCTTTTGAATTTGGAAATGCTGATTGCGGCCATTCTAATGCTGAACCTGAAAAAAATAGGTTGGACCCTATACCTAGGTGCAAAAGGTTTGATGCTCGTGTTTATGGTGCTCATGCTTGTATTTGCTGCCGAAGAACAAATCCGGCAAGTGCAAATTCAGTTGCTGCAGACCTCGCCCGCCATGGCCAAGTCAGCCCCCATGATTTTCTATATTTCTACCGGCTTTGTGGCTTTGGGCAAATTGCTGTTTCCTGCCCTGTTGACTCAACACCGGCATTCCTTTACCCGATAATTGAAGCCCTAAGTCAGAAAACATGACAGGGAAACTGCTGGTTTTTGACAATTACGATTCCTTTACCTACAACCTGGTTCATTACCTTGAAGCATTGACGGGGAATTTACCCGAAGTGATTTTAAACGATGCTCAAAATTGGGAAGATGCACTTCATGCAGATGCCCTGTTGATTTCACCCGGGCCCGGCTTGCCCGAAGAATCAGGTTTTTTAATGGAAGTACTTCGAGCCTGGAGCCCCCAAAAACCCTTGCTTGGAATTTGCCTGGGCATGCAAGCCATGGGACAGCTTGCCGGCGAACGGCTGTTGCCCTTGTCCCGCGTGGTTCATGGCAAGCCCGATGCCATTCAACAAATCATCTACGATCCTCTGTTCCAAGGACTGCCCAACCCATTCTCTGCCGGCCGCTACCATTCCTGGGGCTTTTTTGAAATGACTACGACGACCTACTTGCCTACGGCCCTGGGAAGCGATGCCTGCATTATGGGCATACGACACCGTCAGAATCCCTGGTGGGGGGTGCAGTTTCATCCGGAATCAATCATGACCGAATCGGGCCTGCACATTCTCCACAATTGGTTAATCCAAGCAGGTATTCCATCCCAAATGCCTAAGTCCTTCACCCCTATAGCTTGACAATCATGGCCGCACAATCCTTGGCATTGCCCACCCAATTTATTCTCCCAGCACTCGAATTTCAAGATACCTGCAGCGGTTTGACTTATTCCGCCTCCGAATTGATGGGCCCCAAGGGACTTGTGATTGGTCAAATCTGCAACCATTGCCCCTATGTGCTGCACATAGCTCCCCGCCTATCTGCTTGCATTCCGCGCATTCAAGAACTGGGATTTGGAATCGCTTTGCTCTCATCAAATGACCCCGTTCACTACCCTCAAGATGCTCCGGAACGAATGCCGGAATGGGCCATTCAATTCAAAATGAATGTGGTGTATGCATTTGATGTAGATCAATCCCTGGCCAAAGCGCTGTACAGCAGTTGCACTCCTGAATTTTCCGTTTTTTCGGTCCAGGGAGCTTGCACATACCGCGGGCGATTTGATGAAAGCCACCACAAAAACGGATTGCCCTCAACGGGTGCAGATTTAATGGGAGCGCTGGAGCAACTGGCTCTAGGCAAAAATCCCAATCGGCATTGGATACCTTCAACGGGCTGCAGCATAAAATGGAAACCGGGCAATGAACCCGATTATTTAATACAGGGCTAATGTGAACGCTTTCCTAAGGAAAATTTTGCCTTGGCATTGACATTGGCAAAATTCGTACTTAACTTGTGGGTAAAGTTGGGAAGTATGAAAAAAAGGGAGAGGCTGGCATTGAAACAATGGGAGGAATCGGATCGGCCGCGTGAAAAAATGCAAAATCAAGGAAGGCAATCGGTAAGTACGGCCGAGCTTTTGGCCATTTTATTGGGTTCTGGAACTCCCGGAAAAACGGCCTTGGATTTGGCGAGGGAACTGCTGTCGGAAGCCAATCACGATTTGCATAAATTGGCTCGCTGGGATTCCCAATCCTTTGAGCGGTTTCATGGCATGGGACCGGCAAAAACAATGAAAGTAATGGCGGCATTGGAATTGGGACAACGAAGGCAGCACCAACCTGCGGTTCAAGCGGAATCGGTGGTGGAAAGCAAAAAAGCAGCGGCCTTAATGCAAGGGAAACTGGCCGACCTGCCTCATGAAGAGTTTTGGATTGCCCTTCTGAGCCAGTCCAACCGACTCATCAAAACCTGCCAAATCGGGAAAGGTGGATTGGCCGGTACCCTGGCCGATTTTCGAATCATTTTCAAACATGCCCTTGAGGCCATGGCGCCTGCCATAATTTTATACCACAACCACCCCAGTGGGAACCTGCAACCCAGTTCGGCCGATCAAGCCTTAACCAAGAAAGCCATAGAAGCCGGACGGGTATTGGATATTCGAGTTTTAGATCACATAATTATAGGGGGCACGGCCTATTTTTCATTTGCCGATGAAGGCTTAATGGAATAATTCCAGACGGCGCCTTTCACCACTGAATTGAGAAATTTATATGTACTTTTAACCTGTTTCCAAAGTCAATTTGGAACAATAGTGTGGTCAACAATTAAACTACAGGGAATGTCATCAGCGGATTCATGGGATAAAACCTGCCCCATTTGTTTTAAGCTTTTGCGATCAAAAAAGAAGGTATGTCTGCACTGTGGGTTTAATTTAGATACCGATCAGGATTCCATCAAAGAAAAAAGAGAGGAATACATTAAATTTCGTCGTGGCAAGCCCAACCCCATCGAACTGAAAGAAAAAATTTTTACGGCAGTAGCCTTGTTGGTTTTGGTGTCTATTATGGTGTTTGTTTGGTATCGGCAACAATAAACCGGGGCTGGAACTGTATCTTTGATGCAAATCCAGCGACATGAAGCCGATTGATTACCCAAAAACGAGCGCCCAAGCTATTGAGTTAGAGACTTCCTATGGAGCCAAAAACTATGCTCCCCTTTCGGTGGTTATTTCAAAAGCTAAAGGCATCTGGGTAGAAGATCTGGAAAACCATAGGTACATGGATTTCCTTTCGGCATACTCGGCCGTAAACCAAGGCCATTGCCATCCAAAAATTGTAGAAACCCTGATTGAACAAGCTCAGCGGGTCACCTTAACCTCAAGGGCTTTTTACAACGATCGGTTGGGAGCCTATGAGGCGTATATGTGCTCCTACTTCGGCTATGAACGGTTGTTGCCCATGAATACGGGTGTAGAAGCCGGCGAAACGGCTGTAAAACTAGCTCGACGTTGGGCTTACCGTGTAAAAGGAATTCCTGAAAATCAGGCTCAGGTGGTTTTTGCCAGCGGCAACTTCTGGGGGCGCACCATGTCGGCCATTTCATCCTCCACCGATCCCAGCTCATACTTGGATTTCGGACCATTTATGCCCGGTTTCCAAACCATTCCCTACAACGATGTACAGGCACTGAAAACCGCCTTGCAAAACCCCAATGTGGCCGCCTTTATGGTCGAGCCCATTCAAGGGGAAGCTGGTATTATCATTCCCGATCCGGGCTATTTAATGCAGGTTCGGCAATTGTGCAGCACCTACAACGTACTGTTTATGGCCGATGAGGTTCAAACCGGACTTGGTAGAACCGGAAAGCGACTGGCTTGCGACCATGAAGAGGTGAAACCCGATGTCCTTATTTTAGGTAAGGCCCTATCCGGCGGTTTACTGCCTGTTTCAGCTGTACTTTCAAGCCATGAAATCATGCTGCAAATCGGTCCAGGAGAACACGGATCCACCTTTGGTGGAAATCCATTGGCCTGTGCCGTCGCAGCCACCGCCATACAAGTGCTGGTAGAGGAAGGCATGATTGAAAACTCCCAGGCCCGCGGCGAGCAATTCCGCCAAGGTTTGAAGGCCATACTCAGCCCTTCCATTCTTGAAGTTCGAGGAAAAGGCCTTTTAAATGCCATTGAAATGAGGGAAGAACACCCCTATTCCGCCACAGACATTTGCTATCGGTTTAAAAAACTAGGCCTGCTGGCCAAACCTACACATGGGCACATCATCCGTCTGGCTCCTCCTTTGGTAATTACTGAAAATGAAATTGACATGGCACTGGAACGCATTTCGCAAGCGTTCCATGAGGCCGACAAATCTATTGCTTAATGGCTCAACCTAAAATTCAATACCATCCAAGCCAAGGGCTTGATTCTATCCCCTTTGTGGCCACATGCCTTGCCGGCTTTGAGGAACAACTCTTCCAAGAACTACAAGGTCTGGGAATTGTAGAGGCTCAAATTGAGTTGCGCCGAGTTGAAGGCCGCTGCTCTTGGGCTCAGTTTTGCATCATGACTTTCAAAAGTCGATTGGCCGTACGGCTTCTATTGCCCTTATGCAAGGTGACGCTGCGCAGCGCCGATGATTTATATAAAGCATTGGTTCAATATCCATGGGAAGATTGGATTGATCCTGCACATACCTTTGCCATTGACCACGTTGTTTTTTCCAAGTGGTTCAACAATACCACCTTTGCAGCGCTGCGTTTAAAAGATGCCATCGTAGATCGAATCCGAGAAAAAAAAGGAAAACGCCCGGGAATTGAAAAGGAAAATCCATCCATTCGAGTGCATTTGCATGTTTCTGATTCGTTTGTGACTGTTTCTCTTGATGCCTCAGGATTCTCTCTACAGCGAAGAGGGTATCGGCATTCGGGAGGCATTGCCCCATTGTCTGAGGTATTGGCAGCTGGAATGATTGACCGAATTAATTGGGCCGGAGATGCCCCTCTGGTAGATCCGTTTTGCGGCGGAGCCACCCTACTGATTGAGGCAGTACGCCGATACCTTAATGTTCCTTCTGCCCTGGATGCTCCGGATTTTTGCCTGCGCAATTGGCCCATCTTCGATGCTGAAATGTGGTATGGATTGAGCGAAAATGCCTTACAGGATTTCAATAAACCTATGGCGCAAGTCATCGGGTTCGACCGTTCCCCCTCAGCCGTTAGCCTTGCCAAACATCACATTCAACGCGCAGGTTTAGAAGGAAAAATTGAAATCTTCCAAGAAAACGCCATGAAATGGGTTCCGAGAGACCTTGAGGCCGGAACCTTGGTTGCCAATCCACCATATGGTGAACGCATTCCCCTAGATGACCCGGAACAATGGTATCAAAACTGGGGATTTCATTTGAAACACCATTTTACAGGCTGGACCATTTGGGTCTTGAGTGCAAATCCGGCGGCCATGAAACGGCTTGGATTTAAGCATTCCGACTCCATGTCCCTTAAAAATGGAACCTTGGACTGCCTGTTTCGAAAATATGAATTGTATTCCGGTAAAAAATCAGGGCAACCAAGCACTGAAATCCCAGAACTTTAAGCGGGAATCATCTCCTGCCGTAAGCACTTGATATTTACCTTCGCTGCCCTTTAAAAACGAGATTTTTCGGATGGCTCCGCCATGGGCCTGAAATTGATGGATTTTTTTCCAGCCCTGAACCTGATAGAGGTATAGATTACCGGAGTAATCTCCTAAAATCAAGAATTTCCCATCGGGGCTCCAACACACCGACTGCATAAGTTGCCTCGGTGTAAGAAGTTGAATTTCATTTCCCGTTTGCACATTCCAAATTCGAACCGTACCATCCCAACTGCACGAGGCCAACATCTGCCCATCAGGATGCACATCGATATCAAAAATAGCGGCAAGGTGGCCATGAAAGCGTACATCTATTTTGCCCTTTTCAAGGTTCCAGCGTACAAGTTCAGATTCCCCTGCTGAAGAATACAACTGATTGGGATCTGGGCCAAATTTGAGTTTCCAAATCCAGTGTTTATGCCCTTTCAGGGTATCTATTGGTTTAGAGGAAAGCAGATCCCAAAGTAAAATTAAGGTATCCGGGCCGGTGGAATAGACCACATCTTGCCTTGGATCAACCACCAAATCATACACCCAGTTTTTATGCCCATTCCGGCGAGAAATCCGCTTTAATTCAGGGAGAGAGAACGTAAAAACAGCGCTATCGCCCCCACCTGCAAAAAGCATATCCTTTCGCTGACTCAAACCGATGCACCGAACCGAACCACCAAAGCCCAAATACAAGTCCCGAGGCGCCCCCGATTTGAGTCCCACAACTGAAACAGCCTCGTACTCGTGGGCCAAAAAAAGCGCGTCATTGGGTTCATCAACTTCAAAATCAAATATTTTCCCCCGGTTGGTCATTATGGTGCGCACAGGCGATTGAGCCCACAGCCCCTCATGCAACAGGAAGAAAAACAGAACCGCCCAACGAACAAACCTCATCTTAGAGCGTCCGTCAAGGCCTTTAAATGATGCGCAAGACCCGTGGACACTTGGGTTAAAGGCAGGCGTACCGTACTGCCGCACAAGCCCAGATGTTCCATGGCTACTTTTATTCCCGCCGGACTCCCTTCATCAAAAATGGCATTCATAATCGAGTATAAAGCCCGGTGCTCGGTCTGAGCCAAACTAAAATCTCCGGAACGGGCAGCATGAACCATCGTTGAAAAGCGCTTGGGAAAGGCATTTGCCACCACAGAAATAACCCCATCAGCACCCGATGCCAACAGGGGGAAGGTCAACGCATCGTCTCCGCTAATCACCAAAAAAGAAGACCTTGAGCGTTCGTAAATAATCCGACTGATTTGATGCATATTGCCACTGGCCTCCTTAATGCCGCAAAAAACCGAAAAATCTGAGGCCAAGCGCAGGGTGGTGTCGGCCGTCATATTGACACCCGTTCTGCCTGGCACATTGTACAGAATGATGGGTAAAGGCGTAACTTCGGCCAAGGCGGCAAAATGAGCATACAGCCCCTGCTGATTGGGCTTATTGTAGTAGGGAGTCACCGATAGAATGGCGGATACACCCGCCAAATCGGTTTCTAGCATATCCCTTTTCAGGGATTGAGTATCGTTACCCCCAATTCCAAACACAATGGGGATTCGGCCGGAAGCGGCTCCAAGCACTGCAGCAAGAATGTCCCGCTTTTCTTG
The DNA here is from genome assembly GCA_903825395.1 of uncultured Flavobacteriales bacterium. Taxonomy (GTDB): domain Bacteria; phylum Bacteroidota; class Bacteroidia; order CAIKAF01; family CAIKAF01; genus CAIKAF01. The sequence goes on from CAIKAF010000015.1 coordinate 144,440, forward strand.
GGGAGAAAGTACTGGGTTTTCTGCTGTAGTTCCATTTACCACCAGGTAATCTAAGCCTTCCGAAATCCAAAATTCCGTCAACGATTCTAAGGCCTTAAAATCAACCTTGCCTGATTCTAAAAAGGGTGTAATAATGGCAACACCGGCTCCACATAATGACTTCATATGATACGAATCTATTTCATTTAAACATATAGAAAGTTGACTTATTGTCCATCCAGGTAAACCGACAATTGCCGCTCATCCTGAATCAATACCTCGCGGGCCTTACTTCCTTTATTTGGCCCTACTATGCCTGCCGCTTCCATTTGATCAATCAAACGCCCAGCTCGATTATACCCTATATTCAACCGACGCTGCAGCAAGGAAGCGCTGCCTTGTTGATGCTGCACAATAATACGGGCCGCTTCATTGAATAAATCATCCTTTTCAGACGGATCCAATCCTTTACCGCCTTCCTCATGCTCACTGACATATTCAGGCAGCATAAAGGCCTCAGGATACCCCCGTTGTTCTCCAATAAATCGGACGATGTCTTCCACTTCCGGAGTATCCACAAATGGACATTGTAGGCGGACCAAATCAGATCCCAGACTAAGTAGCATATCTCCCTGACCAATCAATTGTTCTGCTCCACCCGTATCTAAAATGGTTCTGGAATCAATCTTCGATGACACCCTAAAGGCCAATCGAGCCGGGAAGTTGGCTTTAATGGTACCGGTAATAATGTTGACGGAAGGGCGTTGGGTTGCAATAATCACATGAATCCCTACGGCGCGCGCCAACTGGGCAATCCGAGCAATGGGAAGTTCCACTTCTTTTCCGGCCGTCATGATTAAATCAGCAAATTCATCGATGACCAAAACGATATACGGCAAATAGCGATGGCCTTCGCTGGGGTTCAAGCGCCGTCCTTTAAACTTGGCATTGTATTCCTTCAAATTTCTCACCTGGGCCGCCTTTAGTAACTCATAGCGGTTGTCCATTTCAATGCACAACGAATTCAAGGTATCAACCACCTTCTTAACATCTGTAATGATGGGCTCCTCCTCGTTGGGCAATTTGGCCAAGTAGTGTTTTTCAATGATGTTGTACAAGGTCAATTCCACCTTTTTGGGATCTACCATCACAAATTTCAGCTCGGAAGGATGCTTTTTATAGAGTAGAGACACCAATATCGCATTGATTCCCACTGACTTTCCTTGTCCGGTAGCCCCGGCAACCAACAAGTGGGGCATTTTCGCCAAATCGGCCACAAACACATCGTTTGAAATGGTTCGACCTAAGGCGATGGGTAAATCGAACCGAGTTTGAGCAAATTTTTCATTTTGCATAACCTTGCGCATCCCAACCACTGCCCGGTTTTGATTCGGCACCTCAATCCCAATGGTACCCTTACCCGGAATCGGAGCAATAATCCGAATGCCCTGAGCCGCAAGACTTAGTGCAATATCATCTTCCAGATTTTTAATTTTTGAAATGCGTACACCTGGCGCAGGTACAATTTCATATAAGGTCACCGTGGGGCCAATGGTGGCCTTGATTTTTTGGATTTCAACCCCATAATTTTTTAGGGTTTCCAAAATTCGATCCTTATTCTGTTCCAGTTCTTGGGCATCGACCTTAAAGTCGGTATTGCCATGATCAACCAGCAACTCCAATGGAGGCATCTTAAATTCTGCCAAATCCAGTTTCGGGTCGTATTCTCCGTATTGAGCAACCAAACGCTCTGCCAAACTTTTCTCTTCCTGATTTTCAAGGCCTTGCTCAGTATCAGGCAATTCATCCTCGCCCGTTTGTAGGGGCTCAATCTCCAATTCCAAATCAGATTCCTCTGCGGGTATTGGACTGAGCGCGACCTCCTCTACCGCGTTCGTTTCCAATTCCAATTCCAATTCCGTTCCCGGCTCTTCCAATTCCTCCTCCCGAAACTCGTCAATAAAAGCGGCATCGCTTTCAACATCCAATCCAGGCAATTCATCTTTATGGGTGTAAAAATCAGTTTCAGGGTCTGGAATATCTTCCAATTCATCCGATTCAGATTCCGGTTCCACGTGTTTAGGAGCAGTAGCCTTCCGAAGTTTTGCCAACCAAATGTCCCACAACAGGGGCTCGAAAATCAATACAAAAAAAGGCAGAGAAAAAACCAGGGCCAAGGTCGTTCCCCAAAGACCTAAATACAAGGAAATTCCACGGGCCATTTTAAAACCAAGCAAGCCAGCAGGAAGGCCGTCCATAAAGGGTATGTTTAAGTGCCCAAGAACAATGGAAGTCCAAAACGTGAAAAACAAAAAGCGATGTGCATTCCTCCGAACCCAGGGGATAAAGCGACCAAACAAACCCTTGAAGGCCAAAGAAAACAGAAAAGGGAATAAAAAAAACGTAGAAAACCCAAAGGAATTATAGATCAATTGATGTCCAAGCCAGTTGCCGAAAAAGCCCATGGGGTTGACTGGACTGTGTTCTGAATCTACCGTACGCAATAATACCGACTGATCTTCGCGCCAATACACTAAATAGGCCAAGGCACTTACCAAGGCATAAAGGCTAAATACAAAAACCAGTAAGCCCAACAGCCGTTGCACTTTGGGCGATACAGATAAACGCGGAAATGTACGCCGTGTTGAGGATACTTCTCCGGTATCCCCTTCCCTTCCAGGTCCTGGAGTTTTTGGCTTTTTTGGGCGGGCAAAACTGCCTGCAGCTGTTTCTTCTTGGCTCATATCGGGCAAGGGCAATGATTAATCAAAATTACCCATTGTAAATTTAACCCAAGCTACCGCATATTTATTGCCTTTTTCAGAAAGGTATTAACACTCCCCTTCTCAAAACCATTCTATCAGCTCAATCCTTATCGGCTTCGTTCCTCCAAATGAAATATCCGGAAAATTCATCGACGTTTAAAATATCAATGACAGGCTCTCCCGTATTCCATTCTTTCCATTCCGATTCCGGAATCAGTTTTTTCCAGGGTAGTGATTCTGGAGGCCCTTCACCATTCAAATTGACAAAAGCTGGCAAGCGAAACCCCGGATAAATGTTCTCCCACCTGTACCGCAATTGCACTTGCCCGTCCACCATTTTTTGCTGAAACACCAAGACCGGCACCCCCGGAATTTTCAGGTATTGATAAAAAAGCCAATCGTACTCTTCCCCCAAATGCTCGTTCATGAATTTCAACAGGGTTTCAGTTGTCACCGCCTTGTACGAAAACTCGTTTTGCAGGGCTTTCAGCAGACCTAGAAAGCGGTTGTCGTCATTGAGTAAATCCCGCAGGGTTTGAATAACAAAGGCTCCTTTGTAGTAAATATCTTGACTGGGCTTATCGTTTAATCCGCGCTTACCCAGCATAGGTTTGTCGTTTTGAATTCTAGGGCGCCAAGAATCTATGTACTGATAGGCAATCTCTTCTCCGTATTTTTTTTCTACGAACAAGGCTTCCATATAGGTGGCAAATGCCTCATGAATCCACATGTCTGCGATATCGGCTCCGCTCACATGGTTGCCCCAATATTCATGCGCTGTTTCGTGCAGTAGGATAAAATCAAACTCCAGACCTAAGTTCGTGGCATCCAAACCCAAATACCCTGTTTTATATTGGTTTCCGTATGAAATGGCCGATTGGTGCTCCATTCCGGCATAGGGGGTTTCAATTAGCTTATATCCATCACGGGCATAGGGATAGCAGCCCAGCAAATCCTCATAAATCTTGATCATTTCCTTCAGCTGCCCAAAATGCCGTTTCGCCTTTTTCAGGTTTTCGGGCATAACATAATAATCCATCGGAAATCCAGTCCCATTTTGACAGCTGTATTCATCGGAAAAGTGAACAAAACGGCCCACATTAAAGGTGACATTGTAATGATTAATGGGATAAGAAACCCGCCAACGGTACGAGGTTGTGCCATCGCCCAATACAGTTGCACCCAACAATTTACCATTCGAAATTCCCATGTAAGCCGAGGGAACAATCAATTCAATGCGCATGCTGTCGGGCCGATCCAGCCATTGGTCTTTGCATGGCCACCAAACAGAGGCTCCTTCGGTTTGAACGGCAGAACCAGCCCAATGAAATCCCTGTGCATCCTTAGCCCAAACCACACCACCGTCCCAAGGAGCATTTTTGGCCTGAGCCGGCAATCCGGTAAATTGGATATCTAAGACATGGCTACTGCCAGGCAGTAAAGAATCTTGAAAATAAAGGAATAAGGCGCGTTCTTTGCGCTTGGAAGGAATGACTTTCCCCTTCCATTCCACTTTTTGAAGGCCCATCCCAGGCGCCAAATCAATTTGAATCACAGCTGTTTTTTTCAGTACATCAAAATGCATTCGATTTAATCCCGAAATGCTTCGCCGGTCTGGATCAATTTCAGCCTTCAATGCATAAAAACGAACATCATAGCAGGCACGCTCTGGCCCATTCCAACCCAGCAACGTATCTTCTCGACTAAATAATGGTTTTTTATCTTGTGCAATGGCATTCAGCCCAAGCATCAGCAGCAATCCGCAAAAAAGTTGACGTTTCATGGGTGGAATTTAGGCAAAGCCAAGTGATTAATCAAGGAGAACAGGTAAAGTTTTTTTAAAATTAAGTCCTTGATGCTCCCGAAATTAGCTCGAAAAGAGATTAATTTTTGGGGCGGCTACGGGCTTTCTCAGGTAGTCTGCTACAGCAACTGTTGTGCTCAGCGGGCTTGCGGTGGCTCCCAAGGTCGCCTCCGCGCCGCGCGTGCACAGACAGTTGCTGCATTGCAGCCTACCTTGTTCAATCCCTGCCGCAGCCCCCTCATGCCCAATCTGCAGTCCAATTTGCAAGAACGCTGCAAGATCAAGGACAGCCAAAACGAAAAAGGCCCCTGTAAACAGAGGCCTTTTGATTGAATCATTTTTTTTCTTAGTTGAGAAGACCCAACTCCTTTGAACGCTTAAGAGCTGCAGTGATTCCAATCTTGTCAATCACTTTCAATCCTTTGGCAGACACCTTCAACACAACCCAACGATCCTCTTCTGGAATGTAGAAACGCTTCTTCAACAAATTGGGTTTAAAAACACGCTTTGTTTTGCGATTCGAGTGAGAAACAGTGTTGCCGGTCATTGTTTTTTTACCGGTAATTACACAAACCCTTGCCATATCTTTTACTTTTTACGGGTTGCGAAGATAGGAATTTTTTGAGAAAAAAGGGATTTTTTGAATATTTTTCTGAAAGTCGGGCAGCTTAACTAAAAATATCCTGAGCCAGATTGACCGAGGCATGAAACTCTGCCTCTGAAATGCCTGTCCCTTCTCCTTGAACAGAAATAAATTCCAGCAACTTTTCTGTAGGAACATTTCCCGTTTGTTGGTCGGCGGTTACCGGGCAACCACCAAAGCCCAAAATGGCAGAATCGAATGTACGGCAGCCCCCTTCCCATGCCGCTTTAATGTTTTCGTTCAGGTTGGTAGGTCGAACGTGCAAATGAGCTCCAAATTGAACTCCCGGATATGCCTTTCCAAGTTCTTTAAAGGAGGCCGTCAATACTTCTGCTGTAGCAATTCCGATGGTATCGGATAGGTTTATTTCATCAAAACCCATATCAACCAATTTTCCTACTGCATCCACAATCAATGAAACACTCCATGCATCTTGATACGGATTACCAAAGGCCATGGAAAGATAAATAAGTACTTTTTTATGGTGTGCCTCTGCCTCTTCCTGAATGTCAACCAAGCGCCGTAAAGCCTCATCGGACGTTGAATGAATGTTCTTTTGTAAAAAGGTGGGTGAAATGGAATACGGAAATCCCAAATGGGTAATATGAGGAAAAGGTCGTGCCCGTTCTGCCCCTTTTAAATTCCCTATGATGGCAATCAGCGGAGTGGTTACTCCTTCATTTCCGAGCTTATCGGCTATGATGTCTGCATCCGCAAATTGCGGAATGGCCTTGGGGTTTACAAAGCTTAGAGCGTCCAACCTAGAGAAACCACAGGCAAGCAACTGCTTTAAATACCTGAGCTTTTTGTCGGTTGGAATAAAATTAGGCCAACTTTGCATGGCATCTCGGGGACATTCGGTAATGGCAACAGAAGTCATACGCCCTAGGATGTTTTGGTTTTTGGTAAAGATAGCCCCAAGTCTTTAATTAGGGTTGGACCTTTAAAAACAAATCCTGAATACACCTGAATTAAATCAGCACCTGCCTCCAGCATCTGCTGTCCACGCTGCACCGAATTTATTCCGCCAACGCCCATCAATGGGAATCCGGAACCCGTGAAAGCCCTGATTTCGGCCACCCTTTTTAATGCTATTTCAAACAAAGGTTCTCCGCTCAATCCACCCGCCTGATTGGCCTGGGGACTTTTAAGTTGATTGGGACGGCGGGTCGTGGTATTGGTGGCAATAATCCCATCTGCTCCCGCTTGCAGTATGGCCTCTAATATGTAGGGCAAATCGGTGGAGTCGGTATCGGGATCGAGCTTAATAAACACAGGTCTTTTGATGGGCAATTCGTCTCTAACCATGCACAGGGTATGTACTAGAGATTTAATTCGATGCGCATCTTGCAACTCCCTCAATTCTGGGGTATTTGGAGAACTGATGTTGATGGTAAAATAATCGGCATAGAGATACAGCTTCCGCATTCCTTCGATGTAATCGGCTTCGGCATCTTCATTGGCGGTCACTTTGTTTTTCCCCAAGTTTGCTCCTAGAATAAATCCATTGTGGTTGCGTTTTTTAAACTGTTCCACCAAATGCTCAATGCCCAAATTATTGAAGCCCATTCGGTTGATTATGGCTTGATCGGACAGCAATCGAAACATTCTGGGTTTTTCGTTCCCAGATTGAGGTCGAGGCGTAACGGTGCCCAATTCGGCAAATCCAAAACCGAAATGCGCCCAGGAATCCAATAAAACTCCATTTTTATCCATTCCACCAGCCAGCCCAACCCGATTTGGGAAGGAAAGACCTGCCAGGGTGATTTTTCCGCTCGAGGTCAAGGGGGTTGTAGCTAAAACTCCGAGCCGCCGCCCAAGATGCAGCATGCTAAGGGTAGCATTATGAGCCGTTTCAGGGTCTAAAGCAAAAAGAACTCTTTTTGCAACAGAAAACATTATTTGCCCTTTTTGGGAGTAAATACATAGCGAAGACCGCCCGTCATAACCAATCCACTCTCCGTTTTTTCCATGAAAAAAATGGGCACCTGAAAGGCCAGAGAACAGCGAATGCGGTTGCTTATTTTCACTTCATTTCCAATCATGGGTTGCATAAAAAAAGATTCTCGATTGGCCAATGCAGCACCCAAATCTAGCCGTACAAAAGGCAACATAATCCCCATAGGAAAATCATAGCCTGCCTGAGCTGCGATGGTAGGGGCCAATTGCCCCAGCAATCGATTGCCATTGGGTACCATGCGCATTTCTTGGTTTGAGAACAAGCCCACATTTCCGCCAACCGTTAAGCCCATTTTAAATCGAAATTGGTACTCAATGGAAGTGGAAAAAAAAGGCGTACCACCGTATTGAAACGAAGGACCCGCTCCGGCATTCACTCCAATGGAATGTTGAGCTTTAACACTAAGCCATGAAACAGCGTAAAAAAAGGCTACAAATAGGGCAATAAAAAATCTAGGTTTCTGCATGGCATTGAATGGATAAAAATTTAAGACCTTTGTGCTATTACAAAGGTAAAAAAACTGAGCAGATGAACATCCAGTGCATATTACTAAGGCATGGGCAGAGCGCCTGGAATAAAGAAAATCGTTTTACAGGTTGGGAGGATGTCCCGTTAAGTTCAACGGGCATTGAAGAAGCCAAAATGGCAGGGCAATTGTTGAAGGAGCACGGAATGGTTCCAGAAATCGCCTTCTCTTCCTATTTGCAACGGGCCATAAAAACCTTGTGGTTGGCATTGGAAGAATGCGGTGGAATGCACATTCCCGTTGAAAAAACCTGGAGATTGAACGAAAAACATTACGGAGCCCTGCAGGGATTAAATAAAGCGGAAACGGCAGCGAAATATGGCGAAGACCAGGTTTTACTGTGGCGCAGAGGGTATGCCGTCCGGCCTCCTGAGTTGGAAGCCAACGACCTAAGGCATCCCAGAAACCAAACCAAATATCAGTCTGTTGAACGAAGCGAGTTGCCCGGAACTGAATCGCTAGCTGACACAGTGCAGCGCATGCTGCCCTTTTGGAATTCTACAATTGTCCCTAGTTTTAAACGACATAAAACCGTGTTGATTGCCGCCCATGGAAATTCACTTAGGGGTATTGTTCAGCACCTAAAAGGCCTGAATGAAGAAGAAATATTGGCCCTGAATATTCCAACCGGTATTCCTTATTTGTTTGAACTGAGTCCTGAAGGCCATTACATCTCAGACCGCTACCTAATGGAGGAAGATGAATTGAATCGCCGTTTGGAAGAAGTTAAAAACCAGGGTAAGGCACACTAAGGGAATGAAAACTTGGGCGATTGGAGATGTGCATGGATGTGGAATTACCCTTCAGTCATTGTTGCACCGATTGGGTCCGGGGCAGGGTGACCATGTGATTTTTTTAGGCGATATAATTGACCGAGGCAAGACCATGCAGCATGCCTGGAAAGCCATTCAGGATTTACAAAAATCAAAGGTGCAGGTCACGTTATTGAGAGGCAATCATGAAGATGCATTGCTAAATGCCTTGGAAGAAGAAAAAAATCCACCCAAACGAAAATTATTTAAGAAGAACATTCCCATCGCCTTGAATACGTGGAAATCCTTTGGTGGAACAGAAGTTTTAAAGAGCTTTTCTGCATCCAAACCGGGCGACCTACCTGCCGATTTTCTTGAATTTATTGCATCAAGTCGCTTTTATTTGGAAGAAGAAAAATTCATGCTGGTGCATGCCGGATTCAATTTTAAGCACGAGCCATTTTACGAAGACGTCCAATCCATGATGTGGCTCAGGGAATTTGATGTGGATCTTGCAAAAACGGGCGGGCGGCGCGTTCTTCATGGACATGTGCCGGTATCGCTCGACCTGATTCGGCAAACCCTTGAGCAAACGGCCTTCCATTTTATTGATTTAGATAATGGCTGTGTTTACCGCGATCGTTCGGGAATGGGCAATTTGGTTGCCCTAGATTTGGACACTGAAACCTTACATATACAACCCAATATTGAACCTTACCAATGAGTTTGTACATTATTACCGGAGGACCAGGCTCAGGAAAAACCAGTTTAATTCAAAGTTTGGAAAGCAAGGGATACCGAATTTTCCCTGAAGCTTCCCGCATGGTGATTTCCGAGCAACAGGAACAGCCCGCAGGAACTCTTCCCTGGACAGATTTGCATGGATTTCAACATTTGGTTTTTGAGCGCCAAAAAAGAGATTACCACGCCGCCAAAGAACTACAGGACATCGTATTTCTTGACCGTGGGCTGCCCGATGGTTTGGGATATATGAAATCGGGAGGCTTACTAATTCCTCAAGAATTGAAAGAAGACATTGTTCAATTTCCCTATGCCGATACCGTATTTTTAACTCCCCCCTGGAAAGAAATTTACAAAAACGATTCGGCCCGTTGGGAAGATTTTGAAAAGGCCCAAGACATCTTTTTCTCTTTAAAAGAAGTGTATGAAGAGTTGGGTTACACCACCGCCACCCTACCCTTTGATAGCATAGAGAAAAGAATCGATTTTATTTTGAATTGCATTTCAACTGGGAAAAAGGGTTCGTAACTTGCAGGAATGGATGCAGAACAGGCGCTATTAACCTATTGGGGTCATTCCAAATTCAGGCCCCTTCAAAAAGAGATTGTAGAGTCCATATTGGAAGGCAAGGACACCCTGGCCTTGTTGCCCACTGGTGGAGGAAAAAGCATTTGCTTTCAAGTTCCCGGATTACTGCTTCCGGGGATGTGCTTGGTCGTTTCTCCATTGATTGCCTTGATGGAAGACCAGGTTCTTAACTTGAAACAACGTGGAATATCTGCCTATGCCATTCGTACCGGACAAACCAGCGGCACCATTCGATCCATTCTGGACGAGTGCGCCGAAGGCAAGGTGAAATTTTTGTACGTATCGCCAGAGCGGTTGATTTCGCCCTTATTTCTGGGGTATTTGCCCTATTTAAAGGTAAGCATGTTGGCCGTAGATGAAGCGCATTGCATTTCACAATGGGGATATGATTTTCGCCCGCATTATTTAAATATTCATGATATACGACCCTGGTTTCCAAAAAGTCCAGTATTGGCGCTAACGGCAACTGCTACCCCCGATGTGGTTGTGGACATTCAAAAAAAACTGGGATTCCCTGAGGTCAATGTGTTTCAAAAGTCGTTTAAGCGCGCCAATTTAACGTATGCCGTTGCAGAAACCGATAACAAACTAGACCGATTGGTCATTTTCTTGCGGCGGCAACCCGGATCGGCCGTGGTGTATGTGCGAAACCGAAATAAATGCGAGCGAATTGCAGACTGGTTAAGAAGCCAAGGCTGGGATGCCGATTATTACCATGCTGGGCTAGATTCTGCCAACCGAAGTAAAAAACAAGCCTACTGGATTCAGCAACCCAATGCCATAATGGTAGCCACCAATGCCTTTGGAATGGGAATCGACAAAAGCAATGTAAGAGCTGTGGCACATTTGGACTTGCCCGATACATTGGAAGCCTATTTTCAAGAGGCCGGAAGAGCCGGTAGAGATGAAAAAGCTGCTACCGCACTGCTTATTGTACATCAAAAAGACAGGGAAAGCCTGAAAGAAAATTTAGAGCAGCAATTCCCTACTTTAGATGAGATAAAACTGGCGTACGAGGCCCTGTACGCCGGCAGCTACATTTCACTTGGAGAAGGAACAGGGAGTGTGATTGAACTGGATGTAGAACAAGCGTCCAAACGCATAGGAATTGTTCCCCAAAAAATCCATTCTGCCCTTGGCCTTTTAGAAAGAGGTGGGTATGTGCAGTGCATAGAACCTGTGGGGGAAGTATGCTACATACAGTTGCGGGGCGAGCCAAAGCAGCTGCGCAGCATGATTGTATCGAAAAAAGCCATTGAATTGTGCGAACGGCTCATGCGCAAAATTCCAGGGATTGTAGAAGAAACAAAAGGCCTTCGATGGGATCAATTGAGGCGGTGGACCTATTCGGAAGAGGATAGCACCTGGCAGGAGCTGTTAAAAGAACTCAGCGACCTTGGGGCCCTGTATTTCTTTATGCCCAATTCAGAACGAAGAATAGTGCGCTTGTTGACCGAGCGGGTGCCTTCGTCTCATCTGCAATTGGCCGCCTCTGTGTATCGAGACCGGAAAGTAATAGCAGAGCAAAAAATGAAAGCCGTTGACCGGTATGCCTTTGATCGAAACAGCTGCCGCCTTTCCATGCTGTTGACCTATTTCGGAGAGCAAGATGTAGAGGCCTGTGGCGTTTGCGATGTTTGCCTGACTCAGCGGCAGAAAACAGGTCTTGAGCAGGCATTAAAACAAGCGCGATTGGAAAAGGAAGAATGGAGGCTTGAAGAGATAAAAGATCGTTTTCCGGGCATTGACTCCTTTAACGAACCTGTTTTTAGGGAATGGATTGAGCTTGGCGAAATTGAAGAAATTAAACCTGGACTGATTCGATTTACGGGAAGGGGCGCCTAACTTGTGCACTTTAGTTTAACGGATGCCGCAGGATAAGAAATACAAATCCACGATAACCAATAAGGGGTAAAATAATCAAATAAGGCCTGAGCGCAACCCAACACCCATCATTCAAACCTAGAGTGGCCTGCGGCAGGGATTGAACCGGTTGCCCGCAAGGGTGCCGGCGGCAGGTGGCGCGTGGCGAGGAGGCGACGCGAGGAGCCACCGCAGCCCGCTGCCACCCCGCCCGGCAACCGCGGACTACCGGAGAAAGCCCGTCAGCCGCCCCAAAAAACACTAAAAACCTAGTACTGTAGCAGAGCTGCGCCCCAAGTGAATCCACTTCCAAACGCCGCCATGGCAATCAAATCGCCGGGTTGAATTCGGCCTTCGGTCAGCGCTTCATGCAAGGCCAAAGGTATGGAAGCCGAGGTGGTATTGCCGCGGTGATGGATGTTGGAAATCACCTTTTCTTCTGGAAAAGAGAGCGACTTAGCCACCTGCATAGATATGCGTTGATTGGCCTGGTGTGGAATGAACCAATCCCATTGCGAAGGCGGAATGTTGGTGCGCTGAGCCAAGGAAGTAAGCGCCTCATGAAAGCGCTTTGTGGCATGTTTAAAAACAGCGGGGCCGTTCATATAAGGCAGCATTTCTCCGGTTTCAATCATTTCGGGTCGGCAGATTGGAGAATTCCGAGTCCCGGGATTCTTTAGCACCAGCTCTTCCGCAAAGGCTCCCTCAGCGTGAATCAAACAATCCATCAAGCCGAACCTTGGCTGATGTTGAGGCTGGGGCGCGGCTTCTAAACACACCGCAGCAGCGGCATCGCCAAACAGCACAGAAATATTTCGGCCCCTTGTGCTCAATTCCATTAAGGCCGACTGGGCTTCGCTGCAAATGAGCAAAACACGCTGAGCCAATCCAGATTCTATGTAGGCCCGAGCCACCGAAAGACCGTAGATAAAACCAGAGCATTGGGCTCGAATATCCAAGCAGGGAATGTTGGGTAAATCCAATTCCCGTTGAGCCAAAACGCCCGCCCCCGGGAAATAATAATCGGGGCTCAAGGTCGAAAAAATAAGCAAATCAGGGGCATTTCGGTTCCAGGAAGCGGCCGACATAGCCTGAGCGGCCGCCTTAGCGCCCATGGAAGAACAGGTTTCTGAAGTCAGGTCGGCAAATCTTCTGGATTGAATTCCACTGCGTTCTTGAATCCATGCATCTGAGGTATCCATAAGGTGTTCAAGCTCAGTATTGCTCACCTCACGTTTGGGCAAGTAAGCGCCCGTAGATTTTAGTGTGGCTTTAATCATCGCCTAAAAATAATCAAAGAAAAAAGAGCGTTAAGAATGAGGGTGGTACTCATTCTGCTCAAATCGGATCAATCAACCCTCGTAAGGGAATGCTGCATCGTCATTCCCAAGCCTTTCAATTCATCAAGAATGGGCCGGTACACTTCAGCATGAACAGGAATTTGAACTCCCCGCAGTTTAATCTCTTCATTTAGAATCAGCTTGGTAGCGATGGCTAGGGGCAGACCGACTGTTTTAGCCATGGCGGTATGGGTGGGATTTTCTCCCTCTACAACCAGGTGGGCTCTGAGTTCGTATTGAGTGTTGTTCAGTTTGTATTTCAATAAATGGAACATTACAATCATGTCCTTGTCTTCCGGATTCAAGGTCCATTTTTTTTCCAGAATATGTTGAAGAATCTGAGCTGGGGTAGCAGGCCTATTGAGGCCAACCGGAATGGTTTCAAACAGATTCAGCCATTTCAGTTTTCGAAACTCTTCAGAATCCAAATCCAATCTGAGCACCTGAGCCAGTTTTGTTTCCACACTATCGGTTGGGTGGTAAAACAGAAAACTATTGATGAAATCGCGGTGGGTCATGGATTCTACCCCTTCCATTAAATAGGTATCGTCTGTCATACCTAATTGAACGAACAAATCCCAGGCCCGGCAAAATCCGACCCTGCGCATGGTTCCTCTATACAAGGTCTTAATCCCTTTTAGATTATATAGGTCGAGGTATTTTAATGAGTCTCGATTTCCATACACTTCGAATTCGCCATACCCCTCCAATTCGATCACCTCTGTTCGGCGAAACACCTTGTGGTACGGGATGTACTTGTACTTCCCTTCGTGTAAGAACTTAACGGCTCCGCCGGAAGCTGCCAACACCACATTTCGGGGGTTCCATGTAAACTTATATTTCCAGGGACCATTTTCACTTTGGGGGGCCATGAGTCCGCCGGTATAGCTTTCAAATGCATCAATAATGCCTCCTTGTTGCCTGACCTCGTCGATGAACTGCATGGCTGTCATGTGATCTATCCCCGGATCTAGGCCCAATTCATTCAGGAACAAAAGTCCTTTGTCTAGGGCATTTTGGTGAAGGCTTAGCATTTCATCAGACAGGTAAGAGGCGGTCAGAAGGTGGCAGTTGGCCTCTAAGCAAAGGCCTGCCACTCTGGGGTGCATAAAAGGGGGAAGCAGAGAAATGACCAACTTGGAATTGTGGAGCAAATCGAGCAGCGCATTGTCTTCATTGACATCGGCTACCGTTCCCTGAATCCATGGAAACTGATTGAGTTTCGTTTGCAAACTCAGGGCATCCATGTCGACCACATTCAGCGTCCATGCGCTGTTTTTTGTCCATTCAGCGAGGTATTCGATCATCACCGTTGCGGACTTGCCGGCGCCTAAAATCAAAATGTTCTGGGTGTTCATAGCTGGATTGGTAGGTCATCTATCTGGGGGTAAAGATAGATAAGGGAATGTTCAAACCTGTCCCAAGGCAGGTCACATTTAACAACTTTAAATGAGGTTTAGCATCAGGACAACCTCTAACCTGTCTATCTTTGTGCATGCATTTTAGTTCGCGAATTGGAAGCATTGGAACTGCCCTTGGTTTTTTGGGAGTTGTGCTAGGCGCTTTGGGGGCACATGCCTTGGAACAGATATTGGAGGTGGAGGCGTTGGACAGTTTCAAAACAGGGGTTTACTACTTGCAATGGCATGGGTTGGTATTGGTGGTGATTGGGTTTGCCACCCGTCAAGAAGAACGCATTTCGGGGTTTTTACGTTGGAGTGTTGGGCTGTTTGGGCTGGGCATGCTGTTGTTTAGCGGTTCCATTTTCGGCTTGGTGTTGTTGCCTTTATTGGACTTACATGTTCGTTTTTTAGGTCCTGTCACACCCCTTGGTGGGCTTAGTTTGATGGCGGGTTGGGTTGCTCTGTTGCTGCATTTTATTCGACCACAAAAAAATAAGTAATGAACCTTCCTTCTAAATACCTTCTGGGCGTATTCATTATCCTGACTGGTTTAGGCTGTTCGACCAACATAAAATCAACAGCGGCACCGACGCCTAATGTTCAAGAAAACCCCAAGGTCTTTTGTGGCATTTCATTTTTTAGTATCGGCTATGGAATCGACGTTCAGGGATTGAAAGCCGTGGACAATTGGGTAAAATCCAAAGGGGATTCCTTGCAGTCGGTAAAACAGGCATGGGGAAGAGAAGGCGAGGTTGATTTATGTTTATCAAGCCATCAAGCAGAACCTCGAACCAAAGTTTGGATTCAAGAGCTACGGACCCTACTCGCTGACTTTAAAAATTGTAGAATTAGCGGGGAAAATGCATGCAGAAGTAGAAAATAAACTGAAACTGCGGGAATAATTCATACTTTTGAAACAGCCATTATTCACCTAATAAAACCACCCAAATCAATGAAAAACCTAGGAAATCCAAGTTCTTCAGATCTTGAAGAATTGAATGGCTTAACCACTACAGGCAAGGTGTTTTGGAATCTTTGTCCCTCGGAACTAATTGAGCATACGATTTTAGCAGGGCAAGGCAAATTGATCGACAATGGAGCATTGGCTGTTGAAACGGGAGAATTTACAGGTCGAAGCCCGAAAGACCGATTTATTGTAAAGGATGTATTGACTCAGGATGAAGTTTGGTGGGGGAACCACAACATTGCATTTGATGAGTCGGCATTTTTAGAATTAAAACAGCGCATGCTTGACTATTGCTCGGCTGCTGATTTATATGTGCGCGATGCATGGGTTGGTTCGGATGAGCGGTATCGGGTTGCAGTGCGGGTTGTGAACGAGACCGCCTGGAGCAATTTGTTTGTTTACAACATGTTCATTCGGCCCAGCAGCGGTGAAATGAATTCGATTAAACCGGAATGGTTGGTGCTCAATGTTCCAAGTTTTAAAGCAGTTCCGGAACGAGACAAAACCCGTCAGCATAATTTTGCCATTGTATCGTTTAGCCAAAAAACCATATTAATTGGAGGAACGGGCTATACCGGTGAAATTAAAAAGGGCATGTTTTCTGCCTTGAACTTCATATTACCCACACAGCATGGGGTTCTTCCCATGCATTGCAGTGCCAATGTAGGCGAAGCTGGAGATACCGCTCTGTTTTTCGGATTGTCGGGAACGGGTAAAACCACCCTTTCAGCCGATCCAGAACGGCTGCTGATTGGGGATGATGAGCACGGTTGGGCAGATTCATCCGTTTTCAACTTTGAGGGGGGCTGCTACGCTAAGACCATTGATTTGACGGAAGAAAAAGAACCGGATATTTTCAGGGCCATTCGATATGGTGCCTTATTGGAAAATATCGGGATAGATTTAGCGACCCGCCGTCCGGACTACTCCGATTCCAAATTAACCGAAAACACTCGGGTATCTTATCCACTGCCTTTTATTGATCGAATTCAAGAAGGTTCTATTGGAGCCGAGCCAAAGCATATTTTTTATCTAACCTGCGATGCCTATGGCATATTACCTCCCATTTCGAAATTAACGGCAGAGCAGGCTATGTATCATTTTATTTCGGGATACACGGCCAAGGTGGCAGGCACTGAGGCTGGAATCACTGAGCCCCAAACCACGTTTTCGGCTTGCTTTGGAGCACCTTTCATGCCTTTGCATCCGGCCCGATATGCCGAAATGTTAGGTCAACGCATAAAAAAATCAGGGGCTCATGTTTGGTTGATTAACACGGGTTGGAGTGGCGGACCTTATGGAGTTGGAAAGCGAATGAAACTGAGCTATACTCGTGCTATGATTCGGGCAGCCATGAATGGCGAACTGGATGCAGTTTCATTTGAGGAACATCCCATCTTCGGATTGGCTATGCCTAAAACATGCCCAGGGGTTCCCTCTGAATTGTTGAATCCGGAAAGCACCTGGGAGCGGTCCGAGGATTACCAGAATGCGGCAATGGCCTTGGCGCAAAAATTCCATACCAATTTTGAAAAATTCAGCTCGGCTGCGGCAGAAGCAATTTTGAATGCAGGGCCCAAGATATTGGTCAAGTAATTCATGGTTAGACTTATTTACATCCTGTGGATGGGATGCATCGCTTTCGGCTATGGTGGACTTCAAAGTTGCAGACCGCCACTAAAATTGGTTCAGTCTGAAGGTTCATACATTACGTTAACAGCATCGGCCGAGGATTCCAGCATTGCACTGTTATTAAATCCCTTTAAGGATTCCGTTCAAAAGAGCATGGGCAAAGTATTGTGCAGTTCTGAAGTAGCATTGCCTAAAATAAAGGGTGAGGCTGAAACGGCCTTGGGGAATTTAATGAGTGACATTGTTTTGAATGAAGGGCAAAAAATCCATAAAGAAGTTCAGCTTTCCATTTTAAATTTAGGTGGAATTCGGGCTTCATTGCCTCAGGGAAACATTCGGTTGGGCGATGTGTACAGTTTAATGCCTTTCGACAACCGCATCGTTCTTGTACGGCTTGGGAAAAATGAAATTCATGAGATGGTGCAGTACATTGGGAAACAACTTGGCACCCCTTTTTCTGGAATGGTACTTCGCTGCCGCGAGGGAAATTGGTTGGGAGAAATTCAGGGCATTTCGGTTGATGCATCCGATTCCATCTTGGTTGCCACTTCGGATTTCTTGGCACAGGGGGGTGACAAAATGAATTTTTTCTTGAAAGGCAGAATCGTCAACGACCAAGGAAAATTGCTAAGAGAAAGCATCGTAGATTATATGGTTTCCATTGATTCCAAGGGGCAGAGATTGTCGAAGGCGCTGGATTATCGAATACAACCCTGTCCAACGCCATGAATCGTCGACGGTTTCTACGCACTGCCGGTATTGCAAGCCTAGGAATGGGTTTATCAGGTCGGGCATTGGCTTACGGGAAGGAATTTGAGGAATCCGAATGGATGAAAATGAACGGATTGACCCGTTTGGTCATTTTACATACCAATGACATGCATAGTCATTTGGAGCCATTTTCAGAGCAAGACCCGAAGTATCCCGGGCAAGGTGGGATGGCAAGACGGGCGGCCTTGATTCAAAAAATAAGGGATGAAGGGCATGCGACCCTAGTGTTGGATGCGGGAGATGTATTTCAGGGAACCCCTTATTTCAACTTATTTAAAGGAGAGCCCGAATTTCGCTTGATGTCGGCTATGGGTTATGATGTAGGCACCATAGGCAATCATGATTTCGACAATGGAATTGATGGATTGGCCAACATGCTTCCCCATGCAAACTTTCCATTAATCAATGCCAACTACCGGTTTGACGACACCATACTAGATGGGTTAATTCAGCCGTATCGGATTGTGCGAAGGGGGAAATTAAACATTGGAATTATTGGAGTTGGTGTAGATTTACAAGGTTTGGTGAGTCCGGCACTTACTGGTAAATTATCCTATCAAAATCCCATTCCTATCGTGCAAGACCTTGCTCATCGGTTGCGTTCGGATTATTCGTGTCAGTGCGTCATCGTATTGTCTCATTTGGGCTACTCGTATAAAAGCGATCAAATTTCAGACTTGATTGTAGCGGAGCAAACCGACGGGATAGATGTCATTATTGGAGGTCATACACATACATTTTTAGATCGGCCAACGCCGGTAAAGAACAAATCGGGTCAGATGGTATTGGTTAGTCAGGCGGGCTGGGCTGGGCTTCGTTTAGGCCGATTGGATTTTACCTTTAGCCCAAAAGGACAGCTTCAGAATTTCGATTCTTCAATGAATGAAATTTCTAAAAAAACAATAGGCTTTTAATTTTTTTTTACATTTTTTTCTATCAATATTTGTAGGACGCTTCGGCACTACCTTCTAAAAATTGTACTGAGCCCGTACAAATTGATTTTCAGTGGGTTGTTCGAGTTAATTTATTGAGTTTTTAAACAATGTCAGATAACATTCAAGAGATATGGGAGAACTGCCTGAAGGTGATTAAGGACAATGTAAGTCCCCAAAGTTTTCAGACCTGGTTTGCCCCCATTATTCCCTTGAAATTAGACAATCAGGTATTGACAATTCAGGTGCCTTCGCAGTTTTTTTATGAATGGCTGGAGGAGCATTACATTACCTTATTGCGCCACACCGTTAGGAAGACCATCGGTCCAAATGGAAGGTTGGAATACTCCATTATAATGGAGAACAGTTACCATTCTGAGCGTCCGCATACGGTTCAAATTCCTACTTCAGAGGTAAGAGCCATTAAGAATCCGGCCATCAGCATGCCGGTAGAAACTTCTGGGGAGCATTCCATACGGAATCCCTTTGTTATTCCAGGGTTGAAGAAAATGCATATTGAGTCGAACCTCAATCCAAACCACAGTTTCGAGAATTTCATTGAAGGCGATTGCAACCGTTTGGCGCGTTCTGCAGGCTATGCAGTGGCTAAGAATCCAGGTGGAACTTCATTCAACCCCTTGTTGATTTATGGAGGTACGGGGTTAGGTAAAACGCATTTGTCTCATGCCATTGGGATTGAGATTAAGCGCATGTTCCCCAATAAGACCGTACTGTATGTACCGGCAGAAAAATTTACCACTCAATTTATTGATTCGGTTAAAAACAACACCTCATCTGATTTTGTCAATTTCTATCAATTGATGGATGTATTGATTTTAGATGATGTTCATATCTTAGGTGGAAAGGAAAAAACGCAAGATGTATTTTTTCATATTTTCAATCACCTGCATCAAAGCGGAAAACAAATTATTTTAACCTCCGACAAGGCTCCTGTTGATCTTCAGGGCATGGAGCAGCGTTTATTGTCTCGATTCAAGTGGGGTTTGTCTGCTGATCTTCAAGTTCCAGAGCTAGAGACGCGCATTGCCATTCTGCATAAGAAGCTGTACAACGATGGAATAGTCTTGCCTGAGGATGTTATTGAATACTTGGCCTATTCCATCAACACCAATGTTCGGGAATTGGAAGGGGCATTGATCTCTTTAATTGCGCAATCTTCATTAAACCGCAAAGAAATCAATCTGGATTTGGCCAAGCGAATGATTGATAAATTTGTACGCAACAATGCCCGGGAAATTTCCATTGAGTTTATTCAAAAAGTTGTTTGTGATTACTTTGATCTTCCGATTGATTTAATGAAATCAAAAAGCCGGAAGCGCGAGGTAGTTCAGGCTAGGCAAATTGCCATGTTTTTCTCTAAGCAATTCACCAAATCGTCTTTAGCGAATATTGGGGCACAGTGTGGCGGAAAAGACCATGCTACCGTTTTACATGCCTGTAAAACCGTCAACAATCTAATTGAAACGGATAAGCAATTTAAGGCGTATGTGGACGAGCTGGAGAAGAAAATCAACATTCAATAATAGCCCAGCCTTCCTTCCATTTTCGGTTTAAAGGGGGATTTCTCAATTGCCTTTTTACTTTTATTTAAAATGCCTTAGTCCTGCTCGCTATTGCAATATGTGAGCAAGAAAAATTGGAGTAGAAGGTATCCATTCAGCTCAAACGGGCCTATCAAATATCTTGAGCATCCTTGTTAAGCGGTTCTGGTTCCGATTTGGTTTTAAATAAGGTAGGCAAAAGAATTAAATCACCCAACAACGCTACAGCCATGACTGCAGCAGTTAAACTTCCAATCAATCGAGTGGCCATAAAGCTAGATAGTGAAAGGACCAAAAATCCAGAACAAAGAATAATAGAAGTTATTACTATTGGTTTTCCGGAAATGATAAAAGCACTTCGAACTGCTTCCGACATGGGCAATCCTTTTCTGCGTTCTACCCTTAACTGAGCCAAAAAATGGATGGTATCATCGACGGCTATCCCAAAAGCTATGGTGAACAAGACGGCGGTTGAAATTTTCATTGAAATTCCAAAGCAACCCATAATTCCGCCTAAGGCAAGCAAGGGCAAGATATTTGGGAGCAAGGAAATAAATACAATTTTAAAAGAACGAAATAAAAAGTAAACTATACCCATTATAAAGAGAAAGGATATCAAAAGTCCCTGCCCAATATTGACTGCTAAGTTTCGATTATTTTTATCAATTAATTCTGCAGTTCCAGTCAAAACAACTTTAATTGGAGCATCCCCAATAATAGTTTTTAGAACTGGTTCAACTTGCTGTCTCAATTCATATGCCTTTTTACTTCCGATATCATTAAATAGGGCCTTCATGCGGGCAGAACGAAAATCTTCAGTTACATACGCATCCAATTTCCCCTGACGTTGTAAAATTCGTATCTCACGTACTATTTGCTTAAGCTTTGAAGTAGATTCAGGAATATGAAATGCATCTGAACTTCCTCCACTTAAGGCCCGATTCCCTATTTTAACCATGGCAACGGGCGAAAAAATAAAACCTGTTTGATAAACAGTATGAAGCGTATCTTCTATTTGTTGAAGTTTCGATAAAATCAATGGATCAAATAGATCCATGGTCGTATCCGTAATTTGAATGGCAACTTCCAACGGTCTGGTACCTTGAAACTTATCTCCAAAGAAGGCAAAATCCCTACTGATTTTAGAATCCCTTGCTAAGTCTTCCAATAATAAAGTATTTTCTCTAACCTTCACAGCACCAAACATAGAAATCAGAGCAAACAGGATTGAACCAATCCAAATTGCTTTTTTATTTCTCTGAATTCGTTCAATACTAGCTTTGAAAAACATGGTCCAATCGACCGTTTTTCCAGGCTTAAAACGATGTCCGAAAAGAATGAAAAACGAGGGCAAATAGGTTAAAGAAAGTATGTAAGCAATTCCTACTCCAGCTGCCGTGTAAAGTCCAAAATCAGTTATGGGGCGAATTCCAGAAGTGGCTAACGAACCAAAGCCCACCATTGTAGTTAACGTTGTGAATAAATTTGCTAGACCAATATGCTTAACCGTTAATTGGGTAGCATCCTCCACACTCAAGCCATTGGCTCGTTCTTTTAAGAATTTGGTTAGCGAGTGGATAGTCACAGAAAGTCCTACTACAACCAATATGGTTGGTATTGCGCTCGCCATCACATCCATTGACTTACCAGTGATTTCCATAAAGCCAAGGGTAATGACTACGGCTAACATTACCATGCTAAGTGGAGCCATAATGGCAATCCAAGATCTGTATATCAAATACAGAATGCCGACCATGAGTACAAAAGCTATGGCCAGGAATAGGACCAATTCTCCTTGAATTAAATTGATGTAAAAGGCCTGTCCTATGCAACGGCCTGCTACATGATATTCTTTAAAGCCGAACGAGGCGACCAAGGAGTCAACCTGATTTGATAATGGACCGCAAGCTGTATCTCCGATATAGGGCGTATGATTCACTACAAGGCATACAGAATGACCATCTTTGGAAAACATACTTCCATAATATTCCGGCGTTTTCGAAATATCAATCGAATCTTCTGCTCTAAACTCGGGTGATTTATACCTAAGGTAAGGCAATTCAACTCCGAAACCCATAAGGGGGTCTCTTACAAATTTTCGGATGGAAGTAGGAGAATTCACCTCCTCTACAAATCGAATTGTTTTAAGGGAATCAGTTAATTGACTTACCTTTTCGAGAAATTCGGGTTCGTAAATACTTCCATGGGGTTGGCTCAAACCGATTAGAATAAAATCGTTATCGGGTCCGAACTTTTTCCTAAAATCTTGGAAAAAAGTGGTTTCCCGGTCATTTTCAGGGAAAAAAGCCTCAAAATCATAATTGTAATCCACTAAAACAGCACGCCAGATGCTAAATGCGGCTAAGATTATGCAAAAGGCTAAAATTCCTTTGGCCTTTAAACGGGTGAATTTCATGTGGCAAAGGTGTAAAATATCCCTCAAACAAGAAACTCCCGACAGAGATGTTTAATTCCGTCTAAAGCCAACTGAGGATTTGGTTCCCAGAATTTTAGATCTTGCTTCTAGAAACATCTGAAATTCGTTCAATGAGAAGATTTTCTTTGGGTTCAATACCTGTTGAATCAACCATTGCTTTTTAAAATTGGCAACTTCGGCTCCTGTAAAGACATATTTTTCTGCCAATTCTAAGCATTGTTGGGCTGAGCAGCCCGGAAAAAAATCCTGAAGAATTTTTTTTCTGACCTGAGGTTGGGGGATTCCCAATTCAATTTTATACAAAAAGCGCCGATCAAAAGCCGGGTCGAAGGCATTTGGCAGATTGGTGGTTGCCACCAATATGCCTTTAAATTGTTCTAAATGCTGCAATAAGATTGTTTGCATGGCATTTTCAGTAGAAGTCATTGAACCATTTGTTTGGTCTCGTTTTTGAAAAACGGAATCGGCCTCATTGAACAATAAAATTGGTGCCAGCTCTTTTTCTTGAAAGCTTTCTTTGTAGTGCTTAAAGACCAAGTCGAGATTTTTTTCGCTTTGCCCATACCATTTATCCCGCTGCTGAGCCACATCAAACATTAAAATATCTCGTTTGCATTCTTTGGCCCATTGTTTAACCGATTCGGTTTTTCCTGTACCGGGTTCTCCGTGCAGCAACACAATTAGGCCTTCCGGTTCACCGGCGGCCTTCATTTGCTTTTGGAAGCGTTGGAAGGCGGCCTTTCGGGTAAGCCGTTTTAAATCGGTTAAGGTTTGGTCTGCCGCCGGATTTAAATGAATTTTCTTCCCATTTAATTTATCGTGAGGCAGCGTTAGCAAGGGCAGTTTGGGTGCATCATTGAACTCCATGGGCATGAACGGTTCATGGGATGAAGTCCGCTTGGTATTGCCGAAGCGTATTAGGTAATCGGAAGAAGGCAGCATTTCGCATTCCAGCAGACCCAATTTAAATAAGGGATGGGTTTCCTCCAGAATGGCACGTCTAAGGGTGGTTATTTCCATGGGATGATGCGTAAAAATCCGTGCCAGTATTTTTAGGGGATAGCCTTGGCTTTCAACCAAATCCAATACAGCCAGGAAAGCAGCTAAGGATTTATCTGCCACAGTCAATTCCTTCCGCTTAAGGCTTTTAAAGGCAGGGACATCGGTCTTTGCCAAAAATTCAGAAATAAAATCTGTCCATTCCTCCAGTGTGAGCAGTTGATTTCGTAGGCTAATGCTTTTAACATAGACCTGAAGAATTTTTTGTTGTAGGGGATCGGCCGGGGGCTTAGGTAAGCAGGATTTTTGATTGAACTTCAAGGCCAATTCGGCGGATGCCGACATGCAAATGGAATCTGGCCGATCGAGGGTAACGGCAGGAAAGATTTGAATGTACCCCTTTTCCAGCAAACCTTCCATTCCAGTTTGCAATGCCTTTGGATCCATGTCAAGGTCCGCCTCTTCCGCAAAGGCATTTAAATATAAATCACCTTTGCGTTGACGGATGGCACATAGGGCAGACAAAATTCCCGCTTCGGCCATAGAAATCCCACAAAAAGATGCCAAATTCACAATTAATTCTTCATCTCCTGAAGAAGATTCCAGGCCTTTTACCGGCATTGTTGTGGAGGTTTGAGCATCCCAGCGTTGCAACCAATTTATGGACATAGTAACTTGATTTTTCTCAAAGTTCGGAAACAAGAATGCAGTCCATTTGCACAGTAATTTTCTGACTCCATTCAGAATTGAACTGCCGAACTTTTTGCACCTTTAGGGCATGGAGAAACTCAACAGTAAAACGGAACGAATCCGTTGCATTTGTGATTTTTTAGATCGGGGTGGCGGCACCCTTGTGGAGATGCAGTCGGCTGTAAATCAGGGATTAACCAATAAAGGATTCGATGAAATAGCCGTTCGAAGTCTGAGGTACTCGCTTCGGCAATTGCAAGATGGTGATTTTGAGCATAGCCGCAGCCACCTTCCTGAATTGGAACGCAAGTCGATTTTTAAAGTCCAATACATTCAGAAAACCTACAGCTGGCACCCTGAGAGTTTAAGGCCCGAATTTGGGGATTTAGAAGAGGAAGAACGAAGCACACTCCCCTTCCTAATAGGTATTCTTAAGCGCTATGAATCCTTACCGGCTGTAAGTCGGATTCTTAGCCAATTGACCGATCATTATGGGCTGGATGAAGAGCAATTGGCGGGGGCATCGGCGGTGTTTCACAGTGCTCCCATTCTTAAATTGCAGGGGTTTGGTCGAAATTCCGAACTCAATGTAGTTCAAATGGCCATCAAACTCCTTGGGCACATTCGTCGGGAAGAAGCGGTGGAATTCAATTACAGATCGGTTTCAAAAATTGAATCTGCCATTTCAGGCCTGCAAATGCATACTGTAATGCCCTTGCAAATCCGCTTGTACGATAATCTATACTATTTAAGCGCAGTTCCCTTGGGAGAACAGCATCTGTTGACCTTTAGACTGGATCAAATACACCAACTTAGAGTAGATATCGCCACCGATGCCAACGATCGACTCATTTCGTTTGACCGAAAAAAAATGGAAAAATTGATTGGATTGCGCTCGCATTTCAATCATGTTTTAGGGGTATGGAACCATCCTCCGGAAGACCAAGTGTATGACATTCACATTGAATTTTTTGATTGGGCGGCTTCCTATGCAAAGCGCTTGCAGTTTCATCCGACTCAAAAACTCGTTCATACGCATCTGAAAAACAACAGTTTAATTTTCTCCTTTAAATTAAAGCTGCGATCGGAAGAATATCCAAACCAACCTGCAGAAGAACGCTCGCCGGAATTGTCCTTTTTCCTTGGTCGATTTAGGCGCTATGCTCGGGTGATTGGCATTCATAGCGTATAAGTCCGGTCTAAATCTATTAATTGCAACCCATTCAACTGTATTTAAGGAATTTACCTGAATTAAGTCATGAGGATTGCGCCCCCGATGGCAGCGGCAGGGACCGAAGACCTTGCCCCGGCTTGCCGCCCCGCGGAGGCGACCTTGGGAGCCCACGCAGGGGCCAGCAAGCCGCGGCAAGGGCGAGGTACCTACAGCGGACAGCGGGAATAGGCGCCCAACATACCCTTAGCCACACAACAAATCCGTACTTTTACGTTATGATGACGATGAAGCGTTTTGCCATAGCCCTTCTGTGGGCACTTATGAATGTAGCCGGGCTGCAGCTGCCGGCGCAAATCAATAATCCTTCTGAAAAATTAGATGGCCTGCTCTTTTTTCTTGACAATTATTATTTGGAAAAAATAGATCGGGAAAAATTGATTGAAGCCGCACTTGAAGGCCTTTTAAAGGAATTAGACCCCCACTCCTACTACCTTCCTCCCCGAGAATTAAAAGCATCTGAAGAGGCCCTTAGCGGAAACTTTGAAGGAATCGGTGTGCAATTCAACATTCACCACGACACCATTATGGTGGTAAGTCCCATTA
Source organism: uncultured Flavobacteriales bacterium (assembly GCA_903825395.1). Classification (GTDB taxonomy): domain Bacteria; phylum Bacteroidota; class Bacteroidia; order CAIKAF01; family CAIKAF01; genus CAIKAF01. The sequence goes on from CAIKAF010000015.1 coordinate 170,571, forward strand.
GCGGCGGGCCCTCTGAGCGCCTTGGAATCCGCAGTGGAGACCGCATTATTTACATTCAAGATACGCTGGTGGCCGGTAAAAAAATTACCAACAACGATGTTTTTCGGTGGTTGCGCGGAAAAAAAGGAAGCACCGTACACGTGAAGATTCTTCGGCCCGGATTGGATGAACTCTTGGACTTTGCCATTGTTCGCGATAAAATTCCTGTATTCAGTATGGATGCCGCATTTATGCTGAAACCTGGAGTGGGTTACCTGAAAATAAATCGATTTGCAGAAACAACAGTAGATGAATTTAAGGAAGGATGGAAAAAGCTTAAAACATTGGGCGCCAAAGACCTAATTTTGGATTTACAAGGGAATTCAGGCGGATACCTTATGGCAGCCACTGGAATGCTGGATCACTTCTTTCCAAAAGGCAAATTGCTGGTGTACACCCAAGGATTGCACAGTGAGCGCCGCGAATTTAAATCGGCCGGAAATCCTATGCTTCCCGGCAACCGTTTAATTGTATTGGTTGATGAAGGTTCCGCTTCGGCCAGCGAAATTGTTGCCGGAGCCATTCAAGACCACGACCGAGGATTGGTGGTAGGACGGCGGACCTTCGGCAAAGGATTGGTGCAAAACACCTTTCCCCTACCCGATGGCTCGGCATTCCGACTCACCACTGCCCGCTATTTTACCCCCTCGGGACGCTTTATTCAAGCTCCCTACAACGAGGGAACTGAAAAATACTATAAAGATTTAGCCAGCCGATTTGATAAGGGCGAACTGACCGATTCGGGGAAAGCCAGCATACCAGATAGTTTGGCCTTTAAAACTTCGAAAGGTCGTGTGGTGTACGGAGGAGCCGGCATTATGCCCGATGTATTTGTACCCCTTGACACCTCTTTTTTCTCTGTGTGCCTAAACCGAATAACCGCCGCAGGATTGCCCTATAATGTGTCTCTGGATTATGTAGATGCACACCGAATCGAACTGCAAAGCAACTATCCTAGCATGGAGGATTTTAGCTCAAAATTTGATGCCAGTGCACTGTGGCCCACCCTGCTTGCTGAAATAGAAAAACGCAAAATCCCCTGTACGGAAGAGGAATTCGACCGAAGTAAGCCATTTTTAATCAATATGTTAAAAGCACTGGTTGCTCAAAACATGTACAGCCGAGATGCCTTTTTCCAAGTCATGGCATCCGAAAATGAATCCATACAAAAAGCCCTAGAACTTTTGGAAGGTCCTTGGCCCGAAACCATCAAATAAATCCTATGAAAAACCACGAAAAAGGAATGCTGGCTCCTGGTAGTCTGGCAGATAAAACCATAGTAATTACCGGTGGTGGCAGTGGGCTAGGTCTAAGCATGGCGGCGTACTTTTTGGCATTGGGAGCCAACGTTGGAATTTGCGGACGCAATGAAGAAAAGCTGAAATCAGCCGCTCAGGAATTGCAGGAGCGTACCGGCGGGAGGGTATTTTATCATCCCTGCGATGTTCGGAATTATGATGAAGTAGAACGCTTTCGTGAAAAAACCATTGCAGCCCTTGGCCCCATAAATGGATTGGTCAACAATGCAGCCGGGAACTTTTTGAGTCCCACAGAACGGCTCAGCCATCGGGCATTCGATTCCGTTGTTGATATTGTGCTTAAAGGCAGCTACAATAGCAGCTTGAGCTTTGGGAAATATTGGATTGATGAAAAAATTGAGGGTACAACATTAAACATTGTTACAACCTATGCCTGGACCGGCTCGGCCTATGTTGTTCCTTCGGCCTGTGGGAAAGCCGGCGTACTAGCTTTGACTCGCTCGCTGGGCGTAGAATGGGCAAAATACGGTATTCGCACCAATGCGATTGCCCCCGGCCCCTTCCCCACTCCGGGCGCATGGGATCGGCTTTTTCCTCAGGAATTCATGCAACAGGTGGATATACCCTCAAAAATTCCGGTTGGTCGCGTAGGGCATCACCAGGAGTTGGCCAACCTTGCGGCCTACCTAATGTCAGACTTTTCCGCCTACATTCAAGGAGAAGTCATCACCATTGACGGGGGCGAGTGGATGAAAAACGGCGGTGAATTTAGCTGGGTCGGCGATTTAATTCCCCCAGAAATGTGGGATGTGGTAGAGGCTATGATACGGCGAAAATCAAGGAAGAACTAATATTTATATTATTTGGGTGGCGGCAGCCGGGCTTTCACCGGTAGTCCGCAGTGGCCGGGCGGGCTGTAGGCGGGCTGCGGTGGCTCCCAAGGTCGCCTCCTCGCCGCGGCACAGCTGCCCCCGCCCCCCTTGCGGGCAACCCGGTTCAATCCCTGCCGCAGATCAGACCTAAAGCCTGATTCCGCTTCTATAACTGTGGTTGAATTTTGACACCTTCGGGCTAATGCGCAAGGAGGGAATTGTAGAGCTTAGAAAATAAAAAATCGGAGTTGCCCTTGAAACTTAAAAAATACATGGGTATCTTTGTAGTTCACTGGTGAAACGTTCTTTAAATGCTTCGTCACGTATTGGGGTGGCGAGGAACACTTCGGGTTATTTTTATGATGTGAAGTTTGTTTGAAGAAAGACAAGCCGAAAGGGTTGTCTGGATTCAATTGGGGGGTCTCAGAAATGCTTTCTTATTTTGTCGGGGGTGACTTTGACAAATAGGGAAGCGGGAATTTCGGGTATGAGACTGGGTTGGTGCGGCAGATCAGCCCTTTTTGATTGGGGAGTAATGGAGGATGTGGGATGAGGATTGGGTTCTACATTTTTTAAGGCTCTCGGTTTAGTGGAAAGTTGGGCCTTGCCCAAGGGAAGACATCCTGCCAGTTTTGGTGCGGATGCCTAGTCATTGGCTTAAACCCATCTAAAAACCCCTCCCTTGAAAAATCACTCAAAAATTTCATCCTCCAAATCAATTCACTCTCGCCAAATAACTCCTGAATGAATTATTTACTTGATTTAAACTTATGAAACAAGAGTAATTCTCCTTCCTAAACAGCAGTAGGCACAGGACGCCGAATCAATCTTAGGGAATGTGAATACCTGCCTTCGTCAGCCATGTAAATGCCTTGCTGATCTATTAAATCTGTTCTTACCATTCCCGCGGCATGTAGGACTGTGTTGGATGAAAGCAGTATTCCAACATGAACTATTTTGCCTTCTGCATTATCAAAAAACACCAAATCTCCAGGTTGACTGTCAAACAACCACGACACCTCAAGCCCAACTAAAGCCTGCTGTGATGCATCACGAGGAAGAAGTATGCCTCTAGATTCCCAATACAGTTGAGATAATCCAGAACAATCTATGCCCATCAACGTTTTTCCTCCCCAAAGATAAGGGACTCCATTCCACATGGCCGCCCATTCATTCAAGTCGGGAATTGCCTGTTTTTCCGCTTTGATTTTCGCCCCTAAGGGTGTCCATACCAAACCAAAATTTCCCTGAGTTTGCTGAACTAACACTTGTTGGAAAACGCCCTCCACCTCCAAATTAGAAACAGCAGTCAGTCCAGTACACCGAACCCAGGCAGGATAACATTCAATTTTACGTTGAACAAGCCACCATTCCTCTTGTTTTTCGATGCATTCCACGCGTTCACCGAACAAGAATTGAGTCGTCATTTCAGAGGCGTGTTCCGGCCGAAGTCGCGCTGGAAGCACTGGCACTTGAACCTGAAATGAAGGTTCCATATCAGCAGCGTTCAACTACGATAGCGCTGGCCCCTCCACCTCCATTGCACAAAGAAGCAACGCCAAACTTCTTATCTTCTTGGTTAAGGGCATGAAGTAAAGTAACCACAATACGAGCACCAGAAGAACCTAGGGGGTGACCCAATGACACGGCACCACCGTACACATTCACTTGGTCTGGGTTTAGGTTTAATTTTTTATTGTTGGCCAAGGCTACCACGGCGAAGGCTTCATTTAGTTCATATAAATCAACCTGTTCGGATTTTATACCAGCATGTTGAAGTGCTTTAGGAACAGCCAAGGCTGGGGCTATAGTAAACCAGCAGGGTTCTGTTGCAGCATCTGCAAATCCTTTTATTTCAGCAAGAGGAGTCAGATTTAGAGTCCGGAGTACTTCTTCGCCAACCAAAACCAAGGCAGAGGCTCCATCGTTTAGGGTGGAGGCATTTGCAGCGGTGATGCTCCCATTTTTATCAAAAACAGGGCGTAATTCTGGGATTTTTTCAAACTGCACGTTTTTATATTCCTCGTCTTCCGAAACAATCACATCTCCCTTCCGACCAGCGATGGTAACGGGGGCAATTTCAGCATTAAATTTGCCTGCCGACCAAGCAGCTTGAGCGCGGAGATAAGATTCAATAGCATAAGCATCTTGATCCTGACGCGTAAATTGCATCTCACGTGCGCACAACTCGCCAGCATTGCCCATATGATAATCATTGTACACATCCCAAAGTCCATCTTTTATCATCCCGTCGGTTAATTGACCATGACCCAATTTCTGTCCAAAGCGATTTGTTGATACATAATACGGCACCTGAGACATATTCTCCATTCCCCCTGCAACTACGATTTGAGAATGGCCCAACTGAATGGATTGAGCTGCAAGCATGATGGATTTCATTCCTGAAGCACAAACCTTATTAACCATTGTGCATGGAACTGTATTTGGCAATCCGGCCTTTAATGCCGCTTGACGGGCGGGAGCCTGACCTAAACCTGCTGAAAGTACATTTCCCATAAAAACCTCGTCCACCTTTTCCCCTGAAATACCAGAGCGTTCCAAGGCCGAACGAATAGCTACCGCCCCTAAATCGGTGGCTGAAACTGAAGATAGAACACCTCCAAAACTACCCATTGGGGTGCGCACAGCTGAAACGATATAAACTTTTTTCATGAAAAATACTTTGCTGCGAAGATATGAATTCTATAAGGTTTAGCCCACTTTTTTCGGGCACATTACCCTGCATCCTTAAAATTTCAGGAACTTAATCTGCCTTTGAAAAAGCCATTTTCCAAAATTCCTCTGAACTTTGTGCAGGACGCCCAATCCAATCCTCCAATTGTCTTGGATCTCCAACATTATCCTTAAACAACAATTTGAATTGCTCATAATCCAAAATTTCCGGGAACCATACCGAAATAAAATTCCGCGTAACAATATCCACCAAATTTTTCGGAATCTCGATTGGAATAAGTCGCTGATTTCTAAGTTTAGCAGCTAAGGTCATAAGGTCGCCAAAAGATATTGGTGAAGGCCCCACTAAATCCAGTGATTTCACTGGCAATACTTCTGAAAAAATCCCGCGTTCAATGGCATCAACCACATCATTAGGCATAACCGGCTGAATTTTATGTTGGGGAAAAGTGGCGGGCAACAAAGCTCGATTTCCTAAATACCTGCTTATATCAAGCAACAGTATCATTTTTTGAACCAACAAATTATTGGGCAAACAAAACAAGGAAGGACGAAATACCATGACATCGTCTTGCTTAAGAACAATGGATTCTCCTTCTGCTTTACTGCTCAGAAAAGCAGATCCAGAAGCCAAATCCGCGCCCAAAACTGAAATATGCAAGATTCTTGGATTCCCCAAAATGTGGCGATTTTCGATGATACGCCTTACTAACTCAGTATGAACTTCAAAAAATGCCTCATTTTTACTCTCGCGAAGTATTCCAGCTGCGTTAATAAACACATCAATTTTCCCAAGACGATTCCAGTCGGAAGAAAAGGGATTAAATCTCAAATATCCAGGTTTATCCACCCTAGAGAGGGCTAGAATCTCAACCCCCTGATGACGTTTTAATGTTTGACAAAGGACTGAACCCAATTGTCCTCGGGCTCCGAGTATGGCGATGCGTTTCACGTTCTTCGATGATTTGGCTCCAAAACAGGCAGCCCGCCTTCATCAATTTACCATAATGGGCATCATCAACATCGTAATCTCTTCAATGTCTTGCTGATATTCACTGGGAGACAAAATTCCAGGTCGGCTGGGTGTACTCATTTTAAGTGTTACACTCTCCTGGTCCATATTGCTTAGCATTTCAATTAAAAAACGGCTATTGAATCCGATTTCCATGTCCTCTCCCGAATATTGGCAATTCAATTCTTCTTTAGCTGAATTGGAAAAATCCAGATCTTCCGCAATGATTTCAAGATGATTACCAGCTAGTTTAAGCCGAACCAAGTATGTGGCCTTATTGGAAAAAATAGATACCCGCTTTAATCCGTTAAGCAAGGCGTGGCGATCAATAGTTAATACATTGGGGTTTTCCTTCGGAATAACAGCCTCATAAGCCGGATATTTCCCTTCAATCAATCGGCTGTATACAACATAGTGGCCAAAGGAAAAACGAACATTTTTATCGCTGTACTCAATGGAAAGAGATTCCTCAGAGTTCCCCAAAATGTTTTTCAATAAATTGAGGGGACGTTTGTTCAGAATCAACTCAAAACTTGAATCGCCCTTAATATCAAAACGCTTGTATAAAACCAACTTGTGGGCATCTGTGGCAACAAAATTCGCAGAATCTGGGGAGGCTTGCAATAAAACTCCAGACATAACAGGACGCAATTCATCGTTACCTGCAGCAAAAATTGTTTTAGCCACGGCATTATTAAATGTCAAGGCTTCTACAGCAAAAGAACCTTTACTATTAAATTCGGGCAAGGATGGAAATTCCTCTGCATCATGACCTGCTGTCTTATATTTTCCACTGTCGGAATGAATATTAATCCCATGAGTCGCGGGATCTACTGTTATTGACAAGGGGACATCGGCAAATGTTTTCAAAATATCTACCAGAAAGCGAGCTGGAATGGCAACCTGACCTTCAGTTTTAATACTCACTTCAGGAATTACGGCAATCACTGTGGTTTCCAAATCAGAAGCGGTCACCTTTAAACCGCCTTCTGGATTGGTTTGAAATAAAAAATCCTGTAAAATAGGAACGGAATTATTTCCACCCTGAATGACACCCATTAGGGTTTGTATATGACTTAAAAGGGTTTTACTAGAAACTACAAACTGCATGACGGTTGTTTTAAGTAACAAATATAAGGCAAAGAAAACGAATTAGGGGCTGGGCACCTGGCCTCGAACAAAATAATCCAGTGGAATGGTTACTGGATCAAAGGTGAAGTATTGACACAAAGTAACCTCACCATTCTTCAATATTCCATACATCCTATCAACATCTACTTGAATGGGCTCACCCAACATATTTAAAGTTCCTTTTGGAAGGGGTATCGCACACAATTTAACTGAATTAACCGTTTTCGATTGAGTAGTTACTGTTACTGTGTATAAGGAGTACTTGCGTTGAACGGAATCCAGCCGAACTGAATTAATGTCCACCCAATTTTCAAATCCTAGCACCTTGAAATTTTGTAAAAAAACCTTCATCATACTAGTATCTGCCATGCTAGGCTTCAATCCACTTTGAAGCTGAACCAAAGAAAACTTCGAAGGAGATATAACATCAATACGGAAGGAAGCCTCAGGATTCTGGTGGTGGATAACCTCCACCGATTTTATATCCCGAATGTGATGAGCAAAAATTTGTTTGCTCTTCCATTCCAAAACGTTGGAATTAAAATGATTGGTCAAATAGCCTCTAAATCCTGGAACATATACAATAACAGGTACCTCAGAACCCTCCAACATCATGTATGTCCCTAAATGATTTTGAGTCGGACCGCCCACGAAAAAGGTGCGAATAGGCTCATCATCTTTCCCAAATACTTCTACCTTACTGCCATATACCGATAAGCGCTTAAAAATCTCTTGCTGCCCATTTTTAGGAATAAATTCTTTAACCTCCATGCGGCGAAGGGTAGATAAGGTAACCTCAATTAAATCTTTCCGAGCTAAAACATCCAAGCCTTCAATCTCCCAGCCGTCAGAAGAACGAAGTAAGGCTACCTGACTGCCATTTTTATTGCTTATCTGAATTTTCGAAATCGAAGCTGTATCCTCAATTTTAAACGAGGTATAATCGGAACTCATGGAATTCCCCTTGCCTCCACATCCAATCCAAAATAATGCTAACCCAAGAAGGAAAAAATACTTCATGCGTAGTTTCGTTTTTGAATCCATTGTACTCCGAACCATAAAACAAGAATATAGATTACCGGAAAGATAATCTGAACCATTTGCCAAAATTTCCCATTGGACTCTACCTTCAAAGGATCAAGATTGCGCATTTGAAACCTCTTATTTCTAATGGCTATGAACCAAGCATCATTTGCCAAATAATGGACCGCATTCATTAAAAAGTTCTTATTGCCCTCAAAGAAAAATCCACTGGCAGGGTCTTCACCCAATTTAAAAGGCCTCTGTTGCCTAGAATTAAATCTATTTTTAATAACATCTCCATCTCCCACCACAATCATTTTACTTGATTGACCACGTTCTACGAATGGATAATCTGATGTGGGCAATAAACGTCCTTTAAAGGCACTTTCAAATTTACCTTCAAGCAAAACCGCCATGGGCTGATTCGGAGAATTAAATCGCTCTGGACTTGCCTTTTCCGTTACGCTCTGCAATCCAACCCGAGCTGGAGTCATTAAGCTCCTCGAAACCGGACCGCTATTCAATAATATGGTCTTCTCTATACCTTGAACCTTTACCGTATCTAAACTAGATGGAAATTCAAAACGGATAGGCCCTACTCTACTGGTTAACATGTGGCGATCATCGGGAAGTACCACAGGATAAAAAAACCAAGGCAACAATTCTTCTTTCGGCCTATCTCCAACCATTCCTGTAACAACCGGTATGGGTGCACAAGAAGCATCTTGAATTAAGTTATAATTGATTCGTACCCCATATTTAAAAAGAAGATCATTCAATCCGACATCTTTGGGTAGGGCGATTGTATACCCTTTCGGGCTAGTCCTTAAACTATCCAAATCTACATTTACCTGATCCAACAACCACAGCACTCGCCCACCACGCATAACGTATTGATCTATAACAAACTTTTCTGCGTCTTTGAAAAGCGAATCGGGCTTGGCAATTACCAAACAGGAATACGATTTGTTTAAGGCATTCAGCTGATTGTTCAAAACTATACCTTCAACCGTATAATAATCCTTCAATGAAATTAAAAAATCCGCAATTAGCCCTTGAGGCAATTCTCCGTGCCCAAATGAAAATGCAATTTTGGGCCTATTTTCAAAGGTATGAAGTTTGTATAGTGCAGAGGCAAATCCAAATTCAAGCCGCTCAATGGATGTATTAAGGGCTTGATCGGCAAGAGATGGGTCTAATCCTGCCAATTCTTCCAAAAGATCAACCTTGGCTTCGTGCCCTCGATAGGAAATGGTAGCTGCCGGTATTATCGACCTTTCTTGACGGCCTGTTTCATCGGCAAATGTGAGCGAAAAAGGCTGGATTCCTTTTTCTACCAATTCTTGCTGCATTAACGCCTGCTCCTCAGGATCTTTACCCGAAAATGGGTCCACAAAACGATATTGAATATTGTTCCCGGCCTGATATCTAAATTCTTCAAGCAATTCACGCGTGGCAATCTGAAGACGCTTAAATCCGGGTGGAAAGCTACCCTCCAAGTACACTGTTATTATGGCAGGTTCTTCCATATTCCTAAGCATGGAAATGGTACTATCCGACAGACTATACCTTCCCTCAGAAGTAAAATCTACCCGAAAAAACAAACGACTAAACACCGCATTTGCGAATACCAAAACAAGTAATGCAATCAATAGCCAACCTATATCTTTTCTCTTTCTGCTCATGCCTCAAGACCAATTGCGTTTTTGAATCCAGGTTTTTGCCGCCAATAAAAATAGGGCTGTTAAGCTAATGAAGTAAACAATGTCTCTTGAATCGATAACTCCGCGACTAATGGATTCATAATGATACGATAAGCCAAGTTGCAAAATGTAATAAGCATTCCCTTCCAGCAGACCTAAGCCAACCAACTGAGGAATCCCCTCAGTAAGCAACAACCCAAAGCCAAGCCCCAAAAGCAAGGCCACCATTTGATTTGACGTCAAGGCGCTGGCAAAAATTCCCGCAGCCAAATACACCGATGCCAATAAGAATAACCCCACATAAGAAGTAAAAATCCCAGCCCAATCTAAAGACTCCACAGAACTTAACTGAACCAAGGCTACCAAATACCCCATAGTAGGCAATAAACTTAGAAATACAAGTACCTGTCCCGCACAAAATTTAGCAAAAATAACCTCCATGGTTCGGACCGGCTTGGTAAGAATCAATTCTAAGGTACCCAGCGAGTGCTCTTCTGCCAGACTTCTCATGGTTAAAGCTGGAATCAAGAGCAAAAATAAGTAGGGTGCATCCACAAAAAAACGCTTCATATCAGCAAAACCAAAACTCAAGACATTATCTCCGGGAAACAACCACAAATACACAGCATTTACCAATAAAAATACCCCCATAATGGCGTAACCGGTAATGCTGGCGAAAAACACCGAGATTTCTTTTAAAAAAATTGCCTTCACGCGCGAATTCCTAATTTTTAACTCCACAAAGTTAGCCGAATTTAGCGCTTGCCAAAATGATCGAGCTACAGTAAAACTCCCTAGATTTTCAATCTTCTCATTCTTTTGGGAATTTACCACCATTCTCATTTGTGCTGCAGCATGCCATGAAAGGGATGCCTAGTGGTTCCAATCCGTTCCTCAGAGCCTGCCACAAAATTATACTTGCTTTAAGTGCCCAACGGCTCTTTGGACTGCAAAACCTAGTATCAGCCAATAAAAATGTACATTTGAACAAATCTTTTGTGCCATGAATCACTTGTTTTGGTCGCTGCTGTGCTTGGTCTTTCTACCTATTTCAGCACAAGTAAAAAACTCGTTCGTTTATCCCCGTGCAGGTATTAGTTCAATTCCCGAAGGACTTGAATCCGAATGGATGAGTGATTTAGTCAGCCGCGAAGCTCCCAACTTTGCCTCTAAGCCCGACAAACGATTTATGTATGAGCAAAAAGAAAAAAGCGCAATCCTTTTTCCCCGAAAATTGGGGACTAAAGCCACTGAAAAAAGCAACGTTCCCCAACCCATTTTAGGAAAGGCTTTTCAAGGAAATGTGTTTAGCAGCAGTGTGCCAATGGATAATTCCCTGGCTTTCAATGAAGATAGTTTGCTGGTTTCAGCCATCAATACCACCATTCGGGTTTACAGCAGAAATACAGGTATGTTAAGGTCCTCTTTAACCCTGCGCTACTTTACCGATGCGGTAGGATTAATTGGAACTGCCAATTACCGCTATGACCCAAAAGTTATTTTTGACCCCTTGGCTCAACGCTTCATGGCAGTTATTTTGAACGGAAGCGTTTCTGCTACCTCAAAAATAATCGTAGCATTTTCTCAAAGTGCAGACCCAAGAGGCGACTGGAATATGTATACCTTACCTGGCAATCCCTTCAATGATTCCACCTGGTTCGATTTTCCTTGCATTAGCTTTACCGAAAATGAGGTGTTTATTACTGGCAATCAAATTAGAGAAGGAGTAAGCTGGCAAATGGGGTTTAAGCAATCCGTAATCTGGCAAATCCGCAAACAGGAAGGATACAATGGCGATTCTCTTCAAACCAACCTATGGTCAGGAATTCAATTTGGAGGCCGAGCATTAAGAAATCTGCATGCCGTCACCCGCACTTCAGATTTTGCAGGTAATCCGGAACAATATTTCTTATCAAATCGAAATTTTGATATTCAAAACGATTCTCTGTTTTTGATTAAAATATCCGATACCATTGGGGCCGGCGCCTTATCCGTGCAGCACATTCAACTTCCGGTTGCCTATGGCGTCCCTCCAGAGGCTTTACAACCAGATACATCAAAAACCTTGGCTACCAATGATGCCCGCGTCCTTGCAGCAAATCTAGATCGAGGTCGAATTCAATTTGTTGGAAATACCATCGATACAAATTTTGGCTCCTGCGGAATTTATTTCGGTCAACTCGCTCAGGTAAACCAAGCCAACCCAATTGTAGAACATGCTAGTATCATAGGATTTGATACCTTAGATTTAGGATACCCAAATTTGGTAACTGTTGGTTATGCTCCCGACAATAGTCCAAGATGCATTATTGCTTTCAATCACAGCAGTCAAAATGCCTTCCCAGGTATGTCGGCAATAACCTACGACCAAGGCCAATTTTCCGATTTGATTCGAATTAAAAAGGGGCTTCAAAGTCTGGACGTCATTCAAGGACCAACCGAACGCTGGGGAGACTATTTTGGAGCACAACAATACTATCCAGAATATGGTAAAATTTGGGTGGCAGGGACTTTTGGAGCCGCAGACAGAAGGCACTCTACTTGGATCGCCGAATTAATTAGCCCATTCGGAACATCCCCAGCGGGAATCGATCCCTCAAAAATCAACTCAATTCCTTCAGTACTCTATCCAAACCCCTCCTTTCAACGCAGTTTTATCCGCTTTAATTTACCAACAGCGGGACCGGTAATCTGTGAATTGTTTGACCAAACAGGGCGCTCTCTTGGAGTGATCTATGAGGGCCTAGGACTTAGCGGAGAACAAGAAATTGGTTTCGAAATTGGTCATCTTAAAGCAGCTACTTATCTCATTCGCTTATCTACCCCTCAAGGTCTAATTACAAAAACTATTATTAAAAATTAACCATGGCAGGGGGGTCTCTTCTAGGGCTTTTTATTGGGTATTTGGCCTTTCTTGGCTTAATCGGATACCTTACAGGAAAAAATTCCAGCGAACAAACCTTTCACCAAGGCGGTAGAAAAACTGCTTGGTATATTATCGCGCTGGGTATGGTAGCCGACAGCTTAAGTGGAGTCACTTTCATTAGCATTCCAGGAAATGTACACGCTCAGGGATTTTCATACATGCAAATTGTGCTTGGCTATTTTATAGGGTATCAGATTATTGCAGCCATCCTTATTCCCCTATACTTTAGGTTAAACCTAACCAGCATTTATGAATACCTCTACCAACGTTTCGGATTTCTAGGCCAAAAAACCGGATCGGCCTTCTTTTTAATCTCCCGAATCATTGGAGCATCCGGACGATTATTCCTAGCCGTAAGTGTTTTTCAATTCTTCTTTCTTGATGCCATTGGAATTCCGCTTGAGGTAACAGTTATCGTTCTGATGGCCCTAATGTATGCCTATACCTACAAAGGTGGTATTAAAACTTTGCTTTGGACAGATGCAATTCAAGCCATTATGATGATGCTAGGGCTCTTCATTACCCTTTATTCCATACATGACGCTTTAAATTTATCCACCTCAGATTGGTCAACTATGCTACAAAAATCTTGGTGGATTACTGACCCTAATCAAGCTCATTTCTGGGGAAAAGATATTCTGGCAGGCGCCTTTATTGCTTTAAGCATGACTGGATTAGACCAAACCATGATGCAAAAAAGTTTAGCCTGCAAACAAGTCAAAGATGCCCAAAAAAATATGTTTTGGTTTGCTTTCTTAATCGTAATAGTCAATTTTGCCTTCTTAGGCTTAGGTGCCGCTTTATCCCAATATTTAAGTTCTAAGGGCTTGCTAAATTTAGATTTAAAGGCCGACCACATTTTTCCATTTCTTGCGTTTGAATACCTTGGACCACTGGCAATGGTTGCTTTTACCCTAGGGCTTATCGCTGCTTCATTAAGCAGTGCCGATTCAGTTCTTACAACCCTAACCACGGCCTTTTGCATGGACTTTTTAGATTTTGGACGGCCTAATGCCTTTCCTTCAAACCGCCCGAAAATACGAACGCTTGTTCACCTCGGCTTTGCATTTTTACTCTGGCTGAGCATCATGGCCTTCGATGCTCTAACCAACGATAGCCTCATTTATGTCATTTTAAATTTGGCAGGCTACACCTATGGACCTCTGCTTGGTTTGTTTACATTCGGACTCATTGCCACCAAATTGCGCCCCATCGAATGGACCATACCTGTCATCGCTTGCATTTCAGTTGGACTAACTTGGCTATTTGCTTATGTGTTAGCTCCACAATGGAATTATTCTGCCGGCTTCGAACTTCTACCTCTTAATGGCTGCATTACTTTTCTAGGACTATGGATATCATCTCTTTTTCGACGTCAATACGATTAACTGCCCTGTTGTTGATTTTTGCTGCTTCAACTGGTATGGCTCAATCCTTTCCCGAAGGTGTTTTTTACACCTTACCCAAATCGGATTTTACCTTATCAGGAACTGTAAAAATTTCAACCTACACACCCGGCCCTTTGGCAGGATTTGCTAAAAAATACCTTGGAATTCACGCAAAAGAACAGGCGGAATCAACGCATCAAATTGTGCAATCTAGGCTCACCCTTAGCCTAATGCCTGATACCTCCTGTACATTCAAAATCCCAGCTGCCATACTCAATACCAATCAGTTCTCGTTTGGTCAGGGAGGGATTCTTCTCACCATGAATGCGCCTCTCAATGAGCCTAAAAGCAACAAAAACTCAAACCAAAAATGGAATTCATCTTCCCTAGGCCTCTCAGAATTACCCCTCTTACCCTTACTTAGCTTAACACAAGAAACAGATACCATTTACCGAAGAGAGGTATTGGCTGATTCTGTAGTCGTGGAACATTGGGAAATTCAAACCCTGATACAACAACAAACATCAGAGGAAATTGCAAAAAACACAGCGCAAAAATTAGTACAACTCGACCAAGATCGGCAACAACTAATTCGATTTAATGAAGATGTTCAATATTCAGGCCCAGCCTTAAACGTTATGCTGAAACGTCTAGATTCACTCGAACAATATTACCATTCTTTGTTCCAAGGTCGACAAATATCTAAAACATCGACCTTTTCTCTGCCGTTTTCATTGTCAGCTTCAGATGTAACAGAACTCAATAGCAAAGGGATGCTGAAGAAAATCCTTGGCGGTTTTTCTAGCAATTCAGGTTTTTCTGTAGATTCAACTGAAGCCATCCCAATAGTCCTTTCCCTACAGTGCGCAGGCATTCCAAATGCCTTACATAAATTTAATCCCGAAAAAAGCAGTAAAATTTCAGAGGGACTAGTTGTTCGCATTCCAGACCGCTGCACCCTGCAAATTACGCATGGAAATACTCAATTGGTTCGAGAGAATCTACCCGTTTTTCAAGCAGGAAAACTAATCCAGCTGCCCAACCTCAAGTCAGGAAAACTTGAATATTCAGTTTGGTCAGAAATTTCAAACCCAGATTTAATAGATTGGTGATTTGTTTGGGGCGGGTTACGGGCTTTCTCAGGTAGTCCGCAGCTGCCGGAAGGCTGGCCCAGCGGGCTTGCGGTGGCTCCTAAAGTCGCCTCCGCACCACGCGGGCTAGGCTCCGGCATCTTTGCGGGCTACCTTGTTCAATCCCGCCCGCCATGCCCCATGAATTAAATCACATGTCAAAAAAAATGCTCCCGAAGGAGCATCTAAAATTTTTAATCTCTACGAGGCCGTGGCCGATCCCCTCTACCGGAATCCCTACCGCCCTCAGGACGTGGACCGCGCTCCGGTGGAGCAACCCACCCTTCCGGCTTCGGCAACAATGCCCTGCGAGATAACCTGAGTTTACCAGTTGATTCATCAATTTCCAACAACTGTACTTCAAGGGTATCACCCTCATTTAACACCTGAGCAATATCTGGGGTTTTCTCCCAAGCATATTCAGATATGTGAAGTAATCCCTCTTTCTTAGGTAAGATTTCAATAAAGGCTCCAAACGTGGTAATTTTCTTAACCACACCCATGAATTTATCTCCAGGAGTCGGAACAGTGGTCATCTGACGAATCCGGTCTTGAGCCATACGAATACCCTCTGGATCAGAACCTGCAATTTCAATCACACCCTTGTTGTCAACATCTTCCAAACTAATTACTGTATTGGTAGATTTCTGCAACTCTTGAATGTGCTTACCACCAGGCCCTATAACCGCACCAATAAATTCGCCGGGAATAACCATGGTTACAATTTGAGGCACGAATGGCTTAAATTCTACCCTTGGATTGGCTTGAACAGAATCCATTACATCCAAAATATGCAAACGACCCCGCTTGGCTTGCTCCAATGCCTCTTTCAAAACTTCAAACGACAAACCATTTACCTTGATATCCATTTGGCAAGCCGTAATTCCACCGCGGGTTCCAGCAACTTTAAAGTCCATGTCACCAAGGTGATCTTCATCACCTAAAATATCAGATAAGATTGCATATTTCCCAGTTTCCTCATCTGAAATCAATCCCATTGCTATTCCAGAAACATGACTTGATACCGGAATACCAGCATCGTGCATGGCCAAAGACCCTGCACATACTGTGGCCATAGAACTTGAACCATTAGATTCCAAAATATCACTAACAATCCGTACGGAGTAGTCAAAATTAGATGGCACCACTTGCTTTAACGCTCTTAATGCCAAGTTTCCATGACCAACTTCCCGTCGACCGGTACCACGCATAGGCTTGGCCTCACCAGTTGAAAATGGAGGGAAATTGTAATGAAGTAAAAAACGATTTTTCCCTTCGAAAACTACCCCATCAATAATTTGCTCATCCAATTTTGTACCGAGCGTAACTGTGGTTAAAGATTGAGTTTCCCCGCGGGTAAATACCGCAGACCCATGAACCATAGGCAGATAATCCGTTTCAGCCCAAATGGGACGAATTTCATCCAATTTCCGACCATCCAATCGCTTTCTTTCATTTAATACACAATCCCGAACAGCCTTCTTTTCAACTGAATGGAAATACGACTTGATTAAAAAAGAGTTCTCGGAAGCTTCCTCAGCGGTTAAGCCCGATACAAATTCATCACGAATGGCACGAAACTTTTCAGCGCGAAGTTTCTTATTGGGGTTTCCTTCATTGGCAATGTCATAAGCCCGCTGATATGCAAATGCATAAATCCTAGACTTCAAATCCTCATTGTGCTTTTCATGCGTGTAAGCACGTTTAACTTTTCCAATTTTAGATGCCAATTCTACTTGGGCAGCAACCTGAATTTTAATTGCTTTATGCGCCACTTCCAATGCCGAAAGCAAGGCATCCTCGCCCACTTCCTTCATTTCACCCTCAACCATAACAATATCGTTGGCATTGCCAGCAACCATCAAGTCCAAATCAGCACGTTCTAAATCCTTACGGTATGGATTAACTACAAAATTTCCGTCAATTCGAGCCACCCGAACTTCTGAAATGGGTGCAGTAAAAGGAATATCAGAAACAGCTATGGCAGCCGAAGCCGCTAAACCGGCCAAACAATCAGGCAACAACTCCTTATCATGACTTATCAAATACACCAACACCTGAGTTTCTGCATGGAAATCATCAGGAAATGTAGGCCGAAGTGCTCGATCAATCAATCGAGAAATTAATATTTCTTGGTCTGAAGGCCGTGCTTCACGCTTGAAAAACCCACCAGGGAAACGACCTGCAGATGCATACATTTCGCGGTAATCTACCGTTAAGGGCATAAAATCAACATTCTCGCCAGCTTCAGGACGCGCCACAGCAGTAGCCAACAACATGGTGTTGCCCATGCGCACCACAACAGAACCATCCGCCTGCTTAGCTAATTTTCCAGTTTCGATGGTCACTAAGCGGCCATCTCCCAAATCTATGGTTTGGGTTATTGGTTGAATACTCATACTTTTTGTTTTAACATCAAATAAAAAAAGGCAACAAGGTTGCCTTTAACTCACTTACTTCCTTAAGCCTAATTTAGCTACAATCGCCCTATATCTATTGATATCGGTATTCATAAGGTAGTTTAATAATTTCCTACGCTTCCCTACCAATGCAATGAGGGAACGCTGGGTACCAAAATCCTTGCGATTTCGTTTTAAGTGCTCAGTCAAGTGATTGATGCGATGTGAAAAGAGAGCGATTTGGGCCTCAGCACTTCCTGTATTTGTTTCGGAACCGCCATGCTCGCTGAAAAATTTCTTCTTTACGTCTGTAGTTAAGTACATTTCTCTCGGTAGTTTAAGTCAGGCAAAGGTAAAATATTTTTCGTACTAAACCTCTATTCTTCATCTTCTTTCTTCAAATTGTCCTTCAATCGTTCTTCAAATCAATTTTAAACGAGAATGAATTCCAATTCCAATGCACCATAACCCTTGAATTGAAAACACAAATAATTAATATACAATGATTTACACATACCCGTAAGATTTTGCCCACCAATTTTTGCTTTTTTTTGTTAACCAATCCGTTAGCCTCTTGCAAAAAAAAGGGCTTTTAATTACTTTCGGGCGAACTTTAAACTAAGCCTTAAACTTATCTTAAACACACAAATCTAGAGGAGATGTCAGAATCAGCGGAATTAAAATTTGGAGGGAATTCATACAGTTTGCCTGTTGTAGAAGGAACTGAAAATGAAAAAGCCATAGATATAGCGAACCTTCGTGGGCAATCTGGACTTATCACTCTGGATTCTGGATATAAAAACACAGGTGCTACAACAAGTAGTATTACTTATTTAGATGGAGAAGAAGGTATTCTTCGTTACCGCGGTTATCCAATCGAACAATTGGCCGAGAAGTCCAACTTCCTTGAAGTTTCTCATCTCTTAATTTACGGAGAATTACCTACGAAAGATACTTTACAGCAATTTTCAAAAAGCATCGCCGAACATAGTATGCTTCATGAAAATATGAGAGGCTTTTTCAGCTCATTCCCTTTAAATGCGCATCCTATGGGTGTAGCTGCCGCAGTTACTACTACGCTGTCTACGTTTTACCCCGGGTCGCTGGATCCCCACCGCAGTGAGGATAAAGTCAATCTTACTATCCTTCGTTTGTTGGCAAAGTTTCCAACAATCGCTGCTTGGGCTTACAAATCAAGCATTGGGCGTCCCTTTGTCTATCCCAGCGCTAAATTAGATTACGTCGAAAATTTCCTTAATATGATGTTCGCGGGACCAACCAACGATTATCACGTTGATCCCGTTGTTACAAATGCCCTTGATAAGCTACTGATTCTCCATGCCGATCACGAACAAAATTGCTCAACCTCAACCGTACGTTTGGCAGGCTCTTCTCAAGCAAATCTATACGGCTCAATAGCTGCAGGCATTGTTGCACTGTGGGGGCCCTTGCATGGCGGAGCCAATCAAGCTGTAATTGAAATGCTTGATAAAATTCAAAATGAAGGCGGAAGCATAGATAAATGGGTGGAACGTGCTAAAGATAAAAATGATCCATTCCGCCTTATGGGCTTTGGTCATAGAGTGTATAAAAACTTTGACCCCAGAGCTAAAATTATTAAAAAAGCCTGTGATGATCTGTTAAATCGGCTTGGTGTGAAAGACCCCGTGCTCGAAATTGCAATGAAATTGGAAGAAATTGCTCTTAGCGACGAGTACTTCATCGAACGTAAATTGTATCCAAACGTAGATTTCTACAGTGGAATTATGTACAGAGCCATGGGAATTCCTCAAGATATGTTCACCGTTATGTTTGCCATGGGCCGCCTTCCAGGTTGGATTGCCCAATGGAAAGAAATGGTAGCCAACAAGGAGCCCATTGGTCGCCCCCGACAAATTTACACCGGAGCTCGGATGCGTGATTACGTAAACCTGGCAGAACGCTAAACATTCTAGCGAGGTCAACTACCTCTTTTTTTCCTGCCTTTACGTATCTTTCGGCCATGAAAAAGATTTTGGTGGCCAATAGGGGCGAAATTGCCCTTAGAATAATGAAGACATGTAAAAAAATGGGCATCCAAACAGTGGCTGTGTACAGTGAAACCGACGCCCATTCCCCACATGTTCAATTTGCTGATGAATCCATTTTATTAGGTCCAGCACCCAGCAACCAATCCTACCTTAAAGGTGAATTGATTGTGGAAAAAGCATTGGAATTGCGCGTGGATGGAATTCATCCCGGTTATGGCTTCTTATCTGAAAATGCCAACTTCGCCCGTTTAGTTACCAATTCAGGAATCACTTTTATTGGGCCAAGTCCTGAAGCTATGGAAATTATGGGCTCAAAATTAGGAGCTAAAGCCGCCGTCAAAAACTATGATGTGCCCTTGGTTCCTGGTACAGAGGAAGCCATTTCAAATGTAAATGAGGCAAAAAAAATTGCCCAATCCATAGGCTTTCCTGTTCTAATTAAAGCATCAGCAGGTGGAGGCGGAAAAGGTATGCGCATTGTAGAAGCTGAAAATGAATTTGAAGAAGCCCTAAATCGAGCCAGTTCTGAAGCAATTAATGCCTTTGGCGATGGATCTGTTTTCATTGAAAAATACCTAGGAAATGCTAAGCACATTGAAATCCAAGTTTTGGGAGACCAGCAAGGAAATGTAGTGTATTTGTTCGAACGGGAATGTTCTGTGCAACGCCGCCACCAAAAAGTGGTAGAAGAAGCGCCATCTGCTATTCTTAATGCTGAAACCAGAAAAAAAATGGGCCAGGCCGCTGTTCAAGTGGCAAAAGCATGCTCCTACACCGGAGCTGGAACAGTTGAATTTATTTACAACCAAGGAGATTTTTATTTCCTTGAAATGAATACCCGCCTTCAAGTAGAACACCCTGTTACTGAAATGATTACAGGGCTTGATTTAGTTGAATGGCAAATTCGGGTAGCTAGAGGGGAAGCCCTAGGCTTTAAACAAAGTGACTTGAACATTAATGGACATGCCATTGAAATTCGCGTCTATGCAGAAGACCCTTTAAATCAATTCCTTCCTGATGTTGGAAAACTTAAACGCTACAGAGAACCAAATGGAGAAGGCATTCGAGTAGATAGCGGTTTCGTTGAAAACATGGAAATTCCAATTCATTATGACCCGATGTTGGCCAAGTTGATTGTCCATGGAACCAACCGAGAAGAAGCCATTCAAAAAACCCTAAAGGCACTCAACGAATATGAAATTGAAGGCGTTTCTACCACCTTGGATTTTTGCCGTTTTGTCTTAACACATAAAAGTTTCCTTGATGGCTCATTTACCACCCGATTTGTTGAGCAATTTTTTAAACCAGAATTACTCAGAGACCAAGTGCCGGAAAACATCGAGGCCATAGCAGCCGCGGTAGCCTCAGAACTCATCCATCGACATTCCAACCTAAACGGGAAAGAACTATCTAAAAATAGTTTAAGCTCTTGGCAATTGCGTCAAGGATTTTGAATACTCAGCCGCTGAATCTTTGGAATAGGACCTTGGCAATAACTTTGATGACAGTTCAAACAAGAACTCCTAAGTCGTTCATAGGCCTTCACCCGATTGCTACCAGAACTAGTACAAACCTGATTTAAATCGCTAAGCCATTGGTCTGCATAGGCATTAAAATGATTCCTATCCTTAATCATGCCCTCCGTCTCTTTGGCTACCATCAATGCTTCAAATTCAGTAGGGCATTCAGGAATAGGCGCTTCCTTCTGCAAACTATCTTTGATTACCTCCATGTAAGTTGTCATTGAACGCATCAAAAGGGCCAACTCGCTATCTCCATTGGGATTTAATTGTGACGAATTTTGCCTTGCTTCGCCCACCTCCTGCTCAACCTTTTCTTTAGAACAGGCCAAAACCAAACAACCCGCTACAAAAGCAAATATTAAATGCTTCATTCTTGAATGACTAACTTGTGTATTTCTGTTTTGCCACTGGCCTTTGTCCACAGAATAAAATACGTTCCTGAAGGCAGTTCTGGCAAATCCGTCAAACCTCCTTGATTTTTGAGGTCTCGACGCACCAATTCAATGCCCGCCTCATTCACCAATCGAACCTTACCAGTCCAAACTGAGGTAAAATGAAGGGTGGATTTAGAGTTTTGGGGAAATGGGTTTGGGAAAACACTAGAGGTTGCCACAAAATTCTCGCCAAGATTAAGTTGATCATTGCAAACCATATCCCATAAAAAATCACGTACATACCAAAAGGTTGAATCCATATAGGCAGCACTTGAATTCTGAGGACTATGCCCTGCTCCCTTCCACAAATAAAAATCGTTTCGTACTCCTAAATTCTGAGCACGTTGATTTAACGTTAAAGATCCATCAACTTCCATTACAGGTATTCCAGGGTTCGCTATTGCTGTGTTATGAGGAACAGTACCATCCTGATCTCCATGCATAGAAACAAAAGGTTGATCGCCAGTTTCTAACCAACTTGAGTCGGCAAGTGCCCCACAGATATTAATTACAGCTTGGACTCCCGATGAATATCCTGGATTCCCGGAAGTTCCTTCCAAATCACCTAATGCCGGACTAACACCTGTAGGAACCTCTGAAACTTTGTCTAAATATGCATTATGCAAACTTAAAATGGCGCCTGCAGAATTTCCGCCAACAACCACTCTGTCGGGATCAATGCCATAAGGATTACCTTGCTCCGCAACCGATCTTCTTAAAAATCGAATTGCGGCCTTTTGATCTTGAACAGCTCTATACACCGCCTCAACAAAAGTCAATTCAATGTTTGGACTTAAAAAAATCGTCAGCGGATTTTCCAACCGATAATTCATGGAAACTGTAACGTAGCCCAACTTGGCAAATCGACCACACAATTCAACAATTGAGTTATCTGCCGTTTTAGACCCACCAATAAAACTTCCTCCATGAGCTAAAACAAGAACTGGACGCTGAGTTCGCGCATCTCCATCGGGAAGGTAAATATCCATTAGCAAATCAACGCTAAGGCCCTCACTATTAACGGCCTGACCATATTGAACGTCCGACTGAACTGTAAATGAGGAGAATTGCTCAGTTTGGTACATTCCATTATCACATTCAGCAATTTGACCTCGAACGGCAAGACAATAAAAAGAAAACAGAATAAGGAAATAATATTTCATAGGTTAAGTTTGTGTCAAGGTAACAAAAAAACTATTTCAGTGCCTTTAAAGCTGCTTTTATGTACGGATCTGAAGGATTGCTGACTTCATAATAACCTTGCATCCCCCAAATATTTCTCGCTATTCCCTCTTGAATGCGACGCAATACCTCCTCTCTTCCCAGGGGCTTAGCTGTCCAAAGTTCCTTTTCAGCGGCATTCAATTGCTCCAGAAAAGAGGCTTGAAGTACAGGCTTCCATGAATTCTGGTGATTTATCCATTCTTTAACCGTTGGATAGGCCTTAACCCATTGTTTTCGGAACTTTTGCGTAAGATTAAACATGATTTCCTGCAAGTTCCCCGTAGAATATAAACTCAATATCAAGTCCATGTTTTGTTCGCTTTCTCGAACTGAAATATCGGGTAAAATCCCTCCGCCCCCATATACAATCCGTCCTGAGTCCGTATAATATGGAGTTGAATCGTTTTCATTTTCAATCGGCTTATTTTCAGCAAAATAAGCCTCGACACCTGCATTGTAAGGGCGTTGAATACACCGTCCAGAAGGTGTATAATACCTGGCAACAGTAAGGGTTATCGCAGCGCCATTAGATAAAGGCATTGGCTCTTGAACCAACCCCTTCCCAAAAGTCCGTTCACCTACAATCCAACCACGGTCATGGTCTTGAACCGCTCCAGCTACAATTTCAGAGGCACTAGCACTGTAGCGATCAACCAATATGCATATAGGTTTCTTTTCAAACAAACCCTCGGAAGTGGCAAAATAATCTTCCCGATCCCGCTTTAGTCCCTCAGTGTAAACAATAAGTTCTGAGGCAGGCAATAGGGCATCGCAAATTTCAATCGCAGAACCTAATAGACCTCCTGGATTTCCGCGAAGATCTAAAATCAATTGAGCCATTCCCTCTTTATTAAGTTGGTCAATGGCACTTATAACTTCTTTGGCTGAAGTTTCAGAAAACCTTGACAAGCGAATGAAACCAGTATGGGAGTTCAACATAAAAGAGGCATCCACAGTATTCAATGGAATTTTATCCCGCTCAATGGTAAAATACAATCTAGTTTTTGATCCTGGCCGAATCACCCCCACATTTACCTTGGTACCCGCCCTTCCGCGAAGATTTTTAACTACCTCCTGACTGCTAATTTGAATTCCTGCTAAATTTTTCCCATCAACTTCAACAATTCTATCGCCCGTAAGAATTCCGACTTTTTCCGAAGGTCCACCTGGCAAGGCGGCATCTACCATTATTGTATCTCGAACAATTTCAAACTGAACACCAATACCCTCAAATTCTCCACTCATTTCTTCTTCCATAGCCAAATTGTCCACAGGTGGCAAATAGGAAGAGTGTGGGTCTAATTCCGCTAAAAATGCCTGATAAGCTTTTGATTTCAAAGATTCTACATCAACACTATCCACATAATTCTCATCAATTAATTGAATTAAATAATCCAATTCGCCGTATCCTGAATCAGACGACCGAGGGGTGGAGGTTACCCAGTTGGGATTAGAAAGAATAGCCCCAAGAATAATGCCTACAACTAAAACCGCGGAAATTAATAGGGGAAGGAAATACTTACTTTGAGCTGAGCGGTCCGAATTCATATCCCCAAAGATACAATAATGAAATACCCTTAAGCATCCCGGCTCAACCAAGCTCTCAAGACCGACTTTAAGATAGAGCCATCAGAGCCAGTAGCTGGTTCTGGTGATTGCAATTTTGATGATTCTACAAATCCTTTATCCCGAAAATCAAACCAACCAAATTTCCCGTTTAGGTCCATAGCCAAACGCTCTTGCTCGGGTTGCCCTGGCGTAGGATCCAAGAGCGCTGGCTTTCCATGCAAACGCAAATCCATTAAGGTAGAATAGCCTGCTCGACAAAAAACCCAGGTCGCAGCCTTCAAAAAAGGAGATAGCTGAAGGGGAGATGCCAAATCCACAACTTCCCAATTGGTAGGGAAATCAACTTGGGCAGACTTAGATGTACCGCGAACCACCCGAAAGGGACCATACTTTTCATTCAACTTTGTTGTCATAGTATTCTCCCAATGGCTGCGCAAGGGTTCTGGGCCAGAAATTATCCACAAGGGCATTTTCGGTAAATCTGCCACTGAAACATCAACAGGCATCGCTGATAAATATCCCAAGTATTTTTTGGGCAACCTCGTTTTTGATAATTGTCCAGACAAACGCTCATCAGGGTGGTCTGGCAACCACAACTCATCAAAACTAGACAGATACCAATCATGCAATGCATTGGCAGGGGCCATCCAAAATGGGATTGGTAAAGTCAGCTGGTGAGCTATCAAAGCAGACGGTATTTTGGAAATTTGAAACGCAGGGCGATGATCCGATATAATCCCATCTGGCAAACCATGCATCTGGATATACTTCTTAATCCACTTTTGATCTGCAGCCAACCAGCGCTGAAGATTTAATGCCTGGCGCAAAATAGCTAAACTAAAACTTCCCCCTGGATTTTGATATGTAATACCAGGGTCAGGAAGCTCGTGAAAAACCAAATCAGGAAACCGTCTCTTCAACCATTCCAACCCTACACCAGAACAACCAACCTCTACCCGACATCCCATATTGATTAATTCCTGAATCACCACAGATGAACGGGTAGCATGACCCAATCCCCAGTTTAAAATTCCATAGAGTATTTTAGGACCACTCATACCATTTGATTATTCATTTAGGTCATTTCCTTTTTGCCATTCCACACGTAATGCTGACCAAGACTGCCGTACAAATACCCGAACTACAGTATACCCCGGAACGGCGAATATAAGTCCATAAAACCCGGCAATCTGAGCACCAATAAATGTTACCAAGAATATTTCTAAAGGGTGAATGTTTAAGTTAGAAGAAAAAATGAGGGGTTGCAATACATATCCATCGACCTGTTGTACCAAAAAAAATACGAGCGACATTTTTAACATCAATGGCCAAATCACATCATAAAATGAGGAATCAACATGCGCTGAAATTCCTAGGATTAGCCCCAAAATACTTCCCAAGATAGGACCTAAATACGGAACCACATTAAACAGTGAAGCAACAATTGAAATACTTAAAGCAAGGGTTGGTGTTAACCCTACCAACCACAACCCAATCCCTTCAAGCACAAAAACAATCATCCATTGGAGCAAGAGTCCATTAAAATATTTGGTAAGTAATCGACGACTCTCCTGCCAACTTGAAACTAGAATTGGGCGGACTACCGGAGGAACAATCTGAATAATCACCGGACGGAGTGAATCCTTATCCTTCAAAAGAAAAAAAGCAACGAAAAAACCCGAAATGAAAGCCAAAATGAGTCCAGCGAACGCTGCAACAAAATTCCCTAGCACATTTCCAAGCCACAGCACATCAATCCATGAAATAAGTTTCTGCTGCAACTGAATTGCAATTTCATGGTTACTCATGGTTTTTTCTTCCATTCCATCCAAAACTCCAGTTCCCAATCCATGTGCGGCTAACCATCGAGCCGATAAACCAATTGGCTCTTCTAGTGCAGCAACCACCTGGCCAGAATCCAATTTTTGCCAATTTGAGAATTGGTAACCGATTAAGGGTAACAAAAGAAGCCAGAATAAAAGAAAAAACAGCATCAAAGATGCCAAAGACAAAATAGATGCAAGGGTTTTGGGCATTTTTCGGCCCTTTATATTCAACTTCCTAAGCCGTTCAAAAACAGGATGCGCCATCAAGGCCAAAACCAAACCTAAAACCAAATACGAAGCAACTGCAGGAAATAAGAAAGCAAAGCCTACAACAAAAACTATAAAAACAAGCAAAGGCACCCAGGTAGAGGGCCTCTGAATCCATTTTAATATTAAATCAGTTTGCTTGGTCGACATAGCAATTTTCTACACGTTGAATTAATTTTCTTATTTCGTGAGGGGGAAGTTCATGCCCACCATCAAACACGATTTGAATGGCATGATGAGCAAAATCTGGAAGCTTAATATTTTCAGGTAAAAAAGGATCAGAGGAGCCCTTCATTATAAAAATGGGGCGAGCCTCCGCCCCTATCTTTAAACCAAACTCAATGTCAGGAGGAAATACGGCACCCCAGATAACAAGAGAATTGACCAAATTAGATTCAGCTTGACAAAAAAAACGAGCTGCAGTGGCCGCACCCTGCGAAAAGCCTAATAAAAAAATACCCGCTTTCGGAGCTTTGTCTGCTACATAATTCAAAACTGTAGTAAGATATGCTAGATAATCCTCAATTTCTGCCGCTCGATTTTCTTTGGTCATCCAAGATGCAACCACTGGACCATCCCCTCCTTTGCTGTAAAATTTACTCAATCCTTCAGGGGCTATCATGCATCGATAGGGAGTTACCTCAGAAGAAAAAAGCGTCAAAAAATCTCTGGCACTTTGCCGATATCCATGAAGTAATATCCAAACAAATTCAGTTTCTTCAGAAAGAATACCCAATAAAGGCACAAAAGCGGTTCTTTGAACATTGAATGTTATTTGCTTCACCCTCCAAAGATAATTTTAAGCCAAGGATGCACCAAATGGAATAACCACTTAAAAGAATGAGGACAAGATTATCCGTGAAAAATTTATGAATTGATAATGTTCAGTCTTTTAGAGCTCTACGCCGAGAGAACTCCTTGTATAACAAGGTTAATTCTCGACCGGTTTGCCCTTGTACTGAAGTATTTTCAGTGGCTCTACGCTGAAGATATGGAAGTAATTCTGCTACTGACCCATAAGGAACATATTTGGCAACATTATACCCAGCTTCCGCTAAATTAAAGCTTATGTGATCACTCATCCCCAACAATTGGGAAAAATAAATCCGAGGATGTGCAGGAATTAATTCAAGTTCTTTCATTTTTCTAACCAATGTATAGCAACTTTCCTCATTGTGCGTTCCCAAAACAAGCGCACCAGAATCAATTCGGTCCACAACAAATTCTAAAGCTAAATTGAAGTCACGGTCAGTATCTAATTTTGTTGCCTGAATTGGATCCGGGTAAGAAAGTTCCTTTGCTCGATCTCGTTCCTTTTCCATATACGCACCCCGAACCAATTTCACACCTGGAAAATACCCCAGCTTCGCGGCCCGTTCCCAAAGCGCCTTTAAATAATCTAATCTATCTTTCCGATACATTTGAAGAGTAGTAAATACAACAGGCCCCTCAGTGTTAAATTCTTCAAAGGCCTCCTCTGCTAATCGGTCAATTGCAGGCTGAAGCCAACTTTCTTCGGCATCAATCATGACTGGAACCTTTAGCTCTGTCGCCGTTTGAAAAATACGACGAAGCCTATATTTAAGCTTTATCCAATCCTGATCTGTTTCGTCAGGATTTAAAGATTGACGTTCCAACACAGCTTGAGTAACCAAACCGCTGACCTTAAAAACCGCCAAAGGAATTGAGGCCTGATTTGCTGCCGTTTGAATACACAAGATTATTTCATTGGTAGTGTCTTCAAACCCTTGATCGGTTTCTTTGCCTTCCACAGAATAATCTAAAATGCTACCTACCTTACGATCGGCCAACCACTTTATTGTATTGAGCGAAGAATCACGCGTCTCGCCACCTACAAACTGCTTGAAAATTGTATTTTTTATTAAACCTTTTACAGGCAAACCAAGCTTTAAAGAAAGAGAGGCTAATTTACTTCCCCATCGCACCAACGCAGGCTTTGAAAGTATCCGAAATAATACAACAGACCGACCTAAATCGGCGTCGCTTTTGCCCTTAAAGGCTACTTCAGTACAATCAAACGAAAGCATTCAAAAAGATTACCGCAAACCTACATTAAAAATTTTTCACTTGACAGGGTATTTTTACCTTTGAGCCACAGAAAAAAAACATGTTTCTAACTACGGGCAATTGTCCAATCTATTTCGAAAAAAACGGATTTGATTATTTAAAATCCTTTTTAAGCGAAAAAGCATCAGACCGTCAGATATTTATCCTTACGGATGAAAATTGCAGACGCGAATGCTTGCCTTTACTTGAACCTATTTTTGATTCATTCCGCGTGCCCCAAATAATTACTCTTCCGGCTGGAGAACGCTTCAAGACTCTGGAATCCACATCTTTGGTTTGGGAGGCTTTATTGGGAGCAGAAGCGCGCAGGAATTGTTTGTTTATAAATTTAGGAGGAGGAGTCATTACAGACCTAGGAGGTTTCGCAGCCAGTGTTTTTAAGCGAGGAATTCCGTATCTGCATATTCCCACTAGCTTATTAGCAATGGTCGATGCTTCTATTGGGGGTAAAACTGGTATCGATTTCAAGTCCCAGAAAAACATGTTGGGGACGTTCTCGTATCCTGAAGCCGTTTTTATCTGGGACGGATTTTTAGACACTTTACCTGCTGGACATCGAAAGTCAGGAATGGCCGAAGCCTATAAGCATGCACTTATCGACAACAGTGGATATTGGGATTTTCTAAAGCGAGGTGACCTCTCTTTTGAACGAATTATTTTTAAAAGCCTTGAAATCAAGAAAAAACTGGCAGATAAAGATCCAAAAGAAAAGGGTGAACGAAAAAAACTAAACTTCGGACATACAATTGCTCATAGTTTGGAAGCCTATTTTCTAGATAAAAATGCGGAGATTTTTCATGGAAATGCTGTTGCTGCAGGTATTATCGTGGAATCCTACCTGTCATTCAAATCGGGTTTTTTGTCTCAAGATTGCCTTAATGAAATTCAATCGGTAATCCATTCAAGGTTTGACCCTATTGATTTTCCCCGTACCGACATCGAACTTCTTCTAACCTATATGAAGCAAGATAAAAAAAATGAAAAGGAAGGCTTGAATTTTACGCTATTGGATTGTGTTGGGGGGGCAATTATTAACCAGAGATTAGATAAGGCATTGGTTGGGGAAGGCTTGCAGTATTACGCCTCTTTGGTATGATTCGTATCCTCGATCGCCAATACCAACCCCTTGATCGACCTTCTTTCCGTGTCCCTGTTGCCAAAAGCCCATACAACCGACATCGTATTTTATGTCATTTGGCTTCAGTAAGAATGCCGGAAGAAGAAAGCAACTTACCCGATGATTGCCGAGTCCTAAATGATGCCCTAAGTAACAATAAAGGAACTGTATATTTAGGTCAAGGGGGTACATCCTTAAGGTTCTATCTTGCTACTCGTTTGCTAGAACCCAATCCGGTCAAAATAGAGGTAGATGAGCAATTAAAAAAACGTCCCATCAAGCCATTAATTGTAGCTCTTCGACAATTGGGCCTCGAAATTAGCGACGATTGGCCATTGAACGTCCGGCGAATTAATCCCCCTGTACAGGTTATTCAACTTGACCCTTCCCAAAGTTCACAATTCATTTCGGCCTTAGCATTGGTTGCTCCATTTTTGGAAAATGGGCTAGAAATTGAATATATTCGGCCGCCAGCATCAGAAAGTTTTTTTAAACTTACGTTAAGCATATTGAAAGAATGGAATGTTTCTTTTGATTATCAACCCCTAAGTCTCCGAATTAAAGCGGGCCATAAACCACCAAGTCAATTATCATTGGAGGGAGATTGGTCTTCAGCATCCTACATTATTTTAGGGGCAGCACTGCGGCAACAAGAAATAATAATTACCAATTTGAATCTGAAATCAAATCAACCCGATTCAGCATTAAAAAATTGGTTGCCAAAGCTTGGCATGTCAGTAGAAGCACATCAAAATGGTCTAATTTTCAAACCCAAAAAATCCAAAGCTGCCAAATTGAAACTGGATTTTTCAACCTGCCCAGACCTTGCGCCTACGCTTTGCGTTTGGCATGTTATTACAGGAAATACGATCAACTTTACCGGCCTTGGAACCCTAAACGATAAAGAAAGTCGTCGACTGGATGCCTTGATTTCCTTGTTAAAAGACCTCAACCTAAACCCCAGGGTAAAGGATGATGCCTTATTCTGTGTTACTGAAAATGCAGTGTTTCCTTCTTCATATGTAGCTGAAAGCTATGGCGACCATAGATTGGTCATGGCCTTTTGCGATCTATCCTTACGCATTCCTGAATTCTATTTGAGCGAAACGCAATCGGTTACCAAATCTTTTCCAGAATACTGGAAACAAATGGCATGCTGGAAGATAGCATCAAAATAAATTATCCCAAAAAGACATTTTTTCGCCTTTGAGTGTTTACTATTATTTCATGAATAACCGCCTTTTTATCAATTTAATCATTGATTTACAATATTTTAAAAATTTAAGGTATTAGATTTTTTGTTGGCCATAAAAATTCAATTAGAAATAAAATTACTCGAAATTGAATTAGCTTTGTCCGAATTTTAAATCAAAGTTATGCGCGTAAAAATTGGAGCTGAGATAAAGCGTCTCCGAAAAATGCAACGTTTTACTCAAGAACACATTGCACAAAAGCTGGATATGAGTGTTGCTGGATATTCTAGGATTGAGAGAGACGAGGTAAATGTTACGCTTGACCGACTTCAGGAATTATCAGACATTTTGGGTACTACACCCGAATTTTTATTGGGTTGGGAGCCCGGAATGGAAACAGCACCCGCCAAAGAAGGAAGCCTAGAAAAAATTGAGAAGTTGTACCAAGAACAAATTGCTCAACTTAAAGACGATGTTGGCTTTTTAAGGGAACAACTTCGTAACTTAAGAGGGGAATAGGCATAATCCTAAACCCATCCCTTAAAGAAAGTCTCAGAAATTGTTTTAAAAATGAGATTCTTTCTTTTCCACTTTTTGGTTTTGGAAGGTCCTATCAATTTTGAAATGAGGGCGGTTTAAATATTGGCAATAAGGAGTGATTCGTAGATTTAGAAGTTTGCAGCTAATTTTAGATCCATAGTTTTTTAAAGCGGAGGCTCTTATTGACCAAAGTATTCATTCAAAAAAGGGGGTTATCCAATACCTTGAATCGGCCTTAACCCTTAGGAATAAAAACTCAAAACGCCACGCTAATTGAATTTTTGAGCTTAAATACTCAAAAAAGAAAAAAAATAATCCATGTGCCCTTGAAACTTTGAAAATCCTCGCGTAAATTCGTAGTTCATCGATGAAACGTTAAAACAAGGTTCGTCACGTATTTGGGGTGGCGAAGAACAGTTAGGGCACTTTTTGGAGTGAACTACGGGAATTTGGTGAAGCTGAAA
>CAIKAF010000016.1 GCA_903825395.1 uncultured Flavobacteriales bacterium
ACCAAAATTCAAAAACAGACTTCACATCAAAAACAAACCCGAAGTGTTCTTCGCCACCCCAATACGTGACGAAGCAAAAAAGAACGTTTCACCAGTGAACTACGAAGATACCGAACTTATTTCGCCTTGTCAAGGGCAAATTCGATTTTTTTACTCCCGCCATTGGTAACTACTGTGGTGTTTTGTTGGGTTACTGCTTTGGATGCTGTTAATTAACAAATGGTTTAACTTGAAAATATGCTATGGATGCTACCTTTGGATATATTTTTGCCCTATGAAATTGACATTCCTTTTCGCTGTTGTTTTTGGCTCAACCATGTTTTTTTCCTGTAACCGTGAAAATTCAGATACGGTCCAACAGGATCTGATATTCCAAACCTATACTTTGGTTTACAATGGCACTGAAGACAAAACGTACGCCCGAGCATCATACAGGTTTAGTAATGCCGTTGGGACCTTGCTATTCTTAAGTGGAGGAGCGACGGTTCGGTTCAATGGAAATGAAATGGATTGGAAAAATCTATTGGCCTATTATGAGTTGGAGTTCCCGGGGAATTTGACTTCTGGGGTTTTTGAGTATACCGATGCCGACGGAAATCTATTTGTAAATCCTATTTCACAGGTTGATTCAATCTCATTTCCTGCCACATTTACAAGTTTGACACAAAATACGGGGAGCTATACCTTGAATTGGGTTGGGACGTCCTTGGCTGCTGGTCAGGACGTACTTGTAACTATTGATGGAACCTTTCAGAACGACGTCAAGTTGTTTTCTGCTACCAATCCGGGCAGTACGTCTGTTATTTTAGAAGCCAATAAAATAAATGGATTGGGTCCGGGTACTGCCGATGCATGGATGCACCGCAACATGTCAACGGGGCTTATAGAAGCCACCAGTGCAGGTGGAGTAATAAGCGCTAGATTTGAAGCTGCTAAAACCCAAATTTCGGTTCAATAAGCCACCCCTTTTCATATCTTTGCCTACATTTCAATAGTATGGCAGAGCGTATTTTAATTGTAGGTTCGAATGGTCAAATAGGCACTGAATTGCTTGGCGCGTTGCGCAATCAATTTGGGAATGACCAGGTTGTAGCATCTGATTTGCGATTTTCTCAATCCATTGATGGGCCACACTTTGTGTTGGACGCCATGAATGCCCAAGCAGTTTATGAATTGGTTAAAAATCAGGGCATTACCCAAATTTACCTTTTAGCTGCGATGCTTTCTGCCACGGCAGAAAAATTTCCTCAAAAAGGGTGGAGTTTAAATATGGACACTCTTTTTACTTGCCTAGAACTGGCTAGAGAAGGACACATTAAAAAATTGTATTGGCCTAGTAGTATAGCTGTTTTTGGACCAACAACACCGAGGGAAAATACGCCTCAGGCAACAGTGACGGAACCGAGTACCATTTACGGTATTTCTAAGTTTGCGGGTGAACGTTGGTGTGAATGGTATCATTTGAAACATGGGGTTGATGTTCGTTCATTGCGTTATCCAGGATTAATTAGTTACAGTTCCCCGCCAGGTGGGGGCACAACAGATTATGCGGTTGACATTTTTCATAAGGCCAAGGCAGAGGGTAGATATACCTCTTTTTTATCTGCCCAAACCGCATTGCCAATGATGTATATGCCGGATGCTATTCGGGCAACATTGGAATTAATGGAAGCACCAGCTGAAAAAATAAAACAACGTGGCTCTTACAATGTAGGGGCCCTAAGTTTTACCCCAGCAGAACTGAGTTTGGCGATTCAAAAGCACATTCCCAGCTTTGAAATTGATTATGCTCCAGATTTTAGGCAACAGATTGCCGATAGCTGGCCTAAAAGTATTGATGATTCTGCTGCACGAACTGATTGGGGATGGAAACCCGATTTCAATTTAGAAGCTATGGTTTCAGATATGTTTGCACACATATAGATTGCTGCAGGCAGTAGAAAATGGAAAACATACAGGTCTGGAATGATTGGTTTTTAAATCCTGTACAACATAATCGTTGTATAGGCCTCTTTGCTTACCCGGGAGAACCGGCATATGCCTTTAGTTCAAGCTTGGAGGCAAGCCCTGAAATAGAAGACCGTTGGATTCTTCAGCCTTTCCATTCAGGAGGAGGGGTGCCGGGATTTTCTATTCCGATGCAGAACAAACTCAGATTGGATGAGTTAAATCGTTTATCTGAGGAGAATATTACTGGTGCATGGGAATCGAGTATGAGATATAGTTTGACGTCTAAATCTGATTTCTTGGAAGGCGTAAATGCGATTCAGAACCAAATTGGAAAAGCAGAAGGGAAATTGGTAATGTCTATTAGAAATCCAATTCAATTAAAAGCATTCTCGCCAGTGCAAACATTTACAGAACTAAGAAATCGCTATCCAAAAGCATTGGTTTGGTTTCTCAGTTGTCCTATTGCAGGAACCTGGGTAGGGGCTTCCCCAGAGGTTCTCTTATCTCAATCTGCCGAGGGCATTGAAAGTTGGTCTTTGGCCGGGACACGACAGGTGGATGGACCTACTTGGACAAGGAAAGAATTACAGGAGCAGGCATTGGTCACAAAATATCTACATCAAGCCTTATTGGATTTTGGTTTGGAGCCTAAATTTCAAAAGGAACCTGAAGAATTTCAAATGGGGAATTTGCTCCACCTTAGAACGCGGATATTTTCTAGATTTTCTTCTGATTTCCCTGATGAAGAATTGGCCCGACTTGCAGCGCATCTTCATCCAAGTCCTGCGGTGGGTGGTTACCCGGCCGATGCGGTTTTTGAAAGAATTGCCCGCATTGAAAGGCAGTCTCGAGCCTATTACAGCGGATATTTTGGTTGGAAACGGCCAGGGCAGACCCGCTTGTATGTTAATCTTCGTTGTGCTGAAATTCAGCAAAATCAAGCCATTGTTTTTGCCGGGGCAGGAATAACATCTGAATCTGTTCCTGAAGCAGAATGGGTAGAGGTGCAAAAAAAGGCTGATTTATTGCTTAACGCGCTTAGGTAGTATTCTCAAATTAGAATACAACTTCCCTTAAAAAACATAAAAAATCCACTGAGGGTGGAATGGGGTATTTCAAATCATAGAGCTTTCTTACATTTGTTGAACACCCAAACATCCAATTCCCATGTTCTCTTCGAGGAGGTTTAAGCGAGATATTGTTACACTGCCCGAATTTATATTAGAGCGGCAAAAGGATTTCCCCTATGCAAAAGGCGATTTAACGACCCTGTTGAATGACATTGGAGTTGCCGCAAAAATTGTCAGTAGAGAAGTGAGAAAAGCCGGATTGGTGAATATTTTGGGAGAAATGGGCACTGAAAATGTTCAAGGAGAACGGCAAAAAAAACTGGATGTTTTTGCAGACCAGCAATTTATAGCTGCTCTAAGGCAAGGAGGAGTCGCTTGCGGAGTAGCCTCAGAAGAGCAAGATGAATTTATAGCGTTTGATGATCAATTGTATTTGGGGCACCCTTATGTTGTGGCCATTGATCCTTTAGATGGTTCCAGCAATATTGATGTAAACGTTTCTATTGGAACTATTTTTTCAATTTATAGAATTACCGAATCAAATAGAACCGCCAAAATAGAAGATTTTTTGCAGCCTGGCAGAGAATTGGTGGCTGCAGGTTATGTCATTTATGGCAGCTCAACCATGCTTGTTTTTACAACAGGTCGCGGAGTAAATGGCTTTACCCTAGACCCTTCGATTGGGGAGTTTTGTTTAAGTCATGAAAACATTCGCATTCCAGAAACCGGGCCATTTTATTCAATAAATGAGGGGAATCTTCGTGATTGTGGTCAAGGAGTTCAAGACTTTATTGGCTGGTGCAAAGGGTCTAATGACGAGGGAGCTACTCCTTTAAGTGGCCGGTATATTGGTAGCCTAGTTGCAGATTTTCACCGCAACCTCATTAAAGGAGGTATCTATGTCTATCCAGCAACCAAAAAGGCCCCCTTGGGCAAATTGCGCCTTTTGTACGAATGCAACCCACTTGCCTTTATTGTAGAGCAAGCAGGAGGTATGGCTACCGACGGGCATCGTCCAATTATGGATTACCAGCCCAGGGAATTGCACCAGCGTGTTCCCTTGTTTATTGGTTCGCCAAAATTGGTGAACAAGGCTATGGAATTTATTTTAACCGAGGCGGTTAGTCCCTAGTTTATTTAGGCGGTTGAATAAAAAAGGGCCTTTAGTTCAGTCGCATCATCCGGTTTCATTTTTCCGGCTAAAATTAGACTTAGCTGCTTGCGCCTCAAGGCCCCATCGAAGCGCTCTTTTTCTTCTTCTGATTGGGGGGTAATTTCAGGAACTTGAATGGGATTTCCTCGTTGGTCTACAGCTACAAAGGTGTAAATCGCTTCGTTGCATTTAACCCGCATTCCACTATCATGCCGTTCTACCCACACATCAATAAAGACTTCCATGCTTGAGGTAAAGGCTCGACTTACTTTCGCTTGAAGGGTTACTATATCACCAAGGGCAATTGGGTTGCCAAAACTGACATTATTGACAGAAGCGGTTACCACAACTCGACCTGAATGCCGATGAGCAGATACGGCACTAATTACATCCATCCAGTGAAGCAATTTCCCGCCCATTAAATTACCCAGCGTGTTAGTGTGGTCTGGCATAACAATTTCTGTGGTGATGGCTTCGCTGTCTTTTGGAAATTTTGGTTTAAGCATGAAGAAGCATTTAAAAAGGTAATTAACTAGTACGAGCGCTTATTGTTATTCAAAGTCGGGATAAAGAAGGTATTTTTTTCTAATCTTTTTGAATGCTGCCAGACCGGGTTGCCATGAGGCTCGAATTTCATCTACGTTTTTGCCGGCGATAATATCTTTTCGAAGGGTAGGAGTTCCGGACAGTTTGTCAAAAAAAGAATTAAAAAAGGCGTCTTTTTTAGGGTAGCGCTGATACAAATCTTCCAGCCAAAGCAAATATAGACCACGGTAATGGCGGATGTAACTTTCTGAAAATGCGTCCAAATCGTATCCGCCACATACTTTATCTTTATAGGGAGGATTCGGGGCCGCATGTGGGATACTGATGGGTTTAAATTCTACTTGTCCTTTTAAGCCAGGGAATCCAACCCTTTGAAATGGTTTTTCTGTGCCTCTACCCACACTTACCTCTGTACCTTCAAAAAGACAAAGGCTTGGATATAAATAGATGGCGGCCATATTGGGCAGATTGGGAGAGGGTGGAATGGGTAGGGCATAGGCATCGCTATGCGTATAGTTCTTACATGCAATCACGGTTAAATTTGCTTTTGCACCAAGCCAACCTTCCTCGTTGATCATTTTTGCATATTCCCCCACTGTCATTCCGTGGACAATTGGTACTGGATGCATACCTACAAAAGAACTACAAGAGGGCTCTAAAATGGGTCCATCAATATAATTTCCGTTGGGGTTGGGGCGATCTAAAACCATAAATTCCAGGCCTTTTTCTGCTGCCGCTTCCATTGCCAAGCTCATGGTTGAAATAAAAGTGTAGAAGCGAGCTCCAACATCTTGAATATCAAAAATCAAAATGTCCAATTCCTTCAGTTGGTCTTGACTTGGTTTTTTGTTTTTCCCATACAGTGAAATAATGGGGATTCCTGTTTGTGGATCCTTTTCGTTTTGGATGTGTTCTCCTGCCCCTGCATTTCCTCTGAATCCATGCTCAGGACCAAAAGCCAATACCACATTAATTCCAGCGTTCAGAAGCGTATCAACCAAGTGCCTTTGTCCAACAACAGAGGTCTGATTTGCAATTACTCCAACCCGTTTGTTTTTAAGTTTTGGGAAATAAGCAGGAGTTTGCTCCGCTCCGGTTTGAATTCCTTGACTTTTAAGCCCCAAACAGGAAGAACTAAATAGAAATAGCCATAAAAGGGTCTTGAATTGCATAAACCGTACCTTTAGCCCAAAGATACGTGAATCCATGGATTTGTCTAGATTCATTGCTATGCGGTTTGCTGGCCGGCAGCCGGGTCGTTTTTCTACTCCAGTTCTTTGGATCGCCAAAGCGACAGTGGC
Source organism: uncultured Flavobacteriales bacterium (assembly GCA_903825395.1). Classification (GTDB taxonomy): domain Bacteria; phylum Bacteroidota; class Bacteroidia; order CAIKAF01; family CAIKAF01; genus CAIKAF01. The sequence continues at coordinate 6,021 of CAIKAF010000016.1, forward strand.
GTTGAGCGTTGCGGTTATGTTGGTGTCTATTTCCGTTGTAATCGGATTTAAATCTGCGATTACATCTAAGATGGAGAATTTTTCGGCTCATTTGCAATTGGTGGCTTTCTCTAAAGAGTCAACCGACGAAACACTTCCAATTGATCGGAATGCAGAGTGGGTAAGGGGGGTTGAGGGTGTTGAAGGGGTGATTCACATTCAGCCATTTGTGACGAAGCCCGCTATCATTAAATCTGAAAAGGAGCTTGAAGGGGTATTGTTAAAGGGAATCGATTTTAATCGGCAGACTGATTTTTTTAAACAGAGCCTGATTCAGGGCACATGGCCGGATGGAAATTCCAATCCGAAAGGCGTTTTTGTATCGTCGATTCTTGCTAAACGTTTGCAATTAAAACTTGGGCAGTCTTTTCCTATGTATTATTTAAAATCGGGCCGAAAAACGCCTCTTCGCAAGGAATTGATGCTACAAGGGATTTTCAATACAGGCTTAAACGAAATGGATCAAGCCCTGGTGTTGTTGCCATTGGAAACGGTGCAGGAACTTTATGGTTGGGATTCTTCTCAAGTTTCTGGACACGAGGTCTTTTTTTCTGATTTAGACATGTTGGAGGTTGGTTTGGAATCTATGGTAACCCGCTGGCTGCCTGCCGACATTTATCCCTCAACCATTTTTGAGCGGTACCCGGATGTATTTCAATGGCTTCCCACCTTAGACCAAAATGCGCGGATTATTTTATTTTTAATGATCACCGTAAGTTTGCTCGCCATGATTTCCACCCTTTTGATTTTAATTTTAGAACGGACCCAAAGCATTGGAGTATTAAAAGCGCTAGGGATGCCGCATGGAATGCTGTTGAAGATTTTTTGGATTCGAGCTTTGAGTATAGTGGTACAGGGATTGATTTGGGGAAATTTGGTTGCCGGGTTTTTGATTTTTATACAGAGTAAAACCCACCTAATACCCCTAAACCCCGAGCAGTATTATTTGGACCATGTTCCGGTTTCGTTGCCGTTTATGGCCTTCATTGGTTTAAATGTTGGAGTGTTTAGTTTGTCTATGCTTTCCATGCTTTTACCCGCAGCATATGCCAGCCGAATTCCTGTAATTAAGGCCTTGAAATTTGCATAACCGGCTGAAGATATGCAGCAGTTTTTAGTACAAATTTGGAAGCTAAAGAAAGCCTTACAATGGTTGTATCGATCTCAAAATGATAGGTGGCTGCATCCTCCCTGGATATTTTCATTGTATCAAAAGGCATTTAGGGAAAGAAAAATTCGCGAGGAATGGGCACAATTTGAAGCCTATCGGGCCATCCTTCGTCAAAGTCAACGGGAAATTCGATTTTTAGATCCTTCAAACGGATTGGAGCAAGTTCGAACCATTGGGCAGCAGGCATCTAGGACACTTCTATCACAAAGGGGCGCCCAATTTTTATCTGTTTTGGCCGACCATACTTCCTGTTGCGGGGTGTTGGAATTGGGGAGCAGTTTGGGAATTAGCGCACTTTACTTAGCGCAAAAAAATCGACCCGTAGTTACCATTGAGGGAGCCGAACCGATAGCCAATGAAGCTAGAGCAACCTTTCGACAATTTCCCACGTTGGACATCACACTTTTGCAGGGCAGATTTGATGAAATGCTTCCAACGGCAATGGATATTTTGAACAAAATACCCAGCCAAAAGCCTATTTTGGTATGGCTGGATGGGCACCATCAGGAAAAGGCAACCGATCAATATATCGAGTCGATTGTAACCCATTTTGGAAATAGAGCTATCCTTGTTTTAGACGACATACGCTGGTCTTCCGGAATGTTCCATGCCTGGGAAAAGCAAGTCCATAACCCCCATTGGAAAGTAAAAATAGATCTTCATCGCATTGGTGTGCTACTTGCCGAAACAAATCTGAGCCCTGGGACCTTTGTACTGAGGCCGCCCTTAAAGCACATTTTTTCATTTCGATAGGGTTTAGGTATTTTTAGACATTGTTTTTTTTCGTACACTTGTGGTTTGAACCAAACTAGAAAACACCTGTGAAAAAACAATTACTTGGCTTAGGTTTCTTTGCTATATCTGGGGTTGCGTCAGCCCAGTTTTGCGATTTCAATGCTGCCTTTACAGTGAAATTTGTCGAGAACAATTACGTTCAGTTTTTGCCAGACACCCTAGATCCATACTTGGATTACTACTGGGATTTTGGAAACGGCAATGTGAGCTACAGCATTCATCCGGGGAATCAGTATTTTTTTCCGGGCATACATACCGTTTGTCTGACGGTTAGCAATGTAAGTTGTTCAACTACAGATTGTGCCAATATGGATTTGAATACGGCAACCATCAAACCCGTTAAAACTTCTGCATTGGCTTTGGTTGAAACAGCTCCTAATCCTTTTATGAAGGAATTAAACTTGACTTTTTCTACTTCCGGCACTTATGGGATTAACTTAATGGATTTAAGTGGTCGAACAATTTTTAAGAAGTCCTTGATCGTTGATGCCGGCCAAACCCTTGCTATTAGAGACAAAGTAGAAAGTTTACCTCAGGGGATTTATCTTTTAGAGCTGAACCATAAAGGGGAAAAAGAAGTGCGACGCTTGGTAAAAGTTAAATAATTTTAATACTTTGTTCACCAGTTTCATTAAACGACTAACCGAATGAAAAGACACATACTTGTTGCAGTAGGCTTTTTTGTGTTGGGTTTAGGGCTTAGAGGTCAATGCAATTTCACCTTAAGTCTAAATTCAACCCCAACAACCTGCTGGGGAGATTCCGATGGATCGGTTTCTGTTCAGGTTAATGGGGGCACCGGCCCCTTTACCTATCAATGGTCAACAACGCCCCCTTCCGGTGCTACCACGGTAAGCAATTTGCCAGCTGGATATTATAATGTTTCTGTAACGGATGGGTCTGGCTGTACTATTTCAGATGGTGTTGCCATTGCCCAGCCCTCAAAACTTTCTGCCGATGTAGGTTTTGATACGGCTGTTTGCCAGTGGGAGCCTGTAATTTTAAGGTCTGTTGTATTGGGAGGAACCCCTCCCTACCGCTATGCATGGTCTTGCAACCAGAGCGATTGTAAAATATCTGATACTACGCACTACAATCCTGTAATTCAGGTAGGCAGCCCGGTAAACTATTATTTCTATGCTGAGGATAGCCATGGATGTTTAACGACTACGGATAGTGTTGTGGTTACGGTAAATATCCTGCCTGTTGTAGATGCCGGGGAAGACAAATTCACCTATTTGACCGATGAAGTTACACTTGAAGCTACGGCCACTTCTGCCGGAGGAACCTACGAATGGTTTCCAACTACGGCATTAACTCATCCCGACAGTAACATTACCGATGCAGAGCCGGAATATACAACTGAGTATTTTGTTTATTATACAGATCCCAGTGGGTGTAAAGATACCTCCAGTGTTATTGTAGAGGTTGAGCGCAACGTTACAGTGGCCACGGGTTTTACTCCCAATGGAGACGGAGTCAATGACTTTTGGGTGGTAAAAAATTTGGTTTTGTATCCCAATGTAAAGACGTACATTTTCAATCGTACAGGCCAGGAAATTTATTCAGCTGCAGACAACACCCAATATTGGGATGGGACCTCGAAGGGTAAGCCTATGCCCGCAGGCACTTACTTTTATATTCTTGATTTAGACGGACAGGCTCCGTTAATGAAGGGCAGCTTTACCTTAATACGATAAGTCCCATGAAAAAACAGATATACCTTTCTTTTGTATTTGGATTGTTGGGTTGCACCTTGGCGGCACAACAATTGCCCCAAATAAATCAGTTTCAGCTCAATGGTTTTATGGTCAATCCGGCGTTTGCTGGCATTGAAGATATGTTGGACATTAAAACTGGATTTCGTCAACAATGGTCTGGAATTGATGGTGCTCCGATGACAGGTTGGGCAAGTGCACACATGAATTTGGCTAAAAAGGAACGTCAGCCTTATCCTGGAAGCCTTCATTTTTCAGATTCCACTTTATACGATCGATTGTTCCGCGAAGCCAATACCTCGCTTCGGCATGGTGTTGGCGCGAATTTGATGTACGACAGGATTGGAGCGTTTGACCGGTTTCAATTGCAGCTGGCGTATAGCTTGCATATCCCTTTGTTCGGAAATGTTATGGCCGCGATTAGCCCTTCCATCGGAATGTCGAATCATGGAATTCGTACAGGAGATGTGTTTATGTTTGAAGGCAATGACCCCTTATATGATCAATATGTTGGGTTGGGAAGCCGTTTCACACATTTGGACATTAGTGCGGGAGCCTTGATTTATGCTCCTAAATGGTGGGTAGGTTACACTGCCAATCAGTTGATGCAGAATAAAGTGTACTTTGGAGATCAGCCTACAGAGGCGATGTTGGATATACATCATTTTGTTATGGCGGGCACCATGTGGCCGTTGGGAGATAAATTTGAGATTCAAGTAAATGGATTGATGAAACTGGCTGGCAACAATCCTTTAACATTTGATGCTGGGGCTCGACTTCGCTGGAAGAAGCTGGCTTGGATTGGTGGTTCATATCGGCACAATATGGGAGTTCAGGCTATGGCAGGGGTGAATATTTTGCCTTGTTTGACTTTGGCTTACAGCTACGACTTCTCTTTGAATCAATTACGTAATGTGAATACTGGAACCCATGAAGTGGTTTTGGGAATTCGCCCCTTTAATCCTAATCGTTTACAAAACCGCTACTTATGGTAACTCGCATTCTTGCTTCTGCGGCAATAGCTTTTGGTCTGATTTCAACTGTTTCAGCTCAAGAATTGCCCAAATTGGAGTTTTCCACGCCCAGCGCCCTGGAAGGGAAAGTGAATTCATCTGCTGAAGAAACTTATCCTTTGGTTGCTCCGGATAAATCAATGTTTTTTGTTCGCTCGTTTGACGGCAAAAACGTGGGTGGAAAATTTACTGGCCATGATATTTGGCAGGCCACTGGTTCTGAATCTCCGACTTCCTTTAGTTCTCCTTCCAACAAAATTGGTTCATTGAACAATTTGGGAAACAATGCTGTGGTTGGTATTTCAACGGATGGAAATCGGTTGTATTTAATGAACAGCTATGAGGTTGAAAATTCCAGTAAAATTGGCATTTCTTTTTCCGATCGTACTGAAAATGGTTGGGAGGCGCCTAAGAATTTAGATATTCCAGCTCTTTCATTCAAAGGCACCTTTTATGGAGTTAATGTAAGTGGCGACGGGAATTCTGTTTTCCTCGCAATGGAAGGAGAGGGAAGTGCAGGCAAGGAGGATTTGTATGTGCTATTTAAGGAGGGGAATATGTGGAAAGGTCCATCTCGTTTGAATGGTTTGAATACGTCAGATCGTGAAATTGCGCCATTCTATGATTCAGATCGTCAGTTGTTGTTTTTCGCATCGAATCGCCCCGGAGGCTCAGGTGATTTAGATATTTATATGAGCGCTAGGCAGGGTAGCAGCTGGACCAACTGGTCAGCGGCTCAAGCCTTACCTGCCTCAGTAAATACTGAGAGTTTTGAGGGGTATTTTTCTGTAAACAAAAATGGAGACGCCTATTTTGCCCGCAATAAAAAGGGGGGATTATCGGATGTATTTTATACAAAGATGTCGGTGGTTGTTGAAGAGCCTACTCCAGAGCCTGAACCAGAGCCTGTTAAAGAGCCAGAGCCTGTGGTTAAAGAAGAGCCGCCTGTAGTGGTTGAAAAGCCAGCACCTGTTGCGCCAAAAGATGTGTATGTAGTGCATTTTGCTTTTGAAGGTGTTTCTCCGAACGAACAAGAAATTCTAAATACGGTGGCTAAGACAATGAAAGACAATGCGGCGTTGAATGTTAAATTGGTTGGCCATACGGATAACATTGGCACTCTTGCTATCAACATGAGTTACAGTAAGCGTCGTGCTGAGGCTGTTAAAAGCAAATTGGTGGGCATGGGAATTTCTGGAAGTCGGATTGGAATGGAATGGAAAGCGTTCAACGCGCCAGTTCAAAGTAACGATACTCCAGAGGGCCGTGCCGCTAACCGGAGGACTGAAATCAGTTTTGTGCTTTCAGAGAAGGCCAAATAAAAAACAGTTTTTATTCTTTTTAAGGGGGCTATGGCCCCCTTTTTTTTTGCCATTTTCAATTGACTTGGCCTGCGGCAGGGATTGACGAGGCTACCCCGCAAAGGCAAAAACGGTTGGCCCAGCCTTATGCACAGAGCGACTTTAGGAGCTACTGTGCATGGAGCTGGGCCCCGTTTTTGGCTGCGGAGTAGCCCGGAAAGCCCGTCTGCCGCCCATAATAAATTGAAGAATTAACGATTGCATGTTTACAAGTTCTGAGTAAAAGCCCGATTTAGGCCCCTATTAATCAATGTGTATTTGTTACTTTGCTATGTAAACTATACTGACCAAACTATGCGTTTTGCCAAACAATTTGCTGTTGTAGCCTCGGTTTTTTTGTGGGCTTCTTTTACTGTTGAAGCTCAGGATTTTTCAGGTTTGAGTAGTGGGAATTGGGCAGGCATTCAGAATCTGCATGTAAATGCGGCGAATGTTGTTGATCATCGATATAAGGTCGATGTGAATTTGTTTTCGGTTCACGTGAATGTGATGAATGATTATTTGGGGATGCGAAAAGAGCCGGTGTTGAACCCTGGATTATTCAATGAGTACAATTACAATGACTTTGATTCTTTGTATTTGGTTCGGGATACGATAGGGAATAAGCAGTTGCTGACCTCTACGCGGTTGCAGTTGCCGTCCTTCATGTTTCAAATTACGCCAAAGGATGGCATTGGAATTAGCACCAATTACCGGGTCATGGCAAACATTGGGAATATTAGTGAAGATGTTGCTCAGCTGGTAAACGCATCTATGCGGAATTCTTTTTCGGCAACCAGCCTAGGCTCGTTCTCAGAGAATATTGCCGGCTACTTGTTTCAAGGGGCATTAAACAACAATTACACGCTTGATTTCGATAATTCCTTCGCAAACACCTTGGCGGCAAGCTGGATGGATATTGGATTGCACTATGGAAGGGTAGCCATAGATCAAAAGCAACATTTTCTGAAGGCCGGTGTGGCCATGAAATTTCTTTTTGGGGTGAATGCGGGTTATGGTTACATGGACGGAGCCTTTGCTCAGTACGACCCGAATGCCGCTACAATTTCTTCTTTAAGGGGGAACTTGATGTATGGCGAAAGCTTTAATGCCATAAGTTCCGGCGGATACAACCCCTTTAATTTCTCCGGCTTTGGTTTGGGGCTTGATTTTGGCGTGGTGTATGAATGGCGCCCAAAGTATGCGAAGTATCAATACAATATGGACGGGCAAACCGGGTTGTGGCGCAGGGACAAGGAGAAGTATACGCTGAGGGTGGGTTTGGCTTTGAATGATTTTGGTTCCATTCGCTTTAACCATACCGATAGCATTAAATCCTACCAATATTCCATCGATGTGAATAACATTCCAGTAGGCATTTTCGACAATGTAACCAATTTGCAAGATGCTTTGGAGAGGCTGGAAGTCTGGGCGGCGCAAAATCCAGGTCAAGGCCAGGTTTCCAAAGTTGAGGCTCCAAGAACCTTTACGGTAGGTTTGCCCACCACCTTCACTGCAACTGTAGATTGGCAAATTGTGGACCGGGTGTTTTTGAATGTTAGTCCAGTAATAGCCCTAACCAACAATGGATATGGAAATTTCAATTTGCACAACATGAGTTCGATAACCGGGGTGATTCGGTACGAAATGCCTTGGTTCGGGGCTTATTTGCCCCTGAGTTGGAATCCCCTTACCCAATTCAACGCCGGATTGGCCCTCAGAATGGGTCCCTTGTTTGTAGGCAGTGGTTCGGTTTTATCTTGGTTGTTTAAAGACTATAGCACCGGAGTTGATTTTTATTTTGGGGTGAAGGTGCCTATTCCTCATTTGGCTCCGCGCGATAGGGATAATGACCAAGTATCAGACCGGAAAGACAATTGTCCTGAAAAGCCTGGTGTTTGGGAGTTTAAAGGTTGTCCTGACAGCGATGGAGATGGTATTGCTGATGCAGTGGATGAGTGTCCATTTGAAGCTGGGGTTCGGGCCTTTAAGGGGTGTCCGGACACCGACGGAGATGGGGTAAAGGATGCGGACGATGAATGTCCGAACGAGGCCGGTCCAAGTGCATTAAAAGGCTGTCCTGACAAAGATAGCGATGGAATTGCCGACCGCAATGATGCTTGTCCGGAAGTTAAGGGAATAGCATTATTTAAAGGCTGTCCGGATACCGATAAGGATAGCATTCCCGATTCTGAGGATGCTTGTCCGGAATTGGCGGGTCCGAAAGAGAACCAAGGCTGCCCTGACAGCGACGGAGACGGAGTTTACGACAATGTTGACAAGTGTCCAACGGTGTCAGGATTGAGGGAGTTGGAAGGTTGTCCATATGCCGATACGGACGGGGATGGAGTAAAGGATAAAGACGACAAGTGTCCAAATGAAAAGGGCCCGGCTGAAAACAACGGATGTCCATATTCGGATACGGACGGAGATGGCATTATTGATTTGGAGGATAAGTGTCCGAATACGCCTGGTATTAAAGAGAAGGATGGATGTCCTCCTATCTCGAAAGAAGATCAAGAAGTGTTGAATAAAGCATTTGACAACTTAGAGTTTGAAACGGGGAAGGCTATTATTCGAAGCAGCTCTAATACTTCTTTAGACGAATTGGCCGATTTGTTTAAAGCTAAGCCGAAATTTATGTTGCTAATTGAAGGTCATACGGATAATGTTGGAAGCCGTAGTAGCAATCTTACCTTGTCAAAGAATCGTGCGGCTGCGGTGAAATTGTATCTTCAGAAGAAGGGCATAGAGGGCAGTCGTTTGATTGTTAAGCATTATGGTCCGGACAAGCCGATTGCCGATAATTCAACGGAGGAAGGTCGGCAGCGCAACCGGAGGGTTGAGATGACGGTGATTTTCGAGTAAGCGTAACCCTGCGTCAATTTTCACTGGGCCGGACTGTTGTTCGGCCCAGTTTATTTCTATCCGTATTGTTTTCTTGATTGAATGGACAATTGCGTACCTTTGTGGAACGGTCGAAAAAAAATCGTTCTTTGGGGCTGACCGGTATTGACAGCGAGAGTTGTTCAATTGTAAGCGTGCCGAGGGTTGCTGCCTTACCTCGTTAATCTAAAGCTTCGACACGTTAAGTGCCGACAACAACAACTACGCTCTAGCTGCCTAATCGAAGCGATTAGCAGTGAGCTGTTCCGCCGGAGGGCCTCCCGATTTCTCCGGATTGGGACATCATTCCATCGGGATGCTGTCGGTTTCGTTCCGCGACCGGCCTAAGATCAGGAACTAAGGAAATGGTTAGGGGGTCACCGACCATACTATTTCCCGACAATTCTTCGGTGTCTGCGCACGGAGAAGGCTTTTGAATGCCTTGTTTGGACGCGGGTTCGACTCCCGCCAGCTCCACTCTAAAAAATCCCTAAACTACTCGTTTATAGTGGTTTAGGGTTTTTTATTTTGTGATTGTTAAAACATTTAAAGGGTTTGGGAGCGTTTTTTCTTTTTCAAAGTATACTATTTGGGAGCTGGTTAATCGAATTGGAATAAAAAAAGAAACCTTCCCGTGGAAAAATGGGAAGGTTTCTTTTTTTTAGAACCCAAAATTAATGTAGAGAGGAAGATGAAAATATATTAAAAGGGGGCAGGTGAAATATCATGAACCATAAAAGCAAAATTTCTTCGTGCTTTTTCCCACCAGAGCCATCTGCTCATTTCACCCTGACCTAAAATAACGCGTTCTGAATTAAAGTATCTAGCTTCGATAATTCGATCTACCTCTGAAAGAACTTCTTCTAAGTTGTTGGATTGTTCTGTTAGAACACCCAGTTCGTCAGATAATTCTGAAGTTATTTTAGAGGAAAATGTTAAACCTTTCATTGAATTTGAATTATTCTTACCTTTGCACAATCCCGGCAGGCCCGCGTTCTACTCATCCCAACGTTTCCCCAATAAAGCGGGTCTGCCTTTTTTTGTGCTTCCAACGTTTGTATATCTTAATGTCCGATTTCGTCTACGATGATATCTGATCCGGCGTAGTGTCCGATTTCATCTACGATAATGGGGTTTCCGGTGCGGTGTCCGATTTCGTCCACAATAATGTCGGCGGATGCTCCGCTAAACAACATGGATACAAGAAGGATGATGGTAGACATGGTATTTTGCTTTTAGAAGGTTATAGGAAAAATTAGTGACCGATTTCATCAACGATGATGTCGGAACCGGCGTAATGTCCAATTTCGTCAACGATGATTGGGTTTCCGGTGCGGTGTCCGATTTCGTCCACAATAATGTCGGCGGATGCTCCGCTAAACAACATGGATACAAGAAGGATGATGGTAGACATGGTAT
>CAIKAF010000017.1 GCA_903825395.1 uncultured Flavobacteriales bacterium
GGCACTTTTTGGAGTGAACTACGGGAATTTGGGGAAGTTGAAAAACGGAACCAGGTTCGCCTTGGGGAGTCTCAGAAAAGCTTTCTGAATCGTGCAAAGGCAACTTTGCTGGTGCAGGAAGCGGGAGCATGGGAATGAGACGGGATGAACTGGCAAATTCATCCATTTCAGGAAGGGAAATTGGAAGGGGGTTTGAGGCGTTTGGGTAGGTGCGGAGGTCAAATCGAATTTCAAAAATTCCTTACATGGCGGGAAAAGTTCGATAGCCCGAAGGGCACGCGGCATCCTTTTTTGGGTAAAGCTGAAGCGTGGCTTTCAGGATATTCGTATTGGATTTAACCGAAACCCCAAAAGGGACCTTAAAACTCCTTACCCCCTTCCCCCAACACCCCCTAACTCCTCCTGAAATTACCCCTCTTTGAAACCCATAAAAAACCACTGCCCCAAGCCCAACCCTCAAAAATCGAAAGCCTTTTCATTCCCCAAAAAACACCAACACCACTCACCTAAAAACCGAAAGAACTCTAAACGCTATATCCTAAGCTCGCCCACACAGTTCTCGGAATTTGCAATACCCACACAGGCGCTCATGTTCTGTCATTGGAAAGGATTCCTTGGGCAATGGAATGTTGGACTCAATGTTGGAACAATAGCTATACATCTCTTGGGTTTCAGATTGAACCCGCTCTTCAAATTTCTGAAGATCGCCTTCGCCAATATGAACTTGGGTTTCCGTTCCGCTTAAATAATGCAATTGAAGTTCAATTTGATCAAAGGGTACTCCCAAATTGGCATGGGCAAACAGGGCGTAACCCAACATTTGCTTGGCATGCTTTTCCGGATCTTCTTTTCCCGTTTTCCAATCAAAAATATAGGTAATCCCATTGTGCTGAAGCAAAAAGTCAACCTTGCAATAGGCTTTAAGGTCATTAATCCGCGTCTCACCATAACCCCCGGGCTCAATCATCCAGTTTTTACGAGTAGCATCAGGAAGGGCGGATATCCATGCGTAGCGCTGACTGTTCAAAAATTGCTGTACGTAATCCAATGCTGCTTGACCAAGTTCCGCTGCGTCGGGGACTGCTCCGCTTTTGTAATACTCTTCTTCAAATTTATTTTGCTGTACAAAAAGCGCTGCCTGCTGTTTCATGTAGGCCGAAAATCGCTCTAAATCAATCGGTGCTGTTGATTTTTCTAGTCTTTTCAATAAAGCCTCAATGCCCAAATGTGCCAAAGACCCAATGGCTAGAGCTCTGGAAGTCAAGCCTTTCAAGGTTTGAATTTTGGCCACCGAATGTTCTGAATCGAATTTTGGATAATATTGATAATAATAGTGGCGTTTGCAGAAAGAAAAGGCATCATGACGGCTGGCAGACCAGCCCAAAATGGCAGAAAATGGGAAGGAAATAAGAGTCATAAATAGTGCAATTCTATGCTTTAGGTTAGGAGTAAAGATAGTGAACCGATTGGGATTGAATGGAAGGATTTGGAATAGCTGAGAACCAGTATAAAAGAAAACCCTTGGCCATGTTCAACAAAATCTGTTGCTGTATTTTTGCACCTCTTTGGACTAAGCCCAGCATGTAGGGTTATTCCTTTTTGGCTGGAATGGCAGTGTTCAAAGGATATGTATTCCCCATAGGCACGGCATTTCCGTTATTGGTACAGTAAGCAGCCAATCGTATTCCTTTCCAATTCTGCAATGCCATGATTTAGCCAACATTCCTGCCTTGAAGATGTTCGCGATGGAAACAAGCAGACCCGTTAAAAAAAGCAATCCTGCCAATCCAAGCCAAATTTTGGTGCCCGGAAAATGGAATTGCTCGAAAAGATGAAAGAAAATTAAGCTAAAGGTTCCAAATGCCGGAAACAAGTGTTGAATGGGATTGACATTGCCAATCCGTTGAGCAAATCCAATCCAGCTCAGGGCGCTGAGGTAGAAAAAAAGAAAGAAAGGTCGGCTTTGGGCGGGCCCCCAGCCTATGCCTACGATTCCCAACAACAAAAGAAGGAGCAGCAGAGTTACCTTTTGATTTTTGTTTGGCCACCAGGCCCAAATTCCAGGAAGTGCAGAGAGCAGGATGAGTACGGCTGATATCAGGCGTGGGTTGCCCATCAATCCATATCTAAATACCGCATCAACAGACCAAATCTGTCGTCTAAATTGGAGTCGCGTTGAGCCTGAAATGTTCCGGCCACGTTGTAGTTAAACCGAACAAAAGTGGCTACTATGGCGCTTAAATCGGTGCGGTTGATTTTTAAATGAACTTCCAATTCGGAACTGTCTGGAACTCCCATAACACTTACGCTCAACACTTTGGCGTCGTTGCTTTCCACCAGCTGAGCCATCTGCCCCAAGGAATAGTCCCGATCAAGTACCTGTAAAACCAACACCGCACCCGGTTCGTTTACTCCTTTCAGTCTGGCCATTCCCTGCATTAAATTTGAAAGGGTAATGCAGCCCATGTATTTGCCCTGTTCATCTAAAATAGGAAGCAAGGTCAATTCCCATTCTTGAAAGCAGCGGATAACTTCTAAAAAGTGGTCTTCAGCGCGCACAAAGGGTTTTTGAAGGCTTAATCCATGTGCCCCCAACGCCTCTTCCGGCATGTTGTTTCGGTACACGTCGTCTTCGGTAATTAAGCCCAAATAATCTTCATTATTAATGATGGGTAAGTGACTTACTTTAAACTCTTCCATCCAGGCAATGGCTTTCAACCCCGTATCGCTGGTTTTCAGCGGCGGGATATCATCCAGAACAAAATCGCGGGCCATCATCATAACTTCTTAACGCAAACCTAAGACAAAGCGTACCTTTATGGAACAAATAAACGGATTTTTTAGTTCAACTGATGGTTCAACTTAGTGTCAACATAAATAAGGTGGCAACCTTGCGGAATGCCCGAGGGGGTAAGGAGCCCAATGTTCTTGAATTTGCATTAAAGGCAGAACAGTTTGGAGCCAATGGAATTACGGTTCATCCCCGACCCGATGAACGCCATATTCGCAAAGCCGATGTGCTAGAGCTGGCCTCCAACATTTCTACAGAATTCAATATTGAGGGATATCCTTCTGCCGATTACTTGGAATTGCTGCGGCAGGTGCGACCGGCTCAAGCTACATTAGTGCCAGACCCTCCAAATGTGTTAACCAGCAATGCCGGTTGGGATGTGAAAACCCATGAAGGTTTCCTTCGAGAGGTGGTGGCTGAACTGAAGTCGCTCGGCTGCCGAGTTTCAATTTTCATGGATCCTGAGCCTCGGGCCATGGGGTTGGTGGCGAAAATTGGGGCTGACCGCATTGAGCTGTACACCGAGGCCTATGCTGCACAATTCCCGGTTGACCCTAAGGGAGCCATACAGCCTTACCTTGAAGCGGCACAAGCTGCTGTTCAAGCCGGGTTGGGCTTGAATGCCGGACACGACCTAAATCTTCAAAATCTCGGATTTTTGGTGCACAGCCTGCCGAATTTACTAGAGGTGTCGATTGGCCACGCCTTCATTTCAGATTGCTTAGACTACGGACTTAAGAACACCACAGGGATGTACCGCCGCCTCTGTCAACCTTTATGCGAATAACGATGTTGCATTCTACCATTCACGGTAGCGGTGCTCCGCTTCTGGTTTTTCATGGCTTGTTTGGCTCGGCCGACAATTGGTCGACCTTGGGCAAGCGCTGGAGCACGCATTTTGAAGTCCACTTGGTGGATTTGCGAAACCATGGGCGTTCGCCTCATTTTCCAACGCATTCCTATTCAGAAATGGCGATGGACGCGCTGGAATATATGCGTGCCCACTCCTTGCGTTCTGCTCATGTTTTGGGCCATTCTATGGGGGGTAAGGTGGCGATGGAGCTGGCCTGTACCTCGCCCGAATCGGTGCGTTCGCTGTTGGTGGCCGATATTGGTCCTTGGGCCTATCCCGTTCACCATGCCGCCATCATCAAGGCCTTACAAGAGTTGAATCCTTCTCAATATACGCAGCGGAAAGAGGCAGAAATGGCGTTTGCTCGCAGCGGATTGGACGCAGGAACGCGCCTGTTTTTGCTCAAAAATCTGTATTGGGAAGGTGAAACCTTGGCTTGGCGCATCAATTTACAGGCCTTGGCCCAGCACATTGAAGAGGTGGGGAAGCCCTTGTCTGCGCAGGCCCATTTTTCGGGGCCCTGCTTGTTCTTGCGGGGTGCGCAGAGCTCCTACATTCCTGAAAATGCTGAGCCGATGCTGCGGCAGTGGTTCCCACATGCTCGATTGGAAACCATTGCATCGGCAGGCCATTGGTTGCATGCCGACCAGCCGGAGCAGGTTTTTCAGGCGGGGCTCGACTTTTTCAGCGCTGTAGAGGCAGGTTTGGGGGGCGCCTAATCCCGCTTTCACCTGTAGCGGCCTTGCCAAACCGCTGGGCCGAGGCGGCTGCGGTGGCTCACAAGCTCGCCTCCTCGCCGGCCGGCCCAATCGGTTTGGCTGCGGCCGCTGCCGGTTCAATCGGGGGCGCGGGCCACCTCAAAGCATTTCCCGTAACGTGGCTAAACTGTCTGCCTGGTCGGCCGTTTTATCCTTCCTCCACCGAAATATCCTTGGAAATCGAAGTGCAATCCCGCTTTTGTGCCTTGAACTTTCTTGAATACCATCAAATCCGATTTCAAATACCAACACCGGCTCAACCCTGCGAACGGGACCAAAGGAATCTAAGGTGTGCCGACTCACAAACCGACTCACCTCGGCCAATTCGTTGGCAGTTAAACCACTGTAGGCCTTGGCAACGGTGAGCAACTCTCCATTGGACCAAACACCAAAGGTGAAATCGGTGTACATATTGGCTCGATTACCATGCCCTCGTTGGGCATAGGTTAACACGGCATCAAAGGAGCGGGGTTCTACTTTCCATTTCCACCAATCTCCCCGTTTTCTTCCTACGCCATAGAAGGAATCCAATTGTTTTATCATGATTCCTTCGGCACCTTGCTGCAAGGCCTGATTTCGTTTTTCAGTCCACAATTCTAGGGGCCCGCACCACGCAGGAGAAATTTCCAGAGCAGAGCTGGGGCGAAAAGCCTTTTCAAGGATTCGCCGGCGTTCACGGAGGGGTTCTAGCCTCAAATCTTTCCCTTGAAATTCCAATACATCATAGGCCATGAAGCCCACGGGAATGTCCCTAAGCAGAGATGGACTAAGGCGCTTTCGGTTGAGCCGCCGTTGCAATTCGCTGAACGGAAGCCAAGCCCACGGTTTTCCGGGCAGTAGTTCGCCGTCCAACACCCAATCTCCCTCCATTGGCATTGTTCCTGAGGTCAGTTCCGGAAATGAATCGGTAATGAGCTCTTTTCCCCTACTCCACAGGAAAGAATGCCCGTTGCGGTGCACCCATTGGCAGCGAATACCATCCCATTTCCATTCTATTTGCCAGGATTCCGGATTGGGCAATGCCGCTTCGGGTTGGTAGGCATGCGCCAGAAAAAAAGGATAAGGCTTACTTAAATCGGCGGCAGAGTTGGAATCCAGCAATAGCGATTGCCAGGTGCTGGTTTGGGGCTGCCATTTGCCCGTTAACCGGAATTGAATTTCTTCGGGACTGTGGCCGGTCACCATTGAAAGTGCCTTGACCAATAGGCCCTTGGAAACGCCTACCCGAAACCCTCCGGTAATGAGCTTGTTGAAAACAAAACGTTGGATTGAGGGCATGGATTTCCATGCGTGCAAAACAAAGGCCATTTGGGCTTCTGCGCTCAAGGCTCTGTGCTCTTCAATGCGAAGCATCCAGTCGGTTAGACTTTGATCTATGCCTTGATTTTCCGGTTCGGGAAACAGGTGGGTTAGGGTTTCGGCCAAATCGCCGGCCACACTGTAGCACTCTACAAAAAGCCAGTCGCTGAGCTTGGTCTGCTGCATGGCCAGTTGCTTAAGTGCCGCGGTATTAAAGCGTCGTCCAGCCAGGTGCCCGCTCAAAAGTCCCAAGGCCCAAAGACCATCGGAATTGGGATGCCGTTGAAAATAATCGGCCAGCAAATTCACTTTTGTTTTGGTGCTGTTGCTGGCGTCTAAGGCCTGAAATAAATCTATAAAGGCCTTCATTCGCTGTCGTCTTCTGTAGTTCCAAAATGGGTTTCCAGGGTTTGAGCACGCAGACCTTGCTCCCGCAAATGCCGGCTTAACGCATCGGAATATCCATGTGTTATCCAGATTTGCTCTGCTCCGGTTTCGCGTATGGCATACAGCAAGCCATTCCAATCGGCATGGTCAGAAAGAACAAAACCCTTTTCATAATTGGCTCTTCGGCGCAACCCTCGCAAGTGCATCCAACCTGAAGCTGCAGCGAGTTGATGTGGGTGTTTGTTGAGGAAATTCCCATTGCGGGCTGCTCCCGGAGGCGCAATTAAAACGGCATCTTTAAACTCCTCCTTCTGTCGGGCCAGCCAGCGCGGAGCTTTAGGTAAGCTAAATCCATTTTGGCTTAAGGCCTGTTGAGTTTCCCATACGGTGGAATGCAGCACCACCGGAATTCCCATGTGATGCAGCCCCATCATTACGCGTTGGGCTTTCCCTAAAGAATACGCCAAAACGACCGCTTGTTCGTTCTGCTGTCGGCAACGCCGGTACCAGGTCTCCATTTCCTTAAATACAAGCTGTTGATCCGGGAATTGGAACAGGGGCAAACCAAATGTACTTTCTGTAATAAAAGTATGGCATGGTACGGGCTCAAAAGCATGGCTGAGTCCATCGTAAGTCGTTTTATAGTCGCCGCTGACAACCCATACTTCGCCTCGGTATTCCAATCGGATTTGAGCGGACCCGGGGATATGTCCTGCCGGATGGAACGAAACTGAAAGTCCGCGGATGTAGTATTTTTCGTTGAAGGCCAGGGTCTCCAATCGGATATGTTTACCTAAGCGTAGGCGCAGTACATTTTTGGAATAAAAAGGAGCCAGGTAGGCACCCATACCACGCCGGGCATGGTCGGCATGGGCATGGGTAATCACCGCCCTGGGAACGGGTTTCCAGGGGTCGATGTAAAAATCTCCGATTTTGCAGTACAAACCCTCCGGTTGTAGAGATAGCATAGGTTAAAGGTAAATTAAAATGAGGGGGGCTGAGAATGAGGTGGCCGGCCCCCGGATTGCAGCGACAGGCAAGACCACCGAAGCGGATGGGCATACGGAGCCGCGGAGGCGACCAAAGGAAGCCCACGCAGGCCCGGTATGCCCCCGCTAAGGTGGCCTTGACTACAGCGGAAAGCCGGAATAGGGCCCCAAAAATTTAAAAATATCGACTTGAAACCAGTGAAATTCAATACATTTATCCTATGAATGCAATGCGTTTTGAGGAACAGGGTGTGCTGCTGAAAGCGCGTGAGGTGCACAAGCAATACAACAAAAGCCGAGAGGCTTGGGTTCAATCTTTTCTGACCGGACTAAGTGATTTGGGGGCGCAACGTGGATATAGAATTGCTTCGGAAGCTGTGGAGGGCCGCTGGATGACAGATTTAACCTGGCTTCGATGCCGCCATGCCGACCTTAGCGATTTTGATGGCTTGGCCTTGGCCTGTCAAGTGGTGTGGGAAACTCCGGACGAAGTGTTGCGGCAACGGCTGCTGACCTTGGCTCTGCTAAGAGCCGAAGTGCGTCTGTTTATCTTTAATTCCAGTTCGCTCGGCCGCCATCAAGAAGTGCTCGAAAAAGCCAAGACTTGGCTGAATTTCCCTATGGTTTCGCCCGGTCGCATCATGCTGCTGAGCTCAGGAAATGCCGACAAGGACGTACAGGTGAGTTTTATTGAATTGACCTAGGACATTGATTCCGAGTCTTTTTCAGTGGGCTTACTGCCAACGGCTTAGCCGAGGTTGCACCCGGTACATAACCTGAGCGAGCAACCTATTTAGTGGATTGTCTTGCCGTTTCCAGCGTTCAGCAGTTTTAGAAAACAAAGGCTCATTGGGGAAAAGAAGGGCCAAGGCATTCATTTGTGGCAAATACACATTCTTCAGGTAGTAATGCATAATTAATTCCCGGCGCTGAAGGTCGTAAATGGGCCAATACCAAAGAGAAAATTGAGGTAGGTAGTGCTTTAAACTGGAAACACAATTGTCGAGCTCTGTCTTCACTTCTGAGTTTTGGGTAACCCGATACAAATCCACCAATCCAAAAAGGGTATAAATAAATCCGTTGAGGACATAGCTGGGGTATGGAAGTGGAAATTCCTCCAGCCAAATGCGCCCCTGTGCGTCCTGCCGCCGCACACCGCCTTGTTCTATATCGAGATTTAAGAAGTGAAAGGCCTGCATCGCGGTATCTAAGAGGTCTGCTTGGCCTGTTATTTGGTGCATTCGAAGATAAAACGAAATAATTTCGCCTTGAGCCATGGCTGAGGGATAGCCTGCAGGGATGTCGTACTTTTTGTTGGGGAAAGGAATGCGCCAACATGTTCCCTGAGGAGAAACTTCTTTATTGGCTTCAAACCAATGCAATAAGGTATCGAGCATGCCCCGATAATCGGACCGGTCGCGGTTGTGCCACCATACATCGTGAATGGCGAATCCGTATTGGGCTAAGTTGATGCAGAAGTGCTGGGCTTGGTCTCCATATCCCACCAAAGGCAATCCATTTTCGGCAAAATCTCCGTACCGGAACTCGGCATAATCCAGCAAAGCCGGGCGCATATCCACATAATATGGCCCCAATTCGCTGTTCCATGAGCAATGACCCACAGACAACCGTACCGAAGGGTTGTAATCCACCTTGGAAAGTGGAGCAGAGACTTTTCCTGAACGGCCTGAAGGAAGCGGGATTACGGTTGCCAAAGTAAGATAAATACCTTTTTTGGCTTCAAAGGTAATAATCCCTTACTACCCTTAGGGCTTTTCTTCTAATTTTTGGAGTCGCAATTCCAATTCTTGGATTTTCTTGTCTTGGTCTTTGATAATCTGAAGCAAATACACAGGCAGACGGTCGTAATGTACGGAGTAGGGCACCTGATTTGCAGGGTTTAGAATTTCTTTGCCTTGATTGTCAACAGCGGGGATACCGGTGTTGCCAACCCACTGACGTTCCGGGCCATAAACGACCAATTCCGGTAGCGTTTCATGTACTTCTTCGGCAATCAGACCCACTTCAGAACCTCCTCCAAGGGCGGGTTTAAGGTCGTAGGCGACAGGGCGCAACCGGAACAGATTTTCTTTATTGAATTGCAAAGGTTGAACATTGGTTTTTACATGAATGGTAGAAGACTGGGGGCGAATTTCTCCGCTAGAGGTGCGTACCAGAACTGTTCCAGTTCCTGTAGTGCTGCTGCCTTGAATAAAGCGTTGATTGGTTTCGATGGTGTTGTTGGCAAGTATGCCTCCGCTGCTGGGCGTACTGGTGGTTCCCACCCGAATTCCTGAAGTGACATAGGTTTGACCGTCCACCTGAAGATCATACGTGGAGCTTGATGTACTTCCAATGCGTAGTCTTCCTTCGATGTTGGAAGTGGTACTTGAGCCTTCGGCCACAAAACCACCTGTTCCAATCGTTAAATCAAAAGAAGATGAAGGTGTAGTTGTACCAATGCCTACAAGGTCGGTGCTTGTAATCACGATGGCATTGGTGCACTCGTAGTTTCCACTTCCAGTGCCACGAATGGTGTAGTTTGTATTGGATGTGGTATTGCAGTTTACCGTGGTGCCTCCACCGCCTCCACCGCCGGTAGGAGCCGCCGGAATCCATGCTGCGCCATTCCAAGTAAGTACATCGTTCAAAGCCGGAGCTGCAACAGAAACGGGTGCAGATTGAAGGGCATTTGCATTCCAAAGTGGAGAAGTAGTTTGTGCATCCATAACTGAGCCATTCAGCGTTAATCCGGTGCCGGCCGAGATGGTAGTTCCACCGCCGCCATTGCCTGCGGTTTCAGCATAGAGCGCATAGGGGACGCTCAGCAATTCGCGGGTGCTGGAAAGGCTGTAGGCCGTTCCGCCAAAGGGATCGGTGGCCGCTTCAAGAAAATAAGGGCCGGCAGACCAGTCGATGCCGGCTAGTGTTCCCGATTGAACTTGTCCCATACCAATTTCCGCCGTAACCAAACCATTGGCATTGGAGTTTAAGGCATGTGTTTCGTGGTAAACAACGGTGCCTTGGGGAGCACCTTGGCGAATTTTAACCTCTAGACCTACAGGAGCGTTGGCAACCAAAATATTTGCCGGATTCCGCACCACAGATTGGTAAGAAAATTTCATGGGTGCCTGGGCATTTAGAGCCGCCGTGAACACCAATAGAGAATAAAGTATATAACGAAGTTTCATATTTAAAAGGAATTAAAGTTTAACAAAGACAAGCTGTTCGAGGTAATTTTTAGAGGGAAAGCCAAGCGTATAAACTCCGGCAGGCAAGTGCTGCACCGAAATCTCGGGGAATCCGGATTGAATTAACCCCTCGGAAATGAGTTGGCCTGCGGCATTGACAATTTGAAACGGGATGGGACCCTGTTCAAATTGAAGCCCATCAATCTGAATTTGCCCGCTGCTTGGGTTGGGGAACACATTAAGTTGAGGCAGAAATTCTGCATTGACCCCAGACAGAAAAAATTCAGCCGGCTGTTGAACCCCCTCAGCAGAATACCCGCTTTGGCCTGTGATGTTGACGTAGGCAATTTGCCCGATGGACCAGGAAACAGAGCCAGTTCCGCCCTGTGCATCTCCACCGGCAGCAACCATCTCACGCTGGCTATATGCCGCTACAGACGTTGAAAGACAACCGAGTAAAACGAGCCAAAAAGGAGAGTGAATACCTTTCATATTATACCTAATTGAATCTTGAATTAAGGTAAAGTTAACATAAAATTACGGTGGGAAGACCAAGAGAGGCCGCCGAAAAGGCTAAAATTCTTTCCGCAGTAGCGTTTCCTTATTCCATAAGCATCAGTTGGCCTTGAATTTCTATGGCCTCACCGAACTCGCCTTTTCCTTTTAAAATGTAGTAATACATCCCTGTGCTGAGCGGAGTTTGAGTATTTGTTTCACCACAAAAACAGCGTAAGCAGGTTAAATCGGGGTTTTCTTTGGTGTTTTCAGTACTAAAGACCAAGGTTCCCCAGCGGTTGTACACGTAAAAATCGTAATCGATGCAAGGATTAAAGCCTGGAGCAAAGGTTTCAAAGTTCCAACAATCGTTTCCGGGGAATTGTGGCGAGCGGTGCAATACGTTAGGCATTGTTGGAATGAGTATGGATTCCATCACGGTGACAGGCATTGAAATTTCGGCTCGGCAGCCTTGAGCATCGACAATGGAAAGCGTCATTTGCTGATTGCTGAATTGCGGATGTGTGTAGATAAATTCTGTTGCAGAGGTGTCGATATTGCCATCGGCATTCCAATCCCAACCTAGGATGTAGGGCGGAGTCCCACCATACGAGCTATCTTGATACCGGTTTTCAAGAGGACAGAGCTGTGTGTATAAAAAAGCAGCTTCCGGATTTTCTACTACCAGCCCCGATTGCAATAGAGTATCTGTGCAACCTTGGTCTGAAGTCAGAATAAGTTCCATGTTGAAGGGCCCCTGAGGCAGATTGTTCACTGTTGGGCTCGGTTGATTTGAGGTATGAACAAACCCATTTGAACCTGAAATGCTCCATGCATAAGCAGCAAGAACACCCGGCGCAGCAATGCTGGATTGGTCGTTCAATACCAGGGGATTAACTTCACACAAAGGCATGGGGTAGGTGAAATTCGCTACAGGAAGGGGGTGAACGGTAATAGGGGGAGATTTGGCGGAATCGACACAACCTAAATCTGATGTAACAATCAACGTGGCTTGGAAGGTTCCATGGGTTACATAGGTATGGGAAAATCCTGTTGAGGTCTGAGCATTTCCATCACCCAGATTCCAAATATAGCCGGCTATCTGCCCATTTGATATTGTACTCGTGTTTTGGAATTGCACCTGCAACGGTTCGCATCCCTGATTGGGTGCTGAAGTAAAGGAAACCTGTGGCAGTGGATGCACAACAATGGTGACCGTATCTACGTCGTTGGGGGTAGTGCAGGCGTCAGAGGCCGTAACAATGTAGGTGGTTGTTTGGGCTGGATTTACCGTATGTGGGCCGGGACCAGAACCCAGTCCGTTGGTCCAAGTGAGCACTCCATTGCCGTTCCCTCCTTGCAGCAGAGCAGAAACAGTGGTGTACTGCCCCAGGCAAATGGTATCGTCGGGAATGGCAGCAACTTGAAGGGGAGGACTCACCAAAATTGAGTCGACAGCAGGAATTGCTACACATCCATTGGCGTCAACAACTTGAACAGTTAAACCTATGCTTGAATTGGCTTGGATGGGTATGGAACTGGTGGTGTCGCCTGTATTCCAAAGCTGAGTATAGGGAGCAGTGCCGCCGTTGATGACCACTGAAGCCGAAGAGGATTGGCCGAAGCACAGGGTACTTGGGGCTTGGATGCTAATGGAGGGTACGGCATGAATCTGGATGGTATCGGTGATGGTATCTAAACAACCAAAGGTATTGGTAACGAGCAGTTCCACCAGATAGGTTCCCGGTTGGGCATAGGTGTGGGATGGGTTTTGCTGATTTCCTGTATTTCCATCTCCAAAATCCCAATCCCATTGGGTTGGAAAAAAGGAAGAGGACCCGTTGAATTGGGCAGGTTGGTTGTTTAAGCAGAGGGAGTTTAGGCTCATATTGGCCTCGGGTTTGGGTCGAATAACCACCTCGATGGAATCGTAGTTGGTCACGTTGTTGCAGGTGGCCTGCAATCGGATTACATACCGCCCCACTTGATTAAAGTAATAAACAAGGCTGTCGGTTCCTGGTAGAGCTACCATCACTACGCCCAAGCTGTCGCTGATTTGCCAATCTTGACTGCAGATAAGTCCCACGGTTGTATTGTTCCAAAGGACAATTGAATCGCCAAGGCAAATGGAGGTATCAGAAACGGCGAATTGAGGAACATTGCTGCAATTGAAACAAATAATATCGCTATTGGGGACAATGGAAATGGGTTGAGGGCTGGGCGATGCCGTTAAGATTGAAATGTTTGAATAGGCTGGATTTTGAGGCCCAGTGTTCAAATTTGGAGTCGCCATGGTTGGGTTTGGGCTTGTGCTGTATGGACAGTTTGCAAGTCCACCGAGGGAATCGACTTTAATAAACATGGGGTCAAAGTAGAGGGCTCCAAATCCTTGGGTAGAAGCCGAGACCAAAAAGCCGCCGTCTTGGGTTTCTTGGATTCCCCAGCCTTTGTCAAGGCTATTGCTTCCGTAGGTTTTGCTCCACAGCCGGTTGCCCAGTGTATCGTACACATTAAATAGCACATCGGCTCCGCCGTTGCCCCAGGATGTAGTATAGCCGCTTTGAAGAATTAAATTATTGGACGTGTAATTAATGAAGTGAGACCTATCGTCGCTGGAGCCTTGAAGCACCCTAGCCCACTGAATGGCTCCGGAGTTTCCCACCAAATTGAGTGTCATCAGGTCGTTGCCTTGACCCATGCTGGATGTAGTTGCTGAGAGCAATAGATTACCAGATGGTGTCACTTTTCCGGCCAAGTCCCAATCAATTCCATCGTTTCCATTCATCCCATAGCTTTGGGTCCAAATCGGATTGCCGAAAGCGTTCAATCGAGCCGCAAAAATATCTTGACCTCCATATGGACCGATGAATTGTCCTGCAATAAAAATATCTCCATTGGGCAAGGCTTCAACGTAATTCACCCAAGCATCAGTTAGTCCTACTGTGCGTTGCCATACTGGAGTTCCAAGGGCATCGGTTTTAACAATAAAACCTTGACGTGGGCTGCCCCAAAATCCGGTCATTAGGAAACCTCCATCTGGAGTTTCATCGGTACACAATCCAAAATCATCGGTTCCGGAGCCGAAGGTTCGTGACCAAAGCATTTGACCTTGAGGATTTAGGCGCACCAACCAGGCATCATAACTGCCTGCCCCCCAAGACCGTGCTAATCCTGCGATGATGTATCCTCCATTGCTGGTTTGTCGAACGAATTTTCCGCCTTCTTCATCTGGTCCACCATACCGGTTGTACCATTGAGTAACACCACATTCGTCCACCTTCATCACGTACAAATCGCACATGCCGTGGCCGCCACTGCCGTCGTCTTGTCCGGTTCCAATAAAACCCATATCGTTTGTTTCAGAGAAGGCGAGGCCAAAATTCAGTCCCGGGATTTTTTCTACCCGAAGGAAGGTTGTTGTGGTATTGCTTTGTGCGCAAAGGTGAGTCCTTTGCAATCCAAGCAGAATGCCCAAAATGAATACCAAGTATTTCATGGTGTAGAAATTAAGATGGATTTAACTTCAGCCGCGGGATAGCCTACCTTTTGCACAATAGCAAATCGAAGAAACGACTCATTGGTCCATCGGCTAGAGATGGCATCAAACGTAGCGGTGCTGTTTATTCGGTCAATACTTAGATTTTTTACCGTGTCGTTGGTAAAGAACTCCTTGAATTTTAAGCCTAGAAAAGGACAATGCAAAGCGCCATGGTCGATTTCAATGAAAACCTGTTTTATTTCGGCATGTTGAGCATAGGAACAGAGGGGGAAGAGCAAGAAAATCCAGAGGTAATCCTTAAGAAAAGTAGAAATCATGGTCTAAATTTTACCCGAAGTTAAAACTACTGCAAAATGTCTAAAAATGAGTTAATTGAGTTTTAAATGTTTGATTTAGGCCCATTATTTCTGGTTTAGTCTGGAATTTGGGATTGAGGGCATGGCAACAAAGGGGCGATTTTAGTCTGGGGGGACTTGCGGCAGGGATTGAACCGGGTTGCCCGCAAGCATGCCGAAGCCTGGCCCGCGTGGCGCGGAGGCGACTTTAGGAGCCACCGCAAGCCCGCTGGGCCAGCCTTTCGGCAGGCGCGGACAACCGGTGAAAGCCCGGCTGCCGCCCCCTATTCCATTAGCGTTAACTGGCCTTGCAATTCGATGCCTTCGCCAAATTCCCCTTTGCCTGTTAGTACATAAAAATAGGTGCCGGCGCTAAGCTCTGTTTGATTGTTGGTTTCGCCGCAGAAGCAGCGCAGGCAGGTCAAATCCGGATTTTCAACTGCGTTTTCTGTGCTGAAGACCAGTACTCCCCAGCGGTTGTAAATGAATAAATTGTAGTCGATGCAGCGGTTAAATCCGGGGGCAAAGTCCTCGAAATTCCAGCAATCGTTGCCTGGGGTTTGCGGATTGCGCAGCAAAACATTGGGCATGACCGGGGCATCCACGGCTTCCATAACCATGACAGAGATGAGGGTGTCGGACCGACAGCCCAAGCTGTCGATGATGGACAGCTTAACTTGCTGACCATTGCTTTGAGGATGGATGTAAGAAAATTGCTGAACGGTGGTATCTATACTGCCGTCGTTGTTCCAATCCCAAGCCAGGGTGTAGGGCGGCGTACCGCCATAGGAGCTGTCTTGATATATGTTTTCCTTAAAGCACAACGGAATATACGAGAACATGGCCTGAGGATTTTCTGCGATCTGACCGGTTCGAAGCAGAGTATCAACGCAGCCGCTGTCGGTTCGTAAGGCCAGCTGAATTTGAAAGGTTCCGGCTGGCACATTGCTGAATGTGGGATCCGTGAGTGTGGAGCTGTCGGCAAAGGCATTATTCCCATTCAGATTCCAGGAGTAGGCAGCAATGTTGCCCGGACCGGCAAAAGAAGAGGTGTCCGTTACTGGAAGCGAAGCTCCTTCACAGATGGGTTGCGGAAAAGAAAATCCCGGTTTGGGAAGTGGGTTTACGGTTACCCAAACATAGCCCGTAGAAACACAACCCGCGGAATCGGTAATGGTTAAGGCATACATGCCCTCATTCCCGGCTCCTACATTTTCCAACATTGGATTGGCAGCAAAGGAATTGAAATTGGAAGGGCCAATCCAAACAAAATCTGGCCCATTTGAATTGGACTTAAGCTTCAGCGTGTCGCCGGCACATAGCGGTAAGTTTGCAGTTGGCAGGGATGGAGAGCCTACCAAATCTACCACCACATCGTCGGTTACTGTAATCTGGCTGCCATCGCAGCGGGTGTACACGACTTGGGCGGTGTAGGTTGTCAATGTGGTGGGGCAAACAGAAACCGTATCGCCGGTGCCAATCAAGGTATTCCCTTCATACCAGCTTACCTGATAGGTTGGAGCTCCATTGGGAACAAAGCGCCAAGCTTCATTGCTGGCGGTCCAAGGGCCGGTGTTTCGGTTTGGCGGAACTACAGCCGTAGTTCCTGTGGCATCCTGAATTCCAATCAAGGCATTTCCGCTGTTCCAGTTGGCGCAGGTGGGCTTATTTTGAATGTAAACCTCAATAATGTTGGTGGTTTCGTACAGCACAATTTGCTGGGTAGTTTGAAGGTTGTTGCAATTGAAATGACAGACGTTGGAGAAATTAAAAACGAAGGTGCGGCAGGGGGCATTGCCCGAAACCTGAACTGCAATTTGCCCGCAAATGGAAGGATCGATATCGTGGTAGGCTCCATAAATTGTATTCAAGAACAACGCGGTGCTGGGCAAGGAGGCAGAAAACGCCCAATTGCAATAGTTGTTGGCTTGAGAGATGTCAAAGGTTAAAACTCCATTCGTTCCTACCACCACCTGATTGTTGGCTCCACCGAAATAGCAAAACGGGAATGGAAGGGGTTGAATGGGGCTCCAAATGTCGTCAATACCTATGAATAAAGGTGTTCCGGCTGTAAATGGGAAAGGAGGATTGTATGGGATTGATTCTACTTGATAGGAGGTTGTTTCCCCTACCCGAAATGGTTTTGCGATTAAATCCACACAGGAATTGGTGCAGGGAACCAAGGTGTCATTTCCGGCAAACACTTCGGGGCATCCAGGCTGTGCAGAGATGGGAACAGCGCAAATAAGGGCCAAAAACAGAGGAAGTAAAAAACGCATTGGATAAGATTGGTTGAATGCAAACATACACAGACAAATTTTAAACCACATTTAATATTAAAATCTAGGCGGAAATGTTCCCTTAACCTCTAGACCATTTTCCGTCCCAAATAGCGGCATGGCTTCCATTTATGAGTTCATTCCAAAGGACATATAAAAAATTCCATTTTTATGGTTTGTATTCATTCTTTGCCAACCCTGTGCCAATGTCTATCTTTACAACATGATTGACAAAGCAATTCAGGAACCCTTTGATACTGCTGATTGGGTTGCAGCAGTGAAGGCCTCGATTAAACGCCCCGAAGACCTACAGGCATTGGTTCATACCGACATCGATGGATTGGGGAAGAAAGCATTGTATCGAGCGGAAGATTTAGATTCAGCCCTAACCTTACCCCCAGTTAAAGGGAAGAGTGAAATATGGCAACGGATACAGATTGAACGCATATCTCGTGCCAATTCTAGGGCTAAAGAAGCGCTGGACGGTGGAGTTACCGGATTGATTTTCAGCCATACCGCCCTGCCGTCTGAGCAAGATTGGGATCGACTTATGGATGGCATTCATCCCGATTGGGGATTGCCGGTGTATTGGGATTTTGCAGATTCCAATACCGCTGGTGTATTTTTATGGATTGACTACCTGTTGCGTCAAGGGTATGATTTAGAAACGCTAACGGGCGGTGTGTTTTTAGACCCCATCAGTTGGGCTGCCCGGCAGGGAAAAATGGAAGGAGGCAAGAAAACCATGTTTGATGTGCTGCATCAAACACTTCAATATGGGCTATCAGAAATGCCAAAGGGGCATTGGCTGCATTTGCGTTCGGGATTTTACAGGGAATGTGGATGCAGTCCCGTTCAGGAACTTGCCTTTGCACTGGCCTTAGCCTCTGATTATTTGGAAGAAATGTCGGCTAGAGGAATGGATGAGGAACAGGTCATTTCCACAATGATGGTTCATTTTTCATCCCTCATCACCTCAGACTATTTTACGGAATTGGCAAAGCCCAATGCCTTTATTCTGCTTTGGAAGAACTTGTTGGACTCGAGGGGGCTGGCTTATCATCGCCCTCATCTGCATATCGAAACCGGATTGCGCAACAAAACCTTGTATGATTCCCACAGCAATTTAATCCGCGCCGGAATTGAAAGCCTATCTGCGTTATCGGGAGGAGTAGATAGTTTGGTCAATCCGGCTTTTGATGCCTTTTTCAAAGAGCCGGATGCGGCATCGTACCGTTGGGCCAGAAATATTGGTTTGATATTGTCATCCGAGGCCCATGCCAACTACGTCCATCATCCCGCTGCGGGCTCCTATTATCTGGAAAACAGGACGCTTCAATTGGCTGAGTCGGCCTGGAATTTGTTTCTGGAAATTGAAGAAAAAGGGGGCATGACCGAAGCGTTAAAGGGCAATGCAATTCAACAGATGGTCACGCTAAAGGCTGAAGCTGAGAAAAAATCATTTTTAAACCGCAGTCGAAGTTTGGTTGGCAGCAATGTCTATGTAGATGAGCAGCAAAAAATGGCGAAAAATTATACCCGAATTTTGGCCGCAGAACCGGAAGAAGATCTTCAGTTTTTAAAATTAAGGCCTGAACGCCTGAGCGAAGCTCTTGAAGTTGAACGCATGAAGATGGAACAGATTAAAACAAAAGAATCATGAGGCCTTCCTACAAAAAACTAAACGTTAAGGCATTTAAATCTGAAGCCCATAACATTGAATCTAGCGGCCTAACGCCTGAGGGCATAGCCTTGCACTCTGAATTTAAGAAAGAAGATGTAGCCTCGTTCCAGCATTTGGATAGCTTGCCGGGTATAGCTCCTTTTTTGCGCGGCCCATACCCTACCATGTACGCCCTAAAGCCATGGACATTGCGTCAATATGCCGGATTTTCAACCGCCGAGGCCTCGAATGCCTTTTATAAGCGAAATTTAGCCTCAGGCCAAAAGGGACTTTCGGTGGCTTTCGATTTGGCGACACACCGGGGGTATGATTCAGACCACCCACGGGTTCAAGGAGATGTGGGCAAAGCCGGAGTCGCCATCGACTCGGTTGAAGACATGAAAAAGCTTTTTGATGGAATCCCCCTAAATGAAATGTCGGTATCCATGACCATGAATGGGGCAGTGATTCCCATCATGGCCTTTTATATTGTTGCCGCCGAAGAACAGGGAGTAAGCCCTGCACAATTGTCGGGGACCATTCAAAACGATATTTTAAAGGAGTTCATGGTTCGGAACACCTACATCTATCCTCCAGAACCTAGTATGCGATTGATTGCCGACATTTTCAAATTTACGTCGGCAAACATGCCCAAGTTCAACTCCATTTCCATTTCAGGATACCATATGCACGAGGCTGGTGCTCCAGCCGATTTGGAACTGGCATATACGCTAGCTGATGGTTTGGAATATGTAAAAACTGGCGTGGCCGCAGGCCTATCCATCGACGAATTTGCACCTCGACTCAGTTTTTTCTTTGCCATTGGGATGAATCATTTTATGGAAATTGCCAAGCTGAGAGCAGCGCGCCAAATGTGGTCTACCATGCTATCAAAACTAGGCAGCTCAAATCCCAAATCCTTGATGCTTAGAACCCATTGTCAGACATCAGGTTACAGTTTGACCGAGCAAGACCCCTTCAACAATATTGTAAGAACAGCCAATGAAGCACTTGCTGCCGTGCTTGGAGGCACCCAATCGCTTCATACAAATAGCCTAGACGAAGCCATTGCGTTGCCTACGGATTTTTCTGCGCGAATTGCACGAAACACCCAACTCATCATCGCTGAAGAATCAGGCATAACCTCTTCCATTGATCCTTGGGCTGGAAGTTATTATGTGGAATACCTAACCGGTATGTTGATGCGGCGGGCTCAAATTCATTTGGATGAAATTGAGCAATTGGGGGGTATGACTAAAGCCATAGAGCAAGGATTGCCCAAACGAAGAATCGAAGAGGCGGCGGCATTGAAACAAGCTCGCATTGACAGTGGAGAGGAAGTGCTGATTGGAGTGAATAAATACCCTTGCGATGAAACGACTCAATTGGAACTTTTGGAAGTGGACAACCAAGAGGTCCGAGAATCTCAAATTCGAGGTTTGGAGAAACTAAAATCAAAACGAGATGGGATTGCCGTTGCAAAGGCCCTAGATGCGCTTCGTATAGGAGCTTCAAATGCCAAAGCCAACATTTTAGAACTTGCCATTGAAGCGGCTCGAGCACGAGCAACGTTGGGCGAAATTTCGGATGCCCTTGAACAGGTGTTCGGACGCTACCAAGCCAATATTCAAACCATTTCGGGTGTATATTCCTCAGGTATGAAGCACGATATTCCATTTAAAGAAGCTCAAGCGAGTGTAGAGTCATTCATCGAAAGAACAGGTCGGCGCCCCCGAATTTTAGTGGCGAAAATGGGGCAAGATGGACATGACCGCGGAGCGAAAATTATTGCAACTTCATTTGCAGATATTGGATTTGATGTGGATGTGGGTCCTCTATTCCAAACTCCCGCAGAAGTGGCTAAAATGGCGGTGGAAAACGATGTACATATTCTGGGCGTCAGTTCG
Organism: uncultured Flavobacteriales bacterium; assembly: GCA_903825395.1. Taxonomy (GTDB): domain Bacteria; phylum Bacteroidota; class Bacteroidia; order CAIKAF01; family CAIKAF01; genus CAIKAF01. Next base: position 20,447 of record CAIKAF010000017.1, read on the forward strand.
CTGGCCGCTGGTCACAAAACCTTGGTGCCAGAGGTAATAAAAGAGCTGAAAGCCTTTGGACGGGAAGATATTGTGGTGGTGGTAGGCGGAGTTATTCCTTCCGCAGATTACCCCTTCCTATTTGAAGCTGGAGCAGCCGCAGTTTTTGGTCCAGGTACGAAAATACCCCAAGCTGCCGTTCAATTGTTGGCGCTGTTTGATGCTTCTTAGTCTTTTTTTAACCCTTATTGTATTATTTATGGAAATTCTTAGTGTGTCTATTCTTGTTGCTTTACTCCTAATCGTTATTCTGCTTTTGCTCATCCAACGGAAAGGGCCAGGAGCGGATTTAGCCAGCATCAAAGAGGCCTTAATTCGATTTGATGCGGCCCAAGAAAAAACCGTCCGACTTATGCAAGATGAATTGCAACGGCAGAGGACAGAAAATCAAGCTCTTGCCAGAGAAGACCGGGGCGAATTGGCTAAAACCCTACAACAGTTTAGCCAGGCATCGGCACACCAATTTCAGGCATTGGTAGAGCAAATGAAAGTCGGGGCGACCGAGCAAATCAAACAGCAAAAAGAACAAAGCCAATCTGCCGTTCAAAGCTTAAAGGAAGTTCGCGAAGCCATCGAAAAGCAATTGAATGCCATCCGGGAAGACAACGAAAAGCAGCTCAACCAGATGCGGCATACCGTAGATCAAAAACTGCATGAAACCCTTGAAAAAAGATTGGGCGAATCCTTTAAACAAGTGAGTGAACGCCTTGAACAGGTTCACAAAGGACTAGGGGAAATGCAAAGCATCGCTACCGGTGTGGGCGACCTGAAAAAAGTTCTTGACAACGTAAAAACCAGGGGCATCTTGGGAGAGTATATGCTCGAGAATATTCTTGAACAACTGCTAACTCCAGATCAATACGAGAGAAATGTAGCCCCTAAGAAAGGGAGTCAAGCCAATGTTGAATTCGCGGTAAAGCTGCCTGGGAAAGAGCACTCTGAATGGGTTTGGCTACCGATAGATTCTAAATTTCCCATCCAATCCTACGAAAAATTACTCCTGGCCTATGAATCAGGAGACCAAACACGAATAGATTTCAGCAGCAAGGAATTGCTGCGTGCTGTTGAAGGCTTTGCCAAAGACATCAGCGAAAAATACCTGGACCCTCCACATACCACTGATTTTGCTTTAATGTTTTTGCCGATCGAGAGCTTATATGGTGAAGTGCTGCGTCATCCTGGACTGTTTGAAAACCTTCAACGCAATTATAGAGTTACCGTGGTTGGTCCAACTACCCTCTCCGCCCTATTGAACAGCCTTCAAATGGGATTTCGGACACTGGCAGTTCAACGGAGGAGCTCTGAAGTTTGGAAAATTCTTGAAGCCGTAAAAACAGAATTCACAAAATTCCAGTTTCAATTGGAGAAAGTAGACAAACAACTCAGCAGCGCCTCCAAATCGCTTCAAGATTTGAGATCTACCCGCACCAGTGTAATGAGTAGGAAATTGCGTGATGTCAGCATATTGGATCCCATGGAGGCGAGGGAAATTTTGGAACTGCCTGAGGGCGAAAACGAGGAAGAAGAGGGGGAAGAGGCAGGGGAGGATTAAACATGGTTGGCAACATCCTACCCATCAACCGCAAATCTTTGTGAACTCTGCGCCTCCCTCCGCGCACTTTGCGGTAAAAAATGGCCGCCTTGCTTGCCGTATTGCTGAACTGCAAACACCATTAAATTGTACCGGCTATCTTAAAAAAGCATGGAATTTGACCAGACTAATCCCTAGAATAAACCCGGAAAAGGCAAATTAGCAACCAAGTAAAAAATCAATCCCCTTTAAAATTAAATTGCTCACCGAAGTGGAGGGGCGATGCCTGTGCTCTGATTGTTCGATTAAAACCGTTTCGGAAACCGCCGGACATGTTGGAGCTCGAAAAATGGCAATAAAAACCGCAATATTGATGAGGAGAACCAAGCCTAGGCCAACGATAAGCCCCAATTTTAAACTTTTTGGAACAGATTTCATTCGAATTCTACTCATCAAAAATAATACCAAAAATAGGATGCAAGGAAACCTCTCCGGTTTGTTTTCAACCTGTTGCTGTTAAATCTTCGTTAAGACTAGCTCAATTGGTGCTTACCAACATCACAATCTAGTTTATAAGGTCGAATACCCAACCCGCCCCGCTAGGCCCCTAATAGTTTCATTCAGGCGTATTCGTCTTTTGTCGTTTCGGCTGAACATTTACTATTCCCCCTGAAATTATGTGCTTCATTACTTCGGCTGCAGGCCAATCGATGGGAGTTAATGAATCCGATTCAACCACCAAATAATCCCCAACAAAACCATACGATTTAGGCAGATACACTCCTGTTTTTCCGGCACCAAAAATAGATGGATCCAAGTGTTCTCGAGTGATAAAGCCTAGTTTATATATGACTGGATGTTCGCTGATTTTCACCAAAACAGGTTTGTTAAATCGCTTCTCTTCTCCAACAAAGGCCGATAATAAGTCCTTAACCGATCCATAAATCACCTTTATAAGAGGTGTTTTTTCTAAACCACGTTCAATCCAAGCCAATAACGGCTGAGCAATAAGGGTCGAGCCAAGGGCGCCAACCAAGGTCACCCCAGCTAAAACCAATAATATTCCTAATCCTGGTGCTTTATAGTGGGCAATTCCATCCAAATAGGTAAAACTGAAATACAAAACATATACCGTCAGACCAAGCGGAGCAGACAAAAGCAAGCCTTGGAAAAACCAACGCAACAATAACCGAGGTATCCGTTTCATCAAATGCATGTCATTCCATTACATGGCCGTCCAGCCACCATCCACAACCAGGTTTGCTCCGCTCATGTAGGCACTTGCCTCCGACGCCAAAAAAACAACAGCACCCATATAATCTGTCGGAGCGGCCATTCTACCCAAAACGGTTTTGGCCGAGTAATTTCGAATAAACCAATCGGCTTGTCCGTTTTCTACCCCTCCGGGCGACAAGGTATTCACTCGAACTCCTTTACCTCCCCAATACGCCGCAAGAAACCGGGTAAAATTAAGTACGGCTCCTTTGGTCGCTGGGTATGCGGCCGACTTAAAAAAGGTCTGTTCTCCTTCCGGATTCACGTAAATGCTTTGGTCTGGACCCACCATGCCGTAGGTGGAGGCCACATTCACGATCGAGCCACATCCCCTTTTTGCCATAGCACTTCCAATAACCTGACAACACAAAAACATCCCGGTTACGTTCACCTCAAATGAGGCCCGAAACATCTCTACAGGGTAGTTTTCAAATGCCGATTGTTCCGCAGCCAAAGCCGGATTCTCAAACATATCATTAATGGCGGCATTGTTGATTAAAATCTCCGGCGTAGCCCAGCGCTCTTCTGTAGCGCGCAGCACACCCTCTAAATCCTCCCCTTTGGTAATGTTCGCCCCCAAAGCCATTACTTTACCAGGATAGATCGTTTCAAGGTGTTGACACGATTCCTTTCTTAAATCTAACGCTACAACCTGAGCCCCTGCTTCTGCCAAGGCAATTACATGGTTTTGACCAATTAGTCCTCCGGCTCCAGTAACTACGGCTACTTTTCCACTTAAATCAAACAGGTTTTTCATCGATATAAAGGTATGTGTTATGCCCACAGTTTAGTATGCGTTTAACCTTCCTTTGGGAATTGACGGGCCGCAATCCAAATGCTGATTTCATATAAAAGCAACAAGGGTAAGGTAATAAGAACCTGCGAGGTGATGTCCGGCGGAGTCACCACTGCAGCTAAAATGAGTATGATAACCACCGAATGCCTTCTGTATTTTCGCAAAAACTTGGGACCAATCAGGCCCAATCGCGCTAAAAAAAATACGAAAACCGGCAATTCAAATACCAAACCCGTTCCCAGTGTTAATTGCAATATGGTCGAAATGTACGAAGTGAATGTAGGCTTATTCTCTATAAACACACTTACACTGTAGGTGCCTAAAAAATGAACCGTCATTGGAGCCAAAATAAAATACCCAAAACAAACCCCGCTGAAAAATAAAAAACTAGAAAAAAACACAATCCCAGATATCTTCTTTTGCTCGTGGGCATGCAAAGCCGGGCGGACAAATCGCCAAATTTCAAAAAGAATATAAGGAAATGCCATTACCAATCCGGCAATAAGACAGGCCCAAATATGCCAGGTAAACTGACCGCTCATACTGATGTTCTGAAATCCTTGCATCGGCAATTCCCCAAGGCAAAGCGTGTCAATTTGAATTTTTTGCCCAAGCCAGCACAGGGCCTTTTTGGTTAAAAAATCCGAGCGATATGGTCCAAATAAAATGGAATCAAATAGGAAATCAGTAAAAACAAATGCAATAACGCTGCCCACCAAAACAGCAATGCTGCTTCGCCAAAGGTGGCCGCGCAATTCATCCACATGCTGCAAAAAGGACATTTCCTTGAACTCAGCCATGGTACGAAGGTATCAAAAATAGAAGCAGGTTTTTACGCCGTCTCGTCAATTAGCCAGCGAACGTCCATGGCTTCCTCCCAATTGTTCCAAAGGTATTTTACCCATGGCGAGGCAACCATCTTCCGCATATCCTCTGGCTTATCGGCCAATATCTTAGCCAATTCCACACCCATACGCTGAATTTCAAACAGCAATTGCTCATTTTGGTCTTCCGGCGTTTCTTCTGGAATCAAATCGTAAATTTCTGCAGCTTCCAACAGAAAAAAATGATTGTTGATTTGTTCCGGGCCAAAATAATGACGCGTCCGCTCTAAAAAGTCCTGCAGCAAATCAGAATCCGGAACCGACTGGGTCATTAAATACTCCCCAAATTCAAACAATCGATTCAAACCTTGAGTAAACGGCCCCTGAATGGCCACCGGCTCTTCTCCTTCAAAAATTTGACTTGAAATCATTTCGGGCGAAACGCTAAGCGCTACTTTAAACCAAAATGGAATGGGGTGCCAAGATTCAGAAAGAAACAACAACTCCTCTGCATCGTCACGATAGGCATAAAAATAAGCCCGATTTGCCATGCTTTTAGTTCACTAATTTAGCATCTAAAATAGGATTTTTTCCATTTGCTTGCCTTCCCTTCTTTTTTTTGCCGTTCCCAATGTCGAACTTCCCCTGTTTACAAGTCAAAACAGAACCCACAAGTTCCATCCGTCCAATTTGACCACTGCAAGGCTTAACATCAGCATTTCTTTTCATTTTTGGGCGGCTACGGGCTTTCAGAGCTAGTACGCAGTGGCCGGAAGGCTGGCCCAGCGGGCTTGCGGTGGCTCCTAAAGTCGCCTCCGCGCCGCGCGGGCCAGGCTCCGGCCACTTTGCGCGCTAGCTTCTTCAATCCCTGCCGCGGGCGGAGTCCCCAGCAAAACGGCATTAATTCACCGCAGAGGCTTTACAATACCACCAATTCTAAGTTCCTAGAACTCGGCTTGGAATCAATTCTAAGGTTTCTGGCCCCCGCAGCTTCCGCCAACCACGCATCAAGAGGCGACACCTCTGGCCCAAAAGGATCCCAACGGTACCCGGGGCGAGGATCATTCAGCATCCCAACCAATTCAGCATGCTTTGTCCAAAATGCCTTGAAATTGAATGACTCCACCGAAAGGCTGTGCAAAATCCGTATAGAGGTAAACGTTCTTGGACTTGGCTTGTCTTTTTCTCCCATGCGTTCTACCCTACGCTTCAAATTGTGAATCAAATCTTCTGCCAAATCAAATTGCCCTAAACCAATCCGAAGCTGGATTTCATACATCTCAATTCCAAAAATCCAATCCTGTTGCTTTTGCCTTCTCAATACAGATATTGACTTTAAGGCCGTTTTCGCCTCCAAAGCACTTCCTTTCTGGAATTCTAAATATGATTTGAGGTATTGAACGTACTCTATCTCGGGGTCGCGCAATAAAGGTTGAGCCGCAAGTGCAGATAAAATCCCTCCGGCCTCATCAAATTTCTTAAGTTGAATCAGTACCACTACTTGATATGCGGCTACTTTTCTGCCATTATAGTGGTTCAATGAAGACATAGACATGGCCCGCTCGGCAAACCCTTCAGCAGATGAAAAATCGCGGAGATGAAAGGCCGCCGTCATCGATTGCAATGCCACATTCACTCTCCTTAAATCACTGCTTATGCCGGGAAATTGATGCAACAAACCCTCCAGCAACTCGGCCTCTTTTGCTTGCTTTTCAAACGAACCTATTCCCTCCCAATACATTAATTTAAGTTGAGACAAAACATATTCAATCCCAGGGGCAGATTCCCCGTTCAGCTCCTTCATTAGCATTTTAATCTCTTCCGCCAATTGCCGGAAATGCCCCGTATTGTCATAATTCAGTTGACGTTTGAATCCAGCTTGATAAAACAAAATATCCGCCCGCTTTTGCAAAAAGGCTAGCCGATTAAAATGTTCAGACATCTGACGCAAATCCTCCCCCTTTTCTGAACCCCATTGAGCACACACATGCACATACAACAATTGACTGGCTGCTCCTGCCAAATCGTACAATGCATATTTTTGACTCTCTCGAAGCACACGCCGTAAAATCTCATCCGCTTCAGATCGCAATCCTTTAATCGATAAAATCTCGGCCGAAATCAAACCCTTTCTGCCCCGCTGACGAGCCAACCAAGAAGCGGCATAGGAACTCCCGCGACTTAAATTCACGTCCAACTGCATCGATTCAAACACCTTTTCCTTTAATCGAGCTACCAATTTGGTGAAGGTCGACTCATCCATGCTAGGGAAAAGAGCATTTTTAACCTCGGAATCCGACAAAAAAGCAACTTCCGTATTGTCCAAAATATACGAAAACAACTTCAGCGTTTTGGGCTCATAATCCCCATATTTCCTATTAAAACCAGCAATATAAGCGGTGGTGGCCTCAATTTCAGCCGACCCCATAGATAAGGCTATTTGCCTTAAGCTTTGAGCAGTGTTTTTCTTCATTTTCAACGTTTCTGAAACAAAACTATTGAAAATTATCGTATTGTCCTAATTTTTAACTTTTGGTGTTTTTTTTAGACATCAGACCCCCCAAATTTGTCCTAGAAATCTCCTCCATCGATTTCACCTCGTTCTTTGATTTGGTCTTTAAACATGTTAAGGTAATGAATTTTACCAGACATGGGTTCTTTTGAACCCAAATGTTTTATCCGACAATACATTTTCAACTTAAAATACAATTCAACCTTTTAATCTTCTACATCATGAGCACAATTGTCCTTCTTGTTTCAATGTTAATCAGCGGAAACGCTTCCTTCGACATCATTGTTGATGAAATTGGACACCGCACCGGCAACCCCATCATTGTGGACGAAATTGGCCACTATGCCGGGTCAGACATCATCGTCGACGAAATCGGCCATTAATTCTTTCCCCTAACCTTCTTAATTCTATTATACCATGTCTACCATCATCCTTCTTGTATCCATGCTGTTTAGCGGCGCATCTTCCGACATCATTGTTGATGAAATTGGACACCGCACCGGAAACCCAATCATCGTTGACGAAATTGGACATTACGCCGGTTCCGACATCATCGTTGATGAAATCGGTCACTAATTTTTCCTCTAACCCACTTAAAGAAATATACCATGTCTACCATCATCCTTCTTGTATCCATGTTGTTTAGCGGAGCATCCTCCGACATTATTGTGGACGAAATCGGACACCGCACCGGAAACCCAATCATCGTTGACGAAATTGGACATTACGCCGGTTCCGACA
>CAIKAF010000018.1 GCA_903825395.1 uncultured Flavobacteriales bacterium
ACAGGCATAAAAACATCTCCACCGCTATTTTCTCCGTCCATATAGTCGGTGTCAAAAATCGTAAACTCCAAATCATCAAAAGGAGCTCCCGAAGCAAAGGTTGGAAGTCCGGTTGTGAAGGGAACTAAATCTGTTGTACCTCTTGGCATCGGAGGAAATGTAGCTGCCGAATCTTTTAGTTGTTGAATTGTTTGTGCCGAAGCATTTAATGCAAAGAAGCATGTTAAGAGTAAAATTTTAAATCTCATTATACTGTCTCTTTAAGTTCAAAGCGTTAGAGTTCAAATTTTGTCAAAGGTTTAATTTTCGTCTTGTAAGGGTTGCCGATAACTCTTGTATAGCCGCTATAAACCATCGCCAATCTTCCCAGTTGGTTGTATAGGCGAACGTTTTTTTCGCGTTATCTAATGTACGTTTTCCTTTATTGGTGTCCAAATACCCCTGCCCGTCGAACCCTTTTTTTCAGAGACCTGTTTGTTCAAGTGGGTATTGAGCAGGTTGGATTTGGTAAGGGATACGGCTTCTATGCCTTTAAAATTGGAATTTCGATGCTTGTTTTAGGTCGTGGTTGATCTGGATTAAATTGTACCCGGTTCATTCCTAAATCCCAACTTGAATTCTATTGGATTTAATTTCAATCCATCACACCGCGCATCCAATGCGCTTAATGAACCATCAAGGGCAGCACTCGCAACACCGCTCCGTTCTCCTGTTGAATTTGAACCCAATGGAGTCCATTTTTTAAGCCAAGCGTTGAAAGCTCTGCCCGATCTACTTGCCAACCGCTTATGCTAAGCTGCTGTCCCAAGCCGTTTAATACGCTGAACTTAAATTGACCCGGACATTCAACCACACTTTTTTGCCCTTGCTCCACCGGATTGGGATACAGTTGAATGGTTGGGCTAGAAAAGGCATCGGTAGAACTCTGCGAAATCAATATATAATCGGTTTTCTGTTCTGTATCTATAGAAAAACCCTTTACCACAGAAAGTCCAAGGCTGTAATAACCGGCCGCGTCGAATCGAATCGATGGATTGGGATCGGTGGCCGTGCTTCCATTCATCCAGGTGTAGGTGCCCGGCTGTACATTCCAAAAATAGGTTTCAGGGGCGCACTGAGAGGCATCTTGAAGCTGAAATACATCGGCGGTGGTTCCCTGGGTTTGGTTGGCCGTGAAATCGGCCACTACATAACCAAGGCAAGGCCGAAATACGTCTCTAAACCGGTACTCGGTAAATACAGGCTGAGTTGAAAAGGGAAGTACATTCCCCCGCGCCTCCATGATGGGCATTTCTTCGGCGGTTGACCACCAACTGTACCACACCCGAGTGCTTGGAATGGGAGGCAATCCAAATCCATTCAGGCTAATGCTGTCGGTTTGCCAAATGGTGGTTTCAACCTTTAAGGCATTAAAGGTTCCAAACGGAGTGGTTATGCTGCCCCAGCCTGTCACTTTATTTCGGCGTGAACCCTTTTGCACCAGACCTATTGTGCCTCCCAAATCAAAAGCCACCCGAAAGGTGCTGCTGTCGTTGTCGCCATACTGCAATGGAAACTGATATATTTCATCGTCATCGGAATAAAAAGAGGGAACAGGTAGGTTTTGAAAGGTCAGGCCCCGCCCAACGGCCTTATACACCGAACTGTTCTTGGTCAAAAAATCATAGCCATTGGTCAGTTGAATGGTTCCCAAGTTTAGGGTATCAAAGGTCTTTAACCCATAAGCCGTCAGCCCAAAGAACAGGGAATACGCCGGATTGATTTGCAAGGCCAATTTGTATTCATTCAGGCCTTGAGATTGGGGAATCAACTGAGAAAAGTCCCAGGTTTGGTTGGCTCCGCTGCTATTCAAAGCGGTGGTATTGACGGAGGAGGCCTCGGCCAGGCTATACCTCAGCGTATCTCCACTGCCCGGCATGTGAGTGGAGTTGATGGTAATTTGGCCCCTTACGGCCAAACCCATTAACAGAAAAAGGCAGGCAGACCAAACCGAGAATTTTGTTTTCATTTTGATTGAAATTACAGGCTACAAGGTAGTTAATGTTCAACTGGGAAAGAAACACGATGTCAAAAGGCTGTAGTTTTTGAGAAAAGAAAACATAAGGCCGGTTTTGATCGGGTAAATGTGGACTCCGTGGTGTATTGGATTCCACCCATAGATTTTGGGAAAATAAACCCGTATTGGGCAGGACGTTGCCCGCGGCAGGGATTGACGAGGCTACCCCGCAAGGGCCGAAACGGAAGCCGCCAATGGCCAGGCAGAGCGACGTGAGGAGCTACTGCCGGGCCCTTGGCGGCCCGTTTTCGGACCGCGGAGTAGCCCGGAAAGCCCGGCTGCCGCCCTACATCAACCCTTACTCGTCGAAGGTATTTTCCTGAATTTTTGACACCAGCGCTTTCAAGGCTTCGTTGGGCTGCATGCCCAAAAACTCAAGCACTCGACCGGCCATTTGCTCTGGGCTAAACCCTTCGTAACGAAGAACTTCGCTCAGCAAACCGGGTTTAAACCAGCGCTGATTCAGCGAAATGGGCAGAGCCTTGGCGGTTTGACTGTTGGCAAGCAAGGTTTCGGCCAAAATGGAATGCAGTCCGCCGATTTGGAAATGATCTTCGATGCAGACCATTGGAATTCCCTTTGCGGCGAGTTCCAGCACCAATTCGGTATCGAAGGGCACCAGGCTGCGCATGTTCCACAGGCCAGCCGATAAACCGTGCTGCTGCAACAGATTCCGAGCCTCAACGGCTTGTTCCAACAGCATTCCATGGCAGAGCAGAGCCACATCGGTACCGGGTTGAATGCATTCGGCCTTGCCCATTTCAAACGGCTGGTGCGGAACCACTGAAGGGCGCGTATTTACACGCAAATAGGCCGGCTTTGGGCTGTCCCAAATGGCCTGCAGCATCAGCAGCATGTCTTCGTTATCGGCAGGACTAAACACCTGCATACCGGGAATTCCGCGCATCAGGGCAACGTCTTCGATGGCTTGGTGCGTAGGCCCATTTCCATCGGAAAGAAAACCGGGGACAAAGCTGCTCAATTTCACGGGCAATCCTGAAATGCCAACATCGGTACGAACAAACTCAAAGGCACGCATGGTTAAAAAAGCGCCAAGCGCATGCACAATGGGTTTGCGGCCGCGCAAGGCCAATCCGGCGGCAGCGCCGATCATCGTCTGTTCGGTGATGCCGGTATCGATAAGCCGAGGGCCTAAAATGGGCGGCAAATTGCGGATTAAAGCCCTGTTTTCAGCCGTCATGACCACTACCTCTTCGTTGGCCAGGGCGTATTCTTTAATGCGTTCTTCGTAGGTCATACCTAAAATTTGTACAAAGGTAGGTGATAATGCCCGTTTCGGCACGATGTATGCAGTTAAATGGTGTAAATTTGACCGCGTTTCAATTGCATTTCCATGAAAATACGTTCTCTGCCTCTGATTGTTATCTCTTTTTTCCTATTGATTTTACAGGCCTGTATGACGGCCGAAAAAGCCTTTAACCATGGGAATTACGAGTTGTCGATTGACATGGCATCGAAGAAATTGATGAGTCGTCCGGGCGATGCCCGCCACCTGCAGGTTCTTTCCAATGCCTTTCGGCTGGCCAACGAGCGGGATATGGGATACATTCGGCAGTGGGAACTCAGCACCGAACCGACAGCCTGGGAGAACATCCACCGCACCTATCAATCCATGAGCCGCCGGCAAGATTTGGTGAAACGAGCCACCGCCTCCGGAATGGCCTTGTCTGGAGTTTCCTTGTTTGATTTCAAAGACTACAGTGTATTGATTGCGGAATCGAAAGACCGTGCCGTGGTTGACTTGTATGAGGCGGCCGAGCAATTGCTGAACAGCGGCGACCGGATGAATGCCCGATTGGCTTACGACAAATTGGCAAGAGTAAAGGCCCTGCAAAGCCAGTTTCGGGAGACCGACCGGCTGCTGTCTATGGCTTCTGAAAGCGGAAAAACACGGGTTTTGGTTCAGGTGCGGGCCGCCGATGGCCTTGGAATGCCTGTAGAATTGGAAGAAAGCCTAACTCAAATTTCCCTTTCCAATTTAAATCAAGGCTGGGTGGAATTTTCTCAAATTCAATCGATGAATCAGCCTGTTCATTATTATTTGGAGGTCATTTACACCCGATTTGATCCCGGGAATCCGTTGACCACCAAATCGAAATACACCGATAAAACCCAAATCCAAACCGGAACAAAAAAACGCAAGCTGGAAGATGGAACCATCATCATTGAACCTGTTATGCAAGAGGTAAAAGCCGACATTCAGGTTTGGAATCAGCAAAAAACAGCCACCATTCAAGGAAAAGTTCAATTGAGTCGGGCCGACATCAGCGGTGAAGTGGGAAACCGGGGCATATTTGGCCAATCTGTATTTAAACATGAGTATGGCAAAGCGACGGGAGATGCACGGGCGCTTTCGAATCGTTCGAAGGTCTTGATTGGTTTAAAACCTTTGGCTTTCCCGAGCGATTTAAGCATGCTGAATCAAGCTGCGAATGATTTTAAGCAACGGATGTACGAGCAAATTCGAAGCTTACGGGGCCAGATTCAATAAATCTGATTTTAAGGCAATTGGGGGTTTAGGTCAATTGGTCGGGAAGCTTGGCATATAAATCGGCCAATCGAAGCAACGCAAATTCACCGGTTTCTCTGCCTTTAATATGAAAGCCTTGGAGGGCGATTTCTGCTTTGGCTTGCTTTCGACCTTTGTTAAAGGCCGGCAACACATCTAAAAAGGCTTGGATCCGATCTACTTGGATGGCGGTTTTGGGAATTTGCCGTTTTAAATACTTCTTTTCGCTGTCCATTAGCGCATGCCCATTGTCGCAGGCCAAGGTCAACAACGCAAACACAGAATTGAGGGGCAAAATCCAGGCACTGCCTGAATCGAGATGCTTGGTAAAATTGCGAGCGGTCAACAAATACGAATAGGCCTTCCCATAACTCTTCCCGTAAAAATTGGCCATACCCTTTAAGAACAACAAATAAAAGGACATTTTCCCTGAGACTCCAGTCAAATACGTATCGGAAATTTCAGCGTTCAGCCAATCCATCAATTCGCTGTGTTTTTGCGATTCCAGCAATTCTATCGAAGTCGCATACAAGTAATAAAAATAGACATCTTCATAGGTTCTCAAGCCCTTGATTTGTTCAATGGACTGACCAATATCGGACAACGTTTGCCGGTGTTCATCGACCATACCCAACTTAAAATACGCCTTATTGAACAAGCATTTAATTCCCAAATGAGAATTGGGATAGGCGAATTCCAAGGGCGTTTCGATGTACAGCTTCAGCAAATCTGACAGGCGCTGAAGGACAGCCGGACTGATGCTTTGGTTGGAGTTAATCAACAAGGTCAACTCGGTAGATTCAGCCAAAAACTGCGAAACCCGGGCATCCAATTTCAAGTGCAATTTTTTGATTTCAACCACGGTTTGTTTCAGTTCGGCTTGAACCTCGGGGCATTCGGAATAGAACTGATCATGTCCTAGGGATAAGGCTTTAAAAAAGAGCAGTTCTAAGCGTTGAAAATAGACTGTTTTTTGAGACAATTCGGGCAATTCAGCTTCAATGGCATGCCTGCGTTTTGTATCGTCATTAAACAGAGCGTATTGGCAAAGAAGCGCTTCATGGGCTTCATGGAACAGTTCGGCTTCTCTGGCTCGCTTAAGAAGGTCGTTTAATTTCTTTTCCAACAGGCGGGGCTGATTGGAAAACAAAAGGGTGCGCAAATTGGCTATGTCTTGTTTGATTCGGGTAATTTTGGTTTGGCCTGAGCTAAACTTAAAGGCGATGATATCTTGAAGCAACCGGTGCTTAAAGGTATAATAAGCGCTTTTGTTGTTTTTGTAGTTCAGTAAATCAATGATTTCCTCATTGTTGACTTGTTGGGTTTCTAAGCAATACTCCAGCAGTTTGATTTTTTGCTTATCTGCCCTTAATTCCCTTTTAAGTTTGGTCAACTCATCTTCTGAGAGTTGATGAATAATATCAATCAAATCGTCCATACCTTGCTATCGCTAAAAGTAAAACGGAAAGTTGGGTTAATTTCCGAGTTAGGGAAAGGTAATAAATTCAACGGGAAGTCGAGTATGCGAGGGGAAACATCAGCTATTGGAAAGGAAAGAAATCTGGGGGATAAATTCAGGATGAGCTTATGTTTTGGCGACAAAAAACCAGCAAACCCCTTGTTTTCAGGCAACCTCAGAAAAAGCGAGGTTAAAAACCCGCATTAAATCCCTCCAATTCTACATGTAAGGAAATTGTGATGAAAAGATTAAAAAATGTGATGTGCGTCAATCAAAAAGCAATGAGGCCCTACAAATCCACACAATTATTGGCTACATTTACCCATTAAAAAATTAAACCAAACTTTATGAAACACCTTTTCATCGCATCGTTTTTAATGCTAAGCACGGGATTATTTGCTCAGAATGTGGGTATTGGTACCGTAACTCCGGGCGCCAAATTGGAGGTGGTGGGCAATACAACTGGCAGTGGATTGTCGTTAAATGTTAAAGATAGTGCTGGGGTTTCCATTCTAGCCGTGAAAGATGCAGGTAGCGTTGGGATTCGCAATTCTAGTCCAAATGCTTCTGCGGCCTTAGATGTTACGTCGACAACGGCTGGAGTATTAATTCCTAGGATGACCACGGCTCAGTACAATGCAATTACAAGTCCTGCGACTGGGCTTTTAATTTATTGCACGGACAACAATAAATTTTACTATTACGATGGAGCCCAATGGGTAACCATGGTAAGTGTAGTAGGTGGCAACAACACTGCCGGAGACCCGACTTTAATCTATACTGTTGACGGGTTTTAACGAGGGCAATTCGGTTTTTGGCTTTCCCGCCAAGATTCTTTCCTGCTTTTCGTTCTCTTAAACTTTAACCACTTCCTACCATGAAGAATTGGCTGTATTGTCTTTGGATGTTGCCGGTTTTGGGTCAGGCTCAAGGCAGCTTGCAATTCAATCAAGTTCTAGTATTTACGGCTGCGAGCGGACAACAAACCGTTCCTGCGAATAAGGTTTGGAAATTGGAAAGTTATTCACCGAGTCAGGCGAGGAGGTACACGTATTTTGGATATTATGGAACTGCAAGTTGGAGCACCACCAATCCAAATCCGTGTACAGGAGCTACTTCTGGAACCTTTTCTGGTAATTATTTTTCGCATGCGGCATGTCCATCCGCGAACACATCCTTGGCCATAAATGGTCAAGTGGTGGTGCCAAATTCAGCACAACCTTTGTGGATCCCTGCCAATGGCACGGTTGAAATCAATGCTAACCCTTGCTATTCTGGAGCATCCGTTAGTGTTGGGGCAAACACTCCCGTGCGGGACGACACGCAAAATACGTACCTCTGCGGCCCAATTAGCATCAATGCAGGTCAAGTCAATAACAGTCCAGTGGTAACATTGATTGAGTTTAATATCGTTCCATGATGCGCATTCTGATTGGGATTTCGGGGTTACTTCTCTTGTTTTACAGACCGCTACCCCTAGCAGGTCAGGGTACGCTTCAATTTTCAAAAGCCATGGTTTTGACTTCAGATAGTGGTCAAAAAACAGTACCGGCAAATAAGGTCTGGAATGTGGAGAGCTATTCGTACAATTTCAATCATTGGTACAATGGTTATTCAAATTGGGGAAATGTAAATTGGAGTAATGGAACCCAAAATCCATGTACTGGCGCAAACTCAGGAACATCGAATGTGAATTTTTATTCTCAATCGCAGTGCCCTCAGGCCAATGCGAATTTGTTCATTAATGGGAATCGAATCAATGGGGGCGCACTTCCAGCATTTCCAATTTGGTTACCTTCAGGGGTAGTTTTAGAGATTTTTTCCAACCCTTGCTTCAATACGGTTTCCTTCTCTGTTCCCGCCAATACCCCAGTTCGAGACAATAATACTGGGGCCTATTTATGTGGCCCCATAAATGTTACGGCAGGCCCCGTGCCCAACAGTCCGGTGGTCAGCATTCTTGAATTCAATATAATTCCATAAAATGAAAACCCTACTTGTTTTGGTGGCTTTTGCACTTGGCGGATTGGCTTGGGGTCAAACTTTGCAGTTTAGTCAGGTCTTGTTGGTATCATCAAACACTCAAACCGTTCCGGCAGGCAAAGTATGGAAGGTAGAGAACATTCTGGCATCGAGTTCGCTGGTTGCTTCTGGCAACCAAACTGTTAACTTTTCAATTTCGGTTGACAATTCGCAGGTTTTTGTGGCCGGAGCAAATTCTCAAGTAAATGTGTATAACCAAGGTGTGCAAAGTATGTCAAGCACATCAAACCAGTTGGTTCAACCCATATGGCTACCTGCGGGTAGCACCTTGGCGGCAGGTCAAAATGTATTTCGTGTTTCGGTCATTGAATTTAATGTATTGCCATGATCAAAGCGAGGTTAACTAGCGGGATTGGGATTTTTGGAATGGCCTTAATGGCTCTAGCGAATAGCAATTGTTACAGTCAAACGCTTCAATTCAGTCAGGTTTTGTTGATTGGGTCGAACACACAAACCGTACCTGCAGGCAAGGTTTGGAAGGTGGAAACGGCCTTACCCTCAGTCCTCAATCAAAACGCAGAAAGGCAATTGAGTATTGTTATTGACAACAATACGGTTGGAATTGGAGGAAGCATTAACTGGGGCAGCAATCTAAACATATTAGACCAACCCTTTTGGCTTCCTGCGGGGACTACTTTGGCTGCCGGGCAAAGTGTATTTCGTGTTTCGGTCATTGAATTTACGGTAGTGCCATGAATGCCTTTAATACGTCATATTTCCTTGTCTTCCTTTGGGTAGGACTCTGGATTTGGGGCATGAGTATCAGCCACCTACAAAGTCAATCCCTCACCTACAATCAAACCATCGTATTGGATGTTAGCCAGGGATTGGCTACAGTTCCCCAAAATAAAACCTGGAAAATTGTAAATGCAGTAAACGCACCGGGGCAGATTACAGTGACCGGCGCTGCATCCGGAAACTGTGGTTCTTCCTGCAACGGAGGGTCATGTTCCGTCAGTTCCTGCTCTTATCTGGGCTATTTGTTTGAATTAAATGGTGTGGGGCTAAATCCGGCCAACGGTTGCTACAACTGCGGCAATACCAGCAGCTGTACTGTTACAGCCAATTGTCCGGCCTCATTTACCTACACAACCCCTGTGGTGGTGAATTTTCCCTGTCCATTTTGGTTGAAATCGGGAAATACCATTCAAGTGAATGCCGGCAACTTGTTCTTTTCTATTATCGAATTCAATATTATTCCATAATGCCTTTCCGAACTCTAATCTCAGCCGTTTTGCTTTGCCTTGGCTACACCAAATTAACCGGGCAGTCGTTGACCTTTTCTCAGGTGAAACTGGTAAGCACCGTTGAAACCGTGCCTGCCAATACAGTTTGGAAAATCAACAACGTTCTTCCCACCGCGGGATTGACAGATGCCGGAACCCCAATGTCAGGGTCGAGCCGCCACTTTACTGTATTGATCAACGGGCAAACAATTTTTTGGATGAGTGCATCGTGGATTGGACGTTGGAATAGCGGCGAATCTGGAGTAGCTACCAATTCTCAATCCATTGGTGACAGTCCCATCTGGTTGCCCAGCGGAACTAGTCTGGCCATTGGCAGCAATATACATGCAATAAGTATAACTGAATTTAATGTAGTACCATGAAGCACGGTTTTATAATCCTATCGTTCGTATGCACTTCAGCGACATTGTTGGCTCAGGGCACCTTGCAGTTCAATCAGGTTAAGTTGGTAACCAGTCAGCAAACTGTTCCTGCCAATAAGGTTTGGAAAGTAGAGAGTGTGATTTACAACATACCGGCAGATCAAACCTCAGGCAGCACAAGTAGTTCCCAAAGCTGTGGGCCCTCAACCTATTATTCCAAATCCATAGACATCAACGGAGTGCCCACGAAAACTGGCCACGGAACGCATTCTGCTGCGTACAGCAACCTATTGTATATCCACGCTTACACCGAATTGCCTTTATGGCTTCCGGCAGGGGCTACTTTATCGGGAGGACCCTGTTTAAATCAAGTCAGTGTAATAGAATTCAACATTATACCATAAAATGAAAAGCTGTTTGCTTTTTGCGGTTTTGCTTGGCATTTTTGTTAAAACGGAGGCACAGACGCTCCAGTTTTCGCAGGTAAAACTAGTGACCACGGTTGAAACCGTACCGGCAAACAAGGTTTGGAAAATTGAAGGTTTTTTCCCTACCACCTTCTCAAGGTATTCTGGAAGCTCTGGGGTTACAGAGGGACATATTTATAATTTGGTCATTAATGGGAACAACCGCCCCGTTGGGGTCTCTTCCTTTTTAACAGGATATTGGGGTACCTCTTATTCCGGGAACATGGGAAATTTTCCGTTGTGGATTCCGGCAGGAACGACGTTGGCCGCAGGAAGCAACGTAGGTGAAATTTCGGTCATCGAATTCAATGTAATCCCATGAAATGCAGGGACTTTTTGGGGGCTCTTCTCTACCTCATTATTTTGGGGGGGCTTGGCCTGAAGGCTCAGACGCTGCAATTTTCCCAAATTAAGTTGGTTAGCAACGTAGAAACCGTTCCTATAAATAAAGTTTGGAAAATTGAAAGCGTTTTATCGGGAGAGCATCGTTTGCCAACCTCAGGGACCAGCTTCCCTACCCTATCGCGGTTCATTAAAATAAACGGAACCGATATTTGCGTTCAGGAATACCATACGGCGGGGCTGGGCTTAGGATTTAATGGGTGTTGTGGCGGAGGCTTTTGGATGAACAGTACCGGACAAAGTCCGAATTCTACTCAAACCCATTTGGTTGCGGTTCAAGGTCAACCCAGTCGACTGCCGATTTGGCTTCCCGCCGGAAGCACCCTTGAAACCTCTACCCGAACCCTATCCATTAGCGTAATTGAATTTAACGTTGTTCCATGAAGCACCTAGTTACCTTATTATTCGTAGCCATTGGCTATTTGCTTGCCCCCATAGGAAATGCTCAGGGTAGCCTGCAATTCAATCAGGCCATTGTATTGTCTACAACAAACAATAATTCCATATTGCTCGGAACCGTTCCTGCCAATAAAGTTTGGAAACTGGTTGGCTATGGAACAAGCGCTGATGGTTATACGGCTTGTAACTTTTCATTGGACGGATCAAACGTCTGGATTCGGACAGGAGGGGTGTATCATGGCGGGTCTAATTACCGCTATATGGTTGAAACGGCAAACCTATGGTTGCCGGCTGGAAGTACCGTTTACGCGCTGGCTTGCTCAGGTTACAACCGCTGGATAAATGTAATCGAATTTAATATAGTGCCATGAAGCACCTCTACCTAATTCTGGTTTCGTGGTGGATTATTCTGCACCATTCCACAACACTAAAGGCTCAAAATACCTTAAGCTTTAGTCAAGTTATATTGGTCGGCACCACCGTTGACACTGTTCCTGCCAATAAGGTTTGGAAGGTTGAAAGCTATATTCAATCGAACGTCTCCCTAACCAACCAAACCAACGGAGGAGGCTGCAGCAATCCTGCATGGCAAAGTCCCTTTTACATCAACCAATACATGTATTACAATACCGCATGGATTGGCAATGGAATTTCTTCCTTTTACCAAGGGAATCATATTCCTTTCCCGTTTTGGGTTCCGGCAGGTACAACCTTAAAAACGACATGTGCCGGAGATTACTTATCGGTATTGGAATTCACCGTTCAACCATGATACCTGGAGTTTTTCACCGTTTAGCATTTTTTGCATGTCTGTGGGGCCTGATTGCCTGCGGCACAAAAACGTTGCATGGCCAAGGGAATCTACAATTCAATCAAGTCTTATTTTTAGAAACAGCTCAGGCAAGTAACGTTCTTTTAGGAACGGTTCCGGCCAATAAAGTGTGGAAAATTACTGCGGCTGGAACCACAGCAAGCTCGTATTTTAATTGTGGGTTTTCTTTTAATGGTCAGAACCAGACAGCATTGGTAGTAGGAAATATTTATCATTACAACGATTCTCATAGCAATAGAAGTTCCATCGACAACATCTGGCTCCCGGCGGGAACTCCAGTAACCGCTTTAAATTGCGGTTATTACAGATGGCTTAGTATCATTGAATTTAATATACTGCCATGAAATTATTTCTGTTTTTTATCCTGATTTTATTTGGATTCCAACGTTCATATGGTCAGGGGGTTTTGATTGGGAGCCCGGGGCAAACTCCTGATTCCTCTGCGGTTCTTGAATTGAGGGATTCACTACGGGGCTTTTTGCCACCCCGTTTAACGACTGTACAACGCAATGCGATTTCGAACCCTCAGGCTGGCTTGACCATATTTAATACGGACATTCAATGCCTGGAGTTTTATCGAAATGGTTCTGGCTGGTTTAGTCCCTGCCCGCAGGCTCCGCAGGTGGTCTTAGATTCTTTATTCGGCAACAATGGATTTTCCTGGCAGGCTGCCGCGAAGGTTACCTTTGATGGAGGCTCGTATGTAAACCAGCGCGGATTTTGCATATCGGTGTTGCCCCAGCCCGACATCAATGACACGCTTGTTCAGGTTGGCGGCGGCGGCAGTGGGGTCTTTAATGCAGCGTTGCCCAGCCTAGCCTCTGGAATTTTATTTTATGTTCGAGCTTATGCCATTAATTCGGTGGGGGTTGCCTACAGCAGCTTAGACAGTTTCCGAATTCGAACCTTGGTGCAGTTTACTGCCATAGGGAATCACAGTTGGACGTGTCCGGCGGGTGTTGACAGCGTGGAACTGCTTGTGGTGGCCGGAGGTGGCGGTGGAGGATTTCAGGTTGGGGGCGGCGGTGGCGGTGGAGGCCTTGTTTATATTCCTAAATTTGGAGTAAGCCCCGGACAAACGTATACCGCAGTTGTGGGAGCAGGAGGAGGAGGGGCGCCCAACGAACCAACGCCAGCTCAATTTGGCGGAAATTCATCCTTTTCCAACATCATTGCCACAGGGGGCGGACGTGGTTCCAATTGGAATATGAGTGCAAACAATGGGGGAAATGGTTGGCCTGGAGGCAGTGGGGGCGGTGGTTCTGGGAATTCCAATTACTTCAATGGATCGGGAGGATTATCCAACCAACAAGTTAGTTTTGGAGTGTATCAAAATGTAGGAAAGGGGTCTGCCGGCGGAAACGGCTGGGCAAATAACCAATGGGCAGGTGGTGGAGGTGGAGGAGCAGGAGGATCAGGAAATCATGCCGTTGCCTTTTTTGGCGGGACTGGGGGTCCCGGATTTGCATGTAGCATTACGGGAGCACAAAAACACTACGCCGGCGGCGGCGGCGGTTGCAACGATAGCTCGTCGGGATTGGTTTCCGGAGGAATTGGAGGCGGAGGAAGCGGAACGGGAAATGGAAATCCGGGGGCACCGAAAAATGGACAAGCCAACACCGGCGGAGGTGGAGGTGGGGTTCGAGACACCTCTGGGCCCGGCGGAACCGGAGGCAGCGGAATTGTAATTTTAGCCTATTAATAAAAAGCCACAAGCTATGCATACCTCAAAAATAACCATAGGCCTTATTGTTGGTTTCGCGTTGTTCGTGCATGGATTGGGATTGAGCCTGCGGGCACAAGGCAGCCTTCAATTCAATCAGGCCTTGGTAATGAGCTCTCAAAACCAAACCAATTGCAGTACGTGTTGGACAGTTCCTGCCAATAAAGTGTGGAAGATTACCGGATTCACCAGCAATTCAAACGATGTGGCTTCTATGGTCATCAACGGATTGGAAGGCGGCTATTTATGGGGACAAGCCTACAGCAATAGCTCTATCTCCTATGCCTATGCGCGATGGCATGTACCGACTTTTCCCATTTGGTTGCCTGCAGGATCGACCTTGGGATTTCTAGGATTAGGCCCAAATAGAAATATATTATTTTACGGAATTGAATTCAACGTAATACCATGAAATACCTCCACTTTTTCTTCATTCAATTCTTGTTGTTTCCTTTGTTGGTTTCAGCTCAGGGAAGTTTGCAATTCAATCAGGTTAAATTGGTAACCACTCAACAAACGGTCCCTGCCAACAAGGTTTGGAAAGTAGAATCGGTCATTTTTCCAATTCCTGCGGACGATCCTCCATTTGTAACTTCGGGCTCTACCGGTTGTTCCTTCAACACGCGACGGAATTATGCAATTTCTATTGATGGGACCTTAACCAAGGTAGGTCAATTGGCCTCGGGTTTTGCCAACAGCTCATGGGATTATTATTTCATGACCACCAGTTTACCTGTTTGGTTGCCGGCAGGCTCAACCTTGTCTGGTGGGCCCTGCAGCAATAAAATTTCTGTTATCGAATTCAATATTGTACCCTGATGAAAAACACCTTTAATTCGATTTGCTGTTTCGTTTTTGTTGCTTTTTTTAGCGTTTTGAGCGCCCAGGGGAGTTTGCAATACAACCAGGCCAAGATTGTCACCGACCAGCTTCAGACCGTGCCTGCGAATAAAGTATGGAAAATTACTGCCATTTATGGGAAAGACGAGGTGTGTAGGTCTACCGCCCCCCTTTACAACAATTATTGGTCTACAACTCTTGTTTCAGGTTTCAAACTGAATAATGTGGAAATTTTATCTTTTAGAAAATTCCTAACTACTACACTTTTTAACCTAAATAATTGTACTTCCAATGCAGGAAGTTGCGGTGGCGGCTGCTTAAATCCATTAAACTTCGAAAGCGACCCCAATATTTTACCCATTTGGGTTCCGGCAGGGGCCACGGTTCAAACCGTAGGGCCAAACATTTTTTTATCGGCCATAGAATTCAACATCATTCCTTAACTGCTTGTCCATGCGTATTATTTTTCTTTTCATTTTGGTTGTTGGTGGCTTTTCTAGAATTGGTGCACAAGGGACGCTTCAATTCAATAAAGTAGTGTTATTGGAAAGTAGCCAACAAAGCTGTGCCCAATGTTGGACTGTTCCCGCAAATAAAGTTTGGAAAATCCAAGCGGTAGCTGGGGGTCCAAACAGCGGATATCCACAAATGGTCATCAACAATAAAACCTTGTCGTATTTGGCCAACAATTCAAACAACAGTGCCAACATTTTATATCCGGTGCAGATGTTTCCGTTGTGGTTGCCAGCGGGGGCCACATTTGGTTTTACGGGGATGTGTTCGGGCTGCAACATTGCTTTTACTGGAATTGAGTTTAACGTAATTCCCTAAGAATCATGAAACGGTTGCTGAATATTTGTTTTTTGCTGGGATTTACCTTTCCTCTTTTGGCACAAGGGTCGCTTCAATTTAACCAAGTGAAATTGCTGGAAGGCAATCAAGCAAACTGCACCGTTTGCTGGACGGTTCCCGCGAACAAGGTTTGGAAAATGGGATCTTTTTCTACAAATAGCAGCACGGGTAATCTTTTGTATTATTACGTAAACACCAGGCAACTAGGGTTTTTTGCTACTGGCGTTTCAACAAACGATGCCAGATATGCAAATCCCTTTCCCTTTTGGTTGCCCGCTGGAGCCACCTTTGGATATACGGGTTTAAGCAACAACCAAAACATCACGTTCTTTGCACTTGAATTCAATGTAATCCCATGAGAACCCTCCTTTTAATATTATTTTCAATATACAAACCTGTTTTGGCTACAGCTCAGGGAACCTTGCAATTTAATCAGGTTCGGTTGTTGGAAGGCAGTCAGGGGAACTGCCCTACCTGTTGGACCGTTCCGGCTGGGAAGGTTTGGAAAATTGGATCGGTTAATTGCAACAGTGGCAATACCATTTATTATGTCGTGAACAACCGACAGTTGGGATTTTTGGCGGGTCTGGGTTATGCAGGTGTCGACCCAAGGTATATAAACCCATTTCCCATGTGGTTGCCTGCCGGAGCAACCTTCGGCTACAATGGGATGTCAAACAACCAGGCCATCACCTTTTTTGCACTTGAATTTAATGTAATCCCATGAAAACGCTGTTTGTCTTTTTATGGGGTTTGCTGTTGGGTGGTATTGTACAGGCCCAGGGGAGTCTGCAATTTAATAAGGCTTTGCTGTTGGAATCTTCGGCCTCTTCATGCACCGGCTGCTGGACGGTTCCAGCCGGGAAGGTTTGGAAGATTACGGGAATTTCAGGGAATTCCAGCAACGCTGTACCGCTTTATATCAACGGCAAAGAATTGGGATTTATCTCACCTTTTTCCTCCAATAGCCTAAATTTTAATTACCTCACTGTTTTCCCAATCTGGCTACCAGCTGGTAGTATTTTAGGATTTTCAAATTTAGGCAGCAACAGAAACGCTGCCTTTTGGGGTATAGAATTCAATGTAGTCCCGTAAATTTAAGCCATGAAAATCAACCTCCTATTTTTATTGCTTTTGTTCCCATTGGTACTTCCTGCTCAAACTCTGGCTTTTAGCCAAGTAAAAACGGTAAGCCAAGTAGAAACAGTACCCGCCAATAAGGTCTGGAAACTAAATGGTTGCTTTTACAGCAGTATTTTGGCCGGTGTGGTGAGTTCGGGTTCTGGCTCAGGGACGTATTCCAATTCGGATGCTTACATTGTGTTGAACAACCAATCGGTAGCGGTTCGCTCAAGTCGCTCGGGCGGTGGTTATTACCATGCTGCCGGTTTTGTTTGGGAAAGTGCCTGGCCTTTATGGCTTCAAGCTGGAACTAGTTTGGCAGCGGGAACGGGAGTAAATGCTATTTCTGTCATTGAATTTACTATTGTACCATGAAGATACTCTTGTCGGTGTTTTTTGCAGTACTTACCTGCAACCTATTGCAGGCTCAGGGGAGTTTGCAGTTTAATGAAGTGAAATTGTTGACAGCAACATCGAACAACACCACATTTACGGTTCCTGCGAATAAAGTATGGAAGGTGGAAACGGCAGGTGTAAGTACTTCAAGCAGTGCTTGGTTGTCCATTTCAATAAATGGAGTCTCTTACCATTTGATGCCAAGTATTAGCAGCGACCAAGGCCGATTTCAACTCCGTCTTCCTCCTATGTTTGCCTACAACATATATTTGTTACTAATAAGTGGAAGAAATGGGAGCAAATTTGCGACAAAGTCGCCTTCAGGTAGACTCACACAAAGATTTAGCCCCATTTCTTTCATTCCTTTAGAGTTTGAACAGAATG
>CAIKAF010000019.1 GCA_903825395.1 uncultured Flavobacteriales bacterium
AGGGCAACGCTACAGCCTTTACTCAAAACTCGGCCATTGGTCAGGGAGGATTGATTACCGGCTACAACTGGGATTATGGAGATGGCAATACAGGTACTGGATTTTCCTCGAACCATGTATATGCAGCTCCCGGCACCTACAATGCACAGTTGATTGTTCTTAGCTCTGCAGGTTGCTCTGATACCCTAACTCAAACTGTAGTGGTGAATGCCAATCCAGTGCTTGACTCGGTATTGGTAACCAATGCATGTTTCCCCAATCCGACAAACTATCAGGCCTTCGTTTCTGGAGTAACGGTGGGTAGCTATCAGTGGAACTTTGGCAACAATTCCACCGGTAATGGTTCGGTAGCTACGCATACCTATGCGGCTCCTGGTACATATTACTACCAGCTGTCCGTGAATTCCATTGAGGGATGCACCACAGTTCAAAATGGAACTGTAGTCGTTGAAAATCAACCTGTGGCCAACTTCCTGCCCACAGAGGGCTGTACCGATGCTCCTGTAACTGTGGTGAATACCTCAACAGGAAACATCACTTCTTGGAACTGGGACTTTACTACGGGTACTTCAACAAGCCAAGTTCCGAACTACAGCTTTACTCAACCAGGAACCTATCCCGTCACATTAACGGTATCAACCCCTGGCGGTTGTGTGGATTCGCATACAGAATTGGTAACCATCTATCCAACTCCTGATGCAACGTATACATCAGCCAATCAAGGATTGAATTTGGTTCAGTATTCTCCAAACAACTTGCTTAACCCTGCTTCCTATTTGTGGACTTTTGGTGACGGCACCTCAAGCAATTTGAGCAGTCCCTTAAAGCAATACGCGAGTTCAGGTATATATCAAGTTTGCCTAACCATTACTTCAAATGGATGCGAAAACACCTCTTGTCAAAATGTAGAAGTGCGTGATATTACATCTATTGCCGAAGACAGTGGTGTAGGGGTGGTATTCAATGCCTATCCAAATCCTGTAGTAGATGACTTTACGGTAAGCATTGACTTAAATGCTACATCTAGCGTTGAATTGAAGGTGTTCGACATTGCCGGAAAAGAAATTGCCGCGGTAGATGCCGGCACTCTACATGCCGGAGCCAATCAGCTTTCATTCAATGCAGATGCATTGGGCATGGCAGATGGTGTTTATGTATTGACCCTTTATGTCGAAGGTCAGCCTTTCAGCCTTCGCATGCTCCGAACCAAGTAAATGTTTGTTGTTTGATTTAACGGGAGGCGAGCAATCGCCTCCCGTTTTTTTTTGAAAACTATTTTAAAACTGTTGTTTGTGTTTTTTTAGAGTGAGCGTAGATTATGGCTTTATTTGCCCTATATCTTGGTTGTGGTGGACCGGAAAATAGGTGTGAAATGAGAATTGTATTCTCTCTTTAAAATTTAAAGTGCTGAAAATCAGTTACTAGATATAGTTTGAATTTTAAATTAACAAAGTGTTGTGAATATTCTATTTAATTTTTTTTAACTTGGCACTTCGTAAACTATCCCTAATCAAAATCACAACAATCACTATTAATCACAAACAAACATGTCTATGAAGAAAGGAATTACTCTTCGACACTGGCTTTCTAGGGTATCGCTCTTCGGCGTCCTTATGAGTGCCTCTGTAGCCATGGCCCAATGTCCGACGCCTTCGGCATTGAGTTCCGCGGCTACGTGTGGACAAGGAGCCACGCTTACGGCTTCCGGTTCCACAGGGTTGTACCGATGGTACAATCAACCCAGTGGGGGTTCTGTTCTTGGAACAGGAGCTACTTTCTCTACCCCAGCTATGTACACTCAAGGTACATATTATGTTGAGGCAGTAAATAGCTACAACAACCCCAACTGCGTTAGTCCGCGCGCTGCCTTAGTGGTTACAGTTAACCCCTTGGCTATGCCATCTATCACCGGCGATACAGTGACCTGCGGAGGAACGGCTACGTTGTCGGCGGCTGGTTCTACTGGCTTATACCGGTGGTTTGCAGGTCCAACAGGCGGTGCTGTTCTTGCAACTGGCGCGAATTTTACCCCTCCAGGTACGCTTCAGTCTACAACGTATTATGTGGAGGCAACAAACAATTTGAATCCAATTTCTACAGTGAACTTTAGCTATACGGGTGGCCAACAAAGTTGGACTGTACCCGCCGGCGTTTTTTCGCTGACCGTAAATATGGAGGGCGCTGAAGGAAGCCGGACTACAAACTATGGAAACCGCGGCGGTTTTGGTGGTAAGGTGGTTGCAAACGTTGCAGTAACTCCCGGTCAAACCATCTACATTTATGTTGGAGGTTGGCCTGGCGACAACAATACCAACGGAGGATATAATGGGGGTAATTATACCAATGCTTGCTGCGGTTATGCCTACGGCGGCGGTGGCGGAACCGATATCCGCATTGGTGGAACTGGATTTGCAAACCGTGTTTTGGTTGCCGGCGGCGGCGGCGGAGGCGGATGGAACTGCGGTACCGACGGCTCTCGTGGTGGCAATGGCGGTGGTCTAACCGGAGAAGCCGGTTATTATTGCAGCAGTACAGGAAATACAAGTTATACCGGTCGCGGTGGGTCTCAAAACTCAGGTGGTGCTGCCGGTGGAAACTGGTGCTGCCCCAGCGCTGGAACCCTCGGTGATGGTGGGTATGGAAGCTACCGCGGTGGCGGTGGCGGTGGCGGATATTATGGTGGTGGCGGATCTAGCTACGGCGGAGGCGGTGGTGGATCTAGCTTTTCCGATCCTACACTTTGTTCAAATGTTTCTCATACTCAAGGATCACGCCAAGGTCATGGTCAGGTTAGCATTACCTACACCTCACCCTTCTGTGTAAGCAACCGAGTTCCAGTTCCTCTAACAGTTACTCCATTGGCTACACCGACAGCCAACCCAATCAGCACTACTTGCGGTAGCAACATTACAGCTTCTGCTTCCGGTTCAACCGGTTGGTATCATTGGTTTGCTGCCCCAACAGGCGGTTCCCCACTTTCTACTCAATCCAATTATGCCATGTCGTTTGTAACCCAAACCGACACCATCTGGGTAGAAGCAGTATCAGATCCTAACCCTTCAGGTACTCAAACCTTCAACTATACCGGTGGTAACCAAACGTGGACTGTTCCCGCGGGAGTTTTCTCCGTTTCATTCGATGTGCGTGGAGCTCAAGGCGGAACAAACGCATGGAATGACGGAGGTAAGGGAGGCAAAGTGACCGGTACCTTAGCGGTTACTCCAGGGCAAACCTTGAATGTGTACGTAGGTGGACAACCCGGCAGCGGTGGATGTTGTACCGGAGTATGGGGACCAGGTGGTTGGAATGGCGGAGGCCAAGGATATGCATACTACAACGGCCAAGAAGCCCGTGGTGGTGGCGGTGCCTCTGATATTCGCATCGGAGGAACAACACTGAACAACCGCGTTGTCGTTGCCGGTGGCGGCGGCGGAGCCGGTGGTCAATATTGCAACGGCAACCAAGATAAAGGTGGAGCCGGTGGTGGTTCTGGTAATGCCGGAAATGGTTTGGTCTGCAACGGATACAACAGCTGTTATTGCGGTACCGGTGGAACTCCAACTACTGGTGGCACCAACGGCTGTGGAGGTCAATCCGGACAATTTGGGGTGGGCGGTAATGCCTGGGCCGGTTGCTGCGGATATCCTTCTGGCGGCGGCGGTGGCGGCTGGTATGGTGGTGGCGGTGGCTACTACTATGGCGGTGGCGGTGGCGGTTCCAGCTATGTGAACCCCAACCTAACCAGCAATGTTACTCACACCCAAGGCGATCAAAACGGAAATGGTCAAGTTATCATCAGTTTCGTGAAAACATACTGCTCAAGCACCCGCGTGCCTGTAGCGATTAACGTGTCTCCTCTTGCGGCGCCTGTAACCCAAGGCGATTCCGTTACTTGCGGAACTCCGGTTACTTTAACAGCTACAAGCAACAGCACAGTTTCATGGTTCGATGCTCCAACCGGCGGCAATTTAATTGCCATTGGCCCCAGCATTTCGTTGCCTCCAATTTTAGGGTCTGATACTTTGTTCGCCGGTTCTCAATTGACCAGCAACCTAAGTGGAACTCAAACCTTCAATTTCACAGGTTCAGCTCAATCCTACACCGTACCGGCAAATGTTACTTCGATTACTGTGGATGTCATGGGCGCACAAGGTGGCGGTTCTTTGCCCAACCCTGGTAGCAACCCCGGTGGTCTAGGAGGCCGTGTTCAAACTACTTTAAGTGTTACTCCAGGCGAAGTATTGAATGTTTATGTTGGCGGTACTACTGCCAGCAATACCGGTGGATGGAATGGTGGTGGAAATGGAACTTCAAACGGAGCCGGAGGCGGTGGTGCTTCCGATATCCGTAGCGGTGGTACCGGATTGGCTAACCGTATTGTTACCGCCGGTGGCGGTGGCGGTGGCGGATGGAACTGCGGTTCCGGTATGAATGGAGGCCATGGTGGTGGCTCTGCCAATGCTCAAAACGGCTTCAACTGCGGCAGCGACAACTTTGGTAGCTGCGTTGTTGGAGGTGGCGCTACTCCTACTGCTGGAGGTCAAGCTCCTGGCTGCGGCTGCGGTAATGCAGGTGCATCTGGAGTTGGTGGACAAGGCGGAACCTGCGGTCAATCTGGCGGCGGCGGTGGCGGCGGTCAGTTTGGTGGTGGCGGTGGCTACTATGGCGGCGGCGGCGGTGGTTCTAGCTTTGCTAGCCCAACCCGTGCCAGCAGCACGGCCCACACTCAAGGTTTCCGCTCTGGAAATGGTCAAATTGTAATCTCTTACAACGTAACCTTGATTTGCGCCAGCCCAAGAGTTCCTGCCGTTATTTGGTTGGATTCCTTACCAGCTCCAGTAGCTAGTGGCGATACTACATTCTGCGGAAGTGGTTCTGCTAACCTTTCAGTAACCGGACCCAATGGCAACTATGCTTGGTACACCTCATGGGGTGGTACATTGGCCCATATTGGTCAAAACTGGACTACTCCAAACAATACCCAAACCATTAACTACCATGTTAACTACAAAGTAAACGGCTGTCCTTCAAAATTTGATACGGCTAAGGTTACAATTAACCGCATTCCGTATGCATACCTTACCGATCCTGGTATTTTGTGTGCCGGCAACGGAAACGTTGATCTTGGTTTTGAGCCCCCGCTCTTGCAAGGAAGTATGTCCTTTACCAATCTTGGAAAAACAGGAAATACCGGACCAAATCAAGCCGCAGCTGATGCAGCTTACGGTGCTGGAATGGTTACTGTAAATAGCGGTGTTCAACGTTGGACTGTTCCTTACACTGGAATGTATACCATTGAAGTAGCCGGCGCCAAAGGCGGTGGCAACCTTAACAATGCCGGTGGAAATGGAGCCAAAATGCAGGGTGACTTTATGTTGACTGCGGGTACTCAATTGGACATTATCGTTGGTCAGATGGGTGTTGATGCCGGTGGAAATACTTGGCAAGGTGGCGGCGGTGGCGGCGGTTCATTCGTTTGGAATGCCAGCAACCAAGCCCAACCATTGATCGTTGCCGGCGGCGGCGGCGGCGGTGGTAACAACCAATCCAACAACAAGAAAGACGCTTGGACCAATAACGATGGTCAAACCAACGGTGAAAACGCTCCTGGTGGTACCGGTGGTAACGGCGGTGGCGCCGGAAATACCGGTAGCTGGGGCGGTGGCGGTGGCGGCGGTTTCTTGACCGATGGCGCTTCCGATGGCTCTTATGGTAAAGGCGGTAAAGCTGCAATCAACGGTGGAAACGGAGGACAATCCGGAGGAAGTTCTTACAACTCCGGTGGCTTCGGTGGTGGTGGCTCTGATGGCTACGACGGCGGTGGCGGTGGCGGTGGCTACTCCGGTGGTCGCGGTGGAGGTTACTCCGGCCATACCTTCCGTAACGGCGGTGGTGGCGGCTCCTTCAATGCGGGTACCAACCAAATTAACCAAGCTGCTGTAAACAACAGCCACGGTTTCGTAAACATCAGCTATTTCATTTCTCAGCCTTCTGATACTGCAGGTGTATGGAGCGGTACAATGGTGACCGATACAGTGAACGGTATTCTTGATCCTCTGTTAGGTCAAGTTGGTACCAATATGGTTTACTACACGGTAACTCTTAACGGCTGTACTCACCAAGATTCACTTTCTGTAACTGTAGTTCAAGGTCCTGATGCCTCTATTACTACGGCCTCTACTCAGCTTTGCGATTACGACAACAGCATCAGCCTTGCTGCCCTGAATAGCGGCGGAAACTGGTCTGGCAACGGTGTATCTGTGGTTGGAAACAACGTAAGTTTTGATCCAGGTTCTGTACCTGCCGGTACCTATCAGGCCTATCACAGCTTATTTGATGCAGCCACCGGTTGTTTGAGCACCGATAGCGTTCAGATTGTGGTGAATCCTACTCCAAACGCTTCATTGGCTTTGCCTTCAACAGTGTGTTCTGCAGATGCACCATTTAACTTGGTTCCAGGTACGCCCGGTGGAGTCTTCACAGGAACAGGTGTTACCGATACCATTAATGGTGTGTTTACTCCATCATTGAACGTGGTCGGAACCCAAACTCTAACCTATCAGGTTACAGCCAACGGTTGCTTCAACACTGCAAACACCAATGTTACTGTGTTTGCTTCGCCCAACCCAACCATTTCAAATGCTCCATTGCAGTTGTGTGAAAACGCGTCAAACGTGTTGTTGCAAGCAGCTACAGTAGGCGGAAACTGGTACGGCAGCGGTATGGCCAATACGAACAGCGGCCTGTTCAATGTCCAATTGGCTGGCACAGGAACAGCTCAAGTTATCTATGTGGTGTCCAACGCCAATTGCACCAATAGCGATACGGTGAACATTGTGGTTAATCCTCTGCCTGTGGTGAACGTTACTCCAAACACCATTCAACAATTGTGTTCTGGTTCGAACATCCCAATGTCAGCCAGCGGAGCAATCACCTACCAGTGGACCAACAACGGCAGCCCAATCAGTGGAGCCAATACGGCCAACTATACTGCCAATACTGCCGGTAGCTACAGCGTAATCGGTACCGATGGCAACGGTTGCGTAAGCACTACAGCTCCTGTTCAGGTGAATGTGCTTCCAAACCCAGTTATCTTCCAAGTGAATTCTACATCTGTATGCGAAGGCAATGCCACTGCATTCAGCCAGAATTCCGGAATTGGTCAGGGTGGTGTTATCACCAACTACAGCTGGGATTTCGGAGACGGCAACTCAGGTTCTGGTTTCTCTACCAACCATATTTATGCAACCGCCGGTTCGTACACCGCTCAGTTGATTGTGGCTACTCCTGAAGGTTGTTCTGATACCTTGACTCAAAACGTACTGGTGAAAGCCAATCCAAACGTTGACTCGGTCATGGTTACAGGAGCTTGTTTCCCAAGCCCAGCCAACTTCCAAGCCTTTGTAAGTGGAACCCCAATGGGAACCTACAGCTGGAACTTCGGTAATGGCATCAACGGAAACGGTGTAATTGCACAGCATCAGTATTCTACTCCAGGTGTGAAGTACTACACCTTGAATGCGCTGGCCTTGAACGGTTGTTCTACTGTCTTCAATGGTACAGTAACAGTAGATGAAGTGCCAACTGCCGGCTTCTTGGTCGAGGAAGGTTGCGAAAATACGCCCATCACAGTAACCGATGTGTCTTCAGGCAACATCAACAACTGGAGCTGGAACTACGGTGTTGGAACGGCCAATGGTCAGGCTCCAAGCATCAGCTTTGCTCAAGCAGGAACATACCCAGTTACGTTAACTGTAACCACTCCTGCCGGCTGCTCCAACTCTACTACTCAGTTGGTGACCATTGCTCCTTCGCCCGATGCTACCTACAACTGGGCCAACCAGGGTCTGAATCTGATTCAGTTTGCCCCCCAAAACCCAGTGGTTGGTGCTACGTACTTGTGGAATTTAGGTGACGGTACTACCACTTCGGTTCTAAGCCCATTGCATCAGTACAACCTACCTGGTAACTATCAGGTTTGCTTGACCATGGATGTAGATGGTTGCAGCAGCACCGAGTGTCAGGTTATCGAAGCCCGCGACATTACCTCGTTCGAAGGCAATCAAGCTGCCGAATTCGGTTTGAGCGTGTATCCTAACCCATTCCAAGAGCAATTCTTCGTAGGCATGATGCTGAAAGAATCAACAGAGGTGAAAGCCACTTTGCGTGACTTGACAGGCAAGCAACTTGCAGCCTATACCTTCGGTGTAGTTCCTGCCGGAAGCCATAACTTGCCGGTAACCACCTCCGCTCTGCAGTTGTCTGCCGGTGTGTATGTACTTGAAATGAATCTGAACGGCGCGGTGTACTCTACCCGCATCATTCGCGAGTAATTCTTAAAAACGCAATGTTAAGGGTCCGGGCACTTCGGTGTTCGGACCCTTTTTTTGTGGGCGGCAGCCGGGCTTTCACCGGTTGTCCGCGGTTGCCGGACGGGGCGGCAGCGGGCTGCGGTGGCTCCTAAAGTCGCCTCCTCGCCGCGCGCCGCCTGCCTCCGGCACCCTTGCGGGCAACCGCGTTCAATCCCTGCCGCGGGCCCCAAACCCAAAACGCCGTAGAGCCATATAATTATATGGCTTTACTTTGTTTAGAGCCATATAATTATATGGCTCTACAAATGGGGGGGCATGCGCCAGGGATTGCAGCGGCAGGCGGTGCAGCCGGTAAAACAACCAAGTGGAAGCCGGGGCCGGCGACCAGCGGAAGCCAGGCCGCGGCCCACTTGGTTTTTACCGGCAAGCCGACTACAGCGGAAAGCCCGTCCGGCGCCCCCAAAAAAAATCGAGTGAACGTCTCCCCGAATCAGGAGTTGTTGCTGTTGTTCATGCTGTTTTTATACCAACGTAAAGCGAACATTTCGAAGCCGGTATAAATGATATAGCATAGGAAAAATAGAAGCACAAAGGCCATGGTAATGCCTTCGCTGCTGATGTAAAACATAAGGCCGAGAAATGCGAGATAGGCCAGCATTTTAAAGCCCATGGCCATCATAAAATTCATTTGAAACCGCGCTGGATTGCTGCTAACGGAACGCAATAGTAGTTGGTGGCTGATGCCGGTAATAAGATAAAATGCAGGAATGATTAAAAAGTTCTCATCTACCAAACTCAAGCCGGAGGCTTTCCGGAATGCGATGTAACCTGCACTTAAGGCCAAAGAAATAAGAGAAAGCAGGAGGAAATAGCTGTTGCCGTTGTTTTTCATGGTTTAACTTAGTTTTTTTGCTACATAGCCTATGGCCAGCAGAACAAAGATAAGAATGCAAATGGGAGCTGCCAGTGTAGTGTTCCAGCGTTCATTTAGGTAGCTCCCTATCCAGGTTCCTGCAGCAATGAAGCCCAGCATTTGAAGACCAAGGCCGGTGTATTTCAAAATCTGGACGCTTTTTTTTTCTTCAGAAGGCTTCACGGCTGAACATTTAGCATGGTGCATTGACCTTGAAATTGGGCGCCCTGTTCAATTTGAATCAATGCAGTGCTTAAGTTGCCCGATAAAACAGCTGTTGAACGTAGGGCGCAGCTTTCATGGGCCAGAACATCGCCGGTCAACCGACCCAGCAATTCCAAGTGCTGACATTCAATGTTCCCAACAATAAAAGCGTTTTTACCAATGACCAAGCGCCCTGTACACTGAATATTGCCTTCAACCTTTCCGTCAATGCGCAGGCTTTCTTTGGCTTCGATGTTCCCTTGAATCGCGGTTGATTCGTTGATGAGATTGGGAGAATCAGTTGTTGTTGCGGTTCGCTTTAGCATTCGGAATCATTTGTAATGTTCCTCAGTCCATTTTTTGAAGGCCGGAATGTCTTGTTCTTTGAACAACAGCCCCAGGTTTGGGATGGAGGTGGGCAGCAGCAGCACTTCCTTTTTTCCAAAGGCGGCCCGGATGGCGGGATCTTTGGTGGCCGCCTGAACATAATTTATCGCGTCTTTGGCATCGTTGAATTTACGCAGGGTTAGTAACTGCGTTTTTTTGCCAAGAACAGTGTTTGAAATGGTTATGTTTTTGCTTTTAAATGCCAGGGCATTGAAGTTGCTAATTGCTGTTTTTAGGGGCTCGGGATTAAACCCTGCATCATCGACTACCGCCACGACCATGTGCTGCAGGTTTTCCCGATAGGCGTAGGGTAGGGGTTTTTCGGTCTTGCCCGCTAAGGTGTCGGCGGGGAGTGCTTCTGGTTTTGCCTTTGCCTCTGTGGTAATTCCTAAAAGTGCCAGTAATCGTTCGGCGGTTTCTGCCGATTCGCTGTTGGGATGCTTGGTTTGAATCCCTTTAAGTCCTTCAATGAATGGCTCCTTTTTAGTGGTGTCTCTTAGAGCCAGCACTTCGAGTAAATCAAACCGGTGTAGAATGGAACTGTTGGGGAGGTCGCGCTGTGCCGTTTTTACCAGTTGTAGGCAGGCGGCCATATTCCCGGCCTTGTAATGGGCATAGGCTTCTTTGTATAGAGGTTGAGCTTTATTGGCCTCTGCTTCCAATTTAGCCAAGTAATTGGGGTCAGATAATAGTTGAGCATATTGACTGTTGGGATAATCGCGAACAATTCGATTTTTTAGGGCATCGGCCTTAGCCGTTTGATTGGTTCCAAGCAGATTTAAGTACCATTGGTACAGGGCCAAGGGGTTGTGCCGGCTGGGATTAAAGCGGGTATCTAGCTGTTGGAACGTTTCATTGGAGCGGACATTGTCTTGCAGTTTATCCTTATACACCTGAGCCAAGGCGTAGAGGGCGTCTTCAATGGAAAGGAGGGCGGATTTTTTAGCAGAATCCGACATGGGCAATTCGCTCAAATAGGTATCGGGGTTGTAGCGTTGGGCTAGCAGATTTGTGGAACTATCGGATTGGTCTTCGCCGCCAGCCGAGGCTCCGCCGCGGTACCGCCGCCAATTGTCAACCAAGGGCCTATTCCCCCACACTTTTTTAAACTCTTCAGCCCCCATAAGTTTGGCTTGTGGGTTGGTGAAGTACCAGGCTCCCGTAGGACCATCAGTTCCAACGGCTTGCTGACCTTCTTCTTTTCTTTTTTTTGCCTCTTCATCTGCGCGTTGCAGCTCAGCCACATATTTTTCGGCCCAGCGAATGCGTTCTTTTTCAGGCAGTGCAGCCAAATTCAATAGGCTATCTTGGGTTTGGATGGTTGTTAGATGCAAGACGGCCTCGGCCAGATTGTCGCGCAATCGAACCACCTCATCATACCTGGGGTGTTCTTTGTTCAGCAAAGCGGCGCATGAATCGTAATAGGCTTGAGCTTCCGGATAATTTGGTAATTCCAACGACAAGTCGGCCAAACTTAAATAGGCTGAAGATTTTTGGGCTGAATTTTCTGTAGAGGCAGCAATCGATTTTTTGAAATGGCCGATGGCTTCTTTTCGTTTTTTTTCCTTTAAATCCAACAGCGCTAAAGCGTAGTAAATTTGGTCGCGGTATTCGATGTTTTTATCGTCTTTGAGCATTTTGGCAAACATCTTGCGCAGGCTTTCTGCGTTTTTGTTGCCGGCATTGTTGGCCATCCGAATTTGCGTCTGGAATTCCATGGCGTATTCGGGTTTGGTATCAAGGCAAGCCTGAAAGGAATTGAAAGCGGCCTCTTGCTCTCCCTTAAATTCATGCAATTGCCCAAGGATAAAGTGGTACCTGGACAAGTTTGGTTTTCGTTTTTCTAATTTAACGGCATCGCTCAATAAATCTATGGCTTCCGGGTACCTACTTTGAAGAATAAAGTACTCGGCCTGAGCGGCATAAAAATCACTAATTTGCTCTTTATCTAAGACCTCTTTGTCTACAGATCGAATGGCTGCGCGTGCCTGGGCAAATTCTTTTTGCTGGTTGTACAAACGAATCAGCCAAATTTTCGAAGTGTTTCTGCTTTTTTCTGACTCCGTTTCGGCTGCCGCATAGGTAAACTGTCCGGCGGCTAGGTAATATTCTTTTTTATAGAA
Source organism: uncultured Flavobacteriales bacterium (assembly GCA_903825395.1). Classification (GTDB taxonomy): domain Bacteria; phylum Bacteroidota; class Bacteroidia; order CAIKAF01; family CAIKAF01; genus CAIKAF01. The sequence goes on from CAIKAF010000019.1 coordinate 11,940, forward strand.
ATTCCCGATGGCCATAATTCGGTAGCAATCATCAATCCAAGAATTGCATTGTTTGCCATTGATAAGCATACTGTGCTTTTTAATCATCAGTCCTCCCTTTTCAATGGCTTTTTCAGCGTACGAATTGATGGGAGTCCATTGGTCTTCTCTGCCTTCAGGAAAGACGGGCAGGATTAGGGCAAAATTATCTTTGCGGTCTTTTAAAACGGCTAATTTCCCCTCCTTCAGGGCTTCATTTCCGTTGAAGTAACCGTTGTACCTAGTGTTGAGTCGATGCCAAAATCGACTTAATTTCGTGTCTTTCCGTACGGAACATGCGCTGAGCAACATCAGCAGAAAATAACCCCAAACAGGCAGCCTTTGTTTCATCTGTTAGCGGGTTCGCAGCCTTGTTCAATGGCCTTATTGCTGAAATCAGACCAACTGAGTTTTGGAACCTGAGGTAGGGCTTCGTACGTATCTTGGCAAATTAGGGTTTTCGGAAGGGTTCCAGAATGAGCCGTGCAATCCAGACATTCTGGACTGGTACAGGCGCTTAAGAAAGTTCCGACCACCAACGCGATTTTTAGATAAACACGTTTAATCAAAGCTGACAAGCTGAAACTCCCTTAATGTTGAACAATAAGGCGTCCTGTTCCCAACGTAAGGTTCCCTTTACCGATGTTCCAAAGATAAACTCCTGAATTTAAGGCATTCAAGGTCAAAGTAATTTCTTTCTGGTCTTTCTTTAGGGGCATTAGGGCAACGGTTTTTCCACTTAAATCGAACAGCCTTAAAATTTCGTTCCCTTCAAGGTTTAATGCTGAGGTTTGGAATGTGACCGCGTTGTTTGCTGGTACGGGGCCAAATGGGATACCGACTTTAGAGGAATTGTTCGCGATAGAGGTATTTCCGCCACTCACATTAAATATTAAGGTTACATAAACGGAATCGGTCGGGTTTGATGCATCAAAAAAGACATAACGGATGGACCATGAACCATTGTTGCCGCCTGGGAAAAAATAAGAATAAAATGAAGCATCCGTAGCTCCGCCTGCAATGTCAACAGTGTCGGTGGCTTGAGTTGTTACCGGTGCATAGCATTGCACCGACCAGCAAAATTGATTTTCGGAACCACTTGGAACGTTCAATACTTGACGTTTCACCAGAACAGGCTTGGAATTTTGTGTTGTGTTGGTCAATTTCCCTTGCCATTTTAGGGGCTCATCGTTCGGGAAAAAGACATTGGCATCTCCCGTGATGTTTACAGTAGAATTGGTGACATTCATGCCGTCTTTGTCGGTTATGGAGAATGAAGATTGTGCAAAATTGAGTGCTGCAATGGAAAGAAATCCAAACGTCAAAAGATGTTTCATGCGATGATGGGTTAAGACAAACAGGCTTCAAAGATAATCATTTTCCCCACAGCGGACAAGTGGATTTCTAGTCTGTGCCGTTGCCTATACCTGGCAAAATAGCTGCCGAAAAGAAAAAAATGAAGACATTTTTAAGAACCCACGAATCATTGTAAGGTTTTTTAATGATTTCGTTGGATTCTGTATGTGCGAAGATGCAGCAAACCACCTACCTTTGTGCAAAATCCTGTGTATGCGTATTCTAACATTTCTAATTCTTCTTTGTTTTGCTTTGCCTCTGACTTCCCAGTCTAGTTTATCAGCAACAGGCAGTCAAAAATCGACCACTGAAGTAAAATTTGCCACCATTCATTATTTGGTGCGTCCTCCGTTGGCGATTAAAAGTGAGGCAACTGGAACAGCCATGCCAAAGGGTATTGAATCCGAAATTTTCATGCAGTTTGTAACGTGGATGAAAGAAACGAAAAACATCGGAATCAAAGTAACCTGGAAAGCGCACACTGATTTTGACCAATTTTATAAGTCGGTTCGGGAAGGGGACGCATTGACCTTAGGTTTTGGTAACGTAACCATCACAGAACGTAGAAAGCAAGAGGTCGCCTTTTCACCAGCCTATTTGAATAACGTCAGCGTTTTTATAACCGACGGTTCCGTTCCCACCATCACCTCAGATGCTCAAATTTCTGAATCTTTGAAAGAGTTGAATGGAGTTTCCTCTGCCGGCTCTACCCATGCAGGGTATATGGCCGATTTAAAGCGCACATTCACACCTGCTATGACCTTGGAGTTTGTGGGCGATCAAAACAACATTCCTCGAAAAATATTAACCAAACCCGGATATTGCGGGTACGTTGATATTATTACCTATTGGAATTTTATCAAAGAAACCAAGGGATATTTGAAAATGCATAGGCACCTGAGTAAGGAGCATGAATCCATTGGATTTGTGATGCCTAAAAGTGGCGAAATGGAGCCGTTTATTAATGAATTCTTCGAATCTGGCTTTGGGTTTACCTCCACCAAAAAATACCGGGAAATTTTGGAGGCCTATTTGGGCTATGAAATTATTTCCACAGTTGAAGTGAACTAAGGCAGCATAATGAATGAATAGCCATTCTGACTCCATTAAATTCCGGATTATGAATGTCGCTATGATTCTGTACCTTTGAGGATAATGAAAAGAAGATTTTTATCCCTCTTCCTTTTAATCCTATTTTCCCTCAGCAATGCTGGAGTGGTTTTGGGTTTGCACACTTGTCTTAAATCCCAAAAAACCGATTTCTCTGTATTCCCGGCTCAAAATCAGGCCTGTTGTTCGGGGCTCGGGATGGAAAATGAAAATAAGGAGCCGTTCTGCCAAATTTCAAGCGGCGAAGCCGGTTCACTTAATCTTAAAGCAAGTCCCATCGATTGCTGTTTGAATGAACAGACCGGGGAAGGGCGCTCTTCGGCTTACGTGTGCGCGGAAAATGAGCCTAGGGCAATAGGCAATAACGAGGGTACAATTGACTGTTGTGGGGTAGGATTAGAAAATGAAGCATGTGCGGGAGGAGATTGCTGCCGCGTTGAGCAAGTGGTACTCTTAGACCTGCATCCGCGTTCAATTCCGGAAACCATGCTTGATTTCGGTTTCGGATTTCTGTTGAACCTTCCGCATTCTATTTTTCGAGGTTTTTCTTGGTCCATATCAGAAATTGAGGTAGTTTCTGTTTTTAGAACTTATTTAGGGAATCCGGTTACGGTCCTTGAAGTGCTGCAGGTTTGGCGATTATGAAAATGAAATAAATGCATCAAAAGCTTAGGTTTTTGTCTGTTTTTATTGTTTCATTTTCACGTTTAAACTATGAATTTTAGAACTTTTTTTCTTCCTATCGGATGGGTGTCTATGGCATCGGTTGGGCTTGTTGGTCAATCGTTTAAAGGCACCGTGAGCGATTCTTTAGATAGACCATTGCCTTCAGCTCGAGTTGTTTGGCTTTTGTCGGCTGGAGGAATTGGCGGAGGTCATTACACCGATAGCCTGGGTAGGTTTTCGTTTACCTTGAAAAGCCAACCCGAATCTGTCCGAGCGGTTGTAACTGCTCCCAATTTTTTTTCCGACACAGTACTGCTGCAGGCAGGGATACCTTATTCGGTGGTATTGGAGGCCAAAACACTCAATGCGTATGAATTGGTAGTGGAGTCCTTTTCAACCTCCTTATATACTTCTAAGCCCCAATTCATTGAGAATATTGGATCGGGCGAACTTCGCCGCGCAGCTTGCTGCAACCTTTCTGAATCGTTTGAAACCAATGCCACGGTTGATGTAGGCTTTACGGATGCTGTTACAGGAGCAAAAACCATTCAACTTCTTGGACTGGATGGTCGGTATGTTTCTATTACATCAGAGCAGCTACCCTCTTTAAGGGGCTTAGCCTCAGCCTATGGCATTAGCTATATTCCCGGGCCCTGGATGGAATCCATACAAATTTCGAAGGGTTCAGGTTCTGTGGTAAATGGCTTTGAGTCAATGGCTGGGCAAATCAATGTGGAACTTAAAAAGCCGGAAACTGCAGATTGGTTTTACATGAATGGTTTTTTGAATCATTTGGGGCGTTTTGAAGCAACGGTTCAGCACGCAGAGCAAATCAATCCTAGATGGTCTTTCATGACCTTGGTGCATGGGGATTATTTTAAAACGGTAACAGATCGGAATGTGGATGGATTTTTAGACATTCCTTTTAAAAAATCGGTAAGTGGGATGCATCGGTGGAAATTTCAGGGGAAAAAGATGGAGTCGCAGTTTGGTGCGAAGGTATTGGCAGAAGAGCGTGAAGGGGGTACCCTCTCGGCATTTCAACAGCCCCAGCTGGGGCCGATTTTTTATGCTGCAGCCTCAACCATACGTGCAGAGGCCTATGGTAAAACCGGTTTTTTCTTTGCGGGAAAACCGTACCAATCTCTAGGTCTAATGGTTTCTGGCACCTATCATAATCAACGCGGGCCAATTGCAACCCGAAATTATACTGGAAAGGAGTATACCGGATATTTTAACCTGGTGTTTCAATCGCGGATACGGAGCGATAAGCACTCGTTTAAAACCGGGGCCTCATTCTTATACGATGATGTGAGCGAAGGGCTTGGAAACACTGAATTTCAGCGCAAAGAAGCGGTCCCCGGCGCCTTTTTTGAGTATACGTGGAAACCATTGGATGCTCTTCAGGTAGTTACAGGTGGAAGGGTTGACGTACACAATCTCTTTGGAGTTCTGCCCCAGCCTCGGTTTCATTTGCGTTGGGAACCTAAATGCGGATACATCTTCAGGTTAAGTGGAAGCCGCGGGTTTCGTAGCCCAAATCCTTTTGCCGACAGAATGGGAATGCTTATGACCGGTCGTGAAATTTCCGTGGATTTACCGGAATGGAAACCTGAAATCACCTGGACTTACGGAGGCGGTTTTCAATGGGTAAGAACTCTGTTCGGGCGGGATGCTCAAATTACTCTTGATTTTTTTGAGACCAGATTCGAGCGCCAATTCGTGGCAGACCGAGAAATCAGTGGACAGCTGAGGATGTATTATGTAGAGGGGAGAGGATTTTCGCGGGTAGCACAGGCCAATGTTTCATTTTTCCCATTGGAACGGTTTGAATTGAGGCTAGGCTGGAAGTGGCAAGACGTTCAGGCTGAATTTCAAGGCCAACTGCAAGATATGCCATTGATGCCGGACCACAGGGGGATTTTTACTGCTGGATACAATTGGAAGAAGATTGGTTTTACGGTAGATGGTACATTGCAGCTTATGGGTCCCGGGCGATATCCCATGGTTACAGATCCGGGCTTATCGGAGCCTCGACCTTTAACCACTCCTTGGTTTGGCATAGTTCTACTTCAAATGACCAAAAAGCTTGGACCATTTGATGTGTATGCCGGAGTTGAAAACCTAGCGGATTACCGACAAGAGAATCCATTGGTAGATGCAGGGAATCCAAATGGAGATAATTTTGATGCGTCCTTAGTGTATGCCCCAATTTTTGGAAGGACCTTTTACGTAGGGGTTCATTGGAGCCCATTCAAAAAATAGAAGGGGAGAACACCTGACGCCCGGCCCAATGCCCATTATCGGGTTAAAAATGATGAATACATCCAAACCAATTTTTCTTGGCTTCGAATGTAGTCGCTCATTAACGCGTTGCTGCCTTCGTCTCCGGCATCGGCCGACAGTTCAAGAATGTGACGCTGCAAAGCGATAATGTTTTGAAAGGAATTCAGAATGTCTTGAACGGATAGCATCCCATCGGCTACATGCTCGCTTTCAGGGATGGATGACAGACGTCGATAATCTGAAAATCGATGGATGGGCGCATGGCCTAGGGTTAAGATGCGCTCGGCTACTTCATCTATTTTTAGTTGCAAATCGGTGTACAATTCTTCGAACTTCAGATGAAGCTCAAAGAATTTTTCGCCTTTTATGTTCCAATGGGCTCCTCTTGTATTTTGATAAAAAATGGAATAGTTGGCCAGCAGTAGATTTAATTGTTCGGCTAATGCATTAGATTTTTCAATGTCTAAGCCAATTGAATTTATTGTGGACATATTTCGAGGATTTTTGATTAGCACCCCCTTTTAGGTTATTTGGTGATTATGATCAAAGGTATTGTTTTATAAAGTTCTTGGGCTTTTATTTTGGAGTAATTTTCTCCCTCTATGCCTTAAAAATGTTTAAATAGAACTGTTAGATTCAACAGGATATTCAGGTTTTTAGCTAACAAAAAAACATTACATTCAACCTGTATGATGACAAATTCAGATTCTGTCCAAAAATTAAAAAATTGGGTGGCCGAGGGGGAACATATTCAGCAGGATTTCAAATTCCTTGTTTCAGATGCGCGCAAAATTGCTCGAACACTATGTTCTTTCGCAAATGCAGCAGGAGGGCGAATCCTTATCGGAGTGAAAGACAATGGTGGTATATCTGGCATCCGTTCAGAGGAAGAATTTTATATGATTCAAACAGCTTCATCTTTATTTACTAGTCCCCGCGTTCCATTTCAAACGCAGGTATTTCAGGTGAGTGGCAAGCAGGTTCTTTGTGTCACCGTTGCAGCTTCGGAACAGCGTCCGCATCGGTTTCGAAATGAGGAAGAAAAATGGTTGGTTTACATTCGTATGGGAGACCGTGATGTTCGCGCCGATGCTGTTTTACTTAGATCTTGGGCATTAGAAAAATTACCCCGTGGTAAGGTTCGAAAGATGGGGCCATCAGAAATTCAATTGTTGGATTTTTTAGACGCCAATCCGTACATCACGCTTTCAAAGTGCAGGAGGGTCACTGGGCTGAATTACAAGAATTGCGTTGAACTTTTGGCCACCTTATTGCGGTGGAATGTCATAGAAGCCATTCCTCATTTAGAAGGCCTTGCCTATCGAATAAAATCAAATTAAGTTTAAAATTCAAACCTTGTCTTGGAACTCCAGTTTTGGTGATATATCTTTAAGCCTTCAAAAAACACCTCATGAGCGTACTGGTTACTAAAGATTCTAAAATTATTGTCCAAGGTTTTACTGGAAATGAGGGCACCTTTCATGCCTCACAAATGATTGATTATGGCACCCAGGTGGCAGGTGGGGTAACCCCAGGAAAGGGAGGAACAAGCCACTTAGATCGGCCTGTTTTTAATACAGTAGCTGACGCTGTTGCCAAAACAGGAGCAGATGTCTCAATTATTTTTGTGCCGCCGGCTTTTGCTGCCGATGCCATAATGGAGGCAGCAGATGCAGGGGTGAAGGTTATTGTATGCATTACAGAGGGAATACCTACTTCAGATATGATTCAGGTTAAGGCATACCTGTCCGAGAAATCCTGCCGCTTAATCGGCCCGAATTGCCCGGGAGTGATAACTGCTGAAGAAGCCAAAGTAGGAATAATGCCAGGCTTCGTCTTTAAAAAGGGCAATATTGGAATTGTTTCTAAAAGTGGAACGTTAACCTATGAGGCCGCTGATCAGGTAGTAAAGGCTGGCATGGGAATTACCACGGCCATTGGAATTGGAGGAGATCCGATAATTGGAACCACAACGCGGGAAGCAGTTGAACTACTGATGAATGATCCTGATACTCACGGAATAATAATGATTGGTGAAATTGGAGGCGGAATGGAAGCGGAAGCCGCTCATTGGATTAAAGAACATGGAACTAAGCCTGTGGTTGGTTTTATTGCAGGCCAAACGGCTCCGGCAGGTCGCAGAATGGGTCATGCAGGAGCCATTGTTGGCGGAGCGGAAGATACCGCTGCTGCAAAAATGGCCATAATGGAAGCCTGTGGAATTCATGTTGTCCATTCACCAGCACGCATTGGAGCTAAAATGGCCGAAGTCCTTCAACCCGTTACTAACCAATAAATTCAGGAACTCATGAAATATATCTTCGCTAGCATTTTCGGCTTTTTCTTAGGATTTAATGCCATCGCTCAAAACGTTCATCCTGATTTTTGGGACGGACAAGTGTATCTTAAGTTGAATTCTTATCCCGATTTAGGAGGATTTTCAGAAGAGGTTCGTGTAAAAGAGGCAGAGTTTTTGAATGATTTGGCTGCTGAATTCGGGATTTATCGGCTTAGAAAGCCTTTTTACCGCGGCACTTCAACCAGTGTCTCGCACATTTATCAGGTGTACTTTACCGAGTCAAATAAGGTGTCTCAGCTGATACAAAAACTGGAGCGTTTTGGTTTTGTAGAGTATGCCGAACAGGTTCCTATTTTGCGTACTACTTTGACGCCAAATGATATTGGCCCTCAATCTGGAACCAATAGTCAATGGTTTTTGTATCAAATATCGGCTCTAACGGCATGGGATATTGCTGTTGGATCAAGTAGTATTAAAGTTGCAATTGTTGATGATGCCGTAAAAATTAACCACCCGGATTTGGCTCCTGTAATTTGGACGAATCCTGGCGAAGTTCCCAATGATGGAATTGATAATGATGGAAATGGCTATATCGATGATGTGAATGGATTTGATGTAGCTGATAACGACAATAATCCCTTGCCTCCCACCTCCAGTTTTAGCCATGGTACACACGTGGCAGGGTGTGCAGGTGCGGCTACCAACAATGGTGTTGGCGTTGCCTCCATTGGATTTGGTGTTCGATTGATTCCCGTTAAGTCAACCAATCAAGCCCAATACGTTACCGATGGTTATTCTGGTGTAATTTATGCTGCCGATGCCGGTGCCGATGTAATAAATATGTCTTGGGGAGGAAGCGGCGGCGGTCAAACTGGCCAAAACATTATCGATTACGCTCGCAACAAAGGCTGCGTTCCAGTTGCCGCTGCCGGCAACAATAATAGTACCACTATATTTTATCCGGCTGGATATACTGGTGTTATTACAGTCGCTGCAACTACAACCGGAGACGCCAGAGCCTCTTTTTCAAACTATGGTTCTTGGATTAAAATATCTGCCCCTGGTACCAATATCCGAGCTACCTACATTGGAAGCAGCGGTTCTACAATTACAGACACATATGGAAGCCTTCAGGGCACATCCATGGCCTCCCCAATTGTAGCAGGATTGTGCGGTTTGATGTTAAGCCTAAACCCCAATTTGACACAGCAACAAATTGAGAATTGTTTGTACTCTACGGCAGATCCTGTAACAACCAACTCAGGACAAATGGGTGCTGGGCGCATTGATGCCACCGCGGCAATGCAATGTGTTGCAACTTCTATTAATACCCCACCAGTGTCAAATATTAGTTCGGATGTTCAACAAATTTGCCCCAATAGTAGTGTTCAATATTTTGGTAGCAGCAGCAATGGGGTTGCGAATACTTTTGCCTGGTCATTCCCCGGCGGCACTCCAGCTACGTCAACCGCCCAAAATCCTGTTGTGACATACCCTACTGCGGGGTCTTACAGCGTAACTCTTATTACTGGGAATAATTTTGGAACAGATACCCTCACTACCTCCAATTACATCAGTGTTGGTACCAATGCTCTTGAAGAAATATTTTTTGAGAATTGGGAGGCGAATAGTCCAACATTAGCATCTTGGGGTGTCTCAAATCCCGATAATGGGAATACATGGTCTTTATTTACTACTGGGGGTAATTTGTCTGGTACGCGGTCAGTAGGAATGCGGTTTTTTACGTATCAAAACGCGATAGGTCAAAGAGATTATTTGGTGACCCCAAAATTGGATTTCAGTAACAATAGCAGCATCGAAATGACATTTTCGCATGCACATAGGAGGTACTCTCAAAATGAAACAGATTCTTTAATTATTTCCGTAACCACAGATGGAGGAAATTCCTGGGTCGAAATTTTTGCAGGCGGAGAATCTGGGCAAGGAACGTTTGCAACCAATTCAATCACCACAAATGAGTTTATCCCAAGTACATCTACGGACTGGTGTTTTGGCGGTAATATTGGAGCAAGCTGTTTTACACTCGATTTGAGTGCCTTTGATGGAGCAGACAGCGCCTACATTTTGTTTGAAAGTGTAAATGCGTATGGGAATAATTTATTCTTAGATGACATTTCTGTTCGCGGGATTTGTGGAGTTCCACCAAGCAATGTGGTAGCAGCTTTCCAGGCATCCAATACCAGTATATGTCAGGGTGATAATGTGAATTTTACAGATGCGAGTCAAAATGCTACGTCTTGGGCATGGAGTTTCCAAGGAGGGACACCCGCAACGTCCAATCAGCAAAATCCAACCATTCAGTACCTGAATACTGGAACGTTCGATGTGTCTTTGACAGCAACTGGAAATTCAGGTTCCGACACCGATGTACAGCCGGGCTTAATAACAGTTAACCCGACACCATCTGTACTTATCGGTTTAAATGGGTCTGATTTACAGGCGGTTCCTTCTGGTTTGGTTTATCAATGGTACCTGAATGGTGTGGCAATACCAAATGCAAACCTAGATCTGTATACGCCAACCCAAAGTGGTTCTTATACAGTTGTGGCAACCAACAATGCGGGTTGCTCAGGAACTTCACCCGCCTATAATTTTGTTAGCAGCATTGATGAACTAGAGATTCAGGCTTTGATTTATCCGAATCCAGCGAGTCATACATTGTGGGTTAAATTGGAACAAATGCCCATTGGTCAGGTTCAAGCTGAACTTCTTGATTTGGCTGGTCGTCGGGTGCTTCTTCAAACTTTAGAAGCAACGCAAGAATTGCAACTCCCTTTGATTAATTTGGCCAACGGAAGCTATACTCTACGGCTGTTGACCTCAAATGGAACTTTGATTCATAGAGTTCAATTGGTACATTAATTTAATTTTCAACCCGCTTCGGCGGGTTTTTTCTTTTTATTATGCGTAGTAATTCTTTCCTTCTTTTTACAGTAGGCATTCTATTTTCTTGCCAGGCATCAAAAATCAAGGCCGTAACAGAGCTTGATGAGTTAAATATTCAGGCTAACACACAGGAGGTCTCTGCGATTACTATTGTTCCGAGTGCCCGCCGACTCATTGATTTAACTCATCTGGATCTTATTATTCAACCCGATTGGAAAACCAAGACCATTTCTGGATCCGCAAGGTATAAGGCAAAAATGGGGCCTCGAGGGGGCGATCGAATTTTATTGAATGCAAAAGGAATGGTCATTAAGCGGGTGGCCCTAATACACCAAGCAGACACTCTGAATCTGAAATTCGAATACAACTCCTACGTCATTGATGCTGCTCTTGATAGGGCTTATCGAGGAGGAGAAGAAATGCATTTTCAGATTGATTATCAGGCCAGACCTAATGAGCTTCACCTTCACTGTCCAGATCTAGATCCCTACGAACGGGGATTTTATTTTGTTGAACCAGGGCCATATACTGCGACCAAACCCAAGCAATGCTGGACACAAAATGAACCTGAGGCGGCGTCAGTATGGTTCCCCACGTTTGACGTACCAAATCAACAATTTACCCATACGTTAAAGGCGTTGATCCCCACCGGTATGGTTAGTCTGTCTAATGGGATTCAAAAGGGGGTTAGGCCAGGTTCCTTGCCTGGAACTGAATGGCATGAATGGGAAATGAATATGCCGCATGCTCCCTATTTGGTGATGTTTGCTGCTGGCCCTTTTTCAATTACAAAAGATGAATGGAAAGGCAAGCCTGTTCATTATTATACCGATTCTGCTTATGCCGACCAAGCGAGAAATATTTTTGGGAAGACTTCAAAAATGCTGGATTTTTTTAGTTCCATCCTGAAAACACCTTACCCCTGGCAAAAGTACCACCAGATTGTGGTTCAGGATTTCCCCTCTGGTGCCATGGAAAATACTACTGCTGTCGTTTTTGGCGAGTTTGTTCAACGAGACTCCTCTGAACTTAGTCAAATGGGCAATGAATTGATTGTTGCGCATGAATTATTTCATCATTGGTTTGGCGATTTGGTGACCTGTGAGTCGTGGGCCAACTTGCCCCTAAATGAATCTTTTGCCAATTACTCAGAATACTTGTGGCTGGAGCATGAGTATGGGAAAGAGGTGGCCGATGAACAACATTATGAAGATTTGATAGGATACCTATGGGAAACGCATCCGTATCAAGGCAATAAATTGGAACCCCTAATTCGCTACGAAAATAATTCGCCTCATGATATGTTCGATGCCCACTCTTACAATAAAGGAGGTAGAGTGCTCCACATGTTGCGGCGAACCTTGGGGGATTCTCTTTTCTTTGAAGGTCTTCGTGTATACCTAAAAGAGCACGCACACCAACCTGTTGAGGTGCATGATTTGCGGTTGGCCTTCGAGAAGGTCAGTGGAGAGGATTTGATGTTGTTCTTTAATCAGTGGTTTTTAACCAAAGGCCATCCCTTTGTTGATGTTAGGTATAATTGGGACAATAACATGAAACAACTGAGGATGGTTATAAATCAGGAACAAATCAACCTGGAACGCAGCTCAAGCCTTTTTAAACTCTCTTTTACAACTGCAATTTATTTACGAGATACGGTATTGTATATTCCTCTAGTAGCTCAGGCAGCTTCAGATACTTTTCGGTTTACCTTGCCAGAATACCCCTTGGCCGTAGATTGGGATAATGGTCGATATTTATTGGCTGAATCGAGAGAAAATTTAACTCTGCCTTGGTGTAGTTTTTTATTTCGAAATCAACCTCATTTTTTGTTGCAAATGGCAATGCTAAAAATGGCAGCTGATAAATTTAAATTGGAACCTGGTTTTGACGAGTTGATTTTAGAGGCAAGCCAAAGCCCCTTCCCATTAATAAGAAAGGAGGCGGCAGAACTCATGGGTGAACTAACCGCTTCATGGATTGAAAATAGACTTGAGGAAATGGCGTTTCAAGATTCTGATTCTAGAGTTAGGCTGGAGGCTCAGCAAGTACTTTCAGAAAAATTGAATGGGGAAGAAGCGAAAAAAATGGCGATTCGAATTATGGATGCTCAGCCTTCCATGGATTCTCGTAGATTGGCTTTTACTTTAGATCCTCAGCTGGCTTTGGCCTGGAAACCTAGTATTTTGCGGCCGGAATCAAATTTAATCGCTGCTCAAGCAGGAATTTGGGCAGAAAAGGACTTAGGAAAAGATGTAAGCTGGTACGAGCAGAACTTCACTTTGCTTTCTGATCCGGATGCTGAAAATGATTTTTTATCAAGTATGGGTAAATTTTTGACTCGGCGGTCCCTTGATGAACAGCTTCGGGGATTTCAAATGTTGGAGTCTATTTTGGCTGCAGATCCTTCCTGGATTGTACGCCTTGGAATTTATGGCGCCATAGCTGACTTAGGCAATGCCCTTTCTGAATCTAAAGTACCTGGAGCAGAGGCTCTTCTCGAAGAGCTCGAGCGTCGATTCTATCCTTATTTTCTTAGGGAACGGAATGCGGAATTGCTTCAATATCTGCGTTGATTGTTTATGTAGCGGCGGATAATTATCCGCCGTTACAAATCGTTCCGCCGTTACAAATCGTTCCGCCGTTACAAATCGTTCCGCCGTTACAAAACGTTCCGCCGTTACAAACCGTTCCGCCGTTACAAACCGATCCGCCGTTACAAACCGATCCGCCGTTACAAAACGTTCCGCCATTACAAATCGTTCCGCCGTTACAAAACGTTCCGCCGTTACGGGTTCTGTTTGCGGAAATCGCGTTGATCGATTCTACGCTGTTCCTGAGCGTGAATTAATTCGCGCAAAGGAGCCATTCCTGATCGCCCCCATCCATTTACCCAGCCTACCATGGTGTCGGCCCCTAGCCGTTCGCATTGAACCACAAACAAAATAGTATCTTGATTTGGATGCCTATCCCAAAAAACCATTAAAGGCATTTTTAGTGGAAGGGCAGCTTGTTCTGTTCCTTCTGGTGGATTAAATGAGAAGATGGCTCCTTTGGTAGCCACATCTTCTGATGAAGCCACTTTCCCGCTGAAGGTTTTTGATTTCATCAGGTCGGAATAGGATGTTGGTGGGATTGGTCGTGGTCGATTTTCTGATTCCGGAATGCTATCTACCAATTGTTCTACCTCCTGATCTGACAGATTAGGTTGTTGGTCTCCTGCTCCGCCGCAGGCAATCAAAAGCAAACAAAAGGCTCCCAAAGCCCAAAGTTGTATTTTATTTGTTTTCATAGTTTAAAAATCGTGTAAATTAAAATCCAGTTGCCTGCGTTGTAAATCGCTCCGCTTTACGCTGACTTGAACTCGGTCTCCAAGTCGGAATAAATGTCCTTTCCGTTGACCTCGAACACAAAAATTTTTCTCATCAAAGAAGTAATAATCATGCTCAATATCTCTCAAGCGGACCATTCCTTCGCATTTGTTTTCGATGATTTCAACATACATGCCCCATTCAGTGAGTCCGGAAATCATGCCCTCAAACGGTTCTCCCTTGCGGTCGCTCATATATTCCACCTGCTTGTATCGGTTGCTTGCACGTTCTGCTTCGGCTGCTTTTTTTTCCATAGCACTAGAGTGCTTACAAGCCAATTCCAAAGGAGCAGCTGGAACAGAAGTTTTGCCTTGCAAATAGTCTGCAATCAATCGATGAGCAAGAACATCCGGATATCGGCGGATTGGTGAAGTGAAATGGGAATAATTATCAAATCCCAATCCATAATGACCGATATTGTCGGTGGTATAGGTAGCTTTTGCCATACTTCGGATGGCAAGAGATTCAATGGTTTGTTGTTCTGGTTTACCTTTAATTTCATCGAACAAACTATTCAGGCCTCTACTAATATTTTTAGGATGAGTAATATCTAAACTGTATCCAAAAAGGGCGATAAAACGTTTGAATTCCTTTAATTTTTCTTGGATTGGAAGATCATGGACTCGGTAAACGAAGGTTTTTACTTGCTTTCGTGGACTGTCTTTTTTACCGGCAAACTCTGCCACCGCTTTATTGGCCAACAGCATGAACTCTTCTATTAAGTGGTTGGCCTCTTTGCTTTGTTTTATAAAAACACCAATGGGTTTCCCTGAATTATCGAGGCGAAATTTAATTTCTGTAGATTCAATACGAAGTGCACCATGTTCGAATCTCCGTTTTCGAATGGCTAAAGCCATTTTGTGCAAGATTAATACTGGTTCTGAAGGGATTTTTTGACCTTTTGTTTTACCCTTCTCTATAATTTCTTGAGCTTGTTCATACGTGAAGCGCTGATCGGAATGAATGGCTGTTCTACCAATCCAAGTGTTAAGGATATTTCCTTCGGCGTCCATTTTAAAAACTACAGAAAAGGTAAGTTTATCTTCGTTCGGCCTTAGGCTACATAGACCGTTGGAGAGTTTTTCAGGCAACATTGGAACTGTTCTATCGACCAAATAAACACTGGTTGCCCTTTTTCTGGCCTCCTCATCCATGGCTGACCCAGGCTTAACATAATGAGAAACATCTGCAATGTGAACACCGACTTCCCAATACCCATCATTAAGAGGTTGGATGGACAGCGCATCATCAAAATCTTTTGCATCTTCTGGATCTATGGTGAAGGTGAGAATGCCACGCATGTCTTTTCGTTGCTCAATTTCTTCAGGCGGAATGGCTGTAGGTATTAATTCTGCTTCTTGAACAACATTGTTGGGGAATTCAACGCTAAAACCGAATTCAGCCAAGATGGAATGCATCTCGGTTTCATTTTCTCCTGGGTTTCCAAGAACTCGAACCACTTTAGCGGTAGCATTTTTTCCTTGGCTGGGCCATTCTAAAATTTCAACGATTACTTTTTGTCCATTTTTAGCCTCTCCAATCCATTGTTCAGGAACAAAAAAGTCTTTTTGAATTTTTTCACTATCAGGAACTAAAAACGCATAGTTTTTTGAAACCAGAAGGGTGCCAACAAATTGAGTGTTGGCGCGCTCAATAACTTCAATTTTTTTTGCTTCTTGTCTTCGGCTTTTTTTCCTGAATTGGGTAAGAATTCGAACCTTATCGCCATGCATGGCAGTCCCAATTTTATCTGCTGGAATAAAAACGTCCTCAGGTTGACCATCTACAATAACAAACCCGTTGCCTGATGAAACTAAAACCAGTTGCCCTTCAATCCAATTGTTTTGGGCTTTTCTTCGGTATTTCCCACGTTCAACTTCTTCAATATCTTTATTTAGGGCGAGAGATTCCAAGCATTCTTGCACCAACATTCTAGAAAATTCATCTGAAGCAGCTATGCCCATTCGGGAGGATAGTTGCTTGTGGTTAAGCGCTTGTTCTGGGTTTTGATCAAACACAGAGAGCAAGTCTTTGAGCATGATCTTCCGAGCTTTGCTCAGGGGGGATTGTTTTGTTTTTTTTCTTCTAGCCATAGTGAGTTTTACGGGCCTATCAGTCCCGATACATCACCCGCTTAGCCGCCCGGACAATGCGTTCAGCATTGGGCAGAAACGTATCCACTAGGGTAGGAGCATAAGGAAGGGGCGTGTCCGCACCCGTAACCCTTAATGCAGGAGCATCTAAATAGTCGAAGGCGTGTTCTTGAACATGAAAAGTTAATTCTGTAATAATATTACCCAATGGCCAGCTTTCTTCTATACACACTAACCTGTTTGTTTTCTTTACCGAATTAATAACAGTAGTATAATCAATTGGGCGAACCGAGCGTAAATCGATGACCTCAGCGGAAATACCTTCTTTAGCTAATTCTTCAGCAGCCAGTACCACTTGCTTCATCATTTTTCCATAGGAAACCAATGTAATATCAGTTCCTTCTCGATCAATCCGAGCCAACCCTAACGGAATCAGATATTCCTCAGCAGGTACAAAACCTTTATCGCCATACATCTGTTCAGATTCCATAAAAATAACGGGGTCATTATCACGAATGGAAGTTTTGAGTAAACCTTTAGCGTCAGCCGGATTGCTCGGCACCACCACTTTAAGTCCAGGGCAATTGGCATACCAATTGTCAAACGATTGACCATGTGTGGCTGCTAATTGTCCGGCAGAACCGGTGGGGCCTCTAAATACAATGGGCACATTAACCTGGCCTCCCGACATTTGATACATCTTGGCAGCATTGTTGATAATTTGGTCAATGGCCACCAATGAAAAATTGAAGGTCATAAACTCAACAATTGGGCGCAGCCCATTCATGGCAGCCCCCACACTTATCCCTGCAAAGCCCAATTCAGCAATGGGAGTATCAATGACTCGTTTTGGGCCAAATTCTTCTAACATTCCTTGGCTAACTTTGTATGCCCCGTTGTATTCAGCCACCTCTTCCCCCATCAAATAAATTGAGGTGTCTCGGCGCATTTCTTCGCTCATAGCTTCGCGCAGGGCTTCCCTAAATTGAATTTCTCGCATGATTTCCATTTACTATAGTGGTGCAAAAATACAGATTAAAGCGAGATTTGTGTACTTTTGTGCTGCATGTTTTAGGTCATGCTAAATCAAAAAAGAGCGTTATGAATATATTAGTTTGCATTGCTAAGGCTCCCGACACAACAACCAAGATTAAATTTAATTCTGAGGGTAATGCTCTAGATGGAAACGGGGTTACATGGATTGTGAATCCTTCGGATGAATGGTATGCTTTGGTGCGCGCTCTCGAATTGAAAGAGGCCGCAGGGCAAGGTAAAGTAACAATCGTTACTGTAGGCACAGCAGATGATGATTCAATAGTAAGAAAGGCTTTGGCAGTCGGTGCGGACGAAGCATTTCGCATCAACTTGTCTCCCGAAAGTGCGGCCTCTGTAGCCGAACAAATCGCCCCATGGGCTAAGGGGCAGCCTTTTGACTTTATACTTACAGGAAAAGAAACAATAGATTTTAATGGTTCTGTTGTTGGAGGCCTGCTGGCAGCTCATTTAGATTGGCCGTACATTCCATTGATTGAAAAATTGAATGTAGAAAATGGGCGAGCGACTATGTTTAGGGATATCGGCGGGGGAACTGAAGAAATTGAAGTAAATGGCCCGTTTGTAGCTTCTGCAACCAAAGGCCTTGCCGAGCAGCGAATTCCTAATATGAGGGGCATCATGGCGGCAAGAACAAAACCAATCACCGTGGTTGAGCCCCAGTCCTACTCGGCGAAAATTGAATATTTGGAATTTACATTGCCCCAGGAAAAAGGCGCTTGTAAAATAATTGATCCAAATAATATGGATGAACTCGTTCGATTGTTGCATTCCGAAGCCAAAGCACTTTAATTCTTTGTTATGAATGTACTTGTATATATTGATTTACAAAATGGTCGGCCCCGTAAAAGTTCTGCCGAACTGCTAACCTATGCACAAAAATTATCTGGAGCAGGTTCAGTAACTGCTTTGGTTTTAGGTCATAGTTTGGAAGACCTATCAGCTCTAGGTTCATTTGGAGCTCAACGTATTCTTCAGGTTTCGACTCCCGAATTGACTCATTTTGATGGGTTAGTTTTTGGTCAATTGATTTCCGAGGCTGCTCAATTTACAGGTAGCCAAGCAGTTCTCCTGTCGTTTGATCACAGCGGAAAGGCTATTGCTCCTGTGGTTGCAGCTAAATGGTCTGCAGGTTTAGTAGCAGGGGCCACCGGCCTGCCTCAAGGAACCCGGTATCCTGTAAAGGCATTTTCGGGAAAGGCTTTAGCCAAAGTAAATGTGTTGACTGAAAAAATAGTAGTTGCCCTTACCCCAAATTCAATTCCATCTGAAAAAAATGGATCTTCGGTGGCCGTTGAATCATGGATACCCTCAGAAATCCCAGCATCAAAAATCAAGGTGCTTTCGGTTAACAAAAATACGACAGACATCCCCCTTCCTGAAGCTGAGAAAGTGGTTTCGGGAGGTCGTGGATTGAAAGGACCTGAAAACTGGGGATTAATTGAAGATTTAGCGAAAGAACTTGGTGCAGCAACCGCTTGCTCTCGGCCCGTATCTGATATTGGCTGGCGTCCGCACCATGAACATGTTGGCCAAACAGGAATCACCATACGGCCTAATTTGTATATCGCCGCTGGGATTAGTGGTGCCATTCAGCATTTGGCTGGTGTAAATAGCTCAAAAACAATTGTGGTTATCAATACCGATGCCGAAGCACCCTTTTTCAAGGCAGCAGATTATGGAGTTGTTGGTGATGCTTTTGAGGTTTTGCCCAAATTAACTCAGGCTATCAAAAAATTTAAAGCTGACCAAGCTTAACTACTCTTAAGGGCAATCATGAAGAAAATCGCACTGGAAATTGTCGGTCTGCAATATAGCCAAACCCAATCCGGCGCCTATGTTTTGGTGTTGGGTGAATTAGGTGGATCCCGAAGGTTGCCGATTATTATTGGGAGTTCTGAAGCTCAAGCCATTGCGATAGGGCTGGAAAATATGGTCCCTTTGAGACCTGTAACCCATGATTTATTTAAGGCTTTTGCGCAAGAATTTAGTGTGAAAATGACACAGATCTTAATTCATGAACTCAGAGAGGCCGTATTTCATGCCACATTGTTTTGCGTAGATATTACGGGAAGGGAAGTTAGTATTGATGCTCGAACTAGCGATGCTGTTGCTCTCGCCGTTAGATTTGGTTGTCCAATATTTATCTATGATAAAATTCTGGAAGATTCTGGGATAAGAATCAATGAGGATGATTCCGTAGTGAATGATAGTGAGGAGGAAACCGAACCCAATTCAGAGGATGAATCCCTATCTGAACTGAGCGATGATATTCTTCAAAAGCGCCTTCAATATCTGTTGGATAATGAAGAGTATGAGGAGGCGTCAAGGGTTAGGGATGAACTCCAACGTAGAAAAGGAAACGATTAAACGTCCTGCCCTTCTTCGTTTAATTACTTAGGTTGGCCTTAGAAAGTAATATGCCATTGAGAATACCTTATTTTTCCCTAAAATCTGGAAGTGTGCCGTTGAACTAGGGTACGCAATTAATCCGTTTTTTGTTCCTTTGTCAGGAATCGTGCTTTTAACATCATCAATGTTATACTCTAATTTGTGGACGCAGAAATACACAAGGTTCAAAAGTGTTTAATTGAGTAAAATATGGGGTTGCTAAGTGCGAAGTTCAAATAATTAGCCAAACATCAAATGTCTATGCCCAATACCATCAAATTACATCAAGATTATCCCAGCATTGCAAATTCTCTTAGCCTTTATGAACGTGCCAAAGAAATAATGCCTCCAGTTACTCAAACCATGGCAAAAGGCCCGGGTCAGTATTCGCTTGGAGCAGCCCCAATTTATTTGAAAAGAGGCAAGGGGGCTCGAGTTTGGGATGTGGACGGGAATGAGTATTTAGATTGGAATGCAGCTATTGGACCTCTGTCTTTAGGCTACGGATGGCCGTCAGTTGATAAAGCGATTTTAGATCAATTGGCAGATGGTATTACGTTTTCGCTAATGCATGAACTGGAGTATCTTGTGGCAGAACGTATCCATAAATTAATTCCAAATGCAGAATCTATAAGGATTAGTAAATCAGGGGCAGATGTATGCTCTGCTGCGGTCCGAATAGCAAGAGCACATACTGGACGAGAAAAAATTCTGTGCTGTGGATACCATGGATGGCATGATTGGTATATTTCCATTACTTCTAGAGCCAAGGGAATACCCAGTGCAATAGGCGAACTTACCAATACTTTTGATTACAACAACATCGATTCCCTCAAGGAATCTCTAGATTCGTCTGTTGCCGCTGTCATCATGGAGCCTTTTGTATTTGACCGGCCAACTGAAGGGTATTTGCAGGAAGTGGCCCGTTTGTGCAAGGAAAATGGAACGCTACTTATATTCGATGAAATGTGGACGGGATTTAGGTTGGCCTTAGGAGGTGCTCAAGAATATTTCGGAATTAAGCCTGATTTGGCTGTCTACAGTAAAGCTGTCGCAAACGGGATGCCCATTGCTTTTTTAACCGGCCGGAAAGATGTGATGGAGCACTTTAATCACGATGTATTCTTCTTCACCACCTTTGGGGGAGAAGCATTGTCATTGGCCGCAACCTTGGCCACTTTAGATGAATTGCAAAGATTGGATGTGCCTGCCGATCTTGCTGCCAAGGGACAGATTTTAATGGACGGGTATAATGCGTTGGCAGAAGAACTAGGGATGCAGCACCTAACACGGTGTAAAGGGTATCCCTGCAGAACAACGGTGACTTTGGAAGCTGGTGTTGGTAATGCGTTGGAAGTAAAAGCCTATTTTCAGCAGGAAATGATTCGTAGGGGGGTTTTATGGCAGGGAAATCACAACATGATGGCGGCCCATAGTATGGAAGACATCCAATACACGCTTAGTGCATATAGAGATGTGCTGCCTTTATTGAAAGATGCCATTGAAAAAGGAGATGTCGCTTCTAGGTTGCGCGGAAAGCCCCTGGAGGCGGTATTTAGAAAGGTAGATAATTTCAACATGAAACCAAAAGCATGAGGTTTCAGGTAGTGGGTGGCCCAATGGCCAAACGCTGGATGATGTCCTCTGGCCTTTTTCTTGTACTCCTATCTCTATTTATCTTTGAGTTCCCTAGGTTTTTCTCCTATCTAATTGCTGGGATAATCTTGATATTTGGAATCTTGATTTTTTTGGGAGGTCTAATGGCTCCTAGCCGTTCAAAATATGGAAATGAGGGGCCGGGAAATCAAACAGAAGACGGAACATGGGAAGACCTTTCTTAGTTGTTTCTTTTTATTGTCTTTTAGCTCTAAAGGCATGGATGCAACTCCCAACCCTGACTTGGGGGCAGGGCATTGGATTTTCAAGAAATGAAAGTTTACATAATTTATACTCGATTTCCAATGTAGAAGCTGGCTGGGTTCGATTGAAATTCCCGTCATTGGGTTACCATAAGGCTATTGTTGATGTGTTCGATATCCCCTTTTTGAATTTGGATAGAAGCATTGAACTTCACCATGGGAAAATAGTGCAGGAAAAGTATCGGTTTTATCGTCCCAAATTCGCAGGGATGACCGTTCTTAAGAATCGTTTTTTGATTTTTCAAACCGGGTATGATCCAAATCGGAAACAAGCTTTAGCTTTAATTAATCCGGTTGATCTAAATGGACGGGAAGAGGGTAAACCTAGTCTTATTTTGGATGAACGCGTCGAATCTAAAATTAAAGCTCCCTCCGTGCGGTTTTTATCTGAATCAAGTTCTGGGAAAATCGCATTGTTTACAACAAATTTTTCCGACCGGCAATTGGGCGTAGAACTGGAAATTAGTGTGTTAGATAGCACTATGAATTTAGATTGGACCAATACGGTTATGTTGCCTTATCAACGAAATGAATTGGGGGCCGAAGAAATACGAATTGATGATAATGGAACGGTATGGGCTCTCCTGCAAATCCGACCTAGGGAAATAGGAATTTTAGAAAATAGGGAGGATAAAAGTTTGTTACAACTCTTGGTTTTTTCCTCTACAGATAGTTTGGGTGAGTTTTTTAATATTCCATTGAAGTATGGAGTGCGTAAGATACAGAGCGCTTCGCTGGATACATTAAACGGCGAAATTTGGATTAGTATGAGCTATGAAATCCCCCAAAAAAGGGCAGCCTCAACCTTTGGAATTCTGCTTCAGCCAATACCAAAAAATCCAAAACTTTCGTGGCCGGAGCCCATCGACCTTGCCTTTGAACCTTCATTTCTCCCTGATTTTGAAACCGATGCCCTAATTCAAAGTAGAGCAGATCGAGAGGCAGCATATGTTGAGGTACTTAAGGTTTTTTCTTCTTCTTCTCAGCGTAGTAAATTTGTTCTTGCCGAACACCGCTTATTTACAGAGCATTGCTATACCGATTATCGAACGGCTCAACAATTTTGTACGTATACCTATTATCGGAACGACCTGTTTGTTTTTGCCTTAGATTCTATGAATCGAATGGCATGGAAAATGAAACTTCCAAAGCGGCAGGTCAGTCGAAATGATCAGGGCATGTTTCTGTCTGTTTTTCCTGCCATGTCGAACGACACCTTAAAATTAGCCTGGTTGGAACACCCTGAAAACAATGAACTTACTTCTGAAAAGGAACGGCGTTTTATGGATAATCCACGAAAGGCACATTTGCTTGTATGGCATTTGCCGTTAACCGGAGTTCCTCATCGAGCACAAACCCCATTGCCTAGGACTGGTAAAAAAGTGATTGTACCAATGCTGAATAAGGGACTACTTGTTCCTGGCGGTTCAGTTTTTTTCCCGGGTATCCTAGGCCGGAAAATGTTTCCTGGAATTTTAAATTGGTAATAGCCTGATCTACTCTGAAGCTGATGATTGTTCGAGATTCGAGCCCAATCCCTTAAAAGGTATTGTCAAGAATTGGCATATTCTCTCCAAATAGCGCCCCCCCAAAGCAATCGGTTCCTTTTTTAAAAGCTCAAATTTTTCGCAAAACTTAAAATGTTCTGCTTATGATGTTGATTTTATTCATTTGGTTTTCTCTCTGTTTTTAGCTGTTTAATGGTATGGGTGTAAAATTCAGTCCATATTTCCAGCGGACAAATCAACCATCAATGTCAAAAATTTATTGTCCAAAATAATTTAAGTTCAATCCGTTGGTTCTTAATTAATGAATCACTCATGATTAACGATTGGTTTATCCAAAATCCTTACATATTAAAGGGTTGCATGCGTTCAGTCAGCTCTTTATCCAAAAAAATGGGATAAAAATGCGGTTTTACCTTGAAACTTTGAAAATACTCGCGTAAATTCGTAGTTCATCGATGAGACGTTAAATAAAAACTTCGTCACGTATTGGGGTGGCGAAGATTAGTTAGGGAACTTTTTGGAGTGAACTACGGGAATTTGGGAAAGCTGGAAAGTGGAACCAAGTTCGCCTTGGGGAGTCTCAGAATAGCTTTCTGAACTGTGCAAGGGCAACCTTGCGAGAGCAGGAAGCGGGAGCATGGGAATGAGACAGGATGAACTGGCAAATTCATCCTTTTCAGGAGAGGAAGGGAGGAAGGAAAGGAAGTTAAAACGAATTTCAATAATCCTTTTAATGGTGGAAAAGTTCGGAGACCCGAAGGGCACGAGGCTTCCTTTTTTGGGTAAGCCAAAGCGCAGCCTTCAGGAAATCGCTATTGGAATCATTCAAGCCCAAAGGGCGTCATAATTTTGAACCGCCCCTTAAATTTGCCCCCCTTCAACCCCCAGCCCAAAAAACGCATAATCAAGAAACGCCGGATCCTCCGGATATATATCAGCCGCTTTTTCAGTCAGCTCTTTGACCGAAAGCCAATCATTTTGCTTCCTGGTTAATATGCCCAGCTCTCTTGCCACATTCCCAGAATGAACATCTAAGGGTAGGTGTAACCGCCGCGACGGAATAGAGCCCCAAATCCCAAAATCTACGCCTTCGTCCTTATTCCTTACCATCCAACGTAAAAACATGTTGATGCGCTTTGCCGCCGAGCCCTTGAGTGGGTCGGCCAGATGTTTCCCGCTGCGACCAGGATGGTCGCCCCGCAAAAACGATGTTCTAAAACGATGGAGGCCTTGCCCAAAATCCTCCTCAGATCTAAGGGCATTTGAAAAGCAGGCTTCAAGTCCTTCTTGTTGATAAATTGACCGAAGTCGTAGAATCAACCACTTTGCATCTTGTCCATTGAATGTCCGATGAACAAAGCTGTCAAGGCAGTTTAAATCTTTTTCTGAGGCCTCCATGACAAATTCATAAGGACTGTCCCACATCAGGTTCATCCAGCGGCTACTTGATTGTAGAATGCTGCGCCGATTTCCCCAGCTGATTAGGGCCGTGCAAAATCCCGAAATTTCGATGTCTTCTTTTCTTGTATAGCGATAGGGAATAGAAATGGGGTCGGCAGAGATGAAATCCTGACCAGCATACCGACGCGCAATTTCAACCAAATCAATCTGTTCAATAAATGGTTGAAGTGAAGGTTCGGAGGCGAGTTTGCCCATGTCAATTTTTTTCAAAAAATGGATCCCAGAGTGTAGCTTTGAAAATCGCTTTTACAGGTTTACGAATTGGAAGGTAGGGCTTTAACCCAATTTAGGGCCATGGTCAATTGCTCTTCCATACTCAAAAAGGTATTATCCAGAACAACGGCGTCTTGGGCTTTTCTTAGTGGATCTTCCGTTCGATTTTCGTCTTCAAAATCTCTAGCCATTTGTTGCTCTAAAACAAGTTCAATGGGCAATTCTTTGCCTTGCAGCTGCAATTCAATTTGCCGCCGTTGTGCACGTACGGAAGGGTCGGCGGTCATGAATATTTTCAATTCTGCCTGAGGCATAACAACGGTTCCAATGTCGCGACCATCCATTACCACGCCCTTTTCTTTAGCCATTTGTTTTTGCAGCACCTGAACATAATCGCGAACTTCACGAATTTGGCTCACCTTACTGGCTAGGGTAGCCACTTGTAAATTGCGAATGTTACCTTCCACGACCTCTCCGGAAAGAGACACCTGCGAGGCTCCTGTTGCCGGGTCTATGCTAAATCCGACCTGCATGCTTGGAAGGGATTGTATTAGTAAAGACCGATTGGGCAATCCCTCTTCATCCAGCAGTCCATGTTGAATGGCAAAGTAGCCTACTGCCCTGTACATGGCTCCCGTATCTAAATACCTGTAATGAAGCGTTTTGGCCAATGATTTTGCCAGGGTGCTTTTTCCGCAGGAGGAAAATCCATCTATGGCGATGTTTATTCGTGGATAAGAATCAAATTCCTGTTCTGGGGACATCGGTAGCTGCTTGTTTCTTTTTGGCAAAAAGTTTTCCTGCATTGATTTGCAGAGTTAAATGATTCGGAGAACCAACAGCGTGGTAGGTAGCGCGTGAATAGGAAAATGTAAAATGAGAAATACGAATACCAAAGCCCCAGCTTAGGCCGGCGGCGGCATCCGATTGTAGGGAGCTGAGTTCGCCTCCGCGAAGAAAATTGTAGCTGATTCTAAAAAACAGCCGTTGTTTGAACGGCATCAGTTCGGCCCCTAAAATAAAATGCCTTAAAATATTGTCGCCCAAGCTAATTCGATTGAAACTGGTGTCGTTCGTTAAGGGGTCAATGGAAATTGGATTTTCAATGTCTAAAAAACTTAAATCTGGACGCTGCAAATTGTTGGCTGTTATCATCAGCCTTAGGGGCAGGTGTTCAAGTTGATGTGAAAATCCAAGTTGGATTTGGAAGGGAATGGGTTCGAAATTATTGGTGGTATAGGGATCAATCATGCTCCCCATATTTTTGAAAACCAAGCCCATGACAGTGCGTTTGTTTTTACTGCGGTAGGCTAGGCCAAGGTCAACAGCGGCACCAATGCTGGTGAAACCGGCGTAGGCACTGAAAATGGCTTTAAAATGTCCACCCACAAATAAGGTACTATCAACGATGGGCTGGGAATATCCTAGGTATAGGGCTTGGTCGTTGGCTCTTACTTCCCCAATTATTTGACCATTTTCCAGCGTTTCGGTGAAGCTTCCGTAATCAAAATATTGAATGCCTCCAAACACGGTGCCTTTGGATTTAAAGCGGTGAGCTAGGGCGAAAGATCCGTACCCAATGTTGGCAAAGTAGGCATTGATATCTATGGCAGCTTGAAGGTGCATCTGCCGGTTTAGAAGAGCTGGATTTTGGAAGGCCATACCCGGGTCGTTGTCCATGATGGCGATCTGTGTGCCACCCAATGCTTCTATGCGTGCTGAGGGCGGAAGCTGCAGGAAGGCATAGGAAAAACTACCTCCAATTTGTGCAGAGGTGAAATTGGTCAGACTTGCCAAGGCAATCCAAACCCACAACAGATATGCAGAAACGGCCTTCATTCTTGGCCTAAAGGTACAAGACTGCTGTAAATTTTTTACTTGGATTTTCATTCTTTTCCGAGCGAGGGGTTTGTAGTTCTAAAAAATGGGGATTGGATGTGAGCCGCTGCGCCCCCGATTGAACCGGCAGCCGGAGCCGGACAACCGGCAGTGCAACCTGGCTGAGGAGGCGACCTTGGGAGCCACCGCAAGCCAAGGTTGCACCCGGTTGTACAATCCGGCTACAGGTGAAAGCGGGAAATGGCGCCCAACTTAAATTCCCAACGACCTTGAAATTTCTTGCGTAACTTAGAGCAGAATTTCTGAGGAATGAGCGCACTTAACGCATTGAAATCCATAAGTCCGATTGACGGAAGGTATGCTGGAATTACAGCTACTGCGGTTGACTATTTTTCTGAATATGCGCTAATTAAGTATAGAATTCGGGTAGAAACGGAATATTTTTTGGCCTTGGCAGAGGCGGGCTTGCCGGGCTTTCCGGCATTGATGAAAGAGCAGCGAATTAAACTTCGGGAGCGGCTGCTGCATGTTCAAGATGAAGATATTCTTGCAGTGAAGGAAATTGAGGGGAGAACCAATCACGATGTAAAGGCTGTTGAATACTTCATTCAACAGGTTTTTGAAGAACTGGGATTGCCGGAGCAAAGTAAGGCCTTTATTCATTTTGGTTTGACATCTCAAGACATCAATAATACAGCTATTCCGCTGAGCATCAAGGAATGGCAGGAAGAAGTTGGGGAGCCGCTGCTGCAAGAGTTGATTCAGCACCTGCGGGTGCAGGCCGAGGCCTTTAAAGATGTCCCTATGCTGGCTCGAACGCATGGGCAAGCGGCTTCACCGACGCGCATGGGCAAGGAGTGGATGGTCTTTGTTGAGCGCCTTGAAAATCAGGCACGAATGCTACAATCTATTGATTTTCAATGTAAATTCGGAGGGGCAACCGGGAATTTTAATGCCCATTATGCCGCCTATCCTCAAATTCATTGGCCTTCTTTTGCCGATAAGTTTTGCCGCGAAAGGCTGGGATTGGCTCGGCAGCGGTTCACTACTCAAATTGAGCACTACGATATGCTCGGTGCTTTTTTTGACACCTGGAAGCGGATTGCAGTGATTTTAGTGGATTTTTGCCGCGATGTGTGGCAGTATATTTCTATGGATTATTTCCGGCAGCGCATCCGTAAAAATGAGGTGGGCTCTTCGGCTATGCCGCATAAGGTAAACCCCATTGATTTCGAAAATGCAGAGGGAAATTTGCTGTGGAGCATTCCCATGCTGGAATTTTTCCCGGCCAAATTGCCCGTGAGTCGCCTGCAGCGCGATTTAACCGATAGCACAGTATTGAGAAACATCGGAGTCCCTTTTTCTCATCTGATGATTGCCCTCTCCTCGATTAAAAAGGGATTGGGGAAAATTAAGCTCAATCCCCAGGCCATTTTAGACGATTTAGATCGGCATCCGGAAGTGATTGCCGAAGCCATTCAAACCATACTGCGCCGCGAGGGTTTGGCAGATGCGTACGACAAACTAAAGGAATTTTCTCGGACGGGAGAATCAATCAATCTGCTTCATTTGCAGGCCTTTGTGCGCAGTTTGGGCTTGAGTGGGCCGGTGGAACAAGAGTTGCTCAATCTGCATCCCAGGCAGTATTTGGGCGACTTTTTGCATTGATTTTTTTTAGGTTTTTGGGGCGCCATTTCCCGCTTTCACCTGTAGTGTAGGCCCAGCCAAGCTGCAAACAGGGCCCTGCGGTGGCTCCCAAGGTCGCCTCCTCGGTTTCTGTTTGCCGGCTTGCCTGGGCCAACACTGCCGGCTCAATCGGGGGCGCGAGGCCCAATGCTCCAGCGTATGTTTATTTTTTCTGAAGCAAAAAAAAAGACCAAGCCTAAGCCTGGTCTTTGAATTAATCCTTTAAAGAAATTAAGCGTTCATGTTGTCAAGCACATTCATCACCTCTTTCACTGCAGCGGCAGAATCCTTGACCAATACTTTTTCTTCTTCGGTCAAATCCAGTTCGATGATGCGTTCAATTCCTTTTGCACCCAAGACTACGGGAACGCCCAAATAGATGTCATTCAAACCATATTCTCCGGTGAGCCATGCGCAAACTGGGAAGATGCGTTTTTGATCGCGCACAATGGCCTCTACCATTTGGGCGGCTGCAGCTCCGGGAGCATACCAAGCACTGGTCCCCATTAAATTTACCAATTCGCCACCGCCTTTCTTTGTGCGTTCAACAATGGCATCTAAGGCAGCGCCATCAATCATTTCAGTTACGGGTATGCCGCTAACTGTTGTATATCGGGGAAGTGGAACCATGGTGTCACCATGACCGCCCAACAACATGGCTTGAATATCTTTGGGAGAAACGTCTAGGGCTTCTGCCAAAAAGGCGCGGTAGCGAGCTGTATCTAAAATGCCGGCCATGCCCATAACCCGATGAGAAGGAATTTTTGCGGTTAAATAGGCGCAATAGGTCATTACGTCCAAGGGGTTTGAAACCACAATAACGATGGCATTTGGAGAATACTTCATAATATTCTCGGTTACAGATTTAACAATGCCAGCGTTGGTGGCAATCAAGTCATCGCGGCTCATCCCCGGTTTTCTTGGCAATCCAGAGGTGATTACAACCACATCAGATCCGGCTGTAGGTTCGTAATTGTTGGTGTACCCTTTAACGCGGGTATTGTAATAATTCACCGGTGCAGTTTGCCACATGTCCAGTGATTTACCCTCTGCCAGTCCTTCTTTAATGTCAATTAAAATGACTTCATTGGCAAGTTCTTTGTGGGCAATTACATCGGCGCATGTTGCTCCAACATTGCCGGCTCCTACTACGGTGATTTTCATATGCGTTGAATGATTAATTTTGATGTGTCCGCAAATATAAAAAACCCAAAGGCTTTGGCCCTGAAAAACCCACAACTTTTGTATTTTTTTCGTACAATTGAAGGTATGAAGGTGAATTCACAAATAACATTTTTGCTGATTTGCCTAATTGTGCTGGGTTTTAGTGTGCAATTCGCAGGGGCTCAGACTCCAACTACCTCAGATTGTCTGGGGGCAACACCGGTATGCAATAGCACCTATGATGTTCCGGTCTTGAACCCACAGCCCAATAATTTTCCAAACGAAATCAATGCCTCTTTGAGTTGCCTGAACGGAGAAACCAACGGGCAATGGTATGTTTTTACCGTTCAGTCCGGCGGACTGTTAGGATTCAATATCATTCCTTACACATCCACCAGCGATTACGATTGGGCCTTGTTTGACCTCAGTAATTTTGATTGTTCAGATATCGCCAGCAATGCGGCCTTGGAAGTGATTTGCAATTTTAGCGCCCAAACCACCAACAATGGAATAACGGGTGCAAACGGTCAGTTGGGCGACCAAAACGAGGCTATGCTTCCTGTGGTGCAGGGACAAACGTTTGCTTTGTACATTTCCAATTATTCCTTCGGCCAAAATCAAAGCGGATATCAATTGGATTTCTCTATTAGTACAGCGGCAGTTCCAGACAATACGGCTCCATCTGTAGAAAAAGTAACCCCTTCTGCAGCATGCAAAGCTCAGAGGTTGGAGATTGAATTTTCTGAGAACATCGATTGTGCCTCCGTTCAAGCTTCAGATTTTCAGGTGACAGGCCCGAACGGGGTAGTGGCGGTAGCCTCTGTCTTCTCGGCCGATTGCGCCGCTGGAGCAAATTACAGCCGCACATTTGAACTGATTTTGGCAGCACCCCTAACAGGCAGCGGTCAGTTTTCTGTTCAGGTGGTTGGTTCTATTTCTGATGTATGTGGAAATGCCCTATCTGGCGCTCCGCCGTTCGACTTTAATTATGTAAGCATTGTGCTGAACATGGCGTCCACCGATTCTCAGTGCCCTGTAGACGACGGAACGGCTTCGGTTGCTGTTGCTGGTGGAGTTGCTCCTTACAGCTATGCCTGGAATGACCCGGCTGCTCAAAGTACCTCAACCGCTACGGGCTTACCCCGGGGATTTTACACCGTCACTGTTACCGATGCTCAGGGTTGTTCAGCAACCGATAGCGTTTATGTAGGAGACCCTACGGCTTTTGTACTGCAAATTGCATCTGTAAACGATACCTGCTATCAAGGGTTTGGTCGGTTTCAAATTATTCCGGTAGGCCCCACGGCCCCCTTCAACTACATTTGGAACGATACGGTGCCGGGTACCGATGTGCTCAGTAATTTAATTGGCGGGCAATGGGTAAAGGTTCAAGTAATCGATGCCAATGGCTGTAAACGAGATACCTTGTTGCAGGTTGGCGTAGAACTAAACGACAGTTTAACTGCATTTTTTACCGTTGATAACGATGTGGTTGACTTTCTGACTCCGCAGGTTTCATTCAACAATGCCTCACTCTATGAAAGCTCCATTTTTTGGGATATGGACGACGGCAATAGTTACGTGCTACCCAGCTTTACCCACAGTTTTGACAGCATCGGTAAATTTGAAGTTACCCTGTATGCTTACGACCGCAATGGATGCGTTGACACCTTCACTAAGGTAATTGAAGTGGATTATCATTTTTCATTGTTTGTCCCTTCTGCCTTTACTCCGAATGCCGATGGGAAAAATGAACGTTTTATGGTTACTGGGGTGGGATTGAATCCAACCACCTTTCACATGTGGATTTTCGATAGGTGGGGACAGGCCATTTACCAAACAGACAATATGATGTTTGGCTGGGATGGAAGTTGGCATGGATCGGGGCCGGGAGAAGCTCCTGCGGGCGTTTATGCATACAAGATTGAGGTGGATGAAATGGATGGGACGTCCAGGGATTTTTTGGGTAAGGTGGTCTTGATTCGTTAGGGCTTTTTCCTTGCAACTTGGAGTTAAATTCATTCGGAATTAGCACCTTTGCAGTATGCGAATAGTTTTAACGGGTGCAGCCGGTTTTATTGGTTCCCATACCTTGGTGGTTCTTCAAGAGCTAGGGCATGAGGTCATTGCCATTGATGATTTTTCAAATTCAGAACCCCATATTCCAGGTCGGATTTTTCAGATTACCGGGAAAGAAGCAGAATGGATGGAATTGGATATTGCTCAGCCCGGATTGCTGAAAAATGCCCTTCGAAATCGCCTTCCCATCGATGGGATTATCCATTTCGCCGCCTTTAAAGCGGTTGAAGAATCGGTCCACAACCCACTAAAGTATTACCGCAACAACTTATACGGGTTGGTTGAAGTTTTAGACTGCATGCGCGAGCTGAACATACCCAAATTGGTTTTTTCCTCTTCCTGTACCGTTTATGGGAATCCGGATGAATTGCCGGTAACCGAACAAGCTCCGTTTCGGCCTGCCGTTTCTCCCTACGGAGAAACCAAGCAAATGGGAGAACGTATATTAATGGATACTCTAAAAGCGCATCCAGAACTTCAAGCCTGCATTCTAAGGTACTTCAATCCAATTGGGGCTCACCCTTCGGGGCTTATCGGCGAACTTTGCAGGGGAGTCCCCAGCAATTTAATACCGTATCTCACCCAAACGGCCATTGGGAAACGAGAGCGCCTTCGAATTTTTGGAAATGATTATTCAACGCCGGACGGAACCTGCATCCGCGATTTTATTCATGTGTGTGATTTGGCGGATGCCCATGTTCGGGCTTTGAATTACCTGGATTCTCCCAAAGAAAATCCCGGCATATTTAATGTAGGTACAGGGAAGGGCGTTAGTGTTCAAGAAGCCGTAGATACCTTCAATTCAATTTGGGGTAAATCTTTACCCGTGGAATATGTTTCGCGAAGAGCCGGAGATGTCGAGCAAATTTGGTCGGACACACAAAAAATAGAACGCGATTTGGGTTGGTCGGCGAAGCGAAGCTTAGCCGATGCCCTTGCCGATGCATGGCGTTGGGAACAAACTTTGGCGGGCCATTAAGGGGAGTCGAAATGCAGGTCTTTCTTAGGCAGAAATGTTGCCTAAGCCCTTAGCCCTTCCTATCTTTACCCAATGAACCCAAGCTCAGCTCCTAAAAAATTAGTTTTGATTGACGGCTATGCCATGGTCTATCGGGCATATTTCGCATTTATTAAAAACCCCAGGGTAAATTCGAAAGGCGAGAACACCTCTGCAGCATTTGGATTCACAAACCTGTTGAACGATTTACGGAAAAAGTTAAGCCCTACGCATCTGGCCGTGGTGTTCGATCCAGCTGAAGATCATGGCGAACGCGCAGAAATTTTTCCGGAGTATAAAGCCCACCGAGAGGCCATGCCGGAAGATTTACGAAGTTCCTTGCCCCATATCGTATCTATTTTGTCGGCCTTGAAAATACCCTTGATTCAAGTTGAAGGCTTTGAAGCAGATGACGTCATTGGAACCCTAGCTGTTCAAGCTGAAAATGAGGGGTTTGAAACGTACATGGTGACCAGCGATAAAGATTATGGACAATTGGTTTCTGAAAAGCGACTTTGGTATAGGCCAGGCAGGATGGGAAGTCCAGATCAAATTCTTGGCCCGGCGGAAGTGTGCGAGAAGTTCCAGGTAGATCACCCCCTTAAGGTTATTGATTTGCTGGGTTTGATGGGAGATAGCGCAGATAATATTCCGGGAATACCCGGAGTGGGCGAAAAAACCGCCATAAAATTATTGGCGGATTACGGAACGGTAGAGGGGGTTTTAGCTATGCAGAATGAAGTGTCAGGGAAATTGGGAGAGCGCATTCGTGAGCATGCAGGTTTGGCCTTAATTTCAAAAAAGCTAGCCACCATTGTACTTGATGTGCCGATAGAATGGCATGAATCTGATTTGGAATGCAAAGCCCCAGATGCAGAAGAGCTTTCAAGGGTTTTTGCAGAATTGGAGTTTAGAAATCTTGCCGAACGCATGTTGGGCGCTGCTTCTCTTCCTACTCAGGCAGCTTCTGCTCCGGTCCAATCGACCACAAAACCCCAAGATTTGTTCAGCTATCAGGAGGCATGGGATGAAAGTCCCGTGGCCATTCCTACGGAAGTTCCGGTTCAATTGAATACCATTGAAAGTAGGCCACATCAGTACTTTATTGTTCAAGATGCATTGTGGCGGGCCGATTTGCTTGCCGAATTGCTGCAGCAGTCTAGTGTAACCATCGATACCGAGACCACAGATATAGACCCACTAAAAGCAGAGCTGGTTGGTCTTGTTTTTTCTTTTAGGGTCGGGCAGGCCTACTATTTACCTATGCCCCGGGATAGGGCTGAAACATTAACACTGTTGGCCGAGTTTGCCCCCTTATGGAAACGGTCAGACATTGAATGGATTGGTCAAAACATCAAGTACGACCTGTTGGTTTTGAGAAACTACGATATACACCTCTCAGGTCGATTGTTCGATACCATGCTGGCTCATTACCTTATGGAGCCAGAGTTGCGGCACAATTTGGATTTTATGGCTCGAACGTACTTGGGCTACGAAACCATCCCTACCGAAGCGCTGCTTGGCCCCAAAGGGAAGCAGCAAAAAACCATGCGCGACATACCTGTTGAACGGGTGGCTGACTACGCTTGTGAGGATGCAGATATAACCTTACAATTGGCCCTCCATTTTAAACCGTTGTTGCAGAAAGCCGGGGTTCAGTATCTGTTCGACGAAGTGGAAATGCCCTTGCTGCCTGTTTTGGCGGACATGGAATGGGAAGGGATAAATATTGATTCCGGTCGACTGGAGGAATTGAGTGCCAGTTTTGGTCAACAAATTGAAAGGGAAGATCGGGCAATACAAGAAATGGCTGGTATGCAGTTTAATACAGCTTCCCCAAAGCAATTGGGAGAAGTTTTGTTTGACCATTTAAAGTTGGATGCCAAAGCCAAGAAAACCCGTACAGGACAATACTCTACCAATGAGGAAACACTAAAGAAGTTAGAAGGAAAGCACCCCATTATAGAACATATATTTGAGCTGAGGGAATTGCAAAAGCTAAAGGGGACATATTTGGACGCGCTTCCTGAGCTACGGCTTCCAAGAACCGGAAGGGTGCACACCAACTTTAATCAGGCGGTGGCGGCTACGGGTCGCCTAAGTTCCAATAATCCCAATTTGCAAAACATTCCCAATCGAACGGCAAGAGGTAGGGAAATCCGAACGGCCTTTGTGCCTAGGTCTTCTGATTTTCGATTGGTATCTGCCGACTACAGTCAAGTTGAACTCAGGTTGATTGCTGAGCTGAGCGGAGAAGAGCAGATGAAAGAGGCCTTTCGGCAGGGACAGGATATTCATGCCGCTACGGCAGCCCGCATTTTTTCGGTTGCGTTGAATGAAGTGGATAAAACCATGCGCAGCAAGGCTAAGATGGTCAATTTTGGAATTATTTATGGAATCTCGGCCTTTGGCTTGGCTCAACGATTGGGCATTCCGCGTTCAGAGGCCGCAGAAATCATCTCGGCCTATGTGGCTACCTATCCCGGGATTCGTGAATATATGGATTCTCAAGTGGCATTTGCCCGCAATCATGGGTATGTAGAAACCTTAATGGGGAGAAGGCGTTATCTGCGTGATATTACCTCCGCCAATCAGACCGTTCGTGGATTTGCGGAACGCAACGCCATCAATGCTCCGATTCAAGGTTCGGCGGCCGACATCATTAAATTGGCCATGATTCGCATTCAGCATGCCATTCAGACTGAAGGCCTGCAAAGCCGTTTGGTGCTTCAGGTGCATGATGAATTGGTGTTTGATGCCCACCTGTCAGAACTGGAGCGGATTGTTGAATTGGCGAAGCATCACATGCCGGCAGCCTATCCTCTTTCGGTGCCCTTAGAAGTAGAGGTGGGTATTGGAATGAACTGGCTTGAAGCGCATTGATGCCATGCTGGGAGTTAAGGATGTGGTTTGGGTGTTTTTGGCCTGCGGCAGTGGAGGTGTTGCCCGCTTAGGGATTCAGCTACTTTGCTCTTCGTGGTTTCCTGCGGCTTGGCAGGGTTGGGGGACAGTGTTGAGCAATGCCTTGGCATGTTTTCTAGCCGGATTTTTCAGTGGTTTTCTTGCGGGTTCTGGAACTTCGCGTTTGGCATTGTTGACCGGATTTTGCGGTGGATTAAGCACCTTTTCAGCCTTTGCCTTGGATTATTTGCCTATGGTTCGGGAGGGGCATTGGTCGGCTTGGTTGTTGGTTTTTGCTCAGGTGATAATGGGTTTGGGAATGGCATGGATTGGTTTGGTTCTTGCCGATGCCATCCGGGCTTGAATGGGCTAGTCGTTAGGACTCTGCTTGGGATTATTTAAGCCTAAGGAGGAGGCCCTCAGAATGGATTGGTTTCCAAAACGTTCGCGCAGCTTATCCATGGTTTGGTACAGATGAATTTGGGGGCTGGGCTCATCGAAGAGTGAAAGTGTGGTTTGTCCGGTAATCCATCCGCTAAGCCGAAGGCCGATGCACCGCACTCGGCTTCGCCGTACAAACAGTGCAGACATCAAATCGCAGGCATGATCAATGAGTTGCTGGTCGGAGCAGGTGTAAGGAATTTTACGCTGTTTACTGAAGGTTTGGAAATCAGAATACCGCAGTTTGACTGAAATTTCGCTGCACATTCGGTTTTGAGATCGAAGTTCTTGTCCTAGGCGTTCTGTCAATACAATCAGATGCCTTCGGAGTTCACGGGGATCAGCCAAATCTTGATCAAAGGTGGTTTCGGCGCTCATTGATTTTTGTTCCCGGTAGGGAGTAACGGGCATATTGTCAATACCTCTTGCTTTTTGGCCAATTTCAATACCGGGCTTTCCGAAGGCCTGGCCCATCCAACTGAGCGGGATTTGTTGTAGACTTTCAATTTGAACGATGCCCATATGTTCAAGTTTGCTGGTAATGACGGGGCCGGCCATTGGGATGGTTCGAACGGGCAAGGGAGATAAGAACCGCCGCTCTTGCCCGGCAGCAACCGCTTTGCTGCCATTCGGTTTAGCTTGGCCGGTTGCAATTTTTGATACGGTTTTATTGACGGAAATTCCAAATGAAACCGGTAGGCCGAGTTCCTCGAGCATTTTTTCGCGCAGCTCCCGGGCATAGCTTATACCTCCAAAAAACCGCTCCATACCACTTAGGTCGGCATAAAATTCATCGATGGATGCTTTTTCAAGGCAAGGTAGATGTTGATTTAGCATTTCGGTGATTTCTGCAGAGGTCTGGGAATACAATTCCATATCGCCCCTTAGAATAAGGGCTTCAGGGCAAAGGCGGCGCGCAACCGAAAGGGGCATGCCCGAGCGGATGCCCAGGGCTCTAGATTCATAGCTGCATGAGGCCACCACGCTCCGGGCCGAATGCCCAGCGATAATAACCGCCCTATTTTTTAAGCGGGCATCTCGGCGCTGTTCTACTGAAACAAAAAAAGAATCCATATCGATGTGCAGCACCAAAGAATCGTTTGCCATAAAATTTGTCTATTTTACGACAACAATTTAAACAATTTGATGTACATTTGCATTTGAAACATGAATTTCGGTGTTTGAAATATGCGAATGCCGGACTGGCATGACCTCACCCTAAAGTGTACCTATCGTTATGGAAAATTATTTGGCAGACAACCTTAAGTTTTTGAGGCAAATGCGAAAGCAATCGCAAGAGGCTTTGGCCGCTATTTTAGAAGTGAAACGCACTACCTATAGTGCGTACGAGTTGGGGAAGGCGGAGCCTAATTTATTGACGCTCAGAAAAATTACCGAATGGGCGCAGCTTAGTGCGGACTATTTGATATCCCGTTCGCTGCGTGAAACCCCCATGTCTGTACTGGTGGAGTGGCAGGCCATGTATAAGGCGGACGTACATGGGAAGCACATTCGCGTAGTGGCAGTTCGGGAAGAAGAAGGAGTAGGCGGGGGGGCTGTATACGATGCCGTAAAGGTAACGGCCAGCGCTGGATATACGGCAGGATATCACGACCGAGAATTCATTCAGGCCTTGCCTACATTCCGGATGCCCTTTCTTCGCAAACGGCTGAACGGAAGAACGTTTCAGATTAAAGGGGATAGTATGCCACCGGCACCCAATGGATCTTGGGTGGCTGGCACCTATTTGGAAGACTGGAGTTTGATTCGAAATGGCATGCCCTATATTGTAGTTACACGAGAGGAGGGAATCGTATTTAAGTTGGTTGAAAATCAGATTAAAGAGCGGGGCTGCCTGCGGCTATCTTCCACCAATACCTTTTATAAGCCCTACGATGTGCCGGTGGAACAGGTCATTGAAATTTGGGAGTTCAGTTTTTATGTGACCGAGGAATTTAGTCCGCCGGAAGATCCGGCCCAAGCAATAAATCAAGCGGTAAAGATGCTTCAAATCGAAGTTGAGAATTTAAAATCGAAGGCCTGAATCCGCTTTTTTTTTAACATTGAAGAAACATATTGAATCGAAAATATTACCTTTATCCTAATGTACTTTACCTGTTTTTTAAGAAAACGTAAAGAATACAACCTAACATCAATTTTTTTATGAAAAAAATCATTACAAAAATGAAGGCTTTTTCAGCTAAAACGTTTGCTGTAATCGCTTTTTTATGGGCGGGTGCCACGATCAATGCGCAGTATTGTGTGCCCACCGGCAATTGCGCGTTTGGGGATGAAATTCTAAACTTTACGCTCAACACAATCAACAACAATTCGCT
Source organism: uncultured Flavobacteriales bacterium (assembly GCA_903825395.1). GTDB lineage: Bacteria > Bacteroidota > Bacteroidia > CAIKAF01 > CAIKAF01 > CAIKAF01. Next base: position 50,034 of record CAIKAF010000019.1, read on the forward strand.
GTGCCAAGGCGGATATTCGGATTTTAGCGGGAGCATTAGTACTACGCTGAATGCCAGTGTGCCCTATCCTTATTCAGCAACGTTTGGCTATTCTTCACAAAGTTTGGCATTGTGGTTGGACATCAATCAGGATGGCGATTTTGATGATGCCGGTGAATTTGTTTCAAATGTGCCCTATGTTTCCGGAGCAACTTTCGCCAGCGGCACCTTGACCATACCCGGTACGGTCAATTCAGGGACCTACCGCCTTCGTGTTCGGAACTGGTGGATTAATGATTTCCTTGGTTTGCCTGGTGAAGCTTGCCAAGCTGTTTCCTATGGCGAAACAGAAGACTACACCGTTATTGTGGTAAACAGTGCATGCACTGCTCCTCCTACACCCGGTGTGGCAAATGCCCCATCCTCAGTATGTGCCGGTGTTAATTTCAATGTTAGTTTGACCGGCAATTCAATGGGGAGTGGCCAAACCTATCAATGGCAATCCTCTACCAATGGAACAACATGGGCAGATATTCTAGGCGCAACGAACATTAATCTAGCCACCTCGGCCAATGTACCAACGTATTACCGTTGTGTAGTAACCTGCTCAGGCCAGTCGGATACCTCTGCTGCCGATTTTTTAGCTACCATTATCCCAGCAAATATTTGTAATGCCTGCGTTTCAGCGGCTTCATTCAATGGAGATACTTATATCGAAGGAGTGCAATTGGGTGGCATCAATACCAATAGTACACTATGCGCCAACTACACCGACAATACCAGTTTATCTACTGTAGTTATTAAAGGTGGAAGTTATACAGGATCTATCATTCACGGCGATTGCGATGGTGGTTCAGCCTATCAACGTGGAGTTCTAGTATGGGCGGATTGGAATGCCAATGGCGATTTTACCGATCCAGGTGAGCAGCTGATGTCCATCACTTCTCCCGGCGTATTTAGTCAGGCTGAACCCTTAACGTTTACTGTACCTGCAAATATTCCTTCAGGACCAGTATTGATGAGGGTTATTGCCTCTGAGGATGGTGTGACAACACCACCTTGCGGCAACTACAGCTACGGTGAAACCGAAGATTATGTTTTGATTGTAGCCGATCCCCCCTTTAACGATGCAGGTATCGCTCAATTGATTTCGCCTTCAACCAACCTTTGTTTTGTGTCAGATACCATTCGTGTTCGTTTGGAAAACGTAGGGCAGGTGGCTCTTACCTCATGCCAATTCAATGTTTCAGTAAATGGTGGCACAGTTCAAACCTTTAACTGGACAGGAAACATTGGACCCAATACAGCTCAAAACGTATTTGTTGGAAGTACCGTTTTGAATGATGGAGATTTCTTAAAAGTGTGGACAACTCTTCCAAACGGTGTTCAAGATTCACTAAACTTTAATGACACGCTGCAACAAAACGTGTATCAATCGATGAATGGTATTTATACCATCGGGGGAAATGCACCTGATTTTAATACCATTAACGATGCACTTTCAGCGCTTCAAATTCGCGGAGCCTGCGGAAATGTCACCCTAAATGTCCGTTCAGGCACTTATGTCGAACAAATGAAGTTGGAAACGTTCCCCGGAAACAGTTCTGTTCAAGTTGTATTGCAATCTGAAGTACAAGATGCAGATTCTGTCCGGATTCAATTCGCATCAACCACTTTGGCGAACAATTATGTAGCTTGGTTTGAAACGGTTGAGAATTTCACCATCAATGAGGTGACCCTCGCCGCTACTGGATTCACCTTCTCTACGACTACTTTGTTGAGTGGTTTAGGAAAGAACAATGCCATTCAGAATTCTACCATAATCGGTGATACTCTAGCTACATTTGATAGCAACAACTCGTTTAATATTAAGTCATTGGTTGACAACGACAACAACTTTAGCCTATTGAACAATACCATTTGGGGTGGTTCTAGGGCGGTAAGTTTGTCTGGAACTTCTGCTGCAGATCCGGAAAAGGGAATTCGCATCATTGGAAACACCGTTGATAAATTTTATTTCGTAGGTATCGCCTTATTTAATCAGGAAAATCCAACCGTCGAAGACAACACGGTAATTGCCCGTGGAAGCAATACCAATATGTTCCGGATGTACTTCAATACGGTGTACAACGGAGCCAGCATTAGCGGAAACCGAGTGGGTGGATCCAACGGAGGTTTTGGTATTAACTTGGATGGTGTTGGTGGTAGCCTAACCAACCCAGCCGTGGTTTCAAACAACTTTATCCACATGGGTGATTCGTTGAATGCTCAAAATTCAGAGGCCATTTTTATTCAAAATGGATCCAATCTGTTGAATGTGTACCACAACAGTGTCGCGGTTTATTCCCAGACCACCGGAACCGCTGGTTTGACCATCGGAACGGGTGCCAACGTGGATATCAACATCAAAAACAACATCATTGCCCATTATGGTCAAGGTGCTGCTTACGAAATTGATGGTTCTTTGAGCATTGCTTCATCCAACTACAATGATTTATATGTTGCCGGCGGACCTTTGGCCAGATATGCCGGAAACCAACTTGCCGATTTGACTTCCTTTAACGCAGCTACCGGTCACGATGCCAATTCAATTTCAATAGATCCTTTGTTCAGCAGCCTGGATATGCATACTTGCTTGGCAGATTTTGACAATGCAGGAACTGCGGTAGGCGTTGTTCATGATATTGATGGAGACACACGCAATACCCAAACACCAGACATGGGAGCAGATGAATATGTATTGGCGGCTTCCTTTACCTTGGGTAATGATATTTACAAGTGTTCTGCAGATAGCGTTGAACTCGGAGCTGAGGTAATCTTAGACGGTACGTATTACTGGAGTACGTTCAGCAACGATCCCTCAATTTTTGTAACAACTCCTGGTGAGTATAGCCTTACTTTGGTAACCAACTGCGGTACTGTAGATGACACCATTGAGGTGTTCAATATTGCTGCCCCAGTAGCGAACTTTAGCAGCACCAACAGTTTCTATACCTATGTATTTACAAACACTTCTAGCAATGCTACATCGTACAGCTGGGATTTTGGTGACGGCAATACATCCAATGCCGCTAATCCACTACATATTTATGCGGCCGATGGCAGCTACACTGTAACCTTAACTGCTACAAATTCTTGTGGGGAAACCAGCACCAAAACGTTCCAGGTAATTGTGAATGTCACCTCTATTGAGGAAGAGGATCCTTTGGCTGTAGAGGTTTATCCTAACCCTACTTCAGGATTGACAACCGTACGTGTTGAGGGGTTGAGTCTTCAAAACCTTAACCTGAAATTAATGGATTTAGCGGGCCGAGTGTTGCTAACTAAAACCATTTCAGGTCAAGCCGGCAATTTTGAAACTTCACTTAATTTGACCAAGTTGGCCTCTGGAGTTTATCTAGTACGCATTGAGGGTGGAGATTTTTCTGCTGTTCAGCGTGTAGTTCGCCGATAATTCAACTTGAATGGATTTGAAAGGGTAAAGTGCTTGTCGCTTTACCCTTTTTTGTTTTCCGAAGCTTTCAACATTTTTAATTGGTTTTTGTTTTGAGAGGCTTGCGGCCCGGATGGAGCCGGCACCGCGGGCGTAAACGGGGCCGCTGGGCCAAGCATGGAAAGGCGACCAGCGGAAGCCATTTCCATGCTCGGCCCAGCCCCCGTTTACAACCAAGGTACAGGTGACAGCCGGATTAGCCGCCCCAATGATGTCCAACCTGAACCCAACTGAACTGGCTATTGGTGAATTGGAAAAAGAATGTAAATTTGATAACATTAACCCTAATTTATGCCCAAACGGGATAAGCTCTTTCAGTTGGTTCGGTCGCTTAGCAAAACAGAAAAAAGATATTTCAGTATCTATGCTCAGTTGCATGCAAAGAGCGAAAACAATGATTATCTGAAGTTGTTTCGGGAATTTGAGCGCCAAGAAACCCTAGATGAATCTAGAATTAAACAAAATTTAGAAGGCGAACGGCTTTTGGATCATTATGCTGTAACCAAGAGTTATTTGTACGATTTGATTTTGAAGGCCATGCGGTCGTATAGCAAGCATTCCGAAGATAAGCGGGTGCTGGATTACATCCAAGATGTGGAATTTTTGGCCAGTAAAGGAATTTTTGATCAAGCTCTTCAATTGCTCAATAAAGCCCGCGAAATTGCAGGAGAAAATGGGTTGTTGGCTAGTTTAGATTTGCTTTTGCATTGGGAAAAGCGCATTCATATGGCTTCTGGATTCGTTTATTTTGATGAGGAGAAGTTGACAAATTTAGGCAGTGTACAGCTCCAATTGCAATTGAAGCGTAGAATGCAAAACCGATTGTGGAGGAAGAATGCCATGGCATTTGGAGGACAAATGGGCCGGCTCTATTCCGATGATCCATTGCAAGGGTTAAATGCGGAGGAAGAAGAAGCACTCAAGCTGTTAAGTGCTCATCCCAGAAATGAATTACCGTCATTTTTCATAGAAGTGGAAAGGTTGATTTCAGAAGGAAAAGTAGAGGAAGCTTTAAATCAACTGGAACAAATTCAGTTGGCCTGGGAAGCGTCCACTCATGTCTTAGAGTTTCCTTTTCTCTACTTGCGCATATGTCGGGTTCGATTCCAAATATTATTTGATTTGGGAAGGTTCAAAAAACTAGATACCGAGATTGAGCGTGTTGCAAGCAATGAGTCATTGGTTACCCTTAACGATTATATTTCTGCATGGGCTCGTTCAGTTTCTTTGTATTATTCAGGCTATAAGGCCATCCTTCAGCGGGATGAATTTGGCCTTCGGCAATTTGTTCTTTCATGGGAAAGGCGGCCAATACTTGATCAACTCTATGTGTTGGGTTATGAAACCAATGCGACCTTCTTTACCGGATATTCCGCTTATTTACGTGGAAAATGGGAGGATGCCGAACAAGAATTTGCTAAGATTTGCCGAAATCCGGAGGATTGGCCCAATTTACCCACATTATATGGAGCTTGGATTTACCGACTAATTTGTCATTTTAAAATGGGAAGTTGGAAGAAAATCATCCGTGTATCGGGTCGATTTAAAGAGCGTTTAGATGGGGATGGCATTGCACATATCCATGATATTAAAAATGGTCTGGAAGAATTGTCAGCTTGCCTTTCAGGAGCAGATGTGTTGAAGAGTTTTCCGAGGCTGCTTAAAATTAATTTGGATTTCAATTTCACGAAACAGGCTTCCTGCAGTTTGTTTAACCTAAGTGTAGAGGATTTAAAGAGTTTGGATTTAGAGGAAATTCGTCTACAGGATTGGAAATAATGCTAGGCAGGTAGGAATTCTCTACTTTTGATGCATGAAAATTCTATTGTTCGGGAAAAGCTTAGGAGAGGAAGATGTCTCCCTACTACTTGGAATGCGGGATTTTCTTTTTCGAAAGAATTGCGGAGTTTATGTGTACGAGCCCTACAACCGGCATTTGTTGGAACGGCATAGTCTTGATTTGGGATTGCCAATATTTTCTGACCGAAATGTCCCCGAAGATTCAGATGTGTTGATTGGTCTGGGCGGTGATGGCACTATTTTGGAAGCCGCCACCGTTTTAAAGGCCACCGGAATACCTATGATGGGAATTAATTTGGGGCGGCTTGGATTCTTATCGCCAGTACCCAAACCCTTGGTTGAACAGGCTTTAACCTCCTTGACTGAAGGACATTTTACCATTGAAAAGAGGGGAGTATTAATGGCGGAGGTGGAAGGCATTGAAGATGGGGCCAAAATGGCCTTGAATGAAGTTACTTTGTTGAAACGGGATAGTTCCTCGATGATTGAATTGAGGTGTTTGTTGGACGGTCAATATTTCAATACCTATCGCTCTGATGGACTGATTGTTTCAACCCCAACTGGCTCGACTGGTTACTCCTTAAGCTGTGGAGGTCCCATTGTACATCCATCGGCACCTGTACTGGTTATTACCCCAATTGCACCCCACAATTTGACCCAACGCCCCTTTGTGGTTTCAGATGGGGCCGTGATTGAGCTGCAATGTACATCTAGGACAGGAGATTATTTGGTGAGTTTCGATAGTCGAAGTTATCCTTTGCCGGATTCTCATTCCATTCGGATACGCAAAGCCGCCTATTCTGCTTCATTTGTGCACTTAAAATCGATGAACTACCTGCAAACCCTAAGAAATAAATTGCTTTGGGGCTTGGATGCCCGAAACTAAAATCGGGTTGGTTTATTCGAGAAAGGTGCCTACCTTTGGGGAATATATCATTTCCTGAGTCTATGAAACGTTCGGCTATTTTCTCCCTGTTTTTGCTTATGCTTGGCATTTTTTCTGTAGGTCAAGCTCAATCTCGTCGCTACGCTACAGAGCAAAATTGGATGGAGAATTTTCGGGTGGTAACGGGGGTTGGAACTATGAATTTTCTAGGAGATTTAGGAGGAGCCAATGATATTGGACGTTCTTTTTTGGCCGACTGGGATTGGGAGGCAGTACGTCCCGTAATTCAGGTTGGGGCGCGGTATCAGTGGCACCGCCGTTTTGCAACCCGCGCTTCTTTCAATTTTGGATGGACCGTGGGCAAAGATTCATGGACCGAAGATCCTGCCAGAAATGCCCGTAACTTGTCCTTTCACTCGTTTAATTTTGAATGGGGATTTTTGCCCGAATTTTACTTCTTACCCGATGTTCCTTTGAAAGGCCGCTACCGCCGCCGTGGAGTAACAGGGAAAACAGGTCGCCCGGTTTTGGGCTATATCTACAGCGGAATTGTTGGTTTTACCATGAATCCCATGGCCAGAAACCCCTACGATGGTCTAACATATGAATTGCAACCCCTAGGTACTGAAGGTCAATTCGTGCTCCCAACGCGCGACCCCTACAGCTTGGTTCAAGTGGCCATTCCAATCGGAGTAGGTTTTTCCTTTAAAATTACCAATGAAATCAACCTGGATGTGGAAGTGGGCTGGAGAAGAACCTTTACCGATTACATGGATGATGTTTCATCTACCTATGTAGATCCAAATTTGTTTGACAGCGATGTTGCAAAGCAATTGTCGATTGGAACCCAAGCGTACTACTTAGATCAAACTCCTGAGCCCGGTGTACAAGTTTTTGGCCCTGGAGATCAACGAGGCAACCCCCAAGACAACGATACCTATTTGTTTTTTGCCTTTAATTTAAGTTGGAAATTAACGGCATTCAAAAACTCAGCCCCCAAATATCCCCGCTAACCTGTAGTAGATATACGAAAATCTCTGCTTCGGCGTTCGCCTATTGCGCATTATGAGGCTGACTTCGACGCTTTTTGTTGCTCTTCTTTTTTATTTAAGCTCTATAGCCCAAACACATGAATTGGGTTTTGGGTTGGGCGGTTCCTATTATCAAGGCGATTTGAATCCTGAAATTCCCTTTCATCAAACGGAATTGGGATTCCAGGTGTTTTACAGAAAAAATTTTGGTTACCATTGGTCACTCAGGGCCGGAGGCTTCATGGGTAAGGTTCGTGGAGATGATTCCCTGGGAACCTATAATTTTCAAACGAATAGAAATCTGAGGTTTGAATCGCAGGTATATGAAGGGTATGGCCTTTTGGAATTTAATTTCTTGCCCTTCCGTCCTGGCAGAACCAATAAAGGTGGCGCTTGGACCCCCTTTGTGTTTGCCGGAATTAGCCTCTTTCATTTTTCTCCTGAAGCGATGTACAATGGAACTCTGGTTGATTTGGCTTCCCTTAATACGGAAGGCCAAAACCTGCCAGGTTCAGTACTGGAAGATTATGGTCGAATTTCCATGGCGGTTCCCTTCGGAGCAGGCATCAAATTAAAATTGTCCAATCGGTTTAGCCTAATGACCGAATGGGGAATGCGAATGACCTTTACAGATTACTTGGATGACGTTGGAGTTTCATACCCCAATCAGGCTCAAATGGTCATTATCAATGGGCAACTGGCCTCTGAATTGTCCGATCCTTCCCTGAGTGGATTGGTGGGGGGCAGCTCCCTAACCGGATACCAACGAGGAACATCAAATAATTTAGACTGGTATTCCTTTTTCAGCGTATCTTTGGTGTTTAAAATTAACGACCCAAAAATCTGTTATATGAATGGTCTTTGACCGCTAGGCTAGTATATGGGATTTAAAGAACACATTCAACCGGATAAACTTCCTCAGCATGTGGCCATAATTATGGACGGAAATGGCCGTTGGGCCAAACAGAAGGGTAAGTTGCGCACCTTTGGACACAAAATTGGAGTGAAGGCCGTTCGGGAAACTGTAGAGGGGGCTGCCGAAATCGGACTAAAGGTGCTTACCCTTTATGCTTTTTCTACCGAAAACTGGAATCGCCCTCAACGGGAAATCAATGCCTTGATGAATTTATTGGTCGATACCATTCACCAAGAAACACCTAGGTTAATTGAAAATAGAATTCAACTTCGGGCCATGGGAGATTTAAGCCAATTGCCCTCAAATTGCCAACGCCAACTTCAAAAAAGCATTGACGATACTGCCGATCAATCCGGTATGATTCTGAATCTGGCCTTGTCGTATTCTGCCCGATGGGAAATTTTACGCGCCGTTAAGGCCCTGGCCGCTCAAGTCCAAGCCGGCACAATCCGCCCCGAAGACATCGATGAGGCTCAGTTTAGTAAACATCTGTGCACAGCAGAATTTCCAGACCCGGAACTGCTTATCCGTACCAGTGGTGAACAACGAATCAGCAATTACTTGTTATGGCAGATTGCCTATAGCGAATTGTATTTCACTTCTTGCCTTTGGCCAGATTTCACCCGAGAACACCTGTTTGAAGCCCTGGTAGCCTATCAGCAACGAGAGCGTCGTTTTGGAAAAATTAGTGAACAAGTAGCCGCATTGTGAAAAGATACTTGCTCTTTTGGTCGCTCCTAGTTCTGCTGTGCAATTCTGCTTTGGCTCAACGACCTGGATTTGATGTCGATTACCGATACCCAAGAACCTACACCATAGATCGAATTCGAGTTCAATCGCCCGGTCAAAAATTAGACTCTACCTATGTAGTACTGCTGAGTGGACTTAGTGTTGGCGATAAAATTCAAATCCCCGGCAGAGAAACCGCTTCCGCCATCCGAAAATTATGGAAAGAAAAAGTGTTTCGAAACATTCGGATATCTGCGAACGAACTTGAACCCGGCAGAGCTGAATTAATTATTTATGCGGAAGAACAACCCCGTATTCTAAAGCCTATTATTTACGGTATTAAAAAGGGGGAGCAAGAAGACATTACCAATTTAATTAAATGGTATAGGGGAGAGGTTTACACCGAAAACTTGAGGAAAATAGCTGAATATCGGATTCGCGATTTTTTGGCTGAAAAAGGATTCCTGAATCCAAGTCTCGATTTTAGAACCGAAACCGACAGTACCATGCCTCCGGATTTTGTCAATCTTGTAATTGATATTAATCGAGGTGAAAAGGTCAAGGTGGGTTCTCTCGACATTAGCGGTAATGTCTTGGTGAATACCTCTAAAATTCGTCGAACCATCAAGGAGGCCATAGTTGAAAAGTCCAGAGTAGATTTGGCTCGCGATTTCTTTCAGTTTCTGCAAGGTAATCCGCGTCTGGCTGAATTGGATTCAGTCTTGCTTGGCAAAGGGTTCTACTCGGCTACTCTGGAATATCTGCGAAATGCCAATCGCATTAATATTTTTACCAAGTCCAAGTACAATGAGTTGGAGTGGGATATGGCGATGCGTAGCATCGTAGGATTGTATCAGGCCAAAGGCTATCGCGATGCAAGAATTGTTCGTGATTCTGTTTTTTATGCTAATGGAGAATTGCATGCTCAAATTCAAATTTCAGAAGGCATTCAATACCATTTTCGAGACATCCGCTGGCTAGGAAATCAAAAGTATACTTCCGGTCGATTGGATAGCCTCCTTGGAATTAAACGCGGGGAAGTGTACGACCAAGACCGATTGACCAAGCGCCTGAACATGGATCAAAACGCCTTGGACATTAGTTCGCTGTATCAAAATGACGGATATTTATTTTTCCGCGTCGAGCCGGTTGAGGTATTGGTAGAGGGCGACAGCATAGATTTGGAAATACGAATCTCTGAAGGCAAACAAGCTCGAATTCGAAAAATCATCCTTTCCGGAAATACCAAAACCAATGACCGGGTTTTATTGCGGGAAGTGCGCGCCAAACCGGGCGATTTGTTCCGTCGTTCAGACGTCATTCGAACCCAACAAGCTCTTTCCCAATTGGGAATTATCGACCCCCAGGCCCTCGAAATCATACCCCGGCCTGACCCCGTAAATGGAACGGTTGATTTGGAATTTGTGGTAACAGAGTCGCCCTCCGACCAAATTGAACTGTCTGGTGGCTGGGGTGCCAATCAGGTGGTTGGCACCTTGGGTCTTTCATTCCGGAATTTCAGCTTGAGAAATATGCTGAAACCTTCCACTTGGTCGCCTCTTCCCTCTGGCGATGGCCAACAGTTGTCCATCCGGGCTCAATCCACCGGACCTCAATTCCAAGCCTATAATTTTAGCTTTAACGAGCCGTATCTAGGTGGTAAAAAACCCATTTCTCTCGGTGTTTCTGTTAACCACAGCTTGTTTTCTTTTGGCTTATCCGATTCATCCTCTCGGCTTATGAATACATCGGTAGGGTTGAACATCGGACGGCAACTGCGCTGGCCCGACGATTATTTTCAAATTTCTGGCGGTATTTCCTACAACCGATACGATGCCCGAGATTACCGCTTAATTGCAGGAACGGCTCAAAATTTTACCGGAGTTTCCAACAACTTCAATATCAATATTGGATTGATTCGAAATTCCACAGACGATTTTATTTTTCCAACCTCGGGCTCCTTGTTTATGTTCAACGTTGAATTGACTCCGCCCTTTAGTGCCTTTAATTCCACCGATTATGCCTCTCTTCCGCTTCAAGAACGCTATCAGTGGTTGGAATACCACAAATGGAAGTTCCAAGGCAAGTGGTTCATTCCTCTAGATAAAAGAGCCAACGATAAGCCTTCTAAGTTTATTTTGATGCTTAGAACGGAATTCGGCTTCTTAGGGCAATATTCCCAGCGTGTCGGACCAACCCCATTTGAACGCTTTTTTCTGGGGGGAGACGGCCTTACTGGTTTTAATATTGACGGCAGGGAAATTATTTCACTGCGCGGATATCCCAACCTCTCTTTAACGCCTGGCTTTGATGGCAACTCCGTAAATTCCGTTGGAGGCACCATATACAATAAGCATACCCTTGAATTGCGATTCCTATTGTCTCCAAACCCTCAAGCGAAAATATGGGTGCATGGATTTTTGGAAGCAGGAAATGCCTGGGATGGCTTTGATAATTATACACCATTTCAATTGCAACGGTCCGTCGGACTTGGTATGCGATTCTTTTTACCTATGTTTGGATTGCTTGGTGTAGATTATGGCTGGGGCATGGATCCCCTGCCGCCCAACAATCAAGCCCCGGGAGGTCAGTTTCACTTTATGATTGGTCAACAATTTTAATCTGAATTCTACGCATAGATTAAACTCGTTTATTATGAAAAACGCACTTATTTTTCTAGGCTTATCTTTCTTACTGTCAATCCCCCTTCAAGCCCAACGCATGGCCTATGTGGATAGCGACTACATTCTGAGCAATGTGCCTGAATTCAAGGCTGCCCAAAAGCAACTTGAAGACATTTCCACCGAATGGCAAAAGGAAATTGAAACCAAATTGGCCGAAATCGATGCCATGTACCGCAACTATCAGGTAGAAAAAATTCTGTTGAGTGAAGAAATGCGCATCAAAAAAGAAGATGAAATTCTAGCCAAAGAAAAATCCGCAAAGGAACTTCAAAAAAAACGATTCGCCCCAGGAGGCGATTTCTTCAAAAAACAAGAAGAATTGATACGGCCGATTCAAGACAAAGTGTTTAATGCCATTTCAAGCCTGGCGGAAGAAAAAAATTACAGCATGGTGCTCGATAAGGCTGGATCCACAACAGTGATGTATGGAAATAAGCGGTTTGACATCAGCAACGATGTAATTAAGGAAATGGGCTTGGTCCCTGGAGCCAGCGACGATGAGGATTCCGATGTTGAGGATGATCCTGAGGATGAAGGCTCAAAAGATCAACCCATAAAAATCGATAAACGTTAACATGGTAACCCGCATCGGGATGTTCGACTCAGGGGTCGGAGGTCTCACGGTTCTTAACGCATTCCGCAAAGCTTTTCCTAAGGCCGACATTCATTATGTGGGAGATACCCTGCACATGCCGTATGGCGATAAAAGCCCTGAAAAAATTCAGGAATTCAGTCGGCAAATTGCTCGATATCTCTGCAGTCAAGGAGCTGAACTTATTGTTATTGCATGCAATTCAGCCTCCTCCTGGGCCTATCAAGAGGTCTGCGATGCGGCAGGCCCGATTCCCGTACTCGATGTCGTGCGGCCCGTCGTACGCTTCTTGGCAAACTCGCCACAGCTTACTCAGGTTGGGCTAATAGGTACCCGCGCTACCATTCAGTCCGGCATTTATCCGACCTTGCTGAAGGCCGCCGCTCCCCAAATTCATGTTGAGGCCCTGCCAACTCCCTTGCTAGCCCCTTTGGTGGAAGAGGCCATTGAATTGCGCGAACTCAATCGCTTGCTCATTGCTCATTACATTCATCAATTAAATACGGAATCCATTCAAGCCTTGGTTTTGGCCTGTACGCACTACCCGGTTCTGCAAGATATTTTTGTTGAGGTGGTCGGCCCCAATATTCAGGTTTTAAATCCAGGCGAGGTACTTGCCGAAGAATGCCGTTTAAATGGAATGAACTTCGAAGGCACCGGTAGCTTACGTTGTGAAATTACGGAATACACCCAAGCATTCGAAAAAACAGCTGAACGCCTGCTAGGCCAACCCATTCAACTAAAAACTGTTCAACTGCCCGCCTAAGCGCGTTCAGATTTCCCTTCCAATTCAAAATTGCTTTTTGAATGATTTTTGGTTGGGCGGCCGCGGGCTTTCACCGATAGTCCGCAGCGGCAAGTGGCTGGGCCAGCGGGTTTGCGTGGGCTCCCAAGGTCGCCTCCGCACCGCGCGGCCCAGGCACTTGCCGCTTTGCGGGCTATTCGGTTCAATCCCTGCCGCAATGCCTCATGACCGAATATGGAAAGGAATTTATTCCGAGCCCCTGAATCACTCCTTTTTCCCCGTAAAACCAACATTCAAGCTGCTTTCCTCTTCAATATGAATTGCGGGTGGCACACTTTTGTTCCTTCATAATATTTGTACCTTCGAACATTGGTTCTGCTAACCAGAGTTTTACTAATCCATTAAATTTAAAACCATGAGCAGAGGAAAAATATTTGTTACCGGCGCAGCCGGATTCATCGGAAGTCGGGTAGTTAAATTTGCCCTTGATGCCGGCTACGAGGTGCGTTGCTTGGTGCGGAATTCCACCAATCTGCGCCGGCTCGAAGGCCTAAATTATGAACCTTTCATCGGCGATATTACCAGTTCTGATTCCATGCAGGAAGGAATTAAAGGATGCACGGCGGTAATTCACCTGGCTTCACTCTCAAATTGGAAAGACATTCATAGCCCTAAAATGCCCTTGGTGGTAATTGAAGGCAGCCGCAATGTGCTAAATGCTGCCCGAGACAATGGGAATCTCCCCATGGTGTATGTTTCCTCCTCAACTGCAGTGGATGGAACGGAAGAAAAGGTAATCCTGAACGAAGACAGCCCTCTGACCTTAAGCAAGTCTAATTTTGTGTATCCACATGCCAAAAAGCAGGTGGAAGGAATGTGCAAAGAATATGCCGCTGCAGGACTTCCGGTATGCATCGTCAATCCAACCGAAGTGTATGGCCCTCAAGATTGGGAAAAAATCACCTGTGGGAATTTAATTGATTTTGCCACCACCAAAACCATTCAGTTGGCGGAAGGCGGTACATCCATCGTTCATGTTGATGATGTGGCCCAAGGTATCCTAGCCGCTTTGGAAAAAGGAAAGCCCGGAGAACGTTACATCTTGGGCGGAGAAAATATGGAATTTAAAGATTTGGCCGCTCTGTCTATGGAAATCTTAGGCAAGCCTGCTAAAATTTCTATGATATCCAGAAAAATGCTCTTGACCTTGGCTTGGATATCTAAAACGTTTAAAATAAACATGGGCTTTGAACCGGCCGTAATCCCCTATGCGGTAAAGTACTGGTTTGTGGATAATTCTAAAGCGAAAAAGGACTTGGGTATTGAATTCCGCTCCCCCCGCGAAATCCTAGAACCCACCCTGAATTGGGTGAAGGAAGTGGGCTGGTTAAAGTAAGGTGTTTAAGTTCCAATCTGTGGCTTGCATCCAATGATGTGGAGTTCTAACAAGTAATTAGTGTAGTGCTGCATACAACGTGGCGTAGTGTATGAAAGGAAGAGTGTTAATAACAGGTGCTACCTCAGGAATTGGAGCAGCAACCGCACGTCGGCTCGCCCAAGAGGGCTATGATTTAATCTTGACAGGAAGAAGAGCAGATCGGCTAGCCGATTTAACCACCGAATTGCGCTCCAATTACAAACAGATTTCTATAGATTATGCCCCCTTGGATGTGCGTGATGAAGCACAGGTGAAATCCGTTTACGAAAATTTGGAACGGAACCATAAAATGCCTGATATTTTAATCAATAATGCAGGCTTGGCAGCCGGATTGGCTACTGTCGATGAGGCGTTGACAGAAGATTGGAATCGGATGATTGATACCAATGTAAAAGGCGCCTTATACATGTGTAAATTTCTTATTCCGTACCTGAAAAGGCAGAACAGGGGGCATATTGTTCAAATGTCTTCGGTGGTAAGCCGCGAGGTGTATGCAGGAGGCAGTGTATATTCAGCCACCAAGCATGCCCTGGACGCAATTCACCGTTCGTTGCGGTTGGAATTGTTGCCCTGGAATATTCGATTAACATCCATAAATCCCGGTTTGGTTGAAACGGAATTTAGTTTGGTTCGTTTCCATGGAGATGCTCAGCGGGCACAATCGGTATATTCTGACATTAAACCCTTACAGGCTGAAGATGTTGCCGATGCCGTTGCCTACTGTTTGGGCCTGCCTGCCCATGTAAATATTCCAGAACTTCATATCACCGCCGCCTGCCAAGCATCGGCCACACGAGTTCGTAAAGAGGACGGAAGTCTACGAGGATAAAGGTGATTTATCTTCCTTTAAAAATGGGTAAAATGCTCCCGACCGAGCCGTTCGGAGCAGGAATCCCTAACAATTGAGAAAGGGTAGGGGCAATGTCTTCTATTCCCACCTCCTGAACAAATATGTGGGGTTTAAACATACCGCCATAAATAAGTAGGGGAACATGGGAGTCATACACAAACGGTGAACCATGGGTTGTCCCTTTTCCCAGCCGAAGACCTTCCATATATCCTGGTTTTGGAATGCCAATTAAATCGCCAGAACGCGAATGATGCACTCCTTTTGCAACCATTCCGGGCCCATGATTTAAACTGAGCATAGAATACAACTGATCAAATTCATATACATCCAAAATACCAGGAAGAGCCCGCATGACACTCCTAAGTTTAACTTTAAGCTCTGCCGGGCAGTCCTCTTTCAAGTACACATTTAAGTTCAGAACATCTTCAATAAATGGCGCTGCCTCTGGCACGCTTTGAATGAGCTTTTCTTTTATGCCTCCTTCTATGACTCCGCCAGGAATGCGGTTTGCATTAGCCCGAAGTGGATTCTCCGCCGCTCCATGGTCAGCAGTAAGCACCACAACCCAATGTTCAGCGCCAATATATTGGTCTAAATAACCGAATAGCTTTGCCAACTCCTGATCCAACTTTATATAGGTATCGGCTATTTCTAATGAACGGATTCCAAATTGATGACCTAAAATATCGGGTTGGGAAAAGCTAATATTTAAAAGGTCGGGAGTGTCGTCCAGCCCTAAGTGTTCTTGCCGAAGCATCTCAAGTGCAAATTCCACGGTCAAAGTGTTCCCGGCAGGCAGGTATTTTAATCGCTGGTAGCCCAACTCCGAACTTGATTTTGAATTGTTGTGCGGAAAAATAGGATCAACCTCAGCAGGCAATGGAAGCTCCTCCTCCTGCCTGTCGAGATGCTTTAAGCCTTGAAGCTTTTTATCCAGTTCCCATGCCTGATTTAGCCCAACCTCTTTTTGCTTGCTTTGATTAAATGCATGGACCCACTGAGGCAATGCATCTACATAAAAGGAGGAACTAATAAAATGGCCATTGGCCGGATCTAACCAATATACGCCATCACTATGATGCCCTGACAAAAGGATTGCCGACCGGTCTTTTATAGCAACGGCTGTGTTTTTTGCATTGGGATAGGCCATTTTTAGTTCGTCTCCCAAGGTGCTGGTCCAAAGGTTCTTCGGACTCATTAATCCCGCTGTTGTGGTACTGCCTATGGTACGAACAGACTGGTCTTCTACGCAATACACAGATTTTCCTAACCCCCGTTCATGCCAATCGTTGGCTACGATTCCATTGTACATAGGAAAAGTTCCGGTTGAAATGCAAGCATGGCCGGGCCCCGTATAGGTAGGTACATAATGGTACTTGGCATTTGAAAACCGAATCCCCTGACGCTTCAACCGCTGAAAGCCCCCCTCTCCAAAATAGGCATCAAAACGTTCCAAATAATCATTGCGCATTTGGTCAACTGAAATTACAACTACCAACCGCGGAGGAACCGGGCTGCCGGTGTAATTCTGCGCAAAGAGCTGAGCTGAAATGCAAATCAGGAAAGAAGCGAAGGCAATAATTCGATTCATAATTAGGCTTTTACAACGATAGAGGCAATGATTAAACCACTGCGCAAGGTCCACAATCCCGCGCGAATGAAGGAGCTAACCTGAAGGGCTTTGAAGGTTGCCGGTTCGGGCTGCTTCCAATAAACCGCCCGTTGCTTTCGCAACAACATCAATGAAAAACCCCAAATGCCA
Source organism: uncultured Flavobacteriales bacterium (assembly GCA_903825395.1). Taxonomy (GTDB): domain Bacteria; phylum Bacteroidota; class Bacteroidia; order CAIKAF01; family CAIKAF01; genus CAIKAF01. The sequence goes on from CAIKAF010000019.1 coordinate 66,939, forward strand.
AGCAACAGAAAAAAGGAAAGCCCATACAACTGTATAAATCTGGCCGCATCGGGACTTGCAGACATAGACCGAACGGAGAAAATTAAGGTGGCAAATGAGGTGAAAAGTTCCAATGATACCAGCGGCAAATGCACTAATGTAGAGCGCTGTTGCAGCATTTTAGCCGCATCCTCCCTATGCTCTTTTGCTATCCACTGAAATGCCTGTAAACCCACTACAGAACTATGCCAGGCCATCCCTGTTAAAAGAAGGCTACACAGCAATGAAATAATAAATGCCGGCGATACCATGGCTTATGGAGCTAGGCGTTCTTTTTCCCAAGTGTTCCCTTCCTTCACAAATCGAATGCGGTCATGGAGCCGCCCCGGCCGACCTTGCCAAAATTCCATGCACACCGGTTCCAATCGGTACCCTCCCCAAAAGGGTGGGGTAGGAATCACATCTGTATTGGCAAACTTTTCTTCTGTTGCTTTTAATAATGCCTCCAAATGTGCCCGGTCTGGAATGGAAGAACTTTGAGGAGAGGCCCATGCCGTTAGTTGATTTAGCCTCGGCCGACTCTGAAAATACGCATCCGACTCAACTTTAGATAGTTTATGCACACGGCCCTGAACCCGAATTTGCCGCTCCATCTCTACCCAAAAGAAATTTAAGGCAGCCTTATCATTTTGGTCCAACTGCTTTGCTTTTTCAGAGGTGTAATTGGTGTAAAATACCAAACCCAAATTAGAAAGGTCTCTCAACAATACGATTCTGCTGCTGGGAAACCCAGAAGCATCTACTGTGCTAAGGGTCATGGCGTTTGGTTCCGATTGACCAGCATTCGCGGCTTCTCCCAGCCATTTTTCCAATAAAAAAATAGGGTTAGATCCACAATCCGTTTCGGATAATGACATCAAATTATAATCTTTACGGAGTTTTGAGAGAAATTCTTTCATACCTTAACACATCTAGAAATCAAAGGTACCTAAATGGAATCAATCAGCACGGGCAAAAGCGAAAGAAAACTAGACCGAGTTAAATGGCTAGCCTTTATCATTATTGGAGTTTCATCCCTAATAAGATTGTTTTATGCTTCATCCATTTCATTTAGCCCGGATGAGGTCTATTCCATTTTTCAATTTTCCGATTTTGGATTTTCAGGCCTTCTCGATCACCTTAATGAGCGCGGCGAAAACCACCCTGTGGTAGCCCAGGTTCTTTTCGGATTTTGGTATCAAATCATGCCGGCTCATGAATTTTTTGTTCGCCTTCCCTACATTTTGATTGGTTCTATGGGAATGTGGTGGGCCTACTTGCTGTTTTCAGGTTGGTTTGGAAGAAAGGTGGCAATCATGGTTATTATTCTAATGGGCTTCGCTGCTTTGAATATGGTGTTTAGCATTTATGCCAGACCATTTGTCTTGGGTATGGCACTGATTCTATTTGCAGCTTGGCGCTGGGATCGGGTGATTAACCGTACCGGCCAAATTCCACTAAAAAAGGGATTGTTTCTGGGTGCTGCCTGGCTCTTAGCCGCCCACTCTCACTATGGCGCTCTCATGCTGGTGGGTATTATGGTGCTGGCTTCCCTATTGTTCATCACGCCCAAAAATATGCACGCCCTGGGCGCTGCAGCACTCATTTTACTTGTTGGATTGGCTCCCTTCTATTCCATTGGCAGGCTACATTTCACCATGGCTAACATAGGTCCTCATGGGCTTCCAGTTCCAGACCCTCAATTCGGTTGGATTTTAGATTGGTTGCTGTATCTAGTTAACCACTCTTGGTTTGTCTTTTTGACTCTGCTGGGAATAATGGTTTACGCCCGTCCAAAGGCGCATGAAAAAAAGCAGAATTGGAGAGCCTCCAGATACCACATGGTGCTCGGAAAACAACAATTAATTTGGCTATCAGCTGCCCTAGGTTTCATTCCTTTTATCGGTTTAATGTTCTATTCCTTCGTTCAAAAGCCCGTTTTCCACGTTTCGCTTATCCTGCCCACCTTTCCTTTTATGGCTGCATTTATTTTTCAATGGGCCTACCCCTTTTTCCGCAAAATGCCAACCTACCTCTTGGGCGCTTATGCTGTGGTTATACTTTTTACCTCTATGACAGAAAAGGAGGCCTTTAATATTATGCCATTTACGCATTTTAAATCAGCCATTTCAGATATTGAAGAACGACTGGAAACAAATCCAAAAACAGCAGTTCTTTTTGTTTCTCCAACTCCTGAGGTACTTCGCTATTTTATTCAAGAGGAAAGCCCCCTGCGAAAAGTAGGAAGGATCTTTCACCCCGATAGCCTTGACTTAAATCTGATGGATTGGATGAAAAAAACAGAAAGCGACGGAAATGAAAATTTAATTTATGCCTGGTTTGACGAAGAACCCGCCGTTGAAGTCCCTACCCAAATCCGAGCCTTTTATCCCAACTATGAAACCCGAAAACGCGGTAGCCAACAGGCTCAACATTATTTTTCCAAACGCAGGGTGAATTCCTCAATTTTAAGGGATCAGGATACCCTGCTTTCGTATCAAAAATTTTATCTCACCGCTTCCCTTGACTCAATGTTAAGTCAACCCGCCATTTTTATGGATGCCGGTCCACTCCGCGATGATATGAATCCTTGGACGGAAATTGTGGGAAAAGTTGTAATTCAAAATTTAGATAGCCAATTGGTCAATTTTCAAGTGCACGTTGAAATTTTATCCGATTATGGAGCAAATTGGGAGAATATTTTAACGGCCGAAATTCCTCCAAACACAACGCGCGCCTTCTATGTTGGAAGGAAATTAAGGGAGGAGATATCCTATAAAAAGGAACCTATTTTCAGAGTTAAAACAGACCCTATTGCCAGCAAAGGCCAGCCCGGAAAAATTAGAGTGCTTGAAAATTACATCTGCGTTTTGGTAGGAGATGAAAAGAATTTCCCCAAAATGATGTACCCCGGTCATCAAAAACGATAATCGAACCATGACCCATTTCCGCTTTATTCGCTTCCTTTTTTTTGTTTTTGCGCTTTGTCCACTGTCGGCACACACCCAACTTAATCCAGAAGCATGGAGGGTACATTTACCCTTTTTTAGGTGCTCGCATATCGATTACCAAAATGGGAAACTACTTCTGGCATCCGATCAGGGAGCATGGAGCTACAACCTGGAAACCATTGAACGAGAACCCTTTTCAAAAGCGGAAGGCTTTAGCGCCGTTCAAAGTTCTGTTGTTCGGTCACACCCCAGCAAACCCTGGGCAATTGTAACCTACCAAACCGGACATGTAGATCTTCAAAAGAATGGACGCGCTATTCCTCTGAATGCACTTTTAAATGCAGGTATAAATGACAGTAAATTTATACGGTCGGCAGAGTGGTATGGCGATACAGTTATTTTGGCGGCCGATTTTGGAGTCGTTCTTATTGATGCAAAACAAGAGGTTTTTCGCAATTCAGCCATCCTTAAAAATAGCCCTCTTTTTACCACGGAAACCTGTCAGTCCGCCACCGTTTTTAATGGTAAGTACTGGTTTTCTCTATCCACCGGATTGTACAGTCTTCCTCTGTCTGGAAATATTAAAGACTTAACTTCTTGGGTCATTCAACCCGAAGCAGGGCCAGGTTTTTATGCCCATGTGTCTGCATTCAATGGTAAATTATTCGCCATCAAAGGCCAACAAGGAGACAGTTTGTTCGCTTTTACCCCAGGAACCCCAGCCCAAATCCTTTCTTTTCCCGATTTCCCAACCTTCAACAGCCTAAGAACCATCGGAAATCGGCTCTATCTGCTTACCGATACCGTTGCCATTGCAGTGGATGCTTCTCAACAAATAGTTTGGAGCTTTCATTCCCCATTCGGTGCATTTAAAGACATCGTCCGCGACCCCTCAGGAAACCATTATCTGGCTACCTCAAGAAATGGCTTGTTGTTCTCCGCTACAAATCAAACGGCCTATGGCCCAGCGGGCCCCGAAACCCGAAACGCATACGATATAAAAGTGCTTCCCAACGGAGATGTGTGGGTGGCTTCCGGAGGAAGAACTCCGCTATGGGGAGCCATTTTTCGGCGAGACCAACTGTTCTACCGCAGTCAAGGATTTTGGAGGGTTCTTCGCGAACCCGAAGCCGGCTATCCATTAGGACATGCGGACTTACTCGCTATAGCCCCCGATCCCGATGACCCCAAACATTTGTTTGTCGCCGCTGGAATTACAGGTCTGTATGAAATAAATAATTACACCTACTCTTCCATTCTGCAAGGCCCCCCTCTGCCCTTAGGCCTAAATCGACCTGGTTTAGGTGGCCTGGCATTTGATCGCCAAAAAGACCTCTGGGTTTCTCCTTCATACGACCCCGTTGGATTGGTTTGCTTAAAAACAGACAATTCTTCTTTATCCGTAGATTTTCCAAATTTCACCTCAAATGCAGTTCCCACAGGAGATGTAGTTGTGGATGATTTTGGTTATGTATGGCTCGCCGTTTGGAGCCGTGGCATTGCCGTTTATAACCCCGCCAATGGACAAAAGCAGTATTTAACAGCAACCTTCAACAGTGGCGATTTACCCAATCTTCATATCCGAACCCTGGCAAAAGATAAAAATGGAGAAATTTGGGTAGGAACCGACGATGGCTTAAGGGTGTTTTCTCCCGGTCAATTGTTCAGCTCAAATCCGGTAAACGGACAGAAAATTGTCCTCAGCGCCGACGACGGCAACAATGAACTCCTCTTGGCCCAAACCATCGTAAATGACATACAAGTGGACGGAGGAAATCGAAAATGGATCGCCACCCAAGGCGCCGGTGTGCTTCTTGTCAGCCCCGATGGACGAACCATAATTCGTAGTTTCAATGCCGACAATAGCCCTCTACTGTCAGACAATGTTCAATGCATTGGTCTTGACCCCATTACCGGTGAGGTTTACTTCGGTACCGACCTCGGAATTATATCATACCAAGGGAATGCAACAGAAGCCTCAGATGATTTTGGTGATGTTATCGCCTTCCCCAACCCCATTAAGCCCACCTACGACGGCCCAATTACCTTCAAAGGTCTTGCACGAAATGCCAATCTGAAAATCACCGATATTGCAGGTAATTTAGTGTACGAACTCGAAGCCGCCGGCGGTACAGCCACCTGGAACGGAAGACGGTTTGACGGACGAAGACCTCATACCGGAGTGTATCTTGTGTTCGCTACCAATCAAGACGGATCCCAATCCATGGTGACCAAACTTATTTTTGTTAATTAGGGCCATGCCCCGACAATTGGAATGCTTACTTCTTCACACCGTTCGATTTGGTGATAAAGGATATATTTTAAAAATACTTGGCGCCGACGGAGAACAGCGCGATGCAGTTTTTATGGCCTCGGCCAATTCTAAAAAGAACAAACGCGCTTTTTTACACCCCCTGTCCGCTCTCCATTTGGTTTTAAGCGACAGCAAATCCAACAGCCTTCCCTATGCATCTCAGTTTGCATTTCAGCATGGTCGCTCTTTGGTGCATGCCGGCCCGGTAAAATTGTCCATCGCCCTGTTTATGGCTGAGGTGCTTACAAAAATATGCCAATGGCAAAAAAGCGATTTAGCTCTATATGATTTGGCAATCCATCACTTGGAAAGCACTCTGAATCAAATTCAACCTAAGGATCTGCCCATTTCTTTCCTGCTCGATGTAATTGAATGGGCAGGTATTTTACCCCTACCTCCTGAAAAACCAATATTCCCTTTGGTCTTTGGAATTCAATCAGCCTCCTTTTCTACTCCCCCAGGAAATGGATTGGAACCCGTCTTCTCTCCAGAAACATCAAAAGTATGGCTGGATCTGATTCTGCATAAAAATATACCTGAAAATTCAGCCCAAAGAAGAGATTTGCTCGATGCTATGATACGCTTTCTGGAATGGCAGTTTGAACGCCCAGGAAGCATCCAAAGCCATCGAATTTTTGCTGAAATGAATACGGCAAAAAACGAAATTGGACCTCTAGACCAATTTCTTTAAATCTATGCTTACAGAAGTATACATCGACTCTGAACAGTCGAAAAATAAAAAGGTGGGCAAGGCAGGAATTAAGTCAAAACGGCCAATTTTTACCACAGAGGCCGCAAAGTCAACCGCAATGTTCGCAAAGGCGCCTCCAAACTCCTGCACCCCCTTGTTATTACTACATTACCTCTGTGAACGTTGCGCCGACTTGGAGCCCTTTGCGGTAAAAAAACCTCAAGACATACCTGTCCATTTTTTACCGCATCCGAGTACCAAGAAATCAAAATAAAAATGGGCCCGAAGGCCCATTTCTAAAAATCAAATCAATGCTTAACGAATCACAAACCGACCTCGAGCTGTCGCCTGACCTTGCTCAGTTACAGTGAACAAATAAATTCCCGAATTCAAAGCTGAGGCATCAATTCGGTTGCCCATCCGCTGAACGGGATGAACCCGACCGCTCAAATCAGTAATAATCAGTTTAGCACCGTCCTTTAAACCCTGAATGTAAAGCAGTCCTTGATCAGCAGGGTTGGGATATACCGCCAATTCAGGCGCATCTACCGGAGCAGTAGAAAGCTGGCTGGCATCGCTCTTAAACCGCGCATTGTCCGGATTCCCTTGGTCATCCATGCGCAAGGCAACTACCCCAAATTTCTCCCCATTGGCATACCAAGTATATACAGTGGTTGTTGTGGTAACTACATTGCCAGGCAAACCGGCCAATTGAGCCAAGGTTTGTGGCATCAAATTCCAACCCGCAGGCATGTTGATTCCCAACAATAAACAATTGATGGGAATGGGATTGTAAACGAAAATTGAATCGGTTGTTGTTTCGTCAGATTTTGCACGAAGGGTTTGCAAGGTGTCTGTAGGTAAATACACCATGCCATCTGCATCAAACAAGGTGGCTAAGGTAGTCCTTCTATTGATTCGGGTGGAATCAAATTGAAGTTGACAACCCAATACATTTGTATCTAAACCTAAATAGATGGCTGTTTTAAACGCCGAGGTGCTGCTCACCTGACTGTTCAATGAAGATGGAAAGGGCAACAAGGTTTGTTCCGGTTGATACACAGCTAAGGTGGGAACTCCATTTACATCCGTCCCTAAAGCCACAGTGTTCACAGCCGAGGTTGTTTTGTTCAAGAAAAAGTAACCGTCGTTCGACTCGGTAACTAAATTGCATGCATTCAAGCCCGAAGAAGCAGGAACTGTCGAAGGGTCAAGAAAAAACAAGGTGTCCAGGGTGGTGGTATTCAAACCCCTGAAATCCCAGGTTTGGCCTGCGCCAGCTGCACCAGGCTGAATGGTGGGAGTATCATCTACTCCAATAATGAATTGATCCCCAATCGAACCAAAATCAGAAGAGGTTATGGTGACCTGGGCGTTCAGAGAACAAAAACTTGCTCCCATTAATAAATAAAAATACAATTGTTTCATAGGTGGATTTTTTTGGTTGTTCAACAAATCTAATGCCAAAATCCGATTTTTCCCTCATTTGACCATTTTTCATCTTTTTTATTCAAAATTTCGCCGCTATGCTTACCTTTGATTAAATCTTAAATATTATGGATTGGTTGTTTGTACCCCTAGGAAATTTTATCAAATGGACTTTTCAATTCATTGAACTGGCCGGAATGAATTTCAATATTCTTATGATTTTGGTTGGTAGTGGACTAATTGTATATTGGGTATTGCAAATGCTCAAAAACAAGCAATCGGAAGATAAGGGTGTTTTTCGCCCTAAATAATTCCAATCACTTTTTCTTTTCTTATCGCCAAAACATGGTTCCCTTTAAGGGAATATGGAATGGATGATTAGCTGCTCCGACTTTCCTGTTTGCAATCTCAAAAGCTCAGTCAGGAAATAAACGAGCACAATCCGATTGGATTTTTCATTTCAACTGTACATAACCGAATTCTCAATCCCGGTAATTCTTCTAGAGTGAAGCAGCCGGTATAATTTACCTATGCGGTTGATTCAACTTCCAATAGTCAGTTCCCTTAGCCTTCACTTAAGCCACCCCACAACCGCTCTTGAGTTTTAATCGTTCAGTTTTAGAACAGCTAAAAATGCCTGTTGAGGAATCTCAACACTGCCCACTTGCCTCATGCGCTTTTTACCCTCTTTTTGTTTTTCAAGCAGTTTTCGCTTCCGGCTTATATCGCCCCCATAGCATTTGGCTGTAACATCTTTCCGCAGCGCTTTTACCGTTTCACGTGCGATGACCTTAGCCCCAATTGCAGCTTGAATGGCAATTTCAAATTGCTGCCTAGGCAACAATTCCTTAAGTTTTAAACACAGTTTTTTACCTAAGTCAAACGCATTATCCCGGTGAATTAAACTGGACAAGGCATCTACTTGCTCACCATTTAATAATATGTCCATTTTCACCAACACAGAAGTCCTGTAATCACTCGGATGGTAATCAAAGCTGGCATACCCCTTAGAAATGGTTTTAAGCCGATCGTAAAAGTCAAATACAATTTCCCCCAACGGCAACTCAAAACTCAGTTCTACCCGATCTTGTGTCAGATAAACCTGGTTCTTCAATATCCCACGTTTCTCCATACACAAAGTCATTACCGGACCTGTGAATTCTGATTTGGTAATGATTTGAGCCTTGATATACGGCTCCTCAACATATTCTAAGTGGTTGGGCTCTGGTAAATCTGAAGGATTATTGACAATGAGTTTCTCTCCCTTCTTGGTGTAGGCTTTATACGAAACGTTGGGTACGGTGGTAATGACATTCATGTCAAATTCCCGCTCCAACCGCTCTTGAATGATTTCCATATGCAGCATCCCCAAAAACCCACACCTGAAACCAAATCCCAAGGCGGCGGACGACTCCGGCTCAAAGGTCAAACTACTGTCGTTCAGCTGCAATTTTGCCATAGCCTCACGTAGCTCTTCGTAGTCCTCCGTATCTACCGGATAGATGCCCGCAAATACCATGGGTTTTACATTTTCAAACCCATGAATCATATCGGAACAGGGCCGCGCAACATGCGTAATGGTATCTCCCACTTTTACTTCCTTTGCGGTTTTTATTCCCGATACAATATACCCTACATCGCCGGCTAAAACACTGTTTCTGGGCGACAAATCCAATTTTAAGACTCCAATTTCATCTGCTTCGTATTCTTTCTCGGTAGCCATGAATTTAACCTTGTCTCCCTTTCTTAAACTTCCGTTCATAACACGGAAGTATGCAATAATACCTCGGAATGGATTGAATACAGAATCGAAAATCAGCGCCTGTAAGGGCGCCTCTGGATCACCTTTGGGTGCTGGAATACGCGCAATTACCGCTTCTAAAATTTTATCAACACCTTGACCTGTTTTCCCCGATGCAGGAATAATATCGTCCAGCGAACAACCAATTAAATCCACAATTTGATCTTTCACTTCCTCTGGCATGGCCGAGGGCAAATCCATTTTATTTAAAATGGGAATGATTTCTAAATCATGCTCAATGGCTAAGTACAAATTAGAAATGGTCTGAGCCTGAATTCCTTGCGTAGCATCTACAATCAAAAGGGCCCCCTCGCATGCAGCAATACTTCTACTAACTTCATACGAGAAATCGACATGCCCAGGTGTATCAATTAAATTTAAAATATACGACTCCCCCCCCAAAGAATATTCCATTTGTATGGCTTTACTTTTAATTGTAATGCCACGCTCCCGCTCCAAATCCATATCGTCTAAGGTCTGCGCCTTCAAATCCTTGCCACTAATGGTGTTGGTAGTTTGGAGCAGCCTGTCGGCCAACGTTGATTTCCCATGGTCAATATGGGCAATTATGCAAAAATTTCGAATGTGCTTCATAGCTGAGTGGCAAAGGTAAAAAAAGGCAGCTAGGAAGGCCTTGCCTTAAGTCACTTCAAACAATAAAATGCCAGGCTTTTTGTTTTTTGGGGAGGGTACCGGGCTTTCACCGCTGGTCCGCGGTCCAATGGCTTTGCCCCAGCGGGGTTACGGTGGCTCCCAAGGTCGCCTCCGCCCCTCGCGGGGCAGAAGCCATTGTTCCTTGCGGGCCAGCTGGTTCAATCCCGCCCGCAGCCCCTCTAAAGTTGACCCAATTTGATGGGTTGAACGCCTTTCTCCTTTCCTTCACCCGATTAATTTTCATAGTACCGGGCAAAAAAAATACGGCCCAACTCCCCCCGGGTTTAGTTGTTTCAATTCAAATTTAAGGCAACAATCTTGCTTCCCTTTCTGTTTCCGCAATTTTTTCGCATCTTAACTTCATGAAAGCACATGTAATTTTATCGGGCTGCGGAGTGTACGACGGCAGCGAAATTCAAGAATCGGTATTGGCTTTACTGGCCTTACAACAGTTTGGTTTTGAGTACTTATGCTGGGCTCCCAACATGCCCCAGCACCATGTCATTAATCATCTGACCGGTGAAGAAATGCCCGAAGTCCGTAATGCCCTGACGGAAGCCGCTCGAATCGCCCGGGGACAGGTGATGGATTTGGCAGAATTTTCAGCTGAAAACTGCGATTTGCTGCTGCTGCCAGGCGGCTTTGGTGCCGCTAAAAATCTCTCCGATTGGGCTTTTTTAGGAGCCCAAGGAACAATTCACCCTCAGGTGGCCAAAGCCATTCAACAGGTACATGCCCAAGGAAAACCCATTGTTGCATTGTGCATGGCTCCTGTGCTACTGGCCCACGCCTTAGGAAATCTCCATCCCAATATTAGCCTTGGCCAAAGTGGGAATGATTCCCCATACGACATTGCCTCAATCCATGAAGGCGCTGAGTGCTTGGGCGCTAAAACAGCTGAAATTCCAGCCGGTGAAATTTGGGTCGATGCCAATCTTAAACTAATTTGTGGCCCTTGCTACATGATGAATACAAACATTTCAGAAGTGTACACAACCATCATGAAGTCGGTTGAACAGGCGAAATCTTGGGTGTAATTTCCACTCCAAATTTCTGTTTCAATTGAGTCGGCCTTCTCCTTTTTATTACCCCGGAACATCTTTGTTTTTACTCTATCTTTGAACCCGATGGCTCAACCTATTGCCTCATCAAAGGTGTTTGAAACCGCCGTGGATGCCCTGGCCGGATTGCCCGGAATAGGGCGGAAATCGGCCATGCGCTTAGCCTTGTTTTTGCTGAAACAAGACAAGGAAAGAACAATGGGCTTAGGTTCGGCTTTAATCGATTTGGCTGAAAATGCCTGCTTTTGCAAAACCTGCCATAATTTAAGCGATACTGATCTCTGCGCAATTTGCGCCAATCCCGTTCGAAAAGGCAAGGGCCTCTGTGTTGTTGAAGACCTGCGGGATGTTCTTGCTATTGAAGCTACTGCTCAATTTCATGGTCTGTATCACGTCCTTGGAGGTCGAATATCACCCATGGATGGAGTGGCTCCAAGCGATTTAAACATTGAATCCCTATTAGATCGAATTCGTCTTCGCGAATTTGATGAAGTGATCTTGGCCTTGAGTCCAACCATGGAAGGAGACACAACGGCGTATTTTTTGTACCGAAAACTCGCCGAATACGCCTTGCGCATCACAACCTTGGCACGTGGAGTTGGATTTGGAGATGAATTGGAATTTGCAGACGAAGTGACTTTAGGACGTAGCATTCTGCAACGGCAACCCTTTGAACAAACACTACGCAACTAATGGACCCCGCCGTAAAGCTTAGTGTGGTCATTGTGAATTACAATGTGCGCTACTTCCTAGAGCAGTGCTTAAAATCGGTAGAACAAGCAGGAGATGCCCTTCGAGAAAAACATGGAACCAATTCCCTTGAGGTTTTTGTGGTCGATAACCATTCCGTAGATGATTCTATGGAAATGTGCCAACAGCTTTTCCCTTGGGTACATCGCATTGAACTGAATGAAAATATAGGGTTTTCAAGGGGCAATAATTTGGCCATTCGGAAGGCAAAGGGTCAATACATTCTTTTGCTGAATCCAGATACAGTCGTTGAGCGCGATACCTTTATTTCGACTGTCGAGTTCATGGATTTAAATGCCGAATGCGGTGGCTTAGGGGTTCGCATGGTAGATGGCTCTGGCCGGTTTTTGCCGGAAAGCAAACGCGGATTGCCCACCCCTGCTGTTGCCTTTTATAAAATGTTTGGTTTGGCTACCATCTTCCCTCGGTCAAAACGGTTTGGAAAATACCATTTGGGCTATTTGCCCCCCGACCAAATCCACGAGGTAGATGTGTTGTCTGGTGCGTTCATGATGTTGCGCTCAACCACACTCGATAAGGTAGGTTTGTTGGATGAGACCTTTTTTATGTATGGGGAAGACATTGACCTGAGTTACCGCATACAACAAGGTGGTTGGAAAAATTTTTATTTCCCCGACACAACAATCATTCATTACAAAGGCGAAAGCACCAAAAAACGCTCTGTGAATTATGTGGTGGTCTTTTATAAGGCCATGGTCATTTTTGCAGAAAAACATTTCTCTCAAGGCAATGCCGGAGTTTTTCGCACCCTAATACATGTTGCCATTGTGTTTAGAGCATCTCTGGCCTTGGTTCGTAGGGCCGTAGAATGGTTGTGGATGCCTTTAATCGACGTGGTAGCCTTGACAGGACTTTTTTTATGCTTCTCTCGAATTTGGGCCCGTCTGGTTACCTATCCCAAGGGGGGCCACTATCCTGATTTGGTTGACTTTTTTATAAGTCCAGGAATTGCCCTTGTTTTTGTTTTGATGATTGGATTAAATGGAGGGTATCGAAAGCCCTTTAAATGGGTTCCTTGGATTCGAGGTGCTGCCTATGGAATGGGCTTGGTTTTACTGTTGTACGGGTTGCTCCCAGAATCCTTGAGGTTTGGAAGATCATTGGTCCTACTCGGTGCTGCAACTTCTATGGCGGGATTGACCTTATTGAGAGGAAGCTTAGGTCGGTTTTTTCCAAAAGGACCTTGGGGTGGAACCCGCCCTAAAATGAAACATGTACTTTTGATTGGCTCTACAAAAGAAGAAAATCGAATTTTACCCCTGCTGTCAGCATCCGGGCAAAATATCAATTACGTAGGACGGATCGATGCACAAGGAGAAGTTACTCAATTGGGAAGCCTTGCCGATGCTGAAGAAATTTTAGAAATAAAGAAAATTGATGAAGTGATTTTTTGCGCTGCAGACCTGGCCGCCACCTCAATTATTAGTAATATGACGGCTTGGGAGTCCAAGAACATTGAATTTAAAATTGCCCCTCCCAACAGTGCCTTTATTATTGGAAGTCAAAGCATTCATAGCCCTGGAGAGTGGTACTTAGAGCAAATCAGTACCTTGGCGCAACCTGCAGTTCGCCGTCAAAAACGCATGTTTGATGTAGCCATATGCTTGATTTTCCCACTCTTAGGTCTGATTCTTCCAGGAAAGCTTGGCAAACGAAAAATGCTTCAACATTGGGCGCCGGTGTTGGTTGGTCGAAAAACCTGGGTAGGTTATGCTCCAAATGAATCTCAAGAGGGATTGCCGCCTTTGCCGCCATCTGTATTTGGACCGGGAGGACCAGAACAAGCGGCAGGTGCAGATTATGTTAAAGACCTAAATATACTGTATGCCCGAAATTATTCGGTGGCTTACGATTGGAAAGTGTTAATGGATTCATGGTAATGATAGCGAATGAATGCCCTAGTATGAGCAGAGGGCAGAAGAACCACAGCGGACTTTTTGCTGTTGTTGTTCGCTTCTTAAACTCCCCCAACTGCATCTTAAAAGTCAATAGTTAGACTTTAATCATTAAAATCCAATTTTATAGCTTGGGAATCTGTTGAATTCCAGTACTTTTATGCATATTTGAAGCTATGAGAAATCTATTTGCTCTTGCACTTATCTTCCCACTGGGAGGATTGCTATTGACAACTCGAGCCCAACAATCTTGTTACCAAAATCCGTCCTTAGAAGGGCCCTCACAAGCTCACGTTGTCCCGGCGCCTTGGCAAGCATGTTATGGTTCTCCAGATACTCAACCTGGGCAGTGGGGCTTTACACAACCCCCCTCAAATGGCACCAGCTATGTTAGCGCTTTACACGATGGGTACAACCCAAATGGATATGCAGAAGGCATGACTCAGTTGTTGACCCCCTGTTTGGTGGCAGGTCAAACCTACACGATTTCAGTTGACTTAGCCCATTCGCCCATCTACAATACTGCCTCCCCGGGCGATTGCCCCAGCTCCCTGGCCATTTACGGCGGCAACAATGCCTGCGGTATTGCCGAGACATTGTATACCTCAGGACCAATTACACACACCAATTGGCAGACCTACAATATCACCTTTACCCCAAGCCAAAATTATTGCTACATCAGCTTTGCTCCATACCATGTTCAATATTGTTCAGGATACATCAACATTATGATTGACAATTTTTCATGTGTTGAAAATGTGGCAATAGCAACTACGGCAACTCCGGTTTCATGTGCCGGCAATTGCGATGGTTCAGTAACAGCAACACCAAATACAGGTGTGCCGCCTTTTACTTACCTCTGGACACCAGGAAATTATACCACTCAAACGGTGAATAATTTGTGTGCTGGTACTTACCAAGTGTTGGTGACCGATTCCAATGGATCCACAGCCACTTCATCAGTAGATGTTCTTAGCCCACAACCAATTACGGCCAGTTTTCAAACCATAAATCCATTGTGCAGTGGCCTTCCCAGTGGTAGCGCTCAGGTTTCAGGAAATGGAGGAAATGGCATTTATTCCTACAGCTGGTCGCCCGGTGGTTTAACAGGGCCCTATATCGCTGGCTTAACAGCAGGTACCTACATCGTTACTGTGACCGATACCAATGGATGTACGGGAACAGATAGTGTAATTATTAATGCCCCTGCGCCCATTAACATCTCAGCACCTCAAATTACTCCCATTTCCTGTTTTGGAAATACCAACGGAGGAATAAGCTTCAATCTGTCCGGAGGAACAGGGAATTTGGTGTCCAGCTGGAATCCCAATATCGGTACAGGGACACAAGTTCAAAACCTAGGACCAGGAACCTATATTTTATCCGTGGTAGATGACAATGGATGTACCGCAGCCGATACTGTTGTTTTAATTGAGCCTGCTGTACTTCAGCACAGTATGCAAAATACGCAGGTGTTGTGTCATGACTCAGCCAATGGCTCAGCAACAGTTGCGCCTCAAGGAGGAACGGCCCCCTATCAATTTGTCTGGTCAAACGGTCAATCAACTGGCTCAATTTCGGGTCTAGATACGGGTTACTATGCGGTTGTTATTACAGATGCAAACGGTTGTACCGATACGGGTTTAGTGGCCATAACTCAACCACCGCCTCTGGAAATTAGCCTTCAAATCATTGACTCCATTTGTCAAGGTACCTCAATGAATTTGACTACTCAGCTACTTTCTTCTGGGGCAGGCGGAGTCAGTTATGTTTGGCACAATGGTCAAGGCGCCCCCTCCATTCAACCCATAGCTACTGCATCCGGACCAACGCCAATTTGGGTTAATGTTACTGATGCAAATGGTTGTACATTTAGAATTGACACCCTTGTGCAGGTGGGCAGTTTACCACAAATGCAATTAACGGTTCCAGATTTTTGTGCAGAACAAGCTCAATCCTTCAATTATCAGTTGGTTAACCCTCATGGTCAGGTTCTTCAGCACCTGTTTGAAATGGATAGAAATGGAGTTCCTTTCATCGGCCCTGTGGATACCCTAAATCCTACATTTCAATTCAATCAACCAGGTCAGTACACCTATACAGTTGAAGTGGAAACTGATTTTGGCTGCAGTACAACAATTCAGGGAAACTTTGAGGTATTCCCTTTGCCAACAGCTTCCTTTTCAACCGATCCTTTTTGTTTTTATGAGGTTACCCTGATCAATACCTCAACAGGAGGTTCCGGGACGTTGACCCCTACTTGGACTGTTCCAGGTTGGAATGGAGATACATTGATTTTAAATCAAAATGAGGCTGTTCACGTATTTCCAAATGTGCTGAATGCAGATGTAACGCTGCAAATTACCGATGCAAATGGATGTAGGGATGATAGTACTCAGACAATTGATATTATCGGAGTTCCTGATCCACCAGCCATGCCAAATGTGCTAGTAATCAATCCCGAGACTAGTGGCAATGACCGCCTCGATTTTACCACATTTGCTCCCTTCTTTAATTTATGTTATGACTATACATTGCATGTGTACAATCGCTGGGGAATTGAGGTGTTTTCTACAGTAAATTCGATAATCCAGCCAGATTTGACGTGTCAGGCTTGCTTTAAAAGTTTGAATCAAGCCGGACAAGAACTAAGCAATGGAAGTTATTTTTGGGTAATCCAAGGTTCTGAAGGGTTAGAAATGCAAGGAAGGTTCAGTATTTTTAGGCGGAATTAATCCGTTTTTGGTACGACGTTCCACAAATAGGCCTCGATAGACCTATTTTAGTTGCTTTTGCCCGTACTTTAAACTATGACATTGCTTAGAAAGACAAATTTACCCTTACGTATTGGATTGATACGGATCAGCTCCCTTGGAGATATTATCCTAATTACACCAATAATTAGGTGCTTGTATCTTCAATTGCAAAAACCGGAATTGGTGCTAATCACCCATCCCGATATGCTTTCCTTATTTGAACACAATCCGTATTTGCATTCTGTGATTGGATATGACCGACATGATACCGGAAAATCAGCCGCAGAGTTTTTAGGGACCATGCCAGATTTAATTATTGATTTGCAAAAAAACCTGAGAAGCCAAGCATTGACCCTGGGTGCTGGAGTTCCAATTTTGTCCTTTAAAAAGGAAAACATAAAAAAGTGGATGCTGGTAAACGCCCCTGGTTTTCATAGCAAATGCAGTCATGTGGTATCTAGGATGTTGAAGGCCTTAAGTCCTCTTAACATCGCTGACGATGGAGCTGGTGTAGAGCTACATTTGCCTCCTGGTGAAGGGTCTGAAGAAAATAAGGAGGCTGTCATTGCAGGAGATTATGTGGCCATCGGCATTGGCTCAGCCCACGAAACAAAAGCCTTATCGTTTGAGTTTTTAGACCGTTTTTTGGCCATTCAAACCTTACCTTGTGTTTTATTAGGCGGACCAAATGACCGAAAAAAAGGAGAGGCGATTGAAAAAAAATACCCCAACATGGTGAGGTCAATGTGTGGAAAAACATCGCTTCTGCAAACGGCCATACTCGTTCAAAATGCCGCTCACGTTGTAACTGGCGACTCATTTATTATGCACTTGGCCGCTTGCTTTTCTAAACCAATGGATGTTGTTTGGGCCAATACGATTCCTGAATTTGGGATGGAGCCCTACTATGGAACCAAAAGGCAATTTAGGGCCATATATCACCAAGTACATGAATTAGCATGTCGTCCATGCTCTAAAACAGGATTTAGTTCCTGCCCTAAAAGGCATCATAAATGCATGACTCAAATTGCGGCATGGATTGTGCAGGTGTCCAATAAACAAAAATACCCTGAACCCATAACATTTTAGTAAACTTGTACCCGAACAAAAAACGCCCTATGAAAAACCGATTTCTAGTCCCATTGGTACTTTTAGGTTTATGTTTTGCAGAAGCTTTATCTTCTCAAAAAACCTATACCCTGCCTGCTGCCGAGGTTCAGGATTTAAAAGGTCAAACAGTTTCGACCTCCACATTTTCAAACGAGGGTAAGCCTGTTGTTATAAGCTTTTGGGCCACATGGTGCAAACCCTGCATTGCAGAGCTAAGCGCTATTCATGAGGAATATGAATCCTGGGTTGAGGAGACTGGGGTGAAATTAATTGCGATTTCAATTGATGACCAAAGAAATGTAGCAAAGGTTGCGCCCTTCATCAATGGCCGAGGATGGAATTATGAAGTGTATTGCGACCCCAATGGGAATTTTAAACGTGCACTATCGGTGAATACCGTTCCTCATACTTTTTTATTGGACGGAAATGGGAATATAGTTTGGCAGCATAATGCCTACAATCCTGGTGATGAAGAACATCTTTTTGAAATGATCCAACACGTCGCAGCCGGCAAGAAAATTGAATCAAAATGACGAGGACATTTAATCGAGTCCTTGTTGGGATTTTGACCTTGTGGTCTTGTTTTGGACTTAAGTCGCAAACCATTACTGATTATGGAGAAATTCATGGTAATATTGGTGTAGATGCACAATATTATTTAGACGATGCGGCAATAAATACCCAGCCAGTCCCCGACATATTTCGCGCCAATTCCTTTCTGAATTTAGTTTATACTCGAGGTAATTTCAGAGCAGGCTTAAGGTATGAGGCGTATATGCCCAAACCCTTACTCGGTTTTCCCGTGGCATTTGAAGGTCATGGAATTCCTTTCCGATACGCTGGATACACCTTAGGTCGCTTGGATATAACGGCGGGGAATTTTTACGAACAGTTTGGCAATGGACTTATTTTAAGGTCGTATGAAGAACGCGCCTTGGGGTTTGATAATGCTCTGGATGGCATCCGATTAAAATACCAACCTGTTGACGGGCTAAGGCTCACCGGATTTATCGCCAGACAGCGTTTTTATTGGGATTTTAGTCCAGGAAATATTAAGGGGTTTGATGCAGAAATAACCGCTAGAGAATTACTTCCTAAATTGGATTGGAAAAAGTGGAATATCATTTTTGGCGGGAGTTTTGTCAGTCGTTATCAAGCAGGACAAGAAATACCCAATCCAGAAAATCCTGCCAATCTGCTTGAAATTCCATTAAATGTGGGAAGTTTTTCGGGCAGATTAAATTTGGGATATGGCGGTTTTCAGCTTAACGCCGAATATGCATACAAAATCAATGACCCTAACGCATTAAATAAATTTATTTACAAACCAGGCTCGGCTGCCTATGTAAGTGCAGCCTATTCAACCAAAGGTTTGGGGATCAGTTTGCAGGCAAAGCGGGTTGAAAACTTCGATTTTAGAAGCGACCGCAATGCTCAAGGCAATGATTTGCTCTTGAATTTCATTCCCATGCTGAACAAGCAGCATACCTATGCTTTACCCGCAAGCATTTATCCCTATGCTGTTCAGGCCAACAGCGAATTGGGCTGGCAAGCCGATGTGAATTTTACGACTCCTAAATGGTGGAGAAAAAAATACGCAACTACGGTTAACCTAAATTTTAGCATGGTTTCTGCTCTTGATACCACTCCAACAGGTGATCGGTATGGGTATACGAGCTCTGCATTCGATTTGGGTAAACAGTACTATCTGGATGCCAATATCGAAATCCAGCAGCCATTAAGTAAAAAGATGAAATTGTCAATGATGTATATGTACTTATGGCAAAATCAACGCTTGGTACAAGGTCAAGGTACTTCTGAAGACAATCTGATTGCCGCTCACATTGCTGTAATTGATGCTACCTGGAAGTTGGCAAAAAAGCATACCCTTCGCTTTGAACTGCAGCACTTGGCCACTCCTGCTCTTCAAAATCCACTGAACCCACTGGTGAACGGTAGCTGGGCTATGGGGCTGATAGAATATAATTTTAATCCATTGTTTTTTGCCAGTGTCATGAATCAATGGAGTTACGGAAATCCAGACGCTCAAAAACAATTGCACTATCCAACGGCCATGTTGGGTGTTACATTAAAAACAACCCGGATTGCCATTGGATATGGTCGTCAACGAGAGGGCATAATTTGCATTGGTGGAGTATGTCGGCAGGTTCCCGCTAGCAATGGGCTAACGTTTAGTCTGATGAGTAGTTTCTAAAAATCGTTTTATCATGAAGATGAATAACCTGTTGTTTTTTTTACTTCCAATTTTGATTCTGTCAATGTCGGGCTGCGATGTTATTGAAAACCCAGACGGCCCGCCTGCTCCAGTTATTCCATTTTGTTCAGATACTCCAAGTTTTGAATCGCGTTCTACGCCCTTGGTAAAGGTTCTACTTGAAGATTATACCGGACACCGCTGTGGTAATTGCCCTTTAGCAGCGAAGGAACTTCATGACCTTCAAGAAATGTACCCCGGTCAAGTGGTTGGAATGGCCGTTCATGCTCAGGCTGCCGGGTATTTTACTGCTCCAAAAACGGGTTCAAAGTTTACCCACGATTTCAGAAATGAAGTGAGTAATACCTTAGATGACTTTTTTCAGGTTGCTGCTACAGGCCTACCTAAGGGAGTGATTAATCGGAAAACTGTTAATGGTGCCTATGACTTACCTCTGTCCATTTGGGGTCAAGTTCTACAGCAAGAATTGAATTTAGAACAGCGTGCAGATATTCAAATTAAATCCATTTGGGATAGCACCACATCTTCCTTGTGTGCTTTTGTTTTTGTTGAGGATATTTCAGGAAGTTTGCCCGATAGCCTGATGCTAAGTATGTATCTTACCGAAAATAATTTTGTGAACTGGCAAGCAGATTATTCCATTCCAGGTGAGGAAATTGAATTTTATGAACACAACCATATTTTGAGGGCCAGCTTAGGCCCGATTTGGGGAAAACCAGTTAAAATGAACGGGAATTCTTGCATAATTTCCTTCAGCAAGAACTTTGAAGGTGCGTCTTGGGTAATGAGCAATTGCAATCTCGTTGCGGTACTGCAAAATGGGTTTACCCGAGAGGTTATACAGGTAGAAGAAATTATAGCACTGCCTTGATGCAAAGTTCAAAGTCCATTTTTTTTTCATTTCAACCAAAATTGGTTCTATACCTCCCCGTATGAATATTGGAATTTGGGATTGGGTCATCATTTTAGCCTATTTCTGCTTGACTTTAGGAATTGGTTTGTGGGCATCCAGAGGATCCTCGAGCAATTCTCAAAGTTTTTTCTTGGCCGGAGGGAAGATGCCTTGGTGGCTGTTGGGCGTTAGTATGGTGGCAACCACATTTTCAACCGATACTCCGAACCTAGTTGCAGGATTGGTTCGTGAACATGGTGTGGCTGGAAATTGGGTTTGGTGGTCTTTCCTTTTGACAGGAATGCTGACGGTATTTTTTTACGCCAAGTTGTGGAAGCGTTCTGGAGTGATGACAGATATCTCCTTTTATGAATTGAGGTATGGAGGAAAGGCTGCGGCATTTTTAAGAGGTTTCAGAGCGATATATTTGGGGTTGATTTTCAATGTTTTGGTTATGGGGGCCGTTTCTTTAGCCGCAGTGAAATTAGGGTCAATTTTATTGGGATGGCCAGGTTGGATGACTCTTTTAATCGCCGGAGGCATAACCCTTGTTTACTCCTCCATAGGCGGGTTAAAGGCAGTAATTTGGACTGATTTTATGCAGTTTATGTTGGCCATTATTGGCTCCATCGCAGCATGCATTTACCTGATGAATTTAGATTCAATTGGGGGTATGACTGCCATGATTCAGAATCCAATAGTTCAAACCAAAATGAATCTGTTGCCTGATTTTTCAAATGTAAATTCATGGGTTCCTTTGTTATTTATTCCTCTTGCTGTTCAATGGTGGAGTAGTTATTATCCCGGGGCTGAACCTGGCGGCGGTGGCTATATTGTTCAACGAATGCTCAGCGCAAAAAATGAACAGCATGCCCTGGGGGCAACCTTGTTGTTCAATATTGCTCATTACGCATTACGCCCTTGGCCGTGGATATTGGTGGCTTTTGCTTCTCTAGTAGTTTTTCCAGATTTGCCCTCTTTGCAACGCGCATTTCCACATTTGGCAAGCCATCAAATTGGTCACGATATGGCCTATCCCGCCATGCTAAGTCTTTTGCCTACAGGGTTATTGGGTTTGGTTGCAGCATCTTTGTTGGCTGCATATATGAGTACCATGTCTACTCAATTAAATTTGGGCGCGAGTTATTTGGTGAATGATGTTTGGTTGCGCTTTATCAACCCGAATTCTAGTGAGGGGCAGCAAATATCGGTTGGACGTTGGGTTACCTTTATTTCGTTGTTATTGGGTTCTGCATTAGGACTTTATCTGAAAAATGCAGGGCAGGCCTTCGAATTGCTATTGTTGTTGGGATCGGGTACAGGGGGAATTTTTCTACTTCGTTGGTTTTGGTGGAGAATTAGTGCTTTGACCGAACTTGTTGCCATGTTCAGCTCACTCATTATTGCTGTTTATTTCACGTTTATCCATGATGGTTTGGGGATTTTTGAATTGGAATCATATGAAAAACTAATTGTAGGAACCCTTTTAACAACATTAATTTGGTTGCTAAGCTGTTTTATTTTGCCCCCGGAAAGCGAATCGGTGTTGGGTGCTTTTGTTCAAAAGGTGAGGCCTGGTGGTCCAGGCTGGAAGCGCTATGCGCAAGATGAACGCGAAGACAGGAATCCATTCATTTGGCAGTTCTTAGCCGTTATTTTCGCAGTAATGGCTGTATATGGGATGCTTTTAAGCACAGGAAATCTAGTGTATGGCAATTGGGGAATTGGGTTGGTTTTAGTTGGGGTGGCTGCCTTTGCATCTTGGGGATGTTTTTATTCTTTAAAAAGCATTAAAGGCTGGGATTAATACTTGCCTTTACCTACCTTCGCAGCAAGCATCTTTTTTATGGATTTTTCCGTTTTTTCGGACTCTGCAGCCTGGGTT
This sequence comes from uncultured Flavobacteriales bacterium, assembly GCA_903825395.1. Classification (GTDB taxonomy): domain Bacteria; phylum Bacteroidota; class Bacteroidia; order CAIKAF01; family CAIKAF01; genus CAIKAF01. The sequence continues at coordinate 89,402 of CAIKAF010000019.1, forward strand.
TCATTATTAACTCTGACCTTTCTTGAGGTCGTTCTGGGGATTGATAATATCATTTTTATATCTATTATTAGCAATCGGCTGCCTTCAGACCAGCAAAAGCGTGTTCGTAATTATGGCTTGCTTTTGGCCATGGTGTTTCGTCTAATTTTATTGTTATCCATCTCATGGATTTTAGGGTTTACTGAACCGATTTTTCAAATTCCCCCAATTACATGGGTGGAATCATTGAAAGATGGGTTAGCCATTTCCATTAAGGATTTGATTTTAATGGCAGGGGGACTTTTCCTTATTGCGAAAAGTACCACAGAAATTTTTCATAAAATGGAGGGTAAAGAAGAGGCTCAAAAAACATTGAATGCGGGAAAGGGTTTGGCCATCATCTTGGCCCAGATTGTCCTAATTGATCTTGTTTTTTCCTTTGATAGCATACTTACAGCGGTTGGTCTGACCCCCTGGGTGGAAGTAATGATGGTTGCTGTGGTCATTTCAATTTTAGTCATGATGCTGTTTGCGGGAGTAATAAGTCGTTTTGTTAACAATAATCCATCTCTTCAGCTGTTGGCCCTTAGCTTTTTAATTCTAATTGGGTTTTTATTGATTTTGGAAGGCGTGCATTTGGAAGTACCTAAAGGATATTTGTATTTCGGTGTTTTGTATGCCCTTTTCATCGAGTTGCTAAATATGCGTAGGCGCCGCCGGGCCTTAAAAATGGAAAAAAAGCAGGGTTAAATCATGTATGAAATGGTGCTCTTCGATTTTGTTGAGCTGTTGATACTGTTTATAATCTTGAGTTTAACACGGCCTTGTTTTGGTATTTTATCCCTCTTGTAGATTTCATTTTGCCCTCTTTTTACTATGGCAATTCTAAACTTCTATCAGATTTGCTTTGTATTTTCGTCCCATGAATCTATGGATAGCTGATGCCGGTGGCACAAAAACAAGTTGGTTGAGTTCAGAAGGGCTACTAATAGAAGGTTCAGGAATCAATCCAAATACCATGTCGGAGAATGAAATCATAGATTCCATTCCACAGGTGGTTCTTGAATCGAATTTGACCGAACTTCATTTTTATGGGGCGGGATGCAGTTCAGAATCTTCTGTCCAAAAAGTAAATCATGCCTTTCACAAGGTATTGCCATTGGCAAAAAGGATCGAAATCAACCATGATATTTTGGGGGCGTGCCGAGCGTTGTGTGGGAGCCAACCAGGTATTGCGGGAATTTTGGGCACGGGTTCGAATAGCGCCCTATTTGATGGACAAAATATTCTAAAAACAGTAGCAAGTCCAGGGTTTTTATTTGCAGATGAGGGCGGAGGAACCTGGCTGGGAAAGAGATTGTTGCTGGCCTATTTTCGTTCAGATTTCTCTCCTGCTCTTCAGCGGGAATGGGCATTAACGTATCCTGAATGGGATACTGAACGATTGATTCGATTTGCCTATGGACCAGAACTTAAAGGAGCTTGGTTGGCTTCGTTTGTTCCATTTATGCATCGACATATGGATTCCTTTCCTGAAATGAAATCATGGGTTATAGAGGGATTTTCCTTGTTCATTGACCAACATTTGATGCGCTATACAGAAGCGAAACAGCTGCCCATCCATTTCACAGGTTCTGTTGCCTATTTTTTTCAAGCTCAGTTGAGTGAAGCACTTAAATTAAAAGGGATGAAACTTGGCCGAATTGTACGTCGTCCAATTGAAGGGCTTGCCGCATTTCACGGGATTAATTTGAAAAGCACCCATGCCTGAGTTAACCTTAACATTTGCAGCAATTGATATTGGGTCTAATGCGGTTCGATTGTTGTTCAACCATGTTTATCTGAATCCTCAGAATCAGCCTGTTTTTAAAAAGGTGGCATTGACCCGCGTGCCTGTGAGGTTGGGCGCCGATGTGTTTGGAGAGGGTTTCATAAGTCAAAGAAATAAAGAACGGCTATTGCATACCATGAAGGCGTTTAAGAGTTTGATGCTTGTACACGGGGTGAATGACTGGATGGGATGTGCAACTTCTGCCATGAGGGAGGCGGCAAATGGGCAAGAGATTATCCAAAAAATAGAACAGGAATCCGGTTTGAAAATCGATTTAATTGATGGAAGTACAGAAGCCGATTTGATTTTTAAAAATGACGTCGCCGGTCAACTAATCCCCGGGAAACCTTACCTATACATAGATATTGGTGGTGGAAGTACGGAATTGACTTTGTTTTTTGAGGGAGAAAAGAGATTCGCTCACTCGTTTCCGATAGGAACAGTTCGAGCTCTAAGCGGTAAGGTAAGTTCAGAAACCTGGTTGGAGCTAAAAGATACTTGCTTGAACTTAAAAGGGACTTTTCCTGAGTTAAGTGGGATTGGATCTGGTGGCAATGTGGTTAAGCTCTTCGCATTGGCCGACATCCCAGCTGGTAGACCTTTGTCCGCGGAAAAAACTAAAACCATCCTAAAGCATCTCCAATCTTTGTCGTATGAAGACCGCATACGGCATTTGAATCTAAATCCTGACCGCGCGGATGTTATTGTTCCGGCAACGGAAATTCTCTTATTTATTTGTCGGCATGCAGGAATCCGTAGGCTGTGGGTTCCACAGGTGGGTTTGTCGGATGGAATTGTTCATCATTTGTACGAACGATGGCTTCAATCTAGCCCTTATCACGGTCCTTTAAACATCGTTTGATGAATTAAATCATGAATTCAGCCTTTCTTATAGTCATTCCAGCTCGATTGAATTCCAGTCGGCTGCCTCGAAAGATGCTGGCAGACATTGAAGGTAAGCCCATGGTGCAATGGGTATATGAAGCCTGCAAAAAGGCCGGATCTGAGTTTCGTGTAGAAATCGGGGTGGATAGCCTAGAACTACTTGAGGTCTGTAGGTCATTCGGTGCCGATGTAATAATGACCTCTATCCATCATGAATCAGGTAGTGCTCGATGCCTGGAGATTTGGAACCATTTACAGGCTCAAGGGCATCGATTTGCGGGACTGATTAATGTACAAGGAGATGAGCCATTTTTGGAGCCTACATTGCTTCAAGAGATGGGTGCTGCACTGTTAAGGTCAGAACACACCATCGTTACAGCTGCCAGCCCAATTTCAACACCACAAGAATTAACGGATCCCAATTGTGTGAAGGTCGGATTTAATAAAAATACCCATTTGGCTACGTATTTTAGTCGAGAAGTTTTATTTGAGTCTGCCCCCAACAAAATTCAAGAGGAAGATATTAATGGTTTGTTTTATAAGCATTTAGGGATATATGGTTTCCCTTCTTCTATGCCAATAGAGTCAATTCTAGGCGCAACAACCCCCAATTCTAAGCAACAACGCCTTGAACAATTGGCTTGGATGGATGCTGGAATTCCCATTGAGGTAATTCCTGTTTCTACCTCATTTGGCGGCGTTGATTCTGCAGAAGATTTGCTACGTGCGCGTGCCTATGCGGCCCTACAGGGAAAGGTTTAAGTGGATTGTATTCCCTTTGATTTGTTGTGGTGTTTTTGCTAAAGGTTCCGTCACCCCCGTTTGTACCATTCTATTTCTGTTGATTAAAACAAAAGGCCCTCATTTCCAATCTGTTTTTTTAAATGGGGCGTCCATGATTCTGTTTCCTAGCCAGCATTCAACGTTAACCTCGAGGAAATCAATTTTAGCTGAGTCTTTTGCCCAAGCATAACTTTGCAATTTCCCGAATCCAGAGCGTCTTTCTATGTCATGCATAGGAATGGCAGACGCGTACCATAGCGTGTCTCCACGTTGACGTATTGGCAGTACACTTCTCCACAATATGTGTTCCTTTCCGTTTCGTATTTCAGTCACCCAGCGCGGTGGATTTCCATCTTTGAGAAGCATTTTTACTTCTTGGTACAACCAATCTGATTCATGTTGGATGGTGCTATCGAGATTCATTTCAACCTTTCCGAAGAAAACACCATTTTTGTTGCCTTTGAAACGCCAATTGGTTTTTAAATGTGGGCTTAAATGGGATTGTTGACCGATTTCAGATCGGTTAAAATCCCAAATCATGCCTCCTGTAAAATCTATTCGTCTTCGGATTATTGGAAATTGGAATTTTATGGCCGCCCAAACATCGGGATTGGTTTCCCGTACCTGACCTAAAATAACGCGATGTAGTCCTGATACTGAATCAAAATTTGGTAATTGTTCCGGATTTTCAAGTTCGGGTGCCAAGGCCAATCTTCCTTTCATCTTTTCCTTTACATACCAAGTCCATCTTTCTGGCGCGATATCGCATAGGAAATAGGCTGCTGCATTGTCGTTGTGTTTCATCCAAATTGGAATTCCTTTAAAGGGCTCTTTGCTTTGCATGTAGGGATGCCTGCGGACTATAAATAAAGTTCCGGGTACCAAAATCAAGAAACATCCAAAGATGAGGTTGGCCCAGCGGCCGGGTAGTCTTTCTATCCCTGAACTCAAAAACAAAAGAAAAAAGGGTATGCTGAAGTGCATGGTGGAAAATTGCAGCACTGGATTCCGGAAGACAGAATATAAAAATGCAGTTGCTGCAGGAAGAATAAACCAAAGCAATCCAATAAACCATGCATTCCGGCGTATGGCTAGAACAAACAGGAATCCCGCCAACAGATATAAGGGAATGAAATAATGGAACAGGTAAGCAAAAAAGTCAAGAAAAAAATCAGGTTTGGGAGCCCCCAACCAGCCCTGTTCGCCCCCTACGCCACCCAATTTAAACTGGTCAATCCAAAGGGGCAATGCCGGCAAAAAAAGCAAAAAACCCAGTAGGGCGGCACCCACCCACTCCCGTCGTAGTGATGGTCTTAATTTGAGAATGCCGGTTAGCCAAATAATCCCAGCGCTTAATGCTGCCAGATGGTGGATGTACACGGCCAAAGCCAGTAAAATACCATGTAAAAGGAATCTTTTCTTTGAAATTTTTATTGCATTTTGACTTGTCACATAAATTAGACTTAGGCCCAAAATAACCGTGGTGCCAGGGGCATACATGCGAGCCAATTGCCCATAAAAAACCGGAAATTGAAGGGCGGACATACAAAGGGCTGCCAAGTAAGCTGATTTTTTAAGGTTTAATCTTCGCCCAAGCAGCCAGGTTAGGTACACATTCAATACACTTAAGCCTATAAAGGGAAGTTTGATCCACCAAGCTTGGTCAATAAAAACTCGATTCCAGAAAAATAAAAACACCTGAATTCCAGGGGGATGTACATCGGTTTTAAGTCCACCTTCTACAAATTCCTGCCAACTTGCATAATGGGTTCGTAGCAATGCACTGAGGTCATCACCAACAAGTACCATGCCCCCGGGAACATAAATACGGAGGGCTAGGCCCATCAGCAAGAGGCCCATTAAGGCTCCATATTTTCCGAACCACGTGCGCATGGTTCAAAGCTACTTTATTTGGCTCAACTCAAAAGTGGTTTTTTTACCGTTTTCCTTAAAAATAAACCCCTTCATTTTCGTTTTACGGGCAATGAGCCCGTACATCGCCCGTCAATTTCGTACCTTCGGAATCTAATTTTAAAAAGATGCTAAACAACGTTTCAGTTATTGGTGCCGGTACAATGGGCAATGGTATTGCTCATGTTTTTGCGATGCACGGCCACAAAGTTACTTTGGTTGATGTTTCAGAGCAGGCTTTGGAAAAGGCCTTGGCAACCATAGAAAAAAACTTAGAGCGGATGCTGACAAAGGGCAGTATCACAGAAGCCGATAAGGCTGCGACACTTTCGAATATTCAAATTAGTACTTCATTGGCAACAGGAGTGGGCTCTGCTGATTTGGTGGTTGAAGCGGCCACTGAGCGGGTTGAATTAAAGTTGGAAATTTTTAAAACTTTAGATCAACATTCTCCAGGCCATGCCATTTTGGCCTCTAATACCTCTTCTATTTCCATCACGCGTATAGCCTCAGTTACAAATCGTCCCAATCGGGTCATTGGTATGCACTTCATGAATCCGGTGCCTGTTATGAAACTGGTTGAAATTATCAATGGCTATAGTACCGATTCAAGGGTGACCGATCAGATTGTGCAATTGAGCCAAGCGTTAAACAAGGTGCCTGTGGTGGTTAATGACTATCCCGGTTTTGTAGCGAATCGCATTTTAATGCCCATGATAAATGAAGCCATTGAAACCTTTTTTGAGGGTGAAGCCGGAGTCGAAGAAATTGATACGGTGATGAAGTTGGGTATGGCTCATCCGATGGGTCCCTTGCAACTTGCTGATTTTATTGGTCTTGATGTTTGTTTGAGTATTTTAAACGTACTTCACGAGGGTTTTGGTCGTCCCAAATATGCTCCATGTCCATTGTTGGTCAATATGGTTCAAGCCGGCAAGTTGGGCGTTAAATCTGGTGAGGGCTTTTATGTGTATACGCCAGGAAGCAAGGAGTTGGTGGTTTCGCCGCGGTTGGTTCTCGGTAGAGGCGTATGATTATACGCCTCTACAACGGTGGGCATGGAGGCATGGAGGCATGGAGGCATGGAGGCGTATTGTTATACGCCTCTACGGGGTTAATCGCCGCGGCGTTCGATGTCGCGTTGGATGTCTTTTTCTTTGAGGCTTTGGCGTTTGTCGTAGAGTTTTTTGCCTTTGGCCAGGCCGATGTGCAATTTGGCTAAGCCCTTTTCATTTAGGAACAGCTTTAAGGGAACGATGGTGAGGCCTTTTTCTTTGACTTTGTGCTCCCATTTGTCGATTTCTTTGCGGTTCAATAGGAGTTTTCGTTGTCGTCGGGGGCTGTGGTTGGCGTAGGTTCCAAGGCTATATTCGGGTATGAACAAATTGCGGACGAAGGCTTCTCCTTCTGAAATCGCACAAAAGGCTTCATTCAAACTTCCTTTTCCCTCCCGTAGTGATTTGATTTCAGTGCCGGTGAGTACCATGCCTGCCACCAATTCCTCCAGAATTTCGTATTCAAAATACGCCCGTTTATTTCTAATGTTCACCGAATTCATTCCCATACCACAAAAATACAACTAATTCATGCATGCTGCTTTAGGTTGATGCCGCCCGCGGGCGGGATTGAACAAGGTTGCCCGCAAAGCCGAAAGGGTATGGGCCCGCGAGCGGCGCAGGCGACTTTAGGAGCCCGCGTAACGCCGCTGGGACCAACCCTTTTGGCTGCGGACTACCTGTGAAAGCCCGGTACCCGCCCTAAAAACATCCTATTTTCCTTCGCCTCGAAGAACGATTAAAAAGGTGTGCAGCAGGATTTTGATGTCGAGCAATAAGCTGGCATTGTGGATGTAGAGCAGGTCAAATTTGAGTCGCTCCACCATTTCTTCTACGTTTTCGGCGTAGCCAAATTTTACTTGCCCCCAAGAGGTGATGCCGGGCTTTACGCGGTGCAATAGTCGATAATGCGGAGCTACGGTTGTGATTTGCTCAATGAAGAATGCTCGCTCTGGTCGCGGACCTACCAATGACATGTCGCCCCGCAATACATTGAAAAATTGAGGGAGTTCATCCAATCTATACTTGCGCATGATTCGGCCCCAAGGAGTTATGCGGCGGTCTGCATCGCTGCTTAAGCGAGGGGTGTGCGACTCTGCATTTACTACCATGCTGCGAAATTTGTAAATCCTAAACGGTCTGCCATTTAAACCAATTCGTTCATGGTGATAGAAGATTGGCCCCCGGCTATCCATTCGAACACGAATCGCAATGAATGCGAAAATTGGCGATAAAATAAGCAGCATCAGCCCTGAAATCACTATGTCAAGAGCTCTCTTTACAAATTGTTGCCATGGTGGCATTTTGAGTGCATGGACCTCCATTAATGGAGTTTCAAAAATATTGGAGAAGCGAACAGTGCCGGAGGTGATATCGTACAAATCAGGTCGGATTCGGATGCGCACTCCAGCCAAATGCAATCGACTGATGAGCTGTTGTAAGCTAACATGATCTGTGTGACGAAAGCAAATTACCACATCGTCAATCAGCTGTTGATGTAATACTGTTTCTAATTCATCCAGATTTCCAAGGTACGGCAAATCGGTCCATGCTGAATTTGAATGCTGGCTTATGTATCCTAAAATTTCAGTTCCGGAAAAAAGGCGCTGTGGATTTAATTTAGAAAAAACCTCCTGTACTCCCTCGGAATCACCAATTAAAAGGGTAGGGAAGGTGAGTTTCCCGCTGCTAATTTGTTGGTGGTATCTGCTAGTTTGAATTACCCTGAGAATCCAGGTAAAACTAAATTGCAAACCAATCAGAACCGCCAACGACCGGTAATAATCGGTATAAAGAAACACGGTGTCATCTAAAATGATAAAAAAGAACAGGACTAATCCCCCAAAAATGGAAGCGAATAGAGTCCGAAAGAATTCCATGAGCCGGCTTTTTCGGTCTACTTCTTTGTAGTATCCACTTAAAGCATGAACTGCAAGCCAGAAGGGAGGCAGTACAAGTAGGCCCCAGCGGTAATTGACATCAATCAAGTGGTCATGCCATGGCGACAGATGAAAGTTCCACAGGGTTTCAGCCTTTCTAAACAAGAAGAAAAGCGTCCAGGCGGGGAAGCAAGCCAATACGTCGCCCAGCATATAAAAGGCGCGTTTTTTTCGAATCCGTTGAAGAGCCTGTCTTGCCTGCATCAGTACACCAGCTTTAGGTTGTCAATATAGACGCGTTGATCGGCGATGGAAGTATCTTGTGGTACTCGAATGAAGAGGTGGACGGCTTCAGATGTGCCGCTCAACTGATCGACCAGATTTGTAATATTTACATAGAGTTTATTGTATTCTTGGCGTGGTCGGACTCCAATAAGTGAAGCCGCTTGATTTGAGCCTGCGGCTCGTAGGCCCAATAAGAAATCGCAATTGTTGCGGTAATCCATTTCGATAAAATAACCTGCTTTTCCTGTTGGAACGGGTAGGCTGCTGGTTTCCAGAATCATATCTTGATCACCTTCGGGAAGGTAAAGCTGTAAGCAGCCCTGTCCCTCGTAGGCTTCCGTTTCATTTAACAAAATGGAATAAAAACCACCACCTTGAACAATGGCCAAGGACATTCCGTTCAACTGAGCTTGATCAAAGGTTTGATTTACCGGAACTACAAATCCTTTTGGATACCGAACTCTGGGGAAGACCGTTGCAGTATCCATCGCATTAAGGTTTATCTTTTTTTGCCAGGGGGCATAAAAGGGATATCTGCCGGCCTGAGTGGCAATCCCGTTTTCAGATATCCCTCCAAAAACAGTAATTTCAACTTCACCTTCTTCTAAGACGGGAATTACCGCAGGCAGCCAGAAAACTCCAAGGAGGTTGTCGTTGGCATACACCCAGGCGTAGCGAATGGCATGTGAAACGGTACCTGTGGAATCGAAAGAAGTGCTATCTACGGCAATGGTATCAATGTGCAGGAAGCTGGGTGTTGCTGCGGGTGAAGTGTCGCAACTGCTTGAACACAAAATTGCCCCTAGACAAAAGCCCAGAATATGTATTGGAGAAGGAATGAAGCCTTTATTCAACTGCATAAATCAAAGATTGCATAATTTTTTCAGCCAATTCAACATTTTTTAATCCGGCCTGTAGGTCAACCTTGGGCGAGCTGCCATTAAGAATCGCAGTGCCCCAATCTTCCAATTCATCTAAAATGGCATTGTTGGGTTGAATTAAGGGAGATAGGCTGTCTTGAAGCGGAGGTGTCCAGGATTGGATGGTCAGGGAATGGTTGAGTAAATCTAAATCAATGGTTTTATTATGTTCATAGACAGTAAGGCTTCGGTACTTTCGCACATGGGCTCGGCTGGCAAGCATTAAAGCCGTAGCTCCGTTTGCAAATTCCAGTTGCACCTCGGCCGTATCGCAAGACTGAGTGAACGAGCGGTGGCCCCTAGCCTGAACGGAAACCACGGGACTTTGAATTAAAGCAAGAATCAAGTCGATGTCGTGAATCATCATATCGAGCACCACTGACACATCCAATCCTCGACTACCTTGGGTGGCATATCGAACTGCTTCAATGCGTTGAGGTTTAGAGATAAAGGGCAGAGCGGCAGAGAATGCAGGATTAAAGCGTTCAACATGTCCAACCGCCCCAATCGTATTGTTTTTTCCAATCAGCTCTACAAGCTTTTGTGCTTCTAGCGCGGTTTGTGTAACGGGTTTCTCAATAAAAACATGCTTTCCACCGAGTATAGCAAATTGGGCCAGTTCAAAATGGGCGCTGGTGCTGGTGCAAATGCTTAATGCCTCCACCTGATCAATGAGCTCATTTAGGCTATTGAAAAACGTATGCTCTGCTGAGAGATTCGAAACCTGCGGATCATAAAAGCCTAAAAAATCGAACATGTTTGAGTTTTGCAGCAGTTTTCCATGGATTTTCCCCATGTGGCCAGCTCCAATTACCCCAACTTTCAAAACGCCCATTGTTAGTATGTTTTCACAAATTTACACTTTTTAGGCCCCCCATCGATTTAAATTTGTCCTATGGATTCATATCGGTATATGGGGTTACGGAAGCAGCTGGTAGATCTGCTATCCTCGAAGGGAATTAAGGATGAAAAGGTATTGGCTGCCATTGGTAAGGTGCCTCGTCATGCATTCATAGATACTCAATTTGATCAATATGCCTATCAGGATATGGCCTTTAAAATAGGAGCAGGGCAAACAATCAGTCAGCCCTTCACTGTTGCATTTCAAACGGAGCTTTTGAATGCATCGAGGGGGATGAAGGTCCTAGAGATTGGAACAGGTTCTGGCTATCAAACCTCTGTATTGATGGAATTGGGCTTAAAAGTTTTTTCAATTGAGCGGCAGCGAATTTTATACGAAAGAGTCAAGATATTGCTGCCTCAATTGGGTTATTCTCCGAAATTGTTTTTTGGGGATGGTTTTGCGGGGAAGTCGGCCTTTGCTCCTTTTGACCGCATTTTAGTTACATGTGGAGCGCCCTTTGTGCCTCAGGCTTTATTGGAACAGCTTAAGGTTGGAGGAGCCTTGGTAATACCGGTTGGAGAGGGTGAGGTACAGGAGATGCTTCGTATTGAAAGGGGCCAAGACGGAAATACTAGAACTGAAAGTTTTGGGGAATTCAAATTTGTGCCCATGCTTCCAGAGCGATCAAACGACATTTAGGGTATTTGGGTACTCCTAATTTGGGTTTAGGGATGGACGGGCGTATTTGAATTTTTTGGAACGATTTGATAGGAATAGGTGTGAAACCCGCTTTCAAATTGGAAAAAATCCGTTTTCTATTGCTTCAAGTTTGATTTAGGCATTTTAATGAGGTAGCAGGTTTGCGGCTTTATGATAAAATTAAACATGTCTACAAGTCCATTGTTGTTTATATGGTAAAACGACCTAGATGCATAAAAAGAGAAATTTACCTGAGAAAACGTGTGTAGTTTGCTTGCGGCCATTTTCTTGGCGGAAGAAATGGGAGAAGAATTGGGAGGAGGTGAAATATTGTAGCCGAGCGTGTCGGGAAGGGAAGTGGAAGTTAGAAAGGGTTGGGGAGTAGGGGGGCAACATTTCAGAGAATTCTTTTTGAGATGAATTGGAGTTGATTTTTTTGATGGGATTGGGTTGGGGGTTTGGGTTGGAGGTGTTCAAGGGAGATGGTATTTGGTAGAGGGTGGTGAGGGTTTGTGATTTAATGGAGTGCCCTTGGGTGCCTTTGGAAACGGTTGTTGCCAATACGTTTGCATCCGAACCAAAAACTGGCTGGATGTCTTCCCTTGGGCCGGGCCGCCTTTTGCCAAGAAAACGAGAGTGATTAAAAAGATGCTCAGGCGAAGTAACCCTCATTCAAGCTCCCGCCGATTATCCTTTTTACTCTCCTAAGTTGTAAAGGCTGATCTGCCGCACCAACCCAGTCTCATACCCGAGATTCCCGCTTTCCCATTTTTCAAAGTTTCCTTTGATAAATACGAAAGCATTTCTGAGACCCCCCATATGAATTCAGACAAACCTTTCGGTTTATCTTACCTTCAAACAAACTTCACATCATAAAAATAACCCGAAGTGTTCCTCGCCACCCCAATACGTGACGAAGCAAAAAAGAACGTTTCCACCAGTGTCCTACAAAGATACCGAAGTTGAGTTTAACTGTCAAGGGTAATGGAGCACTTTTTTTACAATAGGCACATTTTCGCTTGGATTAAGGGAATAATAAAGGCCCATTTGTAAGCAAGAGGTTAAGTTGAATGAAAGCCAATCCCCTTTCTATTTTAAAATTCCAAATGGAAGAAAGGTTAGGAATTTGAATTTAGATATGCTCAGGAAAGCAAAAAAAAGCCAGTTTCATACTGGCTTTAAAGATGAAATTTATGCTGTAACGATTTTCTCTTTGATTCTTGCCGACTTGCCGGATAGGCCACGAAGATAGAATAATCTTGCCCGACGAACCTTTCCTTTACGTAACACGGTCAAAGAATCGATAAATGGGGTATTTTCCGGAAAAATACGTTCTACCCCTACACCGCCTGAAATTTTGCGAACTGTAAAAGTAGCTGTGGAACCACTGCCTCTTCGCTGAATAACTACCCCTTGGAACTGTTGAATACGCTCTTTGTTGCCCTCACGAATCTTATACGCCACATTGACAGTGTCTCCGGCTTTAAATGACGGCAGTTCATTTCTTTTGGTCAACTGCTCTTCTACAAACTGAATTAGTGATGACATAATGGTATTCTTTAACAAGCATTCCCGAATGGGTTGGCAAAATTAACTTGAAAATTCCGAAATTCCAAAGGTGAAAGGAAATTGAGGGCTGATGGGCTATGATTTTTGGGTGGGGTATGGTTAAAAATAGTTGATAAAGCAGTACTTTTATGGTCTAAAAATAGCAATTTCAGAGTTTCAACTGAGTTGTTTAAAACAAGATAAGCTATGCAAGTTAAGCCCATGGATTTGGTTCGGGAGATTCGTTCTTCTGGGGCTTCTCCGTTGATTTTAGTTGGTGGGGCAGAGGGTTTTTTCTTAGATGAAGTCGAGCAGGCCTTATTGGAAACTGTATTATCGGAGGAGGAAAAATCCTTCAACTTGGATATAATTTATGGTTCTGAAGCCAATGCTGAACAGATAATTTCGATTGCCAAAAGTTATCCGATGATGGCGGAACGAAGGTTGGTTTTGGTGCGAGAAGCTCAAAATTTACATGCAAGAGAATGGGAAAAGCTAGCACCTTATTTGAATGCTCCATCTTCCAGTACCGTATTGGCTTTTTTACATAGGAATAAAGATCCGGATAAACGTAGATCGGCAATCAAGTCAATTATATCATCTAAATCCGCTCGTTTTTCTGAGGCAAAACCAATGTCAGAAGAGGGGTTGGTAGATTTTATTTTTGCTAAGGCTGGGCAGAACCAATTAAAGTTTGATGCTCGTGCTGCTTTTGCTCTTAAGGAATTGTTGGGATCGAATTTGTCGCGCATTGTATCTGAGATTGAGAAAATTCGGCTTTCAGTTCCTGCTGGCGCTGAAATTAAGTTGGAAAAGGTTATTGATCAGGTTGGTTTGAGCCGTGAATTTAACATGTTTGATGTTCCAAACTACCTTGCCCAAAGGAATGAGGTGAGGTTGATGCGTACTACCATGTATATGGCGAGAAATACCAACAAATATCCCTTACCTATGTTGGTTGGGGTATTGTATAATTTCTATTCAAAATTGTTGGCGATTCAAAGTATCTATTTTGAAAATCAACGTTTGCAAAAACAGGGTAAGCCAGGTCGAGATCCCTTTAGGGTAATTCGGGTTTTTGATTCTGCCAACATGCATTCAGCACTTAAATCCTTAACGATGGAAAAGACGGCTAAATCTCTTGAGATTTTACGGGAATATGACCATAAATCTAAAGGTATTCATCGGTCTTCAGCCCCTGAGGACGCTTTAATGAAGGAACTTATGTTGAAATTGTTGTACGTATGAATTCTAGAATTTGGTTGATTAAGTCGGAGCCCTTTAAGTACGCATGGGAGAATATGTTGGCCGATGGTCGTACTTTTTGGGATGGAGTGCGTAATCATCAGGCAAAGAACAATCTGTTGGAGATGCGGGTAGGAGATTTCGCTTTTTTTTATCATAGCAATGAGGGAATGGAAATCGTTGGAATTGTTCAGGTGGTTCGTGAGGCCTATCCCGATCCAACCGCCACGGAGGGACCATGGGTTGTTGTGGACGTTGAGCCCAAGCTTTCATTTGAAACTACCGTTTCTTTGGCGCAGCTTAAGGCGGATCCCATATGCTCAGGTATGGCATTGGTCCGTCAAAGTCGATTATCGGTTTCGCCAGTAACAGAATCTGAATTCAATCGGATTTGTGAATTGGCGAATTTGAATCCAGCGGGTTTTGTTTAAAAGAAATAGGAAAATTCGAAAATTCGTTGCACCTTTGCCCCCTCATAAATAACCTTTTACAGTAACACTTAATCTTAAGGACCATGGCTGTACGCATCCGACTTAAAAGACAAGGAAGAAAACAACGACCTTACTACCACATCGTTGTTGCCGACGCTCGTTCACCACGTGACGGTCGTTTTATTGAACGTATTGGAAACTATGACCCCAATACGCAACCTGCTACCATAGAAATTAACGTTGAAAAGGCTGTTAATTGGCTGCAAAATGGTGCTGAGGCTACGGACACAGTGCGTGCCATACTTAGTTATAAAGGAGTTTTATACAAAAATCACCTTTTGAATGGAGTTCGCAAGGGTGCGTTGACTGAAGAACAAGCGGTTGCCAAATTTGAATCTTGGTTGAAAGATAAGGAGTCTAAAATTTCTGGCCATGCCAAGTCAATCACCGATTCTAAAGCCTCTGAAAAGGCGGCGCGATTAGAAGCTGAGCGTAAGGTTAACCAGGCACGCGAAGCAGCATTAGCTCAAGCAGAGGCCGAAGTTCAAAGTGAAGAAGCTCCAGAAGCTGAAGTAGCTGATCAAGATGCACCTGAAGTAGAGGCTCCTACAGCTGAAGCTTCTGTTTCAGAAGAAGTGATTTCCGAAGATGCTCCTGCTATTGAAGGTGCTTCAGAGGAAAGACCTGAGGCTTAAGCCTATAAATTGGTTTGGAAAAGACGCGCTGTTTTTTCTTGGGTAAAATAAAAAAACCCAATGGTCTTTCTGGGGCGCTTGAATTGTTTTTGGATGTGGACGATTTCAATCCATATTTAAACTTAGATTATGTTTTTGCAGAACGGCACCATCAAATGGTGCCGCTGTTTTTTTCTCAACCCATTCAAGTAGCTGGCAATAAACTTTTAGCTCGATTCAAAGAAATCAATCACATTGACCAAGCCTCTGAATGGGCTGGAGCCGAATTGTACTTGCCGCTTGGTTTTCTTCCCGAGTTGGAATCAAATCAACAATATTATTTTCACGAATTGCCTGGATTTACAGCATGTACCCCTGAGGGAAATGCCTTGGGCACCATAAAAAGTATACTTGAACATGGTCCTTTGCAGTGGTTGGTAGTTCATCGGAATGATCAGGAGGCTCTCCTGCCTCTCAACGATGAATTGTTTGGCCATATTGACCGAGAAACCAACCGGTTTTTCATCTCATTACCCCCTGGAATGGAGGAATTATATCCTTTTTTATTTGAAGAATGAAAGGGTTGAGCAAGTGGCATATTGGGCTACAGTTTGCTATTGGACTAATCTTGGTGTCTTGCTCTACTTCCAACCCGAAAGATCAGGGTGTTTTTTTGTACAACGAACATTCAGGTATTACATCTTTAGATCCGTTGTATGCCCGTAATTTGGCAAATATATGGGCTGTTCAATGGACGTATGAAGGGTTAACCCGATTAAATTCAGCGGATTCCATTGTTTTAGCCCTTGCTGAGTCTTGGACCCGAGATTCGTCGGCAATGATTTGGACTTTTCAACTGAGGAAAGGCGTGTACTTTCATCCTAATCCTAAACTTCCTAACGGATATTCATTAACAAGTCGGGATGTGGTTCAGAGTTTTTATCGAGCACGGAATCATCCTTTTAGCGCATGGATTTTAGAAGATTTGGATACTCTTATTGCCGAAGATTCGCATAAAATCGAATTCCATTTTGTTCATCCCAAACCCGATTTGCTTGCACTATTGTCTGTACCGGCCTTGTCGATACTTCCTGCTTCATTGATTGAAACAATGCCGGTTTCATTTTGGAGAACGAATGCCTGTGGAACGGGGCCATTTCAGTTTCAGGCTTGGGAAGAGGGAGAGAAGATGGTTTTACCTGTATTTTCCCAATATTGGCGGCGGAGTTCCACTGATCAAAAAACAGATAAGATTAAGGGTATTGCAATTCAGTTCGTGAAGGAATTGCAAAGCGCTAAGCTTGATTTTTTAATGGGGAACCTGGCTGTTTTTCAAGGTTCTGATCCTCAAATAAATGATGAGTTGGTTCAATTGGCCAAACAGCCGAATTCCCCGTTTAGGGTGGTTAAAGGGAATTTTCTTAATACCGAATATTTAGGGTTTAATCTGAAAGGCAAGCATCCTGTTTGCCGTTCTTCTGCCCTAAGGAAGGCATTGCGGACTTTACTGGATGTTCCAAAGGTAATTCAAGAGGTCCGTAGTGGTTTAGGCGAGGCAAGTGGCTTAAGATTTTGTTCTTCAGTCTTAATTCCTGAAAAAGTTACCAATCAGCCTGATTCTAAGATAAACCAACGCCAAGAAGCTATGAAGTGGCTAAGGAAAGCGGGCTACAATCATCCCAATGAGGTCCCTCCCTTAATTTTGCATACCGATCCGGCATATGCTTATTTCTGTTCTGCTTTGATTTATCCCTGGGTTGCAGAGGGGTTTAATGTGCGTCTTGAAGTGGTTGAAAGATCCACCTTAAAGTCGATGGTGGCGAAAGGTCAAATAGATTTTTTTAGAGCTTCTTGGATTGCGGACTATCCCTCAGCTTTTAATGTGCTTGGGATTTTCAAATCCAATCGAGTGCCTCCCAATGGCCCGAATTATACTTATTTTGAAAACGACACGGTTGATGCAGCCTTACACATTTTAGAAACGCGTACAAGTAATTTTGAGCGAGGATTGGCTATTGAAACGATTGAATCTGTTTTAATGGAACATGCCCCAGTTATTCCCCTATATTTTGATGCGTTTGTTCGCTTTGAACAAAAAGAATGTATGGGGCTAAAGTCCAATTCGCTAAATCAATTGGATGCTGTTGATGTTTATATGGTCGATCTTGAGGCTCCTTGATTTGAGGGTGGATTAACTTCAATTCTCAACTCCGTTCGTAAATCCAATACGTCCACTTGTAAAGTTGTTCGTTTTGGGGTTTCAACCTAGATGAAATGCCTGAATACCTAAAGTATATTTGGCCTGTGATTGGGAGATTGCTATTTATTTTGGTTTTCAGTTTGGATTTCTGCGGTGCAGGATATTGTGGTAGGCTCTTTCCGATGGAGAATACAGACACCCTTCTTTTTCTTCAAAGGTTGGAATTCAACTGTCAAAGAAATTTGCAGCATGGGGAATTGGATTCCTTAAGGAAGGCTTCGTCCGAATTGATACAGTTGTCTGGGGACTGGTTGAAAAGCCGACCAAGCAATCCGAAGGGCATTTTTTATTTGATGGCAGGCATTCTACATCGCAGCAACGTGTTTCATTTAACCGCTAAAAACGAAGAGGCACTGGGTGGATATGAGAAGGCTCTGGAACTTTCTCTTCAAATTGGTGATACGGTAAAGCGCCATATGATTTATAACAACCTGGGAATACAACACCATCAAGCGGGTAATTATGAGAAGGCAATATCTTATCATTATTCCGCATTAAGGGAAAGGTTAAGAATAAACGATTCCTTATTTATAGGAGATACCTATAACAGTTTGGGTAGTATTTATTTTGAATTGAATCGGATTCCTCAATCCTACAGGTATCATAAATTGGCATTCAGGTATAGAAAAGCGACTCGTGTTCCACCTGGCAAATTGGCAGATACCTACAACCAACTTGGTCGAATAGCTATGAAAACGCCCAATTGGAACCAGGCTATTGTAGCTTTTTCACTGGCTTGGCAAATTTATGCCCAACAAAAAGACAATCAAGGTAAAATGTTCATATTGAACAATTTGGCTGTTGTTTTGAGTCAATTTAATTTGACATCTAAGTCCAAGTTGCTGTTTCAATACGCTTTAAAGATTATTCCTGATTCCCACTCGGTATTTGCGGGAGATATTCATATGAATTTGGGCTCATTCTGGTTGAATTCCGGCCAATTGCTGCATGCAAAATGGCATTTTACACAGAGTAAGATAATATATGCCCGTTTGGGTAATGCGTATAGAATGGCATTGCTTGATCGACTTTGGGCCAATTTATTTATAGCCAATTACCGCCCTCAAATGGCTAGACAAGCTCTCAGACAAGCCATGATATATTTCAAGGGGAACGGATTGCATAAAGAATATTCTGAAGCTCTTTTGGATTATGCTCAAACCTATCCATTTAATTATAGCGATTCTGCTCACTATTTTTTTAATCAATTGTTGGATTGTATTGAGGAGAATAAGCTCAATTCATGGAGTGGACAAAGCTACTTGGCGATTGGGGAATTTTATTTAAAGCAAGGCCGATTCCAAGACGCAAAATGGATGTATCAAAGGGCTAGTTCTAGTGCCATAGAATCAAAAAATCTAAATCAATTGAATTCGGCTCATTTGGGCTTACTATCCTGTTTTCATGAAGCTGGAAACGATGAGGCTGTAAAAAAAGAAAGTCAATGGTTCAAAAGGGTGACCGATTCCATTGGCAATAAAGGAACCGACATAGCAGAGAAGTTATCCCTGTTGATTGACTCGTATAGTTCCAAACAATCCCTTTTGAAGGAAATCAATCGAGAATATAATTATAGGAGGAGTCAACGGGAAGTACAGAGGGAGTATGGTTTGGCTTTATTGGCAGTTTTGTTGGCTCTTGCAATTTCAGCTATTGTTTTATTGCTAGCCTATATTAAGAAGAAAGAGCAGCATAACGTGAGGGTGAAATTGGAGTCGGATTTAGCTGGTTTAAAGGGGATGATCAATCAGCATTTCATTGCCAATACGATGAATGCCATTAAATCTCTGGTTGCCCAAAATAAAAATGATACTGCAGATGTGTACTTAAACAAGTTTTCGGCCTTGCTTCGGGGTGTGTTGCAGCAGTCTAAAAACACATTAATTTCTCTTGGAGACGAACTGCAATTTTTACGCTTGTACATTGATTTGGAGCAGTTGCGGTTCACTGGCCAAATTGAATTTAATTTACTGGTAGATCCTCAAATTGATCCTTCAAACGTGCTTATTCCTGCAATGATCATGCAGCCAATCGTTGAAAACTCAATTCAACACGGCCGCAAAGGTGAATCCGGTCCATTGAACCTTAATATAAAAATTTTCAAGCAGGGCTTAGTCTTAGTTTGTTTACTTGAGGACGATGGGATTGGGTTTGAAGCAAGCCAGATTGAACAAAAAGGTGCACACACCTCTTTTGGACTTGAACTTACAAAGCAGCGCATTAAATTGCTTGGAAATCATCTCGATGTACCGGTGGATTTTCATGTTGAAGAAATCATTGGGTTGGGTGGCCGGGTGGAAGGAACCCGGGTAATACTTCAAATTCCTTTAACGATAACACCATTTTCATGAATGCAATTATTATAGATGATGAGCCCCTATCTGTTGCCCTTCTAGATTCTTACATAAAGCAGGAATTACCGGATGTACAAATTTTAGGTACTGCTGAAACTCTTGGGCAAGCAAGAGGGCTATTGGATTCTGTGAAACCCGATTTGATTTTTTTAGATGTTCAACTTGGTCGAGAAAACGGTTTTGATTTGTTGGAATCAATTCAACCCCATTTTTTTCAAGTCATATTTGTGACGGCTTTTGCTGAATTTGCCGTTCGTGCTTTTCGGTTTAGCGTAGTTGATTATTTACTTAAGCCTATTGTTAAGGAAGAACTTGTTGAAGCAGTAAAGCGCGCACAACGTGGCCAAGAGCTTGCATTCCATGGTCAAGTTAGAACATTACGGATTCCTGGAAGCAGAGGTGCTGTTTTCGTCCCCACACGCGAAGTTGTACGTTTAATCGCTAAAGGAGCTTATACTGAAATTACCTTAACCCAAAACAGGGTTCATTTGTGCTCGGGAAATCTTAGTTTTTTCGAGGAACATCTAACTGAGCGCTTTTTCCTAAGGGTTGGTCGTTCTTGTATAATAAATCTACATTTTTTAATGAAGGTAGAGGCTCAAACAAAGGCGGCAATTGAAATGAGGGATGGATATACCATTCCAATTCCAAGGCGTCAGAAAAGATTGATTATAGAACGATTAAATGCCATTAATACGCAGACTTGAGTCAATTTTTTACATCATGACCCAAAATACTCTACGGAATTGCGTTCGGTTTCTGCAATTCGAACGCTATGCAGCCGACAACCTAGGTTAGCGATGGGCTGTTCCAATTGAATCCAAACTTGAATGGCCAAATTTTCTGTAGAGCTAAGTAAGCCAAACATAAATGGAACGTCCAGATTCAAATTTTTATGGTCTAATTTTTCAATTACGGTAGAGCGGATAAGCTGGGATAAGTCTTTTAAATCAACAACAAATCCTGTTTCCGGATTAGGCTCACCCTTTACAGTTACCCACAAATCATAATTGTGACCATGCCAATTTTTATTGGCACAGGGACCAAAAATATGCTCATTCTTTTCATCGGACCAATTCGGATTATAGAGCTTGTGGGCCGCATTAAATTGCTCTTTTCTGGTAACGTAAACCAAGGGCATGTTTGTTTTTCACAAAGGTACATTTCACAATTCAATCGGAGCTCTTTATTGTATGCAAATTGAATGATGAAGACCAAATGTTTCGTTAAAATGCTCAACATGGTTGACTTAAAAGTAAATATTGGATATTCCTTTTGCCTTTGCTTAGGTTCTGCTTACTTTTGAGGCCTAAATAAAAAAGCTATGTCCTACATTGCACGCATACATGCTCGTCAAATTTTAGATAGTCGTGGGAATCCGACAGTAGAGGTAGAGGTATATACCGATGCAGGCGAGGTTGGCCGGGCCGCCGTTCCTTCAGGTGCTTCAACGGGGGTTCATGAAGCTGTAGAACTGAGGGATAATGATGCTCAGTATTATATGGGCAAAGGCGTATTAAAAGCGGTTGAAAATGTAAATACGGTTTTAAACGAAGAGTTGGTTGGTTTTTATATTCATGACCTTCAGGGTATTGATAAAAAAATGTTGGCCTTAGATGGGTCTTCCAATAAGGGCAATTTGGGCGCCAATGCCCTACTAGGTGTCAGTTTGGCCTCTGCCAAAGCTGCTGCTGCTGCAACAGGACAGCCCTTGTATCGGTACCTGGGTGGTATGCAAGCCAAACTTTTGCCTGTTCCGATGATGAACATTTTAAATGGGGGATCGCATGCCGACAACAGCGTTGATTTTCAGGAATTTATGGTTATGCCATTTGGGGCTCAATCCTTTAGCCAAGCTTTACAAATGGGAACGGAGGTTTTTCATCATTTGAAAGGAATTTTAAAGAAGATGAATATGGCCACCAATGTGGGCGATGAAGGAGGTTTTGCTCCGAATCTACCTTCGAATGAAGCTGCCATTGAAGTTGTGCTGAAAGCCATTGAAGAGGCGGGATACCGGCCGGGTGAAGACATGTGGATTGCATTAGATCCAGCAAGCTCTGAGTTTTTTGATGAAGAAAAAGGGGAGTACGTTTTTAAAAAGTCAAGTGGAGATCGGTTAACTTCGATGCAAATGGCCAGCTACTGGGCGGATTGGTGTAAAAAATATCCGATCATTTCTATTGAAGATGGTATGGCTGAGGACGATTGGACTGGGTGGAAGGCGTTGACAGATATGATTGGTAATCGTGTTCAATTGGTTGGAGATGACTTATTTGTAACCAACACCGAGCGTTTAAGTCGTGGAATTGCAGAAGAAACCGCCAATTCTATTTTAATTAAGGTAAATCAAATTGGCACCTTGTCTGAGACAGCAAATGCGATTGATATGGCCCATAGAAATGGCTACACCTCCATTATGAGCCACCGTTCGGGAGAAACGGAAGATACGACCATAGCTGACCTTGCGGTTGCTTTTAGAACAGGGCAAATTAAAACAGGATCGGCGTCTAGGTCCGATAGAATTGCTAAATACAATCAGCTACTACGAATAGAAGAAATGCTTGGAGATTCAGCAGAATTTATAGGAAGAAACTTCCCATTGTTGAGCCCAAGAGGTTAAGCACTTATACATTGTCTTCACCCAAAACCCGAACCTTAATTTTGCTGGGGCAATGTTCGGGACGGAGCTGACAACTCAATCTAGATGTTCGAGTAAGAATCGGAAGGCTTTCCAACATGTCAAGTTCTTCGTTGGAAGGTTCGGGTAAATCTTCAAATCCCTCAAGAACTTCAATGTGGCAGGTAGCGCATAAGGCCATTCCTCCGCAAGTGGCAAGAATGGGAAATCCTTCTCCTTTTAGGACTTCCATGATTGAAAGTCCCATATCGGTTGGAATGTCCATTTTTAATGACTTCCCGTTTAAATCTTCGGCTTCCAATTCTATGAATGGATTGGACATGGGTTAAAAGGCATTTACACCGTTAACGGTGGTGTATTTGAAACTTAGTTTTTGATCGGGGAAAACCCTAGGAAAGGCTGACTGCGCCATTAATGCAGCTTCATGAAAACCGCAGAGGATTAATTTTAGCTTTCCAGGATAGGTATTTATATCACCAATGGCATAAATTCCGGGCACATTGGTGCTGTAATCTTCTGTTTGAACCAGAATGGCATTTTTGTCAATGTTTAATCCCCAGTCTGCAATTGGCCCTAATTTGGGTGTAAGACCGAACAAGGGAATGAAGAAATGGGCATCGACGTGGTAGGTTGAATCCAAACCAGATTCGCTGATTTCAATTTGTTCCAAATGCGAATCTCCTGAAAGGGACTGAACTTCCGCATTTAATATAAGACGTATTTTTCCCGCTTTGGCAAGTTCAAAAACCTTTTCAGCACTTTCTGGAGCACCTCGGAAGGTCGCACTTCTGTGAATTAATGTTAATTCAGAGGCCACATCGGCTAAAAAAATAGCCCAATCCAAGGCAGAGTCTCCACCACCGGCTAGAACTACTTTTTGATTCCGGTATTTTTCAGGATCTAAAACCATATAAGCAACCCCTTTGCCTTCATAGTTTTCAAGGCCTGCTATGGCTGGTTTTCGTGGTTCAAAGCATCCTAATCCTCCGGCAATGACAACCACTTTGCACTCAATTTGAGTGCCAGCCGAGGTACGCACCGTAAACCCATCTTCTGTTTTGTCCAGCGATTCAACCCGTTCTCCCAGAGTAAAGCCCGGTTTGAACGGGGCGATTTGTTCCATTAGATTTGTTACCAAATCACCCGCTAGAATAGAAGGAAATCCTGGGATATCGTAAATGGGTTTTTTGGGATAAATTTCTGATAATTGTCCACCAACCTGAGGTAAGGCATCTACCAAATGGCAGCGCATTTTTAATAAGCCCGCTTCAAAGACGGCAAATAGGCCGACGGGACCGGCTCCAACTATACATAAATCAGTTTGTATGGCTTTTGAATTCATGCGGTGCAACGTATCGGGAGCATAAAAAAAACCTTAGGATGGAATGCGTTAACCTTTTACAGGCGGTTTCTTTCCATCAAGTCGTTTAGACCCATATTTTACCTCAACCGGCACTGGCCGAATGTTCCATACAATTCCAAACAATGCCAATGTTTTAAGCACATAATAACTTGGATCAAACTCCCACCAGAAAAATCCTTGGCGGCAAGATCCTTGATAATAATGGTGATTGTTATGCCAACCCTCACCCATTGTAATTAATGCCAAAACGGCATTGTTCCGAGAATGATCTTTTGTACGGTATCTGCGGCGGCCGATTTTATGCATTAAGGAATTGATGGAAAAGGTTCCATGGTACAAAATAACTGTACTTGTTAAGTACCCTACAACCACGGTTGACCAACCTGCATTCCAATCGGTTAACCCTTGACCATTTAACATATTGCCTATGAAGTAAATGATTACAGCCATAATGATGGGAGGAACCATAAAGTACTTGTTCAGGAACCGAAGCTCAGGATATTTGGCAAAATCCTGAATCAAATCATAGCGGGTTTTTTGATAATCAGGACCCATAATCCAACCAATATGAGCATAAAAGAAACCATAAATATTGGCAGAATGAGGGTCATGTGCCGTATCGCTATGCCGGTGATGAATCCTGTGTTGAGACGCCCACCAAAGAGCCCCTTTCTGTATGCTTGTCTGGGCAAAAAATGCAATCAGAAATTGAAAGAATCGACTTGTTTCATAGGTTTTATGGGAAAAATACCGGTGGTAACCAGCACTAATAAAAAACATTCGGAAGTAGTACATAAACAAACATACCAACCAATCTTTCCATGTAAAACCGCTCCATATCATGAGCAGAGGAGTTAAATGGATAAGACCAAATCCGTATTGATCAATCAGTCGAGGCTGGTTTCTATTTTCTTTTTTTACGGCTTCTGGGGGTGGGCCTTCCGGAGATGTATACAACGATTCTACAAGGGGTGCAGTAGCTTCACTCATGCGTTAAAATTATAAGGCCAAATTTTGTTGGCGGACAAAGGTAGGCAGAATCGTTGAGTGATAGGATTTATTGAATAAACTAATTTTTTAAATTTCTTTCATGGAATCATTTAAATGCCTGACAATAATTGCATTGATTGGTTTTCTACCCATCCCAACCAAAGTGACAGCAACCATGAAAAGGGGCCGGTTGGTATAGGGCATGGTTTGCCGCTTGTTTTGGTTTAATCAAGCCCAATCCATGGTATGCTTTCACTCGCAATTAGGGCGTAAAACTTAAATTTAAGTCAATATGTACAACCTCACTCAGCAAAGCCGAGTCACCGATGTTAAAACTGCTCCTGCGAATGCTGAATTTCGATTTGAGCAGGTAGCCGTCTCCTGTTTTTGTTATTTCCGCCTGAATTTGAATGGGTTGACTGATGCCCTTCATACTTAGCCAGCCTTTTACTAGCCATAATTTTCCGGAACTGCTGATGCGTTCAGATCGAAATTTTATGTTGGGATGGCGAGAAGCATGAAAATAATCCGGTTTCATGAGGTGTCGGTCTCTCATCGCTATTCCCGTCGAGATGCTATTTACCTCAATTTCACCAAACAGAAATTCGGGCAGACCTGAAGTTGGATTGACATTCAATTGGCCTTTCAAGGAGCTAAACCTTCCGTCTACCT
Organism: uncultured Flavobacteriales bacterium; assembly: GCA_903825395.1. GTDB lineage: Bacteria > Bacteroidota > Bacteroidia > CAIKAF01 > CAIKAF01 > CAIKAF01. The sequence continues at coordinate 114,652 of CAIKAF010000019.1, forward strand.
CTATGCCAAGGTTTTTAATAGTAAAATTTACCTTGCTGTTTGAGGGATGAAGTAGAAGGGTTTGGGCTTGAATCCAAAGTGGAGCGAACACCAAAAGCCAAGTAAAACATGCCTTTCGCATTCTGTTTTTCAAATTTTGCTGCTTAATTTGCTGGCTCAGATGCAGCAGGTTTTACCGCAGCCAATGCTCCAATTTCTTTATCAATAAGGTACAATCCATTGGCTTCCAACCCAATCAAGTTGATTTTGTCTTTGATGTTTCGGGCTGTTGTTTCTTCCTCATGTTGCTCTGCTACATACCACTGAAGGAAGTTGAGGGTGGTATAATCTTTTTCTTGAGTAGCAATGTAAACCAGTTTGTTGATTCCATCCGATACCCGTACCTCTCCTTTTAAAAAGTACTCTACCACTTCCATAATGTCTGAAAAATCAGTCCGGGGCTGATTTAATGCCGGGGTCAAGGCCTTACCACCAGAATCGTTGATGTATTTGAAAAGACGAAGCATGTGGGCGCGTTCCTCCTCAGATTGCAGGTAAAAAAATTTCGCAGAACCTTCCATTCCTTTGGTTTCGCACCAAGAGGCAAGTGCCAAATAGGCATTTGAGCTGTGACTTTCAATCGAAATTTGGTCGTTCAAGGCGGATTCAACGGTTGGACTGAGCATGGCTGTTTGTTTTTTACAAAGGTAGCCGATTCCATTCCAAGTTCAAAGTTGAAGGCGGTACCCGTTGAATCCCAAATGGGTGTTATTGAACTTGGTTTTTGCTTCTTCCAGCAGTTCATTTACATTGGGGTATCGAACAGAATAATGCCCTAAAATTAGCACCGAAACGCCCCATTTATCAGCAATTTCAGCCGCTTCATAGGCTGTAGAGTGCTGTGTTTTTTTTGCCCGATCTTTGTGTTTTTCTGAAAAAGTAGACTCGTGGTACAGCACCATTGGAGCTGAAGTTTTTAACAAAGTTTGTAAAACAGGGCGCGTATCGGTTAGGTAAGCATAGCTGCGCACCTTTGGTCCCGCCCGTCCTACCTGGTTTGCGCTTAACCATACTCCATTGGAAAGACAAACATCATTTCCTTGCTTTAATTCTATTATTTGAGGAATACTGAGGTCGAAGGCCGCAAGTTTTAGTTTATTTAAAGTAAAGGCATCCCGAATTTCTCTAAACAAAAATCCACGGCAGGGAACAGCGTGTTTGAGCGGTATGGCTTCCACCTGTAGTGATTTTGCGCTGTAGATGAGCCCTCCCGATTTCCAGGAGCTGGAATCGATGGTAATTGGAAACGAGGGCTTAAAGTCCACCGAATTCCAATACTGTTCTAAAAAAAGCTGAACGGATTCAGGACAAAAAATGGTCAGCTCTTTTTTTCGTCCCAATAAGTCCATGGTTGATAGCAATCCCGGTAAACCTAAGAAGTGGTCAGCATGGGCATGAGAGATGAAAATTACGGATAGGCGTTGAAGGGGGAGGCCCTCCTGCCGTATTCGAATTTGGGTTCCTTCACCACAGTCCAGCAGATAGTGTTGATGATGGATTTCAAGCCATTGCGCGCTCAATCCTCTTTCGGCAGTAGGAATGGCGGAGCTACAACCCAAAATACATACTTCAAAATTCATGGTTTGACGTTTAAATTGGGGGTTGTTGCAGTGGGCTTTTTACTAGGGCTAGACATTAAAAAAAACCACCCTTTGCCTAAGCAAAGGGTGGTTATAGTATGAATCGATTAAATCATCAATCGTGCTGTACCAACACCTTGCCGCTGGCATTTACTCCATTTACTTCCAAAGAATACAGGTACAAACCTGAGGCTAAATGTGCTGTTGGAACATGAATGGATTGCTCACCAACTGAGATAACTCCCGCTTGCTGATTTACCACCCGACCTGAGGCATCCTTCATCAAAAAGGTAAACGCTCCTGATTCGGTTGAGCTAAAATTCAACGTTGCAGTTGTATTCGCCGGATTGGGGAACATGGGTTGAAGGAATAATCCGTTTTGATTTTCAATTCCGGCAGAAGCGCAGACTGGGAATGCAATGTAGAATGAAAGATCTCCGCTGGGGGGAGGAACATCGTTGCATCCAATTCCAAGGTCGATGCGGCCGCGTACATCCACTTTAAAGTAAACCGTATCGCAGGGTGTATTAACGGGACTTGGAACATTGTTGGAATTCAGACGCAGACAAACACGTTGCAACGAGGTTCCAGGTGCAATGGTAATGGGCGTTGATGCGCTGTTTGAGGCATTGATTTCAGTATTGCCTTGGTATGCTGCCCAATTGAAATTGAAGCCAGCCGGAATGGACTGGTTGTATGAGGCTGCCGTATCCAAACCAACGGAAAGGATTTTCACACCACATAAATCAATCGAGTCGCCAGGGGTTGGGGTTAGGGTGTTGTCCACTTTGCCGGGCAAAACAACGGTGTTTTGGTGGGAGTAATTCGATCCCGTTACGGCCGCAGGCAACGGATTGGGATTAAATCCCAATTGGGTGGCCGTAGGATCGGGAGGGTTGGGATTGCAAATTTGAGCTTGTGCTAATCCGGCACTAAAAATGCAGGCGAAAAGTAAAAGGTGTTTCATAGGGTTTGGGGTTTAATTTTAGTGTTTTATTCTTCTTCGTCCAATAAATCATTGGCGATGTTGGTCATGATAATGAAATCTTCAATTTCATTTTCGTTGTGAATCAAATTTAATACAGAATCCAACTGGCAAATTTGAAGGATTTTCATTACTGCAGGCTGAACTCCAGTTAAAACAAAAACTCCATTGGCCTTTTGGGTTATTCTATTTCCTACTAAAAGGGCCGACAATCCGCTTGAATCAACGAAATTAACCTGCTGAAGATCGACCACTAAGTTTTTATGGCCAAGGGAAACCAACCGAACCAGTTCTGATTTTAATTCGGGTGCTACTTGTGCGGTCAGGTGAGCGTCGCCAAGGCTGATGCCTAAATAATGTGGTTTTTCAGTGCTGGTCAGAATCATGTATCAACATATGTTCAACAAAGTTAAAAAAAAACCGATGCCCTATCTCTATATCATACACGGAATAGCGCAATGGCTTAAAGTTGGTTTTGATGGTTTGGAATTTCAATGCTCTGTACGTTTACCGCCGAAAAAATGCTCCAACCATGAACCTTGAAAGGGTTCAGCGACGGCAAATTATGCAATGAAGCAATTGAAATGAGTAAAGAACCACCAAGTCAATGAACGTGTAGAGGTGGCCTGCGGCAGGGATTGAGCCGGGTAGCCCGTACCGTTTCAGTGGCTGTGCTGCGCGCGGCGCGGAGGCGACCTTGGGAGCCCACGCAAGCCCGCTGCAGCACGCCACTGAACGGGCGGACTACCGGTGAAAGCCCGTTTGCCGCCCTCAAAAACAAAGGGTAAAAAGGTCTAATTGAAATGTATTCCGGTGTCGGCAGTGGATTGTTGCCCCAGCAAATACAGCACAGCCATTCGTACGGCAACCCCGTGCTGGACTTGGTCTAAAATGATTGAATTTGCGCTGTCGGCCAGGCGGCCATCCAGCTCAACACCCCGGTTTACCGGACCGGGATGCAAAATTATCGGTTTATGCTGCAGCCGTTCCCAGCGCTCCATGTTCAGACCGAACAGGCGATGGTACTCGTATGCGCTTGGAAAATGCTGAACGTTTAGCCGTTCTTCTTGAATGCGAAGCATGTTGACGGCATCGACCCGCTGTAGCGTTTGATCCAGGGAATGGCTAATCCGAACGCCCAATTTCTCAATGCCTTTGGGAAGCAGACTTGGCGGAGCACACAGCTCCACGTGTACCCCCATTTTTTGAAGCAAAAGCATATTTGACAGGGCCACTCGGGAGTGTAAAATATCGCCCACCAGCGCTACCTTTTTTCCGGCGAGTGGGCCTAGGGATTGCTGCAGCGAAAAGGCATCCAGCAGCGCTTGGGTGGGATGTTCATGCGTTCCATCGCCGGCGTTGATGATGCGTGCCTGAGCAGAATGCTTGAATCGGGGTAAGTGTTTTGCAAGGAAGATGCCCGCTCCAGGACTGGAATGCCGGAGTACAATCATATCCACCTTCATAGCCAGAATATTGTTGACGGTATCCAACAGGGTTTCTCCTTTGCTCAAGCTGGAACCGGAGGCCGAGAAGTTAATTACATCGGCCGACAGTCGTTTTTCGGCCAATTCAAACGACAAGCGGGTGCGGGTTGAATTTTCGAAAAACAGATTGGCAATGGTTTTATCGCGCAGCGAAGGGACTTTTTTGATGGGCCTTTGCAGCACATTATAAAATTCTGCCGAGGTTGACATCAGGAGCTCGATGTCCGCATCTGTTAAGGCTTTAATGCCGAGCAGGTGATGGCAGCTTAGCTGGGGCATAGTCAAGATTTATTTTCAATCCAAATCGCATCATTTCCATGGTGTTCAGCCCAATGTACTCGTACTTTTTGTCCTTCAAAAGCATCGACCGACCAGCCGTAGAAATCGGGATGAATGGGCAATTGACGGGCAAACCTTCGTTCCACCAATACCAGCAGCTTAATCCATTCCGGCCGGCCGAAGGTATGTACGGCATCTAAGGCTGCCCGAATGGTTCGGCCGGTAAATAACACATCATCTACCAACACCACGCGTCGGTTTTCCAAGGAGAAACTAAGTTGGGTTGCCTCAGGAATCAGCACTTTAGATTGGTTGAAGTCGTCTCGGTAAAAGGTAGGATCCAACACTCCAAAATCAAGGCTAGCCGTTGGCATATGGGATTTCCATGCGGCTTGTAGCCGCTGAGCCAGATAAACACCACGGGGTTGAATACCGAGCAAGACCAAAGGGGATTGGTCTTGGTGCATTTCTGCCAGCATCAACGATAGCCGATGAATACGCTGACGCATGGCTTCTGCATGCGCGTAGGGTTCGGAAGTTGATGCGGTGTTCATGCTGTAAAATTAAAAAAGCCCTTCACAAGGAAGGGCTTTTCGTTCATTATTCTGCCGATTCATCCGAGGCGGCGTCCGCCTTTTTTGACTTGGCTTTGGATTTTGGTTTGGAGCTTTCCTTTTCGGTAGCCTCCATTTCCTTTTTCAAGTCAGACAAAGCACTGATGTCTCCCAACGTAGTAACGTCAGCCTTTTGGACTTTCGATGCTGCCGCAGGAGCCTTGGATTTACTGCTGGCTTTCGGCCTTGGTTCGGCACCGGCTTCTGGCTTGCTTTCGTCCCAAGTGCGGGTGTGCGAAACCAAAATCTTTTTGTCGTCTTTCGAAAACTCCAAGATGCTGAATTCCAGTTGTTCGTCCACAGAGGCTTTGCTGCCGTCTTCTTTTTTGAGGTGCTTCATTGGAGCGAAACCTTCAATTCCATAAGGTAAAGCAATAATTCCGCCTTTGTCGTTCAATTCCAACACGGTTCCTTTGTGTTTCTCGTCGGCATTGAATACGGTGGCAAATACTTCCCATGGATCTTCTTCCAACTGCTTGTGACCTAAAGACAACTTACGGTTGGTGGTGTCGATTTCCAATACTGAAACCTCGATTTTCTCTCCAATTTTGGTGAAATCGGAAGGATGCTTGATTTTTTTGGTCCAGCTCAAATCAGAGATGTGAATTAAACCATCAATTCCTTCTTCCAATTCAACGAAAATTCCATAGTTGGTAAAGTTCCGAACTACAGCCGTATGACGGCTGCCTTGAGGATACTTTCCTTCAATGTTTTCCCATGGATCGGTAGTCAGTTGCTTCATGCCCAACGACATTTTACGCTCTTCACGGTCGATAGACAACACAACTGCTTCAACTTCATCCCCGATTTTCAAGAAATCGTGCGCGGTACGCAAGTGCTGTGACCAGCTCATTTCTGAGACGTGAATAAGGCCTTCTACACCAGGAGCAATTTCAACAAATGCGCCATAATCGGCTAGAACTACCACTTTGCCTTTTACTTTGTCGCCGTCTTTCAACTCAGCGCTCAGGGCTTCCCATGGATGTGCGCTCAATTGTTTCAAGCCCAATGCGATCCGGCGCTTCTCGTCGTCGTAATCCAAGACCACAACGTTGATTTTTTCATCCAGATTAACCACCTCTTCAGGATGGTTGATGCGACCCCAGCTGATGTCGGTAATGTGAATCAATCCATCTACACCGCCCAAGTCCACAAATACTCCATAGGAAGTGATGTTTTTGACTATTCCTTCCAATACCTGACCTTTTTCCAGTTTGGAAATGATGTGTTTTTTCTGCTCTTCCAGCTCCTCTTCCAACAGGATTTTATGAGAAACAACCACGTTCTTGAATTCCTGATTGATTTTAACCACTTTGAATTCCATGGTTTTACCCACATATACATCGTAATCACGAATGGGTTTCACGTCGATTTGAGAACCGGGCAGGAAGGCCTCGATACCAAATACATCGGCAATTAACCCGCCTTTGGTGCGGCACTTAATGACGCCGGTAATCACTTCATCCTTGGTATGTACTTCGTTCACCCGATCCCAGGCGCGAATTGCCCTTGCTTTCCGGTGGCTTAGCAACAATTGACCATTCCGATCTTCCAATTGATCGATGTACACTTCAACTTTGTCACCAACGGCCAGCCCGGCATTGTAGCGGAATTCGGTTCTTGGAACTACGCCTTCAGATTTGTAGCCAATATTGATAACTACGTCTTTCGGGGTAAGGTGAACAACCTTTCCATCTAAAATTTCATGTTCGGCAACACTGCTTAAGGTTTGCTCGTACATGCTTGAAAGGCTAACTTGTTCCTCCTTGGAATAGTTTTGACCTCGTTTGCTTACGGTTGACCAGTCAAATGCTGGTTGGGACGCAGCTCCCTGTTTTGTTTCTTCTGACATTTTATTCAGAACTGTCGAACCATGTTGGGGCTTCCCGGGGTGCCTAGGGATGGCCTTACAATGCTTCGGGGTTAAACGGAAAATTTGAGTCGGGCACCCCCAAAGTGGGCGCAAAGCTAGGCAAATCTTCGTCAAATCCAAAGAAATTCAAGCTTTTATACTTCAAATCCGGCCCTTTATTTTTATTTTTTTTAACAAAATGAGGTCTCTCCCAAAATATTGTGCTAAGTTTGTCCGCTTTAAAAAACCTACTATGAGCAAATCTCCATTAGATTTCATTGTTGCAAAAACACCTTCTGCAAGCCGAAAATACGTTTCCGGCAAAAAAATTCCTTTTTCTGAGTTCATTCACGATTACGCCAATGGCGACGTAGATATCGAGGGCGATTTCATTGAATTTATGAAATGCCGGAATGAGGTCTTCGATTACCGATTGACCTGGAAGCACATCAAGTTTTTCTTCACCCGCATGATTCCTGAAGTAGCCATCCACTCTAAGAGTCAGGATGAGCGCATTGTTCGCGACCACTACGACCGCGGCAATGACTTCTTCTCTTCTTTCCTAGGTCCACGTATGATTTATACTTCTGGATTTTGGAATGATGTTGCCAATGAAACCCTTGAGCAAGCTCAAGACCGCAAAATGACAATGGTTTGCGACAAACTGCTCATGAAACCCGGAAATAAGCATTTGGATATCGGTTGCGGTTGGGGAACGTTGGTGGCTTATGCTGCCAAGTACTACGGAACCGATTCTACCGGTATCACTTTGGCTCAAGACGGTACCGATCATGGTAACGCTCAAATTGCCCGTCATGGTGTGGCTGATCGGGCGCGCATCCTACGCATGGATTACCGCGACATGATTACCCCAGGTAAAAACAATGAAATGTTCAATCACATTACTTGTTTGGAAATGGGTGAACACGTTGGAATCCGTAAATTCGGCCGGTTTATCAAAAACATTTATGATAAACTCGACGACGACGGAACCTTTTACCTTCAACAAGCCGGTCTGCGGGCCAATCCCGGCCTACTAGCCCGTGGAGAACACTGGGAAGACTTGGTGTGGGGCTTATTCATGAATGAATTTATTTTCAGTGGAGCCGATGCTTCTACTCCCTTGGCTTTCTTGGTTCAAACCTTGCAAGACGCCAATTTCGAGGTACAAAGCGTCGAAAACATCGGAATTCACTACTCGCATACAATGACCTGCTGGTACCACAATTGGGAAGCCAATAAAGAGTACATTTTGCAGCATTATGGAGAATGGTGGTACCGCACTTGGAGGGTATTCTTGTATTGGTCTGTAATCATTGCAAGCCAAGGCTCTTCTACCTGCTGGAGCATCATCGCGCACAAAAATTACAACCGAGTAGATCGCAATCGGTACATCGGTCGCGCAAATCTGGGCGAGCGCATGGAAATGGGCAACGTTCGTATTTTCGAATAAAAAGTCAGTAAATGTAAGCACAGCCCCCGGTTCAAATCGGGGGTTTTTTTTTGATTTTTTTTGGGCGGGTAACGGGCTTTCACCGGTAGGCCGCAGTTGGCAGGCAGGGTGGCAGCGGGCTGCGGTGGCTCCCAAGGTCGCCTCCTCGCCGCGCGCCACCAGCTGCTGCCAACTTGGCGGGCTACCGTGTTCAATCCCGCCCGCAATCCTCATGACCTCAATCTGAGTATGCTAAATAAATGGGATGTAGATTCAGCCTAGATGGACTGCTCTGTTTTAAATTTTTTAAACCATGTAATTTGCCTTCGCGCGTATTGACGGGTATGGGCGTTGATTTGTTGCTCAATTTCCTGCTCACTTGTTTCGGTTTTTGAATACCATTCTTGATATCCAACCGTTTGTAGTACAGGCATATTGGCGAATGGAGCAAGGCGAAGTGCCTCCTCCTTCAGCCCTTGCTTCAACATCTCCGTCGTTCTTACCTCAATTCGATGATGCAAGGCCGCCCGCTCAGGTTCTAATATTTCTAGGTTCAATTTGGCCTTGAACAGCATTTCTTTTTTTGAGTGGCCCGATGTTCTAAATTCGGACCAAGGTCGCCCAACTGTTCGCCAAATTTCAAGCGCCCGCCTCAACCGAGCTGGATTTTGTTGGTCCACTTCCTTGAAATAAATGGGATCAATTCTAGATACTTCATTTTGCAATTCGGCCAAAGGCAATTGGTTTACTTCAGCTCGAATTGAATTTGGAATGTTCGGCATGGGGTCAAGTCCATACAACAAAGCCTGCAGGTAAAAGCCAGATCCGCCAACCAAGACGGCCGATCCATGGGTGTCAAGAATCTGCTGCAATACCGGTCTGGCTTGTTCGGCAAAGGTTGCAGCATCGAGTGGCGCATGAATGGAATGCGTACCAAGAAAATGGTGTGGAATCCCTTGCCATGAATCGGGTAGGGGCCGCGCTGTTCCAATGTGCATTTCCTGGTAAAATTGCCTGGAATCAAAAGAAATGATTTCGGTGTTCAGTTGCCCTGCCAACTCAATTGCTTTGTCGGTTTTGCCAGATGCCGTAGGCCCTCCTACTACAAAAAGTTCAGGAAGTTTCATTTCTGTGGCTCAGTCAAGCCAAATTTAATCCCCAATTCAATCATTAAATTCCATGCGGCTTCGCGCTCATTGGGAATGTGTCCGTCAAGAATGGATTCTTTAATGCTGCTTTTTATTTGGCCCACCACTGGGCCAGGGGCGATGTTAAAATGCTGGATAATCTCTTCACCAGAAACCGGAGGCTGAAAGTTTCGTATTTGATCTTTTTCCTCTACTTCTTGCAATTTTTGTTTGACGATTTCATAGTTGCGAAGGTATCTTGCTACTCGATTCGGATTTTTTGAGGTGATGTCTGCTTGACACAGCAGCAACAAGGACTCTAAATCTTCCCCGGCATCCATCAACAAGCGGCGCAAGGCAGAATCGGTGATTTCATGCTTTGCTAAAACGATGGGTCGCAAATGCAACCGCACCATTTTTTGAACAAATTTCATTTTTTCATTTCCGGGCAAGCCAAGTTTTTTGAAAATTTTCGGAACCATTCGGGCTCCCAAATCTTCATGCCCATGAAAGGTCCAACCGTGTCCGGGTTCAAATCGCTTGGTTTGCGGCTTAGCAATGTCGTGCAATACAGCGGCCCACCGAAGCCAAATATTGTCAGTCAATTGGGCTAAATTATTCAGGACTTCAATGGTATGGTAAAAATTGTCTTTATGGCTCAATCCGTTCACTTTTTCAACTCCTTTGAGCAAAGAAAATTCAGGGAAAATGGTTTCGAGCAATCCAGCTTTATCCAGCATTAAAAACATGCGACCGGGTTCTTTGCAGGCCATCATTTTATTGAGCTCATCGGCAATGCGTTCTTTGGCTAAAATATCCATACGGGGAGCAAGAAGCGGCATTGCCAACCACAAATTATTTTGAATTTCAAAATCCAATTGCATAGAAAACCGTAGCGCCCTTAACATGCGCAACGGGTCGTCATCAAAGGTTTTTTCGGCTTCTAGGGGAGTACGAATTAGCCCTGAATTCAAATCTGAAATGCCATCAAAGGCATCCACCAATTCTCCAAAACGTTGGGTATTGACACAAACCGCTAGGGCATTAATGGTAAAGTCTCGGCGGTTCAAGTCATCGTCCAAGGTTCCTTGGCTTACCTGCGGATTCCTGGAATTTCTCGTATAACTTTCTTTTCTGGCGCCCACAAATTCAATGTCTAAATCTTCCCAGTTAAAATGGGCAGTGCCAAAATTTTTAAAAACGCTTAGAGAATCGGTTTTTCCTAGGCGAAGGGCTACCCGCTGAGCGAGTTCAAGTCCGTCTCCAACGCACATAAAATCAATGTCTTTGCAGGGCCTACCCAGCAATAAATCCCTAACATAACCACCAACGACATAACAATCCAGTCCTAACGCATCGGCTTCCTCACCAACAATGTTAAAAATGGGCTGATTTAGTTCCAAACAAGCCATGCGCAAAAATAGGGCTAATTCCTGTTTGCTACAAGGGAATACAAACCAATCCATGAAGGAGATAACTGCCCGGCAGAAAATTGTTGAAGTTGCACAGTACAATCTTCAGTGTGGCGATGCCCAGTATTTTCTAAAACGTTCATCATAGCCGCTGCCAGTGCTTCTGGCTGATTGGGGTCAACATACACGGCGCAATCTCCCCCGGCTTCTTCCATAGAGGTCCCCCGGCTTGTTATGACAGGTTTCTGTGCATGCAAGCCTTCTAAAACCGGTAAACCAAACCCCTCTAGAACGGAAGGATAAATCAAGGCATCGCATGCATTAAGCCAGCCCAACTTTTCTTCTTCAGTGATTTTTCCGGTAAATAGAACCCGACCTGTGAGGTCCATATTTTTAACAAACTCTTCTAAACTTTGACGCATGCCGGCGTCTTTTCCTGCCAGAACCAAGGTATGAGGAATCCGTTTGCAAATCAACCGAAACGCTTCCAATAAGGCACCTAAATTTTTTCTGGCTTCTAAATTTCCAATGTATAAAAAATAGGGCTGATGTTTTTTGTCGGGATACTTAACTCCGATGGCTTGGGAAATAAAAACGGGATGCAAAACCACCGCAGATTTTCCCTGCATAACCGGCATCTTTTCCAATCTACGGGCGGTAAAATGACTAACAGAAACAACCATTGAAGCCTTTTTAATGGCATGTTTCGTTTTGAATCGATAGGCAGTGCCATTCCAAAAAGAATGGTAAGCAGGTACATCAAATGCAATGGTGTCGTGCACAGTAACCACAGCGGGAACCCTTAGGCCAAATGGAAGTTCAGGTGAAAGGGCATGGAAAACAGTCACCCCTGATTCTGTTATGGCCTTAGCCATTCCGAATTGCCTCCAAAACAGCGATTTGGATTTGGGTAGCAGAATGCGCACCCCTGCACGCTTCATTTCATCTGCAAATCCTAAATCTATGATTTGCGACGTGAACAAAACCACGCGATCGGCAGAGAGTGCAGATACCATCATTCGAATGTGATTTCTGGCATAATTCCCCAAGCCGGAGGAATTGCAAAATGCCCGTTTGGCATCAAATCCAACTGTAAACGCTTGATTCATGTCAACCCTTTGGGCTGCAAAGTAAAGGCTAAACCCTTGAAGCGCCAAACTTGGATTGGAAAGGTGGAATTAAAACGCCCACCAATTTTGTACTTTCGTAGCATGTCTGATGCAGAACAAATCGCTACCGTTCAACGCATGGCTCCTGCAGAACAATATCGAGTTGTTCAGGCATGGCGGCAGCAACTTGAAAAGGACGCCGCTCCCTTAGGGCTTGTTCTTCCACAGGTTGAGTCGCTAGATTTGGGCATTCAGGTTTGGTCACCCATTTTGGAAAAGGGCTTTGAACAAGCAAGTTCAGCTCAACGTGTTGCGGTATTGTATCAAGCCGATGTGGTTGGCAACCCGACCGATGCCTTTTCCGCTTCTCAAAGCCTGCTGGGAAGGTGCTTGCTAAAGGTTTTGACTCGGTTCCATTTTTCTGCTGCATGAATCGCCTTGGTTCATTCTTTCGCCGATCAATCCGCCTCAAAGTGAGCTGGATTTTTTGGGTTGTGGTGGGGTTATCCATCTTACTTAGTAATTTAAGAAGCACCTCACAGCATAAGGTTTCTCAAACATTAAAAGCCAGAGAAAGCCTGTATGCTAAAGAAGACCTGCTATTAAAGACCATGGATTCCGCTTTGCAGGTCGTTGTGTCAAGGCAATCTTTGGGGCCAGTTCTTCAGACCGAGTCTTCTATGGCCTATTTTGTTTACGTGGACGATTCGTTGACCCAGTGGAGCTCTGCAGAAATTCCAATGCCTTTTCGCCGCTTTGATGAGGAGTTCCTTCAGCCAATCATGCAACTGCGCAACGGTTGGTATCGGGTTTTGCGTAAAGATAGTGGGCAGGTTTCGGTGGTTGGTATGATTCAGTTGAAACAGGAGTTTTTCATAAAAAACGAGTTTTTAAAGGATGCATTTGCTCCATTTCTTGATTTGGATTCGGAAGTTAAAATCAGCCTGAGTCCCGATGCATCTGATTTTCATTTGTCAGACCGTACGGGAAATTACCTCTGTTCCTTGGCATTTCCTCAATCAGAAAAGAATCCACTTCGGTTTCCGGTTTTGGCCGGATTGTCTTATTTCTTGGCCCTGTTATTAGGACTTTATTTGGTGTATGACTTGCGGCGGCTTAGGGTTTTTAGAAAAAGACCAGCCCTGCACTTGACCTTATTTACCCTATTTGTAGTTGCTGTTCGGTTGCTCAATATTCAATTTCGATTCCCTTCGGTTTTGTATGAGCTTCCTCTTTTTTCTCCCCTCTACTTTGCAAGCAGCAACTGGCTACCCAGCCTAGGTGATTTTTTGGTGCATGCTCTCTTAATGACCGCCCTAATGGCGCTCATTTTTTCAAATTACAGCAAATTCAAATATCCAGATGTTCGGGGAGCTCGACTCATACTTTGGCTGCTTGTTTTTGGAACAATGGTAGCAGGATTTAGCTATGCATTGTTGCACATGCTTAGGACGTTGGTTTTTGACTCTTCCATTTCCTTTGATTTATCCAATGTCCTTGAATTAACCTCATACAGTTTATGGGGGTTTACCTTATTGGCCATTTTACTGGCCAATTTTTTACTGATTTCGCATTTCTGTTCAAAAATGTTGGCTAGAAGCCAACATCTGAATTGGTGGATTGCAGCCGCCTGGACATTGATTCCGTATGCAGCCGTTTCGGTATTAACCATTTGGGTTGATGGATTAGATCCACTCAGCATCTGGCTTACTTATCCAATATATCTGGCTATACTTTGGGTGCACATGAAGAACAAGCAGGTTATCGGCTTTTATTCTCTAGCTCCGACCCTCATCTTGTTCTCAGGGTATGCAACCTACATGCTAACCCAATTGAACAATGAAAAAGAACTTGAATCAAGACAGGTATTGGCCTTGAAAATTGCAGAAGAGCAAGACCATGTGGCGGAGTATTTATTTAATCAGGCTGTAGAAGGCATTCAATCGGATGCCGCCATTAAATATTTCCTTCAAGAATACTCATATTCTTTTCCGTATGAGTTTTTCGAGCGAATTGCTCAACGATATTTTGGAGGATATTGGTCAAAATATGCCTTGGTAATTGTGCCCTTTTCGGCCGAGGAGGTAGGGTTGTATGCCTCAAATCCGGAATGGGCTGATTCGGATGTACAACACTACGAAGCTGCCATTGAAGAAATGGGGCGTCCCACCGGTAGTCCTTTCTTGTATTATTTGGACAACAATTACGGGAAGGTAAATTATTTGGGGAAAATTCCTGTTTCTGTGGCGACTGGAAATGATACGGTAAGGCACTTTATCTACCTGGAATTTATTTCTAAAATGGTGACTCAGGTAACGGGATTCCCTGAATTGCTGCTGGACCAAAGCATAACCCGACCGGTTAATTTACGGGGATACAGTTATGCCAGTTATAAGGCCTCCGAATTGAATGTGGCTGCCGGAGATTTTGCCTATCCACTAAATTCAAATGCATGGGCTGCAGATACAGCTCAAATAAACTATAAAACGCTTCGGGGTTTTAGCCATTTGGTGCTACGTCAAAGTCAGGACGATGTAATCGTCGTCTCAAAACCAATACCTAGGTTGTTGGATGCCTTAAACCCCTTTGCGTATTTGCTGCTGTATTTTAGTACTCTGTTGTTTTTCTACAATGTGTATCAATACTATTTTGGAGATGCATCACAGCGTCTGCGTTTTACCCTAAAAAGCCGCATTCAATTGACCATTCTTTTGGTCTTGCTTATTTCTCTGTTGATGGTAGGTTTGGGAATCAATGATTACATCAATACTCAATTTAATCGGAAGAATAGATTAACCATTGAAGAGAAAATGAATTCCATTGTCTCTGAGCTCAAAACCGAAGTTGAAAATAGGCCGGGAGTGCTTCAGAATAGGGATGAACTGAATTTTATGTTGACCAGGTATTCAGGGATTTTCTTTTCAGACATCAATCTGTTCAAACCTTCCGGAATTCTTTCGGCAAGCTCAAGAGAAGCCATGTACAATGAAGGTCTAATTGGGCGGCAAATGCACCCCGAAGCGTATCAGGCCCTAATACAGGAACAACAACCCCGCTATTTGCATAAGGAAACGGTTGGCGATTTTGAATATTTATCTGGATATACTGTGTTTCGAGATCGGGACGGTCAGATTTTAGGCTATTTAAATTTGCCCTATTTCTTGCGTCAAAAAGATCTAAAGGAAGAACTCTCCAGTTCTTTATTGGCCTTGATTAATATTTATTCTTTGTTGATTGTGGCCTCCATGCTGATTAGTTTGTTGATTGCAAATCAACTTACGGGTCCATTGTCCATTCTTCAGCAAAAAATTGGTAAAATCAGACTTGGCCGCAAAAACGAAACCATTGAATACCGGGGGAACGACGAAGTTGCCAGTTTGGTGGATGAATACAATAGAATGGTACAAGAGCTGGAAGCTTCTGCCCAACTTTTAGCGGTTTCTGAACGTGAAAACGCATGGAAAGAAATGGCTCGGCAGGTGGCACATGAGGTAAAGAATCCTCTAACTCCCATGAAACTAAATGTTCAATATTTATTAAAGGCCTGGGAAGATGGGAGGGAAGACTTTCCTGAGCGCATTCAGCGCTTTAAGATGGCCATGCTCGAACAAATAGAAACGTTGTCTTCTATTGCCAGCGAATTCAGCTATTTTGCGAAGCTGCCTGAAATCGCTTTGCAGCCCCTGAATGTATCACAAACGCTCAAATCGGTAGTAGAATTTTATGCCAATAACGAAGAAGGCATTCAATTGCGTTGGGATGCTGAATCTATTCCCGATGCCACTGTAATGGCAGACAGAGATCAGCTTCTGCGCGTGTTTAACAATTTACTTAGGAATGCCATACAGTCTATTCCTGAGGGCCGAACAGGGGAAGTAGGGGTCCTGATTTGTCGCCAAGACAGCCATGTGGTTGTTGAAGTCAAGGACAATGGAATGGGAATTCCAGAACAAAACCGCAACCGAATATTTACCCCTAATTTCACCACCAAGGGATCTGGAATGGGGTTGGGCTTGGCCATGGCCAGAACCATTGTTGAGAATATGCGGGGAGAAATTTATTTTCAGACTGAAACAGGGGTAGGAAGCTCATTTTTTGTTCGTCTGCCAGCCTTGAATGCTCTTGGGGAAGAACCTAAGTCGGATTAGCGTTGGCAGGTTGCTGGGGCAATTCAGCCCATTTTATGGCCCGAGGATTCATAATGCGAAACCACAGCGGAGGTACCATGGAAATGAGCATCGAGCCCGGATAGCCAAAGGGTAGTGCGGGCGCTTCTGGCCTATGCCTTAGCATTTGATACGGTCGGTTGGATTTAAAATGGTGGTCGGAATGCCGGGTTAAATCATATAAAATAGCCCGTCCCAATCTGTGGTCACTGTTCCAAGAGTGCCAGGGTTTTACTGTCTCAACATGGCCTGAAGCTGTTGTTTTTCGCAATAGCCCATAATGTTCAATGTAATTCACCGTTTCAAGCAATAAAATCCCAATAAATCCTGCTAGTATTCCAAAAAATAAAGCGGGAAGACCCCCAAAATTGAATAACAAAATGCCATAAAGCAGATACGATAAACTAAACCAAATCATTCGATTGTAGGCAGTCCAAAACCCTTTGTTTTTTCGGGAAAGTAAATCGGATTCAATGGTCCAAGATGAAATCCAGGATCCCCACATAGATCGAATCCAGAATGCATACAGATCCTCATTGAACCGAGCAGTTGCAGGATCCTTTTCAGTACTTACATAGCGGTGATGGCCCAAATTGTGTTCAATGAAAAAATGCATGTATAGGTTCGGCCACAGCAATAGCCATGCTGCGGCCTTTGACCAGATGTTGGATCGATGCCCCAATTCATGAGCAACATTAATCCCATTAACACCTAAAACCAATCCGGTACTTACAATGCAGCCCAAACTCAACCACCAACTTCCCTGAAGGTTTAAAAATTGGTTCAAGCCAACAATTAAAACACCAAAGACAATAGGCAGATTCAAATAGAGTAAAACATCAAAAACAACGGAATGGTCTAATTCTTCAGGTGCATTTGAGGTGGAACGGGGAAGAATTTGCTCTAGAATTGGAACTACAATAAAGGCCAGAATGGGACCTAGCCAATAGCCCGCCAACGAATAATGCAAATCTAGAAAAACGAAAAAGGGTAAAAAAAAGCCTAAAAAATAACGCAGCGTTTCACGGATCATAATGGTCTATGGTTAAAATCTTATGACTTCATATCATAAAATTACGACTTTTGCGTTCTGAAATCAAACAAGCTACTATCAAAACTACTCATGGGAAGAAGACCAGTAAAAAAATTTAGGAGAGAGGACGATGAATTGAAAATCCAATGGCTTGCCATCATAGCACCCAAACTTTTTCAGGAGGGATTTCGGCAGTATTCCATGGATGAAATTATTCAATGGGTGGGAGTATCTAAAGCTACTTTTTACAAATACTTCAGTTCTCGTGAAATGCTGATTGAAGAAATGTTAACCTTGAAGTTGACAGAAATTACAGCGTTTAAAGATATTTTATTTGAATTTGGTCGGCCTTACCATGAACGCTACACTTCGGCGATGACCTTGTTGGAAAAGGCCTTAAATCCGCTGTCATATAAGTTCCTAGATGATGTTCAACAAACTCACCCTGAACAATTGACCCAAATTTTTCAGTTTATCGAGTTTAGCTTACAGTGGCTTGAACAATTTTATGTGGAAGGAATGCGTGACAATGGTTTAAAGCAGGTCAACCCGAAACTGCTGCTTATGGCCGATGGAGCGTTCTTAAACGCCTTAATAATGACCCCATCTAAATTAAAAAAGACGGGGTTCTGCGTTGGTGAGGCTGTTCGTCATTACTTTGATTTAAGGGCTTATAGCTTGCGACAAATAGAAAAGGTAGGCGAACTGAAGTTCTCCTAAATGCTTTGGCAAAGGTGAAAGATTTGTCACCTATCTTCGTGGTTGAAAATGAATGGTCGAATCATGACTTTCTTGGCTTTAGGAATTGCCCTACTCTTAATAGGATTGGCTCTCAGCCGCCCTTATTGGAGGTTGCTTCGAAAACGTGTTCTGAATCAATCATCTGAAGTTGCAATTCATCAAGGCAATTGTACCTATTCCAGCCCAGGGGTTGCTTTACCCAATTATTTCCAGTTGGTTGGGATTGATGTTTCTCATCATCAAGGACTAATTGATTGGAAGAAGGTGAAGTCCGCTTATGTGAAATCTAAACCCTTGTCTTTTGTGTTTGTACGAGCCACGTATGGACGCTGGAAAAACGATAAGTATTTCACCTACAATTGGAAGGCAACTGCACAGGTCGGACTGCTTCGTGGAGCCTATCATTATTATTTGCCAACTCAGTCGGCAGTGGCTCAAGCAGAAAAATTTCTGAGCAGGGTGTGCGGGCCCGATGGAAAATATCAAGGAGATTTGCCCCCCGTGCTTGATGTGGAAGATCCACCAAAGGGAATTTCTAGAGATGAATTTCATAGGGAGATACAGCAATGGTTGGAGCTTGTAGAACACCGGACCGGGCATAGGCCTATTTTATATTCAGGGGCTACATTTTACCGGGTGAATTTATATCCTGCATTTAAGTCATACCCATTGTGGGTAGCCCATTACCAAAATAATCAGCCATCTATTCCCCACACTCAAAGCTGGGATGTCTGGCAGTTCACAGATAAGGCAAGAATTAATGGCATTTGCGTCCCTGTTGATTTAAATGTTTGCCCTCATATACCCTCATTTTTCCCGCAGCATGCCCTGAGGACTCTGCATGGAAGTTAAGCTCCAGGCTTGTCTTTTTGGGCTTCATTGCATTTAAGTACATTTGCTAACGGTCTATAGTCACTTTATATTCTGATTTGATGCACTTTTACCTGTTTGATTTATCTTCGGCTGTAGCGCATTTATGGCCTTTTACACTAAGTCGAAGTCCGGCTGATATCCCCGTTGGAATGTTAAGTTTACGGGCAAAGTGGGATGCCATGTTCCCGGAAAAATTATTGGGAGTTATTCCCAGACCATCAGCCGCATGGCATCCCCATCCTTTTGCGTACGATACCATTCAATACCCCGCCTTGTGCATTGCTTCTCAGTGTTTTCCAAGTTCAGGTTTGCTTGAGGAAGCGAATGGGTTATTGCCCGGTCAATCGTTATGGCAGGGAGATCAATTGTTGGCCTTTTGTGCCAACAACCTGCAGCAGATGAATGAAGAGGCACATCAACCGCAAACGGAGTTGGCCATACAATCAAACCATTCGGTTCGGCTGCTGGACAGGATATGGAAAATCCAAGAGCATATTTCGGTTGAATTTAAGGTCGATTTTGCACTGAAACCGCTTCCTTTTTCTCCGTTGCCTGAAGAATGGGGGAATCGAATCATAGGTCCTCCAGATCGCATCCATTTGGCTCCAGGCGCCAAAATTTTTGGGTCAATTCTGAATACCACCACAGGAGATATTTATGTTGACAAGGACGCTGAAATCATGGAGGGCTGTATGGTTCGCGGACCTTTTTATTTGGGGCAGCACAGTGTCTTGAAAATGGGAACCCGGATTTATGGGCCTGTAGCAGCAGGGAAGTTTGTCAAATTGGGCGGAGAAATAGGGCAAAGTCAGATTTTTGATTTCAGCAATAAGGGGCACGAGGGCTATCTTGGGAATTCCGTTATTGGATCATGGTGTAATTTAGGCGCCGATACCAATAACAGCAATTTAAAAAACAATTATGCAGAGGTAAAGCTATGGAATCAAGCGTTAAAATCATTTGAATCTACGGGGCTTCAATTTTGCGGGTTGTTTATGGGAGACCATTCAAAAACCGGAATTAATACCATGTTCAATACTGGAACAGTGGTTGGATTCAGTTGCAATATTTTCGGTTCAGGTTTTCCTAGAAACATGATTCCTTCATTTCAGTGGGGAGGGGCTTCAGGGCTTATACCCTACAAGTTATCTGCGGCCAAAGAAACGGCTCGAGCCATGATGGGGAGAAGGAATATCCCATTTGATGAAGATCAGGCGTATTTATTCCAGCACATTCTGGACTTGGAAAAAGGGCAATGATTGCCTTAATTATTAAACCAGCCTCGTTGCCTGTTCAGGCGTAGAGCCTGAAGCAAAGGGCTTTTTACGTTAATGGTAAAATTATAGCTCTGCCGGAACCCGAAAGGAATGACGGAAATGCGGAGTTCCCAACAATGCATATCTCTGAAAATATCGATGGAGCTGGTGGATATTTGTCCATTCGCCAAATCGTAGTTCAAGTTCATGGCTAATTTCCATTTTGGAGTCAAATTAATATCCCCCGCCAATCCAATGGTATGCGTTACTGTAGATCGATCAAAGGGCTTGTTGTACGAGATATTGTAATTGACCTGCAAGCTGTATGGAACATTGAAGTCAATAAAATAATTGTAGAAATTGGGAGTAGATAGCAGCTGTTCTTCGTCTTCATTTCGAGCTTTCGCTTTGCGCTGACCACGGTAGGTGAATCCGGCAGCAAGTGCTACCTGAGTAGTTCGGAACAATTCCCCTTTTTCTACCATAAAGGCATCAATGCGTTGGGCTTGCCCATTGATGAATGTGAATTGGTAGGGATCAAACGCTGCGTTTAAATTGATGTTCAACATTTTAAACAAGGTGGTTCGTGCGCTTAAACTCAGGTTAGAGAGATTTAAGGAGTCTCTGGCTAAATCATAATTAATACCGAGTCTTAACTGTTCAATTAAGGCTACACGACGGTCTTTAGAAACACTATCTCGGGCGGAAGGAGATAGTTTTGCTTCAAGCCGGTTGTTGATTCCCAACGAAATAAGACCGCTTTGGCCAGCAGGACTTGCCCCATACAACCCAATTTGCCCAGGACTGTATGATGTAAGTTGCCCATTGTTTCCAAAGTATCCGGTTTTTACCTCAGACAAATCGGGTCTATATGAAAAAGCGATGGCCGGACTCATGGTATGACGAAGACCTTTCAATCTGCCCAGAGGAAGAGTTAACGTGGAAAAAATATTGGTGGACACATTAACAGAGATGTCCATCTGTCGATTGGAATGAAAACCGCGTATGGTATCTGAAATGACCTGACCTGTTCCGTCCAAGTACCGGTTTAAGGACCAGAGGTGCCAACGCTCATCGTAGCGGACAGAGGGAGTAATGAAAATGTATTGGCCTAATGTTAGGTTGGTGTTAAGATTGATTTCATGGCGCATGCCCGAATTGATCCGGTTTAATTCGTCTAAAGGTTGCCTGAAAAGTAGTGAATCAAGGGTGTTTAATTGGTTTGCAGATTGCAAGCGGTAGGTCAAGCCAATTTGTTCATACCACTTTGTTTTTCCTAAGGCAATTTTTCGCTTAAAGGGGGTAATTCTTGAGACATTTAAGACCAATTCAGGAAAGGAAAACGAAACTGCGCTGGTAGAAGTATTTTGAAAATGCCGAATGGAAGCAGCTAAGTTTACTGGGCTGTTTCGAAATCGCTTTGTGATGCTGATGTTCGAGTTGAATTGGTTTTGAGTGATTGCATTGACACTCCCTGCATTTAGCCGGTTGAACCCTGAAGTTTGTACATTAACGTCTGCTTTAAAATTAAAAGTGGGATGAGCCTTGGGGTCTTGGTTGTGCGACCAGTTGACGGAAAAGTCCCTGGACTGTTGAAAGTCAGAGGGAATCTCGGGATCTCCAGTTTGAAATTGACTGAACTTTAAAGCCAACCGCCCAGAGTGCTTATACTTTTCAATGTAGCGGAGTTCAGTGCGTGCCCCAAAGCTGAGGCTGGAAAAAATATCGCCTGTTATGGAAAGGTCCATAAAATCATTAAGGCCGAAATAATATCCGAAATTGCGAAGAAAAAAACCATAAGCTCCCTGTTCTCCATACTCGGGCAATAAAATGCCTGAGGATCTAAATTCCATGCTAGGAAAGAAGCCAAAAGGCAAGGCTAGTGGAGTAGGGACTTCGCTGATTCTCAAAACGGCTGGGCCGGTAACTACTTTATCGTCGGGAATCACTTTTGCTTTGGAAGTGGCAATGTCAAAATGGGGGTGTTCCTTATCAGAACAGGTTGTAAACCGGGCATTTTTAATGTACAGTACATCGTTCGCTTCTTTTTTCGCAACTTGACCATGAAGGTATGTGTCTCCGTCGTTTGTTATAGCCTCCTTAATAATGCCCCGTTTTGTTTCAAAATTGTAATCCATCTCAAGGGCGTCAAATCCTTTTCCATTTTCAGTGAAAACGGGTTTGCCTTGCAATTGCCCTGATGGGTCTGGAGTTCCTCGGGCATGGATTAACTTATTTCCCATAGACATGGAAATAAAATTGGCTTTGAGGTCAATTTTGTCGTACTGCAGCTCCACGCTGTCGTGTAGGCTAATTGTTTCATCAGATAGATTTAGAACCAAGCTATCTGCTGCAGAATACACCACAGGAAAATCTAAGCCTGATTCTTTTCGTTTGATTTCAGGAGGTTTAGTTCCGGTATCGGGGGGAGAACTGGATTGATTTAAACTGTCACTGGAAATGGTTGTAAATAGGGAGTCATTAGGCTCCGAACTAGAATTGACGATAGGATTATTAACCTGCCCAGCATTGGGAATGGGGGCCGCCTTCCTACTTGAGCAGGCCAACAAACTTGTTATTAAAACCGTTAATAAAATTAAGTGTCGAAACTGCATTTCAGCACAAAGGAAGGGTAAATTTGCATGGTTTTTGTTTCAATTTTGCCATAAATTAGAGCCAATGCACCTGCGAAAGACGGATAAATTTCGAATATTAAAGGGTTTTTTCCTTGGTTTAACAATTTATTTGCTTGCTTTTTCTGTTGAGGGACAAGGAGTTCGAACTGTTGTTATTGATGCAGGCCATGGGGGTAAAGATCCCGGTTGTCATGGCTCCATTATCTATGAGAAAGAAGTGTGCTTAAAGGTTGCATTGGCATTAGGGAAACAAATCAATGAATACTATCCAGATGTCAAGGTTGTTTACACACGCCAAAGGGATGAATTCGTAGAATTATACCGACGGGCTCAAATTGCCAATGAAGCCGATGCTGATTTATTTATTTGCATCCACGTTAATTCTGCTGGTAGTGCTTCGGCACATGGTGCTGAAACCTATGTGCTTGGTTTGCATCGAACCGAAGACAACTTGCGGGTAGCTAAGCGAGAGAATGCTTCGGTGAGTTTTGAGACCGATGTAAAGAAGAACTACGAGGGATTTGACCCGAACAGCGATGAGGGAAACATTATTTTCTCGATGTTTCAGTCGGCATATTTAAATCAAAGTCTTGAGTTTGCCGGTTTGGTTCAACATCGCTTTGAACACCATGCGAAGCGCCACAATAGGGGAGTCCGTCAGGCCGGTTTTTTGGTTTTGGTTAAAACTGCCATGCCCTCAGTATTGATTGAAACCGGTTTTGCCACCCACCCTGGTGATGAGGCTTTTCTAGGTTCGGCTGAAGGCGTTCGATTAATGGCCGAGTCGATTTTCCTGGCTTTTGCAGATTATAAAAAATCAAACGAAGGAAAAGGATATTCAGGTTTGCATAAACCTCATCCCTTATTAAAACACGGCAATAACGCCTCGCAGGAACATATAAAACCAGATGCTGTTACCAAGCCTGAATCAGAACAAGAAGCTGAGAGTGCTTATTTTTCAGTTCAATTCTTTTCCGCTAAAACAAAATTCTCAGATTCCGACGCTCGTTTTTCATCCATAAATCAGGTGCATTGTATTCCCAGGTCGGATGGATGGTTTGCCTTTTTAAGCGGGCGATTTATGGAAGAAAATGAAGCCAAGGCAAGGCTGAATGAATTAAAGGCAAAAGGATACTCAGATGCTTTTTTGGTTGGGGTGGTAGCTGGGGTTAAAACAAGCCTTGATGCCGTAAGGGAATCCCTAAAAAAAAAGAAGTAAGTTTGTACTGAAACACAGCAATGCATTTGAAAATTAGCAGAGAAATAAAAGTCGCCCTATTTGCCGCCGCTACCTTAGCGCTTACAATCTGGGGGTTCTACTTCTTAAAAGGTCAGGACATTTTTAAGCCGGGGCGAACCTTGTATGTTGTGTTTCCTCATGCGGGGTATATTGAGCCATCTACCCCTGTTGTGGTGAACGGGTACAAAATTGGAATTGTTTCAGATACGAGGTTAATGGATGCCGTAGAAGGAACAGTTTTGGTTGAACTTCAAATTACAGAAGATGATTTATTTCTGGACAAGGAAAGTGAGGCCATTATTTCATCGCCCGGCCTAATTGCGGCAAACGTTATTGACATAAAGCTTGGAAAATCAGGACAGGAAGTAGCGGATGGAGATACCTTGCGTGCAGGAGTCAGTTTGGGCATTGAAGCAACAATGATGAATATCGTTGAGCCCTTGCAGAAAAATATGAATTCGGTGCTGATTGATTTGGATTCTGTTTTGGTGCCGATGAAGTCCTCCTTACCTGCTACGGTAGATAATCTGAATCGTTTAATTACGGATGTAGATAATTTGGTTAGAACCAATAACGGAAAGGTGAGCAGTATTCTTGGAAATGCAGAGAAGATCATGGCCACATTGGCCAGAAACGAACGTCAGCTGGATAGCATGATCGGTAATTTAAATCGCTTTTCAGATACCTTAGCCTCAGTTGAATTGGCTAAAACAGTAGCCACAACCCAGCAGGCCATGGCTGAGGTGAAAAAGTTGCTGGAAGGAATCAATCAAGGCGAGGGTACCCTTGGGCAATTGGTTAAAAGCGATGCCATGCATCAAAGATTGGATTCCACAGCGATGAGTTTGCAGCAGTTGATGACGGAAATCAACGAGCATCCTGAGCGGTTTTTGCATTTTTCTCTGATTCACATCAACAAAAACAAGGATAAATCCATTAAATAATTGGAGTCTTCTGAATAAGGTTATGGTAGAACAGGTCCTTTTTATTCTCATGCTGACCATAGGGGTTGGCTTTTTTGTAAGAAGCATTGGGAAAATTCGCCGAAATATCTTTTTAGGTCGGCCACTGCAAATCAACGATAGAAAGCCTGAGCGCTGGAAAACAATGGCCAGGGTTGCCTTAGGTCAATCTAAGATGGTGGTGCGTCCGGTGGCCGGTTTTTTCCATATTCTAATTTATGTTGGGTTTGTTTTAATCAATATTGAGGTCCTGGAAATTGTGCTGGATGGCATTACGGGATCTCATAGGTTGTTTGCTGTTTATTTGGGTGGTTTTTATGCAATAGCCATAGGCTTTTTTGAGATTTTGGCGGTGTTGGTTATGCTGGCTTGCATTGTTTTTTTAGCACGAAGGATTTCCGGCTCACCCCCTCGCTTATCTTCATCCCAATTAAAAGGATGGGCCAATACAGACGCCCTATTGATTTTAGGGATTGAATTGGTTTTGATGACCGCGCTACTGTTGATGAATGCAGCAGAAGGAGCCATGCCGGGTGCTGAAGTTGCTCCTTTTTTGGTGAGTTCATTGATTAGCCCCTTATTTTCTGGCGTAAGTGCAGAAACACTTCATTGGATTGAGCGGCTGGCTTGGTGGTTTCATGCGGCAGGAATTCTTGGTTTTTTGAACTATCTGCCTTTCTCAAAGCATTTTCATATTGTATTGGCTTTTCCAAATGTTTGGTATAGCAATTTAGAGCCCAAAGGCAAATTCGCCAATCACCAAGCCGTTAAGCGTGAAGTGGAATTGATGATGAACCCAGAGGCTGAAGTTCAAGCCGCACCCGCAGAATCGGAACTACCCGTTAAATTTGGAGCAAAGGATGTCCAAGACCTAAGCTGGAAACAATTGCTGGATGCCTATTCATGTACGGAATGTGGGCGGTGCAGCAGTGAATGTCCGGCACATCAAACGGGGAAATTGCTTTCGCCGAGGAAAATCATGATGGACACTCGTGACCGGCTGGAAGAAGTGGGTAGGAATATCGATGCACACGGTAAAGAGTATTCTGATGGAAAATCACTGCTGGGCGATTTCATTACCGAGGAAGAATTGTGGGCCTGTACCACTTGCAATGCCTGCACTCAAGCATGTCCGGTTAATATTGACCCTTTGAGTATTATTATGGATTTAAGGCGGGAATTGGTTCTGGAGCAAAGCAAGGCGCCGGGCTCCTTGACGGCTATGTTTAACAACGTAGAAAACAATGCAGCGCCTTGGCCATTTTCTCCTTCTGACCGTGGGAATTGGCGTCAAACTTCTCATTAAAATTTAGCACCGTGGAAACGCAATTAAACCCTATTCCCAGTTTAGCAGAATTGGCAGCAGAAGGCAAAGTGCCTGAAGTTGTTTTTTGGGTTGGCTGTGCAGGCAGTTTTGATGACCGAGCAAAACGAGTAACGCAACAAATAGCTCGAATCCTGCAACATGCCGGAATACATTTCGCTATTTTAGGCGAAGAAGAAGCCTGTACCGGTGATCCAGCAAAGCGGGCTGGGAACGAATTTCTTTTTCAAATGATGGCCTTTCAAAACATTCAAGTGTTGAATGGATATGGGGTTAAGAAATTGGTAACGGGATGCCCCCATTGTTTCAATACCATTAAAAATGAATACCCTGATTTGGGAGGTCATTATGAAGTCATTCACCATGCCAGTCTGATTCAGGAATTGTTGGATTCAGGAAAGCTAAGCGTTCGCGGCGGTGCATTTAAAGGTAAAAAAATCACCTTTCATGATTCCTGCTATTTGGGAAGGGCCAATGGGATTTATGAGGCTCCCAGACAGGTACTGGAGGCTTTGGATGCCGATTTGGCCGAAATGAAAAAGAGCAGAGCCCATGGATTGTGTTGTGGGGCCGGAGGAGCTCAAATGTTTAAGGAAGCTGAAAAGGGCGTAGCCGAGGTGAATCATGTGCGGGCAGAACAGGCTTTGGAAACGGGAGCTGAAATTATCGCGGTGGGCTGTCCGTTTTGCCATACTATGATGAGCGATGGTGTTAAACACCATAATAAGGAAATGGAGGTGAAGGTTATGGATATTGCTGAAGTCATTGGGCATGGATTACACTGATTTCTTACCTGCTTCATGGCCTGAATCGACTCGATTGTGGTTTTATACTGCAGATCAAGAGCTCATTGGAGAAAGGGCTGAGAAAATTGCAGAGGCGGCAAAGGAGTTTTTGCAAGGGTGGTCTGCCCATGGAGCTCCACTTCAGGCATCCATGGAATTGGTGCATCCCTGCATTTTGATTTTGGCTGTTTTTCCAGGAACGCAGCCCTCAGGTTGCGCTTTGGATAAAGTTTCGGGTTTTATTGGGAAGCTGGAGCAGGACTTTAGCCTGAATTTGCGGCAGAGAAATCGGATGGCTTTCGTTTTTTCTGAGGGTGTATCGGTTGCAGAGCCGGCTCTTTTGCCTAAGGATAGAGGGACCGTTTTAGGCGTACTCAATTTGTATTCCAATACGGTTGAGGAGTTTAGAGCCAGACCGATTTTAAGTACTTCATTGCCTTGGATTCGAAGGGCATTGGCAACAGAGTTTAAAATGGAACTGAAACAAGGTGTATAAATCTTTGGTTTATTCCATATATAGCTATATCTTTGCAGCGAAAAGTTTGTATTATGAAAGAGGGAATACACCCACAAGAGTATCGATTGGTTGTTTTTAAAGACGTTTCAAACGATTTTTCGTTTATTACGCGTTCTTGTGTTCCAACAAAAGAAACTGTAACCTGGGAAGATGGAAATGAATATCCATTGTTTAAGGTCGAGATTTCAAATACTTCTCACCCTTTCTTCACGGGTAAAATGAAACTGATTGACACCGCAGGTCGTGTTGATAAGTTCAATACGCGATATAAGCAACACGTTTCTCGGGTTAAAAAGGGAAATGTGGAGGGCTGATAATTTTTAGAACCCAACCCAATTTATTGAAAGGCAGCCCAAATGGTTGCCTTTCTTTTTTATAAGTAGGTCAAAGTGCTGAGGTGGTTTGCGGGAGGGATTGAACAAGGTTGTGTAACCACCCCCAAAAATAGGACAGGTTAAAATTAGATTTTCTAACTTTAAACACTGTTCAAATCATGAAAAAATCGAAATTCACAGAAACGCAGATTGTACATGCGTTAAAAGAGTACGAAGCGGGCAAATCAGCCGC